>NZ_SMKW01000006.1 GCF_004348985.1 Saccharopolyspora elongata | reverse complement strand
TGTTAAGCACGCCGCCAGCGTTCGTCCTGAGCCAGGATCAAACTCTCCAACAATGCTGTTGAACAATCCCAGCAGACACTCAAACCCCACAGGGCGAGCGTCATACTCAAAGAAACCACCAACCACCGAAATGGTCGGGGGCATAAAAGAACACTAACCAAAACAGTCCGCTGTTGAGTTCTCAAAGAACACACCCACACCATCACCCAACCCCTGAACCAGGGATCAAAGCTCCGGGGAGCATTTCCTCTTCACCGCTTTACCGGTTCGCCCACTCTACCACCCGAAGGCAGGAGCTTGGTTCGCGACCCGTGTCAGGCTCGGCCCGGTTTTCCCGGCCCGTGTCGCTCTGACTTGGATAAATTTACACACCCCCGAAACACCCCCTGCAACCACCCCCCTTAAACATCAAAACACCAGGTCAGAGCCGATCTTGGGGTGCTTGCGCGGGATGGCGGCCGGGACCGCGGTTCGAGTCCACGTTCGTGTGGTCCTGCTTCGTCGCCGCGAATCGCCCGGAAAGCGCCGGTAGCCTCCCAGGCGATCGTCTGAACGGGGGTAGCAGTGGACTCCACACCGATCTACACCGAGCTGCGCGAGACGCTTGGGGACCCGGAAGACCGGAACTGGGGTCCCAGCGCCCCGCCCGAGTTCGCCGCCGCCCTGACTGAGCGGGTCGAGCGACCGAAGGCCGAGGCCAAGAAGGCTGCGCGAACCGGGCCCGGTTCGCGCAGCAGGTCGCGGCGGCACCGCGCCGAGGACTGACCGCTCCTTCAGGACGCGGCCCGGCGCGAGCGCTGGCGGACCGGGTCGGGCACCGGAGCCGCGGCCAGGAGTTGTCGCGTGTATTCGTGCTGCGGGTCGCCGAGCACCTGGGTGCGGTCTCCCTGCTCGACCACCTCGCCCCGGTGCATGACGGCCACCCGGCGGGCGAGCAGGTTCACCACCGCCAGGTCGTGGCTGATGAACAGGCAGCTGAAGTTCAGTCTGGCCTGGAGCTCCTGGAACAGCCGGAGCACCGCGTCCTGCACCGACACGTCGAGCGCGCTGGTCGGTTCGTCGGCGATCAGCAATCGCGGCTCCAGCGCCAGCGCCCGCGCGATGCTGACGCGCTGGCGCTGCCCGCCGGACAGCTCGTGCGGGTAGCGGCCGCGCATCGACGCTCCGAGCTCCACAGCGTCGAGCAGGGCGCCGACGCGCTCCGCCAGTTCGCGGCCGCGTGCAGCTCGGTGCAGGCGCAGTGGCTCGGCGATGCTGTCCGCGATGGTCATGCGCGGGTCCAGCGATGAGCCGGGGTCTTGGAAGACGATGCCGATGTTGCGGCGCACCGAGCGCAGCCGTCGTGCCGGCAGCCGGCTGATGTCCTGGCCGTCGAGCACGATCCGGCCCTCCGCCGGGGTCACCAGGCGGGCCACCGCCTTGCCCACAGTGGACTTCCCGGAGCCGGATTCGCCGACCAGCGCGAGAACTTCGCCGCGTTCGACGTGCAGCGACACCCCGTCGACAGCGCGCTGGCCGGCGTAGCTCACGACCAGGTCTTCGACCCTGAGCACCGGCTCTGCGGGCTCGGCTTCGGCGCGCTCGCCGATCTCCAGCCTCGGCACGGCCGCCAGGAGCGCCTTGGTGTAGTCGTGCTCGGGCGCGCGGAACAGCTGCTCGACGGGGGCCTGCTCGACCAGGACGCCGCGGTGCATCACCACCACCCGGTCCGCGAGGTCCGCCACGACCCCCATGTCGTGGGTGATCAGCAGGATCGTCATCCCGTGGCGTTCGCGGAGGTCGCGCAGCAGGGCCAGGATCTCGGCCTGCACCGTCACGTCCAGCGCGGTTGTCGGTTCGTCGGCGATCAGCACCCTGGGCTCGCAGGCCAGCGCCATCGCGATCACCACCCGCTGCCGCTGCCCTCCGGAGAGCTGGTGCGGGTAGTGCTTCAGCCGTCGGCGCGGCTCCGGGATGCCTACGACGTCGAGCAGTTCCGCCGCGTGCTCGCGCGCCTCACCGGCCGGCATGTCCCGGTGCAGCCGGATCGCCTCGACGAGCTGCCAGCCGATGGTGAAGACCGGGTTGAGCGAGGTCATCGGCTCCTGGAAGACCATCGCGAGCTGCTTGCCCCGGATCCGCCGCAGGTCCGGCCCGCTCAGTTCGGCGCCGTCCAGCTCGATGCGCCCGGTGACCTCGGCGGTCGGCGCGAGCAGCCCGAGCGCGGACATCGCGGTGACGCTCTTGCCCGAGCCGGACTCGCCGACCACCGCGAGGATCTCGCCGGGCGCGATGCCGAAGCTGACGCCGCGGACCGCCTCCGCGACGCCGTCCTCGGTGCGGAAGCGCACCCGCAGGTCGGTGAAGGAAAGCACGTCGCTCATCGCTGCCCCTTCGGATCGAGGGCGTCGCGCAGGCCGTCGCCCAGGAGGTTGAAGGCGAGCGTCGCGAGCACGACCGCCAGGCCGGGGAAGACCACCAGCCAGGGCGCCTGCGCGAGGTACGTCTGCGCGGCCGACAGCATCACGCCGAGCGATGCCTCCGGCGGCTGCACGCCCAGCCCCAGGAACGACAGCAGCGCCTCACCGATGATCGCCAGCGGGATGGCGACCGTGACCTGGATCAGCAGCGCATTCACCGCGTTGGGCAGGATGTGCCGGAACATCGCGGTCGTGCCGCGCGCCCCGGCCGCGACGCAGGCGGCCACGTAGTCCTCGCCGGCCAGCCGCAGGGTCTCCCCGCGCATGACGCGGATCAGGTTCGGCACCTGCGACAGCCCGATCGCGATGGCCGCGTTCACCATCGACGCGCCGAGCACCGCGGCCAGGCCGACGGCCAGCACCAGGAACGGGAACGCCAGCAGGGTGTCGGTGAGGCGCGAGACGACGGTGTCGGCGAAGCCGCGGTAGTAGCCGGCGATCAGGCCGAGCGGCACCGCGACGACCACCGCGAGCAGGACCGACAGCACGCCGACCGCGATCGACGCGCGGATGCCGTAGATGACGCGCGCGAGCTGGTCGCGGCCGAGCTCATCGCTGCCCAGCGGCAGCGCGAGCGACGGCTGCTGGAGGACCTGGTCGAAGTTCACCGCCGCCGGGTCCGTCGGCGCGATCACCGGCGCGGCCGCCGCCACCAGCACGAACAGCGCCGACAGCACGAGCCCGACGACGCCGGTGCGGTGCCGCAGCAGGCGGCGCAGCACCCGTCGCGAACCGCTCACCCGCGGCAGATCCGCCTGGGTCATCCGGCACCTCCACGGACTCTGATTCGCGGATCCACCACCGAATACAGCAGGTCGACGAGCAGGTTCACCAGGATGTAGCCGGCCGCGGAGACCAGCACCGCGGCCTGGATCACCGGGTAGTCGCGGGTGAACACGGCATCGACCATCAATTTGCCGAAGCCCGGCAGCACGAAGATCTGCTCGGTGACCACGGCGCCGGAGATCAGCGTGCCGAGCTGCAGGCCGAGGATCGTCAGGACGGTGATCAGGCTGTTGCGCAGGCCGTGGATGCCGACCACCCGCCACTCCCCGGCGCCCTTGGCGCGCGCGGTCCGCACGTAGTCCGAGCCCAACGCGTCCAACATGGACGATCGCATCTGCCGCATCAGCACCGCGGCCAGGCCGCTGCCGAGCACGAACGCGGGCAGGATCAGCCGTTGCAGGTTGCCCAGCGGCGACTCGGTGAACGGGACGTAGCCGGAGGCGGGCAGCACGCCGAGCCAGACCGCGAACACCAGGACGCACATCAGGCCGAGCCAGAAGTTCGGGATGGACAGGCCGAACAGCGACGCACCGTTGCCGAGCCAGTCCACCGCGGTGCCACGGCGCACCGCGCTGAGCACTCCGGCGGTCAGGCCGATCAGCGCGGCGAACAGCAGGCTCAGCACGGCCAGTTCGAGGGTCACCGGCAGCCTGGTGAGGATGATGTCGCCGATCGGCAGGCCGGTCTGGGCCGATTCGCCGAGATCGCCCTGCAGCACGCGGCCGAGCCAGGCCGCGTACTGCACGTGGATCGGCTCGTCGAGAAGGTGGGCTCGGCGGATCTCCGCGATCACCGCTTCGTCCGCCTCGATGCCGGCGATCGCGACGGCCGGGTCGCCGGGCAGCGCGCGGAGCCCCGCGAACACCACCAGCGACACCAGCACCAGGGTCACCGCGGACTGCAGGATCCGGTGGAGCGCGAAGCTGCGCATGTCATCCCCCCGCCCGGACGTGGCCCGCGGACTTCATCCGGATGATCCCGTCGGGGAAGGTCTCGACGCCGGCGAGCTGCGCGGTGTGCGCGGTGTAGTACTGCGTGCGGTAGAGGTAGACGACGTTGTTGCGCTGGTGCAGGGCGTCGACGATCTGCTCGTACAGGGCCCGGCGCCGGGTCACGTCCTGCTCGCTGCCCGCCTGCTCGATCAGCTCGTCGGTGGCGGGGCTGAAGTCGCCGCTGTAGTTCTGCGAGCCGCCTTCGGTGTGGAAGGCCGCGATGTTGCCGTCCGGGTCGGGCCGGCCGGACCAGCCGACGAAGAAGGTCTGGAAGTGGCCCTGCCGCGCCTCGCTGATCGCCGTCGCCGACTCGGTCGGGCGCAGCACGACGTCGAAGCCCACCTGGGCGGCCATCGCCTGGATGACCTGGCCCGCCCGGAGCTGGGTCGGGTCGTTGGCCAGCGTCATCTCGAACCGCACCGGTGTCCGCACGCCGGTCTCGGCGATGAGCCGGCGGGCCCGCTCCGGGTCGTGCGGCGGGCATTCCTGGGTCTTCGGGGTGGCGTACTCGCTGCTGTCCGGGATGGGCCCGCAGGCGGTTTGGAACAGCCCGTTGAAGGCGATCTTGTTGAGCGTGCGCCGGTCGATGGCCAGCGACAGGGCTTCCCGCAGCCGGGGATCGTCGGCGAGCGGGCCGGTCACCTCACCGGTCTCGCCGCCGACGTTGCGCACGTTGACGGTGATGCCGTAGTACTGCAGCGTCGGCTGGTTGAGCAGCACGATGCCGTTGTCCCGCAACAGGATCGGCACCTCGGGAGTGGGCACCTCCCAGATCACGTCGAACTCGCCGGAGCGCAGGTTGGCCATCCGGATGTTGTCGTCGGGGACCGTCCGGTACACCAGCCGGTCCAGGCGGACGCGATCGCGGTCGTAGTAGAACTCGCTGCGGTCCAGCACGATCCGGTCCTGCGCGACGCGTTCGGTGAACCGGAACGGCCCGACGCAGACCGGGTCGTCGGTGAAGTCCGCGCCGCGTTCGTCGAGCTTCGCCGGGGACATGATCATGCCGGCGCGGTCGGCGAGCATGCTGGTCAGCGGGGCGTAGGGCCGGGACAGGGTGAGCCGCACCGTGCTCGGATCCACGACCGCCACCGACTGGACCGCGTTGAGCTCGGTCTTGCGGGCCGAACCCTTGAGCTCGCGGTGCCGGTCCAGGCTCTTCTTGACCGCGGGCGCGTCGAGCGGGGTGCCGTCGTTGAAAAGCACCCTGGTGCGCAGCGGGATCGTGAGTTCCCGGCCGTCGGCGGAGATCTGCGGCAGCGCGGCGGCCAGCTGCGGCACCAGGCGGACGGATTCGTCGACGTCGTAGAGCTTCTCGCACATGCTGCTGAAGATCTGGCGGCTGGCCAGCGTCGACGCGAGCGTCGGGTCGAGCTTGTCCGGTTCCTGGTCGAGCGCGATCACCGCCTCGCCGCCGCGCACCGTCGGGGCCTGCACGGAGGAGCGCACCTCGGCGGCGGTCTGCTCGACGTCCACCAGCGGGGCGCAGCCGGTCGCCGCGATCGCGGTGGCCAGCGCCACCAGCACGCCTCGTCCGCAGCGATCCGCCACGCGCGTCTCCCGTCTGCTGCCGGGGTAAACGCGAGCACCGTATTTTGACCGGACCGCGCGTGTCCAGATCCGTGATCATTCCGGCATCTTGCGGAATTGGGTCACGGCATGGCGTCAGGCCGGAATGAGCGCGGTTTCGCCCAACCTGCCCGGCGAGCTCAGTCGACGGCGGAGGAGAACGTCGGCAGCGAAACGGCCGGCACGCGGGCGGCGTCCGACTTCGCTTCCTCTGCCGACGTCGCGTCGAAGAGCGTTTCCTCGACCGGCTCCGGCTGCTCGGCGGGCCCCGACCGCTCGACGGGCTCCGGTTCGGGCTCGGCGGCCTTCTTGCTGAGGTGCTCGCGGGTGCGCTGCGCGGCACCGCGGATCTGCTCCGTCAGCTGCTTGTTGGCCTGCCGCGCCTGTTCCTCTTCGCGCTCCTGCTGGCGGGTGCTGCGCACCGGCTCCGGCTTGGGCGCCCGCGCGGCCTTGATGTAGCGATCGAGCACGGCCCGGAGTTGTTTGGTGTGCTTCTCGTTCAGGTCGATTTCGTAGGTCACACCATCCAGTGCGAAGGTGACGGTGTGGTTGGCTGGGGACCCGTCGATGTCATCGACGAGTTCGACCTGAATCCGCTCGGCCATGATCACCTGTCTCGGGAACGTGCCCCGCCTCGATCCGCGACACTTGCAGGTAAGACTACTGCGAGCCCTGACCACGTTGTAGCACGCGGCATCGCTGTTGTCTCGTACTTAACCATAGAACAACGCGGCGACCTGTCGATAACCGCCGGGTGGGTCACGCGCCACCTCACACGCCGGCGAGCGCCCGACCACCAACGGACAGTAACCGCTGCGGGGCAATCCTGGAAAGTAATCCAGCGCACATCGCAGGAAATTCCGGCCGCGGCTGGATCATTCTTGCGCCGATCGTTTATTGTTCGCTCGCTCTTCTCCGCACGAGGTTCGCGGAGAAGACGGGGAATCGAGCCGGAATCGAGGGTTACCGTGGCGCAGAAAGTCACCGTTCAGCTCGTCGACGACGTCGACGGCACAGCAGCCGACAGCACCGTCGAGTTCGCCTTGGACGGGGTGAACTACGCAATTGACCTGTCCACCGAAAATGCGGCCAAACTCCGCGACTCGCTGGCGTCTTTCGTGGCCAACGCCCGGAAGACCGGTGGCCGCAAGCGCGTCGCCGTCAAGCCGGGCAAGCCCTCGGCGACGCCGACCGCGGCCGACCGCGAACGCAACCAGGCCATTCGGGAATGGGCCCGGAATCAGGGCATGCAGGTTTCCGACCGGGGCCGCATTCCGGCGGAGGTCGTCGAGGCCTACGACAACGCTCAGTGAGCACGTGCCACGGGCGGCCGGTTCGAACTCGGGACCAATCCGGCCGCCCGTGAAACTCGTGCAATGACTCCTCGTAACGCGGTCTTGAACGAACAGTAATTGTCGCGGTGAATCCCTTATGCGGATGCCAAGAAGTCGGTGATTTCCTGGCGGGTCGGCATCGAGCTGCTGGCCCCGTTGCGCTGCACCGACACCGCCGCACCGGCGGAGGCCAGCCGCAGCGCCTCGGGCATCTCGGCGCCCTCGCCCAGCGCTGCGCTCAGCACGCCGACGAAGGTGTCGCCCGCAGCCGTGGTGTCCACGGCTTCGACCGGGAAGCTGGGTGCCTCCACGCGCGCTCCATCGCGGTTGCCGTACAGCGAGCCGCGGCCACCGAGGGTGATCACCACTTCCGGAACCAGCTCCAGCAGCGCGGCGAGCGCGCGGTGCGGGTCGTCGTCGCCCGCCAGGATCGCCGCCTCGTGCTCGTTGGGGACCAGCAGGTCCACATTCGACAGGATTTCCCCGGGCAGCGGCACCGCCGGGGCCGGCGTGAGCACCACGCGCACCCCGTTGCGGCGCCCGGCCGCCGCGGCCGCGGCCACGCCGGGGAGCGGAATCTCCAGCTGCAGCAGCAAACTCCGCGATCCGGCGATCAGCTCCTCATCGCCGTCGGCGAGCCCGTCGACCGTCCCGTTGGCACCCGGCACCACGACGATCGAGTTGCCGCCCTCGTCGTCCACCACGATGTGCGCCGTGCCACTCCGCCCCGGCACCGCGCGGACCCCTGCGACGTCCACAGTGGATTTCTGCAGGGTGTCGCGGATCTGGATGCCGAACTCGTCCTCGCCGACCGCGCCGATCATGCGCACCGCCGCGCCCGCCTTCGCCGCGGCGATCGCCTGGTTGGCGCCCTTACCTCCCGGCACCGTGTGGAACTCCCGCCCCAGCACGGTCTCGCCGCGCTTCGGGGCCGTCCCGACGTAGGCCACCAGGTCCATGTTGCAGCTGCCGAATACGGCCACAGTCGTTGTCACGTGGTTCATCATGGCCGATGAGGGGCCCTCGATCGGCTGACGGGTCCTCGCCTGCCGGACGACGTAACATGCCGACCAACCGTCGAGGAGAGGGCGAGAAGCGGTGGACTATGCGGTGACAGCGGAGCTCGCGCCGCCGGCCGAGGTCGTGGAGCTCGACGCGCTGCAGCAGGAGGGGATAGCGGCCGTGCTCGACCGCCACCTCGCGCTGGTCGAGGGGGTCTCCGGTCCGGGGGATGGCGACATCGACATCCTCGACTACCGCATCACGGTGCACCTGACCGGCGCGAGCGTGGTGCTCGCGCTCGACGCGCCGTCGCTGCTGGCGGCCGAGGAAGCCGCCGCCTCCGTGCTCGACGAGCTGATCGGCGAGTCCGAGGTGCTCACCGGCTGGTCGGTGGCGCACTCGGAGGTGCGGATCACCGAGGACGAGTTCAACCAGCGGCTCGCTGCCGCCTCGGACATCAACGAGGAGTTGGAGGCGGCGGTCGAGGAGGCGCTGGAGACCTCCGCCGAGCCCGCGATGGACGCCGAGCACTGGCGCGTCCGGCTCACCCAGCTGGCTCCGCAGCTGCGGGCGTTCGAGGCGAGCGCGTTCGGCGCCGATCCGGACACCCACGCGCTGGCCGCCGGGGCGCTGATCCACGCGGTGCGGGTGGTCACCGACGAGATCTTCTACGACGAACTGGCCCTGGCGGTGAACAACGCGACGGTGGCCGACGCGGTCGGGCTGCTGGTGCTGGAGGAATTGCCGCCCTGCTACGACCACCGCTACGACGCGTTCTTCGCCCGCGCTCTCTTGCTGTCGTCGGCGGCAGTCGCGGTGCGGCTGACGGAGCCGAACTGGACGCCACCGCGCACGGTTGCCGAGGCGCTGGCGTTGCGGCTGGTGGTCAACGAGGCGCGCGTGGTCCTGGAGGCCGCCGAGCTGATGAGCTGGGACGACAGCGAGACGGTGTTCGCCGCCTTCGCCGGGCAGGCCTTCGGCGACACCGACCAAGACGAGCTCTACGAGGTGGACCTGCCGCTGTCGGAAGATGCGGAGCCGGAGGTGGCGGAGCAGGTCTCCAAGGTCGAGGCCGAGCTGCGCGCGCGGGGCGTGGCCTTCGACCAGTGGTTCATCCCCCGCGACGGCAACCCGGGCCGCCACCCCTACTTCGGCTCGCTCTAGGCCGCAATTTCAATGGAAATCAGAGCTCTGATTTCCATTGAAATTGCGGGCCGTGGAACTAGGGTTCCGTATTGCGGAAGGGGTCAGGGCTGGTTGCGGACGGAGTACGGCGGGACGGTGCAGCCGATGAGGCTGGCCTCGTCGATCGTCTCCGGCCGGTAGGCGGACTTGGAGAACGCCTCCAGCATCACGTTCGTCGGGTCATCGATCTGCTCGACCCGGCCGAACAGGAACGCCCACTCGTGCTCGTCGGAGCCGAAGTAGGCGACGGTGTCGAACGTCGACCGGAACCGGTTGTAGGCGCGGATCAGCGTCTCGTTGCGCCACACCGTCGGGCAGCCGGCCTGGAACGCGACCACGCCACCGGCCGCGAGCACCGCCTGGCAGCGCTGGATGAACTCCAGGCCGTACAGCCGGTTGTGCTGGCCGCCGGCGTCGTCGGCCCGCTCGTCGGGCAGGTCGACGACGACGATGTCGTAGCCCTCCGGCGGCGCCTGGTCGAGGAAGCCCCAGCCGTCCGCGTAGTGCAGCTTGATCGGCCCGTCACCCTGCTCGACGCGGGCGAGCTCCTCGGTGCTGTAGCCGTACGGCAGGTGCTCGGCGCAGATGCGCACGCACTGCTCGTCGATGTCGACGTGGTCGACCCGGCCGGCCCCGGCCGCGACCGCCATCTGGCTGGCCACGCCCTCGCTGGAACCGATGATCAGCACCCGCTCGACCTGCGCGGCGAGCAGGAACGCCGGCACCATCATCGCCTCGTGGTAGACCAGCTGGGAGAACTCGGTGCTCTGCCGGTCGTCGTCGCAGAACAGCGACACGCCCTGGCCGGTGCGACCGATGACCACGTGCTGGTAGTCGGTGTCGCCCTCCCACAGCACCTCGTCGACCCGCCACAGGCGCTGCAGGTCGTCGCCCATCGGCTCCTTGATCCACCGGTGCCCGTCGAGTTCGATCAACGGTGCTCCTCCTTGATTCGGCTTGCCCGGTAAAGCATGTCTTCCAAGCGGCGGGGCCGCTTAGCCCACGCACGCACGGTGACCACCGCGGGTTCTCAGATGTCTTCTCGGGAGGACAGCTCCGACGCTGTGTATCGGGAGAAGGCATTTGAGGTTCCGCTACGGGACCACCTACGCAAAACGCGCTCCTGACTGTCCTGACAACTTCACGAGGCAAGGCCCGCGTAGTCGCGGCCCCGCTGAATGGTCTGGACGTTCTGCGCGGCCGGTTTCAGCGCCTCGGCGAGCAGTTCGACCGCGCGCTCCGGCTGGGCCGTGTGCCCGCAGGTGAAGACATCGATGAAGATCGAGCCGTCCTCCGGGTACGTGTGCAGCGAAGCGTGGGACTCCGACAGCAACGCCAACACGGTGACACCCTGCGGCTCGAACCGCTTGGCGATCATCTGGCACACGGTGGCGTGCGACTGGCTCAGCGCGTCGTGCAGGGTCTCGCGCAGGAACTGCTCGTCGTCGAGCAGATCCGGATCAACGCCCTCCAGCTCGGCAAGGACATGCTGGCCGGTGAACAACCCAACCGGCGGCGTTCCGGTGTCAACGGACATCTATCGACCTCCCATCATTTCGCAGATTCCAGCGCTCGGAAGTTGAGCGGGTCGGTTTGCGTGGCGGTGCGGGTAGCGGCCCCCCTGCGGGAGTTGCTGCGGCCTTCTCGCTGTGGGATCCCCGACACACGTATGACCAATACGTCGCGTCGGGGCTGTCCTCGCGAGAAGACCCCTGAGAACCCGCGGCGGTGCAAGCTGCGGGCATGGCCGAAAGCGGCTCGCGCCGCTTGCCTGACGGCAGGCTCGCGTTGAGCGCACTGACTCTCCCATCCCGCACGATCTCCCAGTCGGCACTGTTCGGTGTCGGCATCTCGAAGTTGCCGAGGCGATCACGGCTGTTCGTCGCCGTCGACGCAATACGTGGGCAGCGGGGTGAATCCGTTGAAACCCACCGATGAATAACTCGCGGTGTACGCGCCCGCGCTGAGCAGATCGACCCAGTCTCCGCCGCGCAGCGTTCGCGGCAACTCGTACCGGGTGCGCTGGTAGAGCACGTCGTCGCCGTCGCAGGTCGGCCCTGCGAGCACCACCGGGCCGCGCGGGTCGCCGTCGCGGGAGGTGCGCAGCCGGTAGGTGATGGCCTCGCCTTCCGTTTCGGCGAGCCCGTTGTAGCGGCCGATGTCCAGGTAGACCCAGCTGCGGTCGCCGGCGACGGCGTCGCTGACGAGCACAACCTCGCTGCGCAGCACGCCCGCGTCGCCGACGATGAAGCGGCCCGGCTCGATGAGCAGTTCCGGCCGCTGGGCGCCGAAGTTGCGGTCCAGCGACTCCTCGATGCGGCGCACGTAGTCGGCCAGCGGCGGGGCGGATTCGGTGTAGCCGGCGGGCAATCCGCCGCCGAGGTTCACCATCCGCAGCCGCACGCCGTGCTCGGCGCAGTCCTCGAACACCCGCCGGGCGGCGCTGATCCCGTGCTCCCACGCGGCGGGTTCGAGCTGCTGCGATCCAATGTGGAACGACACGCCGTAGGCGTCCAGGCCGAGTTCCCGTGCGCGCCGCAGCAGCTGCGCGGCGGTCTCCGGCGAGCAGCCGAACTTGCGGCCGAACGGGGTGCGGGATCCCTTGTTGTCCACCAGGACCCGGCAGAACACCCGCGAACCCGGCGCGACCTCGGCGATGTTGGCCAGGTCGGCGGCGCTGTCGGTGACGAACAGGCGGACGCCCTGCTCGTAAGCGCGGGCGACGTCACGGCGCTTCTTGATGGTGTTTCCGTAGGAGATGGACTCCGGGGCCGCGCCCTTGGCGAGGCACAGGTCGATCTCGCCGGGGCTGGCGACGTCGAAGGAGGCCCCCAGGCCGACCAGTTCACCGACCACTTCGGGGGTGGGATTGGCCTTGACCGCGTAGCAGATCCGGGCGTCCGGCAGGGCGGTTCGCAACTGCCGGTAGCGGTCGCGCACCTGCGCCAGATCCATGACCAGGCAGGGGGTTTCGGGGCGTTGCCGGTCGAGGAACTGCAGAATCGGGTCCGGCGCGGCGGATTCGGTCTGCTGCGCGGTGCCGCTCGGGCGGTCCGTCACACCGGTGGTGGCGGACAGATCGGTCAATCCCGGTACCTCCGTCTCGGCTGGTGGGGTTGGGTTTTCTCCGGGGTCCGACCCGCTGGGGCGCGCGTCCTCGGAGCTCGACTGCGACCAAGCACAGTACCCCGCTCACGCACAGATTTCGAACCGCGCCCACCCCTTCCCCCGGACAGCGGAACCGAGTGTGAGCACTCCCACGGGACCGCGCCGATGTCGTCGCTTTGCGTGGTCGGAGCCCGACTTCCCGTGATCGCGTCGCAGGTGGATGTTTTGCCTGGTCACGACCCGTGAGTACTTTGGGTCGCCATGGCAACCAAAAGCACTCACGGCGGCTAACCTGGCGAAACGTCCGTCCAAGGCGGAAACTGCGGCGCTACTCGGCGGGCTCGCGGTCGAGTTCGAGGGCGAGGTAGAAGTCCACTCGGGACGGGAAGTCGGCGAGGTCCCGTCCGGTGATCTCCTCGATCCGCTGGATCCGGTAGCGCAGCGTGTTCACGTGCACGTGGAGTCGCTTGGCGCAGCGCGACCACGATCCCGAGCAGTCGAGGAAGGTCCGCAGGGTGCGCACCAGGTCGGAGTTGTGCGCCGAGTCATACGCGATCAGATCCGCGAGCAACCGCTGGCGGTAGGAGCGGCGCAGCTCGTCGGGCGCCGACGCCAGCAGCACCTCGTGCGACGCGAGCTCCGCCGCCGCGACGACCTCGGCGCGCCCTCGGCGCTGCTGCGCGAGCCGCCGCGCGTAGCCCGCCTCCTCCAGCGCTCCGCGCAGGGCCGTCGCCGGGCTGACGTCGCTGACACCGACCGCCAGCCGCCGCCGGCCCAGGCCGGGCTCCGTCTCGGCGGCGATGCGGCGCAGCAGCGCGTCCAGCTCCGCCAGGTGGGCTTCGTCGTCGACGAACAACGCCGTCGCACCGTCGCCGAGCGGCGCCGTGACCGACGCCATGCCCGTCGCCGCGGCGATCTCGCGCAGCAGCGTCGTCGACTCGGCCGGGTCGCCGACGCTGAGCGCGACCGCCCGCAGCGGCTCGTCGGTCGGCAGTCCCGCGGTCTCCAGCCGCGCCGCGACCTCGGCCTGCGTGGAGGTGCCGTCGAGCAGCCGCCGCAGGGCCGCTTCCACCGAGCGGCCCGCGATCCGGCGGGCCTCGTCCACCCGCGCGCGCAGCAGCGCCACGACCGTGCTCAGGTCGGTGGCGATGGCTTCCTTCTCCTCGTCCCAGTCGGCGACGTCGCCGCGCGCCAGCACGAACCAGCCGGCAGCGGGCGGCTCGATGCCGGACTCCACCGGCCACAGCACGTGCGCGTCGCCCGGCCGCACGGTGCGCGGGAGGCGGCCGGTCGCGAACTCGCGCAGCGCCGCGCAGCGGGTTTCCTCCGGCAGGTCGGCGGTGCCGCCGACGATCCAGCCAGCCGCGGACAGCACCCAGCAGTCGGTGCCGAGCTCGTCGGCCGCCATCCGCAGCACCTGGTCGAGGTCGGCGCCGCCGGCGACCGCGGAGACCAGCTCGCGGCGCGGAGCGGAGCGGCGCTGGATGCGGTCGGCGAGCGTGTTGAAGCTGACCGTCAGCGGCACCTCGAAGGCGGGCAGGCCGTGCCGTCGGCACGCTTCGACCAGGTCCGGCGGGGCGTGACCGAGGCGCGCGGTGCCCGCGGCGAGACCCGCCACCCCGGCGTCGACCAGCGCGGCGACGAACGCCTCCGAATCGGCCGGCTCGTTGCGCCACATCAGGCCGCTGAGCACCAGCTCGCCGCCGTGCAGGTAGCGCCGGGGATCCAGCAGGTCGGTGATGTAGACGCCGCGGACCGGGCGGGCCATCTCCTCCGCGCCGTTGAGCAGCACCAGTCCGAGTTCCGGATCGGCGAGAAGGTCGTTCAGCTGCACCTGCGCACCTCGGATCCCGCTGCCGGCGCGAGGCAGCCACCTGTTCCCGGTGCGGAGCTCCGCGATGTTTCGGCGGGATGGCCCGAACGGCGCACCGCGGCTCCGCGCGTTTGGAGAAACATACAACTCCCGTCCGCCCACCGAAAGGCTTTTTCGGGCCTTCCACCGCTAGTCACCGACTGCTCCCCGGCTGTGTACTGACTCACACCTTTTCACCGGCCGTGACAAGGAGTACAACCGTGGAATTCCTCCGCCCCGCCTCGTGGCGGGAGGCGCTCGAAGCCAAGGCCGCGCATCCGGATGCGACGCCGATCGCCGGCGGCACCGACGTGATGGTCGAGATCAACTTCGATCACCGCCGCCCCAGCACGCTGCTCGACCTCACCGGCGTCCCGGAGCTGACCGGCTGGTCCGAGGCGGACGGGGAGCTGCGCATCGGCGCGGGCCTGCCCTACACCGACCTGATCACCGAGCTCGGCGACCGGGTGCCGGGCCTGGCCATCGCCAGCCGCACCGTCGGCTCGCCGCAGATCCGCAACCGCGGCACCCTCGGCGGCAACCTCGGCTCCGCCTCGCCCGCCGGCGACGGCCACCCGCCGCTGCTGGCCTCCGACGCGCGGATCGAGGTCGAGTCGGTGCGCGGCAAGCGGCTGATCCCGGCGACGGAGTTCTTCACCGGCGTCAAGCGCAACGCGCTGGCCGAGGACGAGCTGATCGCCGCCGTGCACATCGCCCCGGCGACCGGCGCGCAGCAGTTCTCCAAGGTCGGCACCCGCAACGCGATGGTCATCGCGGTGTGCACCTTCGCGATCGCGCTGCACCCAGACCGCAAGCAGGTCGGCACCGGGATCGGCTCGGCCGCCCCAACGCCGCTGCGCGCGCTAGCTGCCGAGGAGTTCCTGAGCGCCGAGCTCGACTGGGAGCAGCGGCGGCCGTTGGAGGAGTCGGTGGCCCGCCGCTTCGGCGAGCTGGTCGCGCAGGCCGCGTCGCCGATCGACGACGTGCGCGGCACCGCCGACTACCGCCGCCACGCGCTGGCCGTGATGGCCCGCCGGACCCTGTCCTGGGTCTGGGACGACCACTGTTCCGGGAGGCAGGAATGCGCCTGAAGTTCACCGTCAACGGACAACCGCACGAGGCCGACGGCGTGTGGGAGGGCGAGAGCCTGCTGTACGTGCTGCGCGAGCGGCTGGGCCTGCCGGGCTCGAAGAACGCTTGCGAGCAGGGCGAATGCGGTTCCTGCACGGTCTACATGGACGGTGTGCCAGCCTGTTCGTGCCTGATCGCGGCCGGGCAGGCCGAGGGCCGCGAGGTGCGCACCGTGGAAGGCCTCGCCGACGGCGAGAAGCTGGACGAGGTGCAGGAGGCGTTCGTCGAAGCCGGCGCCGTGCAGTGCGGCTTCTGCACGCCGGGCCTGCTCGTGCAGACGCACGACCTGCTGAACCGGAAGCCGGACCCGTCCGACGCGGAGATCCGCGAGTCGCTGGCCGGGAACCTGTGCCGCTGCACCGGTTACGAGAAAATCATGGATGCTGTCCGGCTCGCCGCCAAGAAGAAGACGACATCGGGCAAGGCTCACTCATGAGCAGCAACCCTGCGTCAACCCCACCCCCTCCCAACCGCACCTCAGGGGACCGTGACGCAACCCAGCCACAAGAAACCGCCGAACGCGAGATCAATCCCGAACGCGACCACCGCTGTGAATCGCGGAGAGGCGGGACTGTCATCATCGAGGGCGGCACCGTGGTCACCGTCGACGACTCGGGCACCGAGTTCGGCGAGGGCCACGTCGTCGTCGAGGGTGACCGCATCGTCGCGGTCGGCCCCGGTTCCGCGCCGGCCCAGCAGGGCCCGGTACGGCGCATCGATGCGTCCGGCTGCCTGGTCACTCCCGGCCTGATCAACACCCACCACCACCTGTACCAGTGGGCCACCCGCGGCTACGCGGCGGACGCGACGCTGTTCGGCTGGTTGACCGAGCTGTACCCGGTCTGGGCGGGCATCGACGAGGAGATCACGCACGCCGCCGCGTCGGCGGGCCTGGCCCGGATGGCCCTGTCCGGCTGCACCACCGCCGCCGACCACCACTACGTCTTCCCGCGCGGCGGCGGCGACGTGTTCGGCGCCGTGGTCGCGGCGGCCGAGCGGATCGGCGTGCGGCTGCACGCGGTGCGCGGCTCGATGGACCGGGGCCGCTCGCACGGCGGCCTGCCGCCGGACTCGGTCGTCGAGGACCTCGACGCCGCGCTGGCCGGCACCCAGGAGGCGATCGACCGGTTCCACGACCCGAACCCGGGCGCGCAGGTGCGCGTCGCGGTGGGGCCGTGCTCGCCGTTCTCGGTCAGCACCGACCTGATGCGCCAGGCCGCGGAGTTGGCGCGCCGCAACGGGGTCCGGCTGCACACCCACCTCGCCGAGACCACCGACGAGGAGGAGCAGTGCCGGGCCGAGTACGGCCGCACGCCGGTCGAGTACGCCGACGACCTGGGCTGGCTCGGGCCGGACGTGTGGCTGGCGCACACGATCCACCTGTCCGAGGAGGGCATCGCCCGGCTCGGCGAGACCGGCACCGGCGCGGCGCACTGCCCCACCTCCAACGGCCGGCTCGGCGCCGGGATCGCGCCGGTGCGGCCGCTGCTGGACGCCGGTGCCCCCGTCGGACTGGGGGTCGACGGGGTCGCCTCCAACGAGGCCGGCGGCCTCGGCGAGGAGATGCACCAGGCCCTGCTGACCGCCCGCGCCCGCTACGGGCCGGAGGCGCTGTCGGTCCGCGACGCGCTGCGGCTCGCCACCCGCGGCGGCGCGCGGTGCCTCGGCCGCGACGACGAGCTGGGTTCGCTGGAGCACGGGAAGCTCGCCGACATCGCGGTCTGGCGGCTCGGCGGCATCGACCACACGGGCATCGCCGACCCGGTGGCCGCCCTGGTGCTCGGCCGCCTGCCGAAGCTGGAGCGGCTGCTGCGCGGCGGCAGCGTCGTGGTCGACGACGGCCGGCTGATGCCGGTGTCGGAGGCCGAACTCACCCACGAACTCGACCGGGCGAGCGCCCGGATCCGCACCCGGGAGGTGTCCGCATGAGCAGCAGCCATGCGCCTGCTCGCAGTCCTCAGGAGCTCAACGACGCCATCGGCGGCGGCATCGGCGAATCTCCCCTGCGCCCGGACGGCACCATCAAGGTGCGCGGTGAGTTCGCCTACTCCTCGGACCTGTGGGCCGAGGACATGCTGTGGGGCGCGACCTTGCGCAGCCCGCACCCGCACGCCCGGATCCGTTCGATCGACATCGGGCCGGCGATGGCGATGGCCGGCGTGCAGACCGTGCTCACCGCCGAGGACGTGCCCGGCGACAACTGCTTCGGCCTGAAGTACGCCGACCAGCCGGTACTGGCCTCCGACGTGGTGCGCTACAAGGGCGAGGCGGTCGCACTGGTCGCGGCCGATCACCCGGAGACGGCGCGGCGCGCGCTGGAGAAGATCGTCGTCGACTACGAGGTGCTGGAGCCGGTGCTCGACGCCGAGCGCGTCGCGCACGACGACACGCTGCCGAAGCTGCACCCGGACGGCAACGTGGTGCGGCACCAGAAGATCGTCAAGGGCGACCCGAACGCGACGGCCGACGTCGTGGTCTCCGGCGTGTACACCGTCGGGATGCAGGACCAGGCGTTCCTGGGGCCCGAGTCCGGGCTGGCCATCCCGTCCGAGGACGGCGGCGTCGACCTGTACCTGGCGACCCAGGACCTGCACTCCGACCTCCGGCAGACCGCGCGGGCGCTCGGGCTGCCGCCGGAGAAGGTGCGGATGACCATGTCCGGCGTCGGCGGCGCGTTCGGCGGCCGCGAGGACCTGTCCATCCAGGTGCACGTGTGCATGCTGGCGCTGCACCTGGGCAAACCGGTCAAGATGGTCTACAACCGCGAGGAGTCGTTCTACGGCCACGTGCACCGGCACCCGGCCAAGATGTACTACGAGCACGGAGCCACCCGCGACGGCGAGCTCGTGTACGTCAAGGCGCGGCAGTACTTCGACGGCGGCGCGTACGCCTCGAAGACGCCCGTCGTGGTCGGCAACGGCACCACGCTCGGCGCCGGGCCGTACAAGGTGCCGAACGTCGACATCGAGGGTTGGGGGCTCTACACCAACAACCCGCCGTGCGGCGCGATGCGCGGACTCGGCGCGGTGCAGCCGACTTTCGCGTACGAGTCCCAAATGGACAAGCTCGCCGACGCGCTGGGCATGGACCCGGTCGACGTGCGCATCGCCAACGCCATCGAGCAGGGCGACTCGATCCCGACCGGTCAGGTGCTGGACTTCCCGGCGCCGGTGGCCGAGCTGCTGGCGCGCGTGCGGGACCTGCCGATGCCCGACGAGCGCACCGGGCCGGTGGACATCCGGGACATGCCCGGCGGGGCGTCCAACACCACGCACGGCGAAGGCGTGGTGCGCGGCGTCGGCTACGGCGTGACGATCAAGAACATCTGCTACGCCGAAGGCGCCGACGACTTCTCGACCGCGCGGGTGCGGTTGCAGGCCCTCGGCGGTGAGCCGGCCGCCATGGTGCACACCGCCGCGGCCGAGGTCGGGCAGGGCCTGGTGACGGTGCAGCAGCAGATCGCGCGGTCGGAGCTCGGCGTCGAGCGGGTGACCATCCACCCGAACGACACCAGCGTCGGCCCGGCCGGCTCCAGCTCCGCCTCGCGGCAGACGCTGGTCACCGGCAGTGCCGTCAAGGCGGCCTGCGACGCGGTGCGGGAGGCGCTGTTCGCCCGGGTCGCCGAGCGCTACGACGTCGAACCGGCGCTGCTGTCCCTGCAGGGCGGCAAGGTCGTGTCCGAGGCCCACGGCGTGCTGGCCGACCTCGTGGAGGTGCTCGGCGACGACGTCATCGAGGAAACCCGCGAGTACCACCACCGGGAGACCTTCCCGATGGACGAGAACGGCCGCAGCGACCGGGTGCACGTGCAGCACGCGTTCTCCGCGCACCGCGCGGTGGTCGACGTCGACCTGGATCTCGGCCTGGTCAAGGTCGTGCAGCTGGCCTGCTCCCAGGACGTCGGCAAGGCGATCAACCCGGACGCGGTGATCGGCCAGATCCAGGGCGGCACCGCGCAGGGCATGGGGCTGGCCGTGATGGAGGAGATCAAGGTCGTGGACGGGCACATCCGCAACCCCTCCTTCACCGACTACCTGATCCCCACGATCCTCGACACGCCGCCGATGGAGATCGACGTGATCGAACGCGCCGACCCCAACGCGGTCTACGGGCAGCGCGGGGTGGGCGAGCCGCCGACGATCTCCACCACGCCCGCCGTGGTGGCCGCCATCCGCGCCGCCACCGGCAAGGAACTCCTCCACACCCCGGTAGCCCCCGAGCACATCGTGTGACCAGACCAGCTGGGGCGGCGGTGCCGGGCCGCCGCCCCAGCAACCCAAAGTAATCCGGAAAACCCGGCGAGAAATTCAGAGTGATTTGCGTGGCGGTGCAAGCCGAGTCCCACACCTCAAGCGGCTCCCGCCGCTTACTGAAAAGATCATAGGAGGAAAGCAATGTCCGTGGACGTCGCAACGGGCGCCGAGCAGGACTGGATGGCGCAGGCCATCGATCTCGCCAAGACCAATGTGGACAGTGGCGGCGGCCCCTTCGGCGCGTTGATCGTCCGGGACGGCGAGATCATCGCGACGGGCACCAACAAGGTGACCGTCGACCTCGACCCGACCGCGCACGCCGAGGTGACCGCGATCCGCAACGCCTGCCGGGCGCTGGGCACCTTCAAGCTGGACGGCTGCGTGCTGGTGACCTCGTGCGAACCGTGCCCGATGTGCCTGGCCTCGGCGCTGTGGGCGCGGGTCGACCGGGTGCTGTTCGCCGCCGACCGGGACGACGCCGCCGATGCGGGCTTCGACGACCGCGCCTTCTACGACGCGTTCAAGGATCCCGAGACGAAATGCCCGACGCCCGTCGTCCGGGTGGAGATGACCGACCGCAACGCCGCCTTCGACGCCTGGCGCGGCAAGACCGACCGCGTCGACTACTGAACCGCAGCAATTCCTCCGCCAGCAAGAAGATTCCGACAACGACGTCCTGAGCAGAGGCATCGGTAGCGACGACCGGGTCGCCCGAAGCCTGCGGACGGGCCACACCGACAGTTCCCCGCTGTTGCGCCGGAGCTGGGCCCGCCCGCCGTCCCGATGAACCGATCCGGGACAGCGAAAACCAATCGATCAAATGCCCCGCACCGATTTCGGCGAATTCCCGCCGGGCCCTCCCCTGCCCGGAAAACGCCGGAAACAAGTCCGGGCGGCACCGAATCCGGGTGCCGCGCGGGGGCGCCCACCGGCATGGGAGGACTCATGACCCAGCAAGTGCAACCGGAAAGATCCGCCGACGCCGGCGCTTCCGGATTAGATCGCTTCTTCCGCATCACCGCCCGCGGTTCCACCTTCTCCCGCGAACTGCGCGGCGGCCTGACCACGTTCGTCGCGATGGCCTACATCGTGATGCTCAACCCGCTGATCCTCGGCGCGTCCGCGGACGCGACCGGCGCCGAGCTGACGCCCGAGCAGCTGACGACGGCCACCGCGGCCACCGCCGGCGTGATGACCATCGTGATGGGCCTGGTCGGCAACGCGCCGCTGGCCCTGGCCTCCGGGCTGGGCGTCAACGCCGTCGTCGCCTTCACCATCGCGCCCGCCATGACCTGGGCGCAGGCCTTCGGGCTGGTGGTGCTCGAAGGCATCGTGATCGTCGTCCTGGCCATCAGCGGCGTCCGGGAGAAGATCATCAACGCCATCCCGGCCGCGCTGAAGACCGCGCTCACCGTCGGCATCGGCCTCTACATCGCGCTGATCGGCCTGGTCAGCTCGGGATTCGTGACCCGGAAGCCGGACGCGGCCAACACCACGGTGCCGGTCCAGATGGGTCAGGGCACCGAGGGGCACCTGATCGGGGTGCCGATCGCGATCTTCTGCGTGAGCCTCCTGATCATGCTGGTGCTGCTGGCGCGGCGGGTGCCCGGCGCGATCCTCATCGGCATCGCGGTGAGCACGGTGCTGGCGATCGCGGCGAACGCGGCGTTCGCCATCGACCCGAAGCAGTGGGGCACGATCGTGCCCGAGCTGCCCGACCACGTCGTCGGCAGCCCCGACTTCAGCCTGTTCGGCGACGTCGACCTGTTCGGCGGGTTCGCCGCGGCCGGCGGCATCGCGGCCACCGTCTTCCTGTTCACCCTCGTGCTGTCCGGGTTCTTCGACGCGATGGGCACCATCACCAGCGTCTCCTCCGAGGCCGGGCTGGTGAAGGACGGCAAGGTCGAAGGCATGGGCCGGATCCTGGCCGTGGACGGCGTCGCCGCCGCGGCGGGCGGGCTCACCGGCTCGTCGCCGAACACGGTGTTCCTGGAGTCGGCCACCGGCGTCGCCGAAGGCGCGCGCACCGGCCTGGCCAGCGTGGTCACCGGCCTGCTGTTCTGCGCGGCGCTGCTGTTCACGCCGCTGGCGGCGGTGGTGCCGGCGCAGGCCGCCGCGCCCGCGCTGGTGATCGTCGGGGCGCTGATGATGGCCCAGGTCCGGCACATCCCCTGGGACGACCCGGACTACGTGATCCCGGCGTTCCTGACCATCGCGGTGATCCCGTTCACCTACATGATCACCAACGGCATCGGCGCGGGCCTCGTCGCGTTCGCGGTCATCAAGATCGCCCGCGGCAAGGTGCGCGAGATCGGCTGGCTCGTCGGCGTCCTGGCGATCGTCTTCGCCTTCTACTTCGGCGTAGAGGGCATCGAGGCCCTGGTCGAGTAGCTGCCACTCGACCAGGAACCAGGTGGAGGGCGCCTTTCCCCGAGAGGCGCCCTCCACCGCGGTCTCCGGATGGGTACGGTGCGTGCGTGGGAGTCGCGGGAGTCGTGTTGGCCGCCGGTGCCGGACGTCGCTTCGGGATGCCGAAGGCGCTGGTGGAGTACCGCGGATCGCTGCTGGTGGACCGGGCCGTGCGAGTGCTCGCCGCGGGCGGCTGCGCGCCCGTCGTGGTCGTCCTCGGCGCCGCCGCGGACGAGGTCCGCGAACGGGCGGAGCTGACCGGCGCGACGGCCGTGGTCAACCCGGACTGGGCCACCGGCATGGGCTCGTCGCTGCGCACCGCGCTCGACGCGCTCGCCCCGACCGATGCCGACGCCGCCCTCGTGCTGCCGGTCGACATGCCCGGCATCAGCCCGGAAGCCGTGCGGCGCGTCGCCGCGCTCGCGAGCCGGAGCGCACTGGCCGCCGCCGCGCACGACGGCGCGCGCACCCACCCCGTGCTGTTCGGCCGCGACCACTGGGCCGGGGCCCGCGCGGCCGCCACCGGCGACGCCGGCGCCCGCGGCTACCTCAAGGGCCGCGAAGTCGCGCTGGTGGCCTGCGACGACGTGTCGGCGGGCTTCGACATCGACCGTCCTGAAGACCTCGCCCGGCGCAACCCGTAAAGTCGACGGCCACGCGCGACCGGCCTGCCAGCGGCTGCCCAGCGGCGACAGCGATCGACGCAGCCCTCGCCGGTCCGCGACGTCACACGAACGCCCGAGCGCGCCGGAGGCGGAGGCATTCATGGCAAGCGGACACATCACGGCCGACTACGTCCCGGACGGCGACGACTGGCTGGTCACGGTCACGACCGGCGCCGATCGCCGGACGGCCCGGGCGCCGGGCCTGATCGCGGCGCGCGACCAGGCCGACCAGTTCATCGAGCAGCTCGCGCCCGGCAAGGCGGGTCGCGTCGTGATCCACCTGCTCGATGGCGACGGCTTCGCCTTCACCAGCGCATACCTGCAGGCCAGGCACGGTCTGTCCGACGAGGCGACCCGCAGCGCCATGGCCGCCGCGACGGGCCACGCGCGCGGCGCCAGGTGACCGCGCGGAACATCCCGATTGCGTGCACAGTGGACGAAAGCGGCGCGGACCTTAGGATGTCCGGTGTGAAAGCGGCGAGCAGTGCACGCGAGGAGGAACCAGCGTTGGCCAGCGTCGAAACGAACCGGCCGGCCAGCGGCCGGGGGCGCCCGCGCGATGCCACCCGCGACGCGGCGCTGCGCCAGGCCGCGATGGAGGTGCTGGCCGACGTCGGGTACCGGGCGTTGACCATGGACGCCGTCGCCGCCCACGCGCGGGCGGGCAAGGCCACCATCTACCGCCGGTGGGACTCCAAGCTCGACCTGGTCATCGACACCTGCACCCAGCTGGTGCGCCGCAGCATCCCGGAACCCGACCAGGGCACCATCGAGGCCGACCTCGGCGAGTTCCTCCGCAGCTTCGCGTCGTTCCTGACCGGCCCGGTCGGCAAGGCGGCGCAGGCGCTGGTCGGCGAGCTCCCCCACGAGCCCGAACTGGCCGCGGCGTTCCGCGAGTCCTTCCTGCTGCCGCAGCGCGACATGCTGCGCCGCATCATCGAGCGCGGCGTGCAGCGCGGCGAGATCCGCGCCGACTCGCCGATCGACACGGTCGTCGAACTCGCCGGAGCCAGCCTGATCTACCGCCTGATGCTCGCCGACGAACCGCTGGACACCGGTTTCGTCGACCGGCTGCTGCACGAGGCCCTGCTACCGCTGCTCCACAGCGCCGCGCCCCGGCGATGATCCCCGGTTCGCACGAGTCGGAGCATCAGGGCCACGCGCTAGGGTGGGGCCACGCGGTGAATGGAGGTCTGCGTGGCGCGGGGATCGGTGACGGAGCTCAATCGGTGGCCGGTGAAGTCGCTGCGCGGTGAGCGCGTCGAAGCGGCCCGGTTCGACGACCGCGGCATGGCAGGCGACCGCGCCTACGCGCTGCTCGACGAGCGCGCCAAGCGTTCGGGCAAGGTGCTGACGGTACGGCAGAACGCGGTCATGCTGAGCTGGTCGGCGAGCTACGGCGACACCGCCGACCCGACCGAACCGCCGAACCTGCGCGGCCCGGACGGCGCGGACTGGTCCTGGACGGACCCGAAGCTCGCCGACGCCCTCACCGGATCGCTGGACATCCCGCTGAGCCTGCACGCCGCGGACGGGCAGCAGGATCGCGGGCCGACCGTGCTCGTGACCTTCGAAGCCTCCCGGGTGGGGCTCTCCGACGAGCTGGGCGCCGACGTCGATCTCCGCCGGTTCCGCACGAACATCCACGTGACCACCGATCTGCCGGCCTTCGCCGAGGAAACCTGGGAGCACGGCACCGTGCTCACCGTGGGCGACGTGGAACTGGCGGTGACCGGGGATCACTCCGGGCCGTGCATCCGCTGCGCGGTCCCCAGCTGGGACGCCGACGGCCGCGAGCGCTGGCGGGAACTGCAGACCCACCTCATCGACCGCCACGACAACAAGTTCGGCGTGATCATGCGCGTCACCAAACCCGGCGAAGTCCGAGTAGGCGACGCGGTGCAGCAGCAAGAGTCGTGAGTGTTTTGGGTCGCAAACCCTGTTTCCAGGCTCGTTTTGCGTGGCGGAGCGGGTAGCGGCCCCCCTGCGGGAATTACAGGCGCCTTCTCGCTGTGGGGTCCCCGACATCATGAATGCCAATTCACCACGTCGGGGCTGTCCTCGCGAGAAGACCCCTGAGAACCCGCGGCGGTGCAAGCTGCGAGGGCGGGCTAAGCGGCTGCGCCGCTTCAGAACCCGCCCTACCGCACACCGCCTCAATCCAAGAGGCCCACGGGCCTCAGCGGAACAGCTTGCGCACCACCGCAACGGTGACGAGAGCACCGACGCCGATCAGCACGTAGCGCACCCTCGGATCGCTGAGCTTCTCCTGCAGGCTGGACTTGCCGTACTCGACGAAGCGCTTCGGGTTCGCCTTGACGCTCAGTTGGTCCAGCGTGCTGGCCAGCGCTTCACGCGCCTGCTCGATGTCGCGCTCGATGGCGTCTGGATCACGGGCCACGTGTCCTCCTCACGTTCACCTGGCTGCTGACACCGTAGAGCACCGCCGAACCGGCCACGCACCAGCGGTTCGCGTGTCGCGCCCGCAACCCGGTCGGGAACGCGCCTCCCGCCAAGATCACCCCACCCGCTAGGCTGTGCCGTGCGGGGCCGTAGCCCAATTGGCAGAGGCACTAGGTTTAGGTCCTAGCCAGTGAGGGTTCGAGTCCCTCCGGCCCCACGATCCGATTGCCTGGAGTGCGTCTGCGGAGAGCGCAGACCTTCATCGTCTCGTCATTTCATCGCGGGGGCCGAGCCCCCGCGGACCCCCACGGTGCGGTGGCCGCCTTTCGTCCGCTCCCTGCCGTGCGGAGCGTTCCCGGCCTGCTCATGGACCAGCACTCCGATCGGCGAGACCGCTATCCCCGCTGCGCCTCTGCCAGCCGAGATCGGCGGCCACTATTCCTACTTCGCCTCCGCTGGCTGAGATCGACGAACGCTACCCCTGCGATGACATGTCGGCCACCGTAGGACCGCATCGTTTCGGTGTGCGCCGAAACGACACTGCACCGTGAACGCGGACTGGCACCGCCGAACCCGCCACGCATCGCGGCGTGGGTCCACTGTGGCCGGTTCGAAACGGCGTCAGGTGCCGCGATCCGGCTTGGCCGCCTTTTCCCGGTCGCCCCAGCCGATGATCACTTCGAGGCCGCGGAGGAACGTCTCCGTCTCGTCAGGCCCCAGCTCCCGCTCCAGGCGCTCCCGAAGCCGGGCGACCCGTTCCTGGGCCACCTCCCGCTCTTCCCTCCCCCGGTCGGTCAGGTGGACCAGGCGGCCGCGGCCGTCGGCGGGATCGGGTTCGGTGCGGACGTAGCCGGCGCGCTCGAGCCCGGCGACCTGGCGGCTGATCGCCTGCTTCGAGACGCCGGTCATGCTGGCCAACCGGCCGACCGACCGGGGCTCCTCGCCCAGGTTCCGCAGGACGTTGACGCCTTGCGCCGGGGAGTGGTCCCGGAAGCCGTCCTCGCGCAGGCCATCGGCGATCAGGCCGTACACGACCGCGAACGCCCGGGAGAGGGCTCCGGCCAACGACAACTCGGAGGAAGACACGAGCCGAGTGTAGTCAACTCGTTGACAAAAACGGGAGCCGTCGACCAGCATGACCAATCGTCAACCAGTTGACCACTACTGCCGGAAAGCGAGCGCGACTCCATGGAGCTCCGGGTGCTCACCATCAACGTCCAGAACGTCCAGGGCGACCCGCGACGAACCGAGCACATCAACCGCGAGCTGCGGCGCCTCGACCCGGACCTCGTCGCCTTCCAGGAGGTCGTGCAGACACCCGAACGCAGGCAGCTCGACGAACTCCTCGCCGACACGGGCCTGCACGGCACCCACCAGAGCGATGTCATGTCGTACGAACCGCCGTGGATCGACCGCTACGGCGGGAGCGCCGTCGCCACCCGCTGGCCGCACGCCGTGCGCGAGGTCCTCGACATGCGATTGGCCGGGGCAGCCGACGTGCCGTGGTGCACCTTGGCCGTCGCGGTGCCCACTCCCTCGGAGGGAGAGCTCCTCTTCATCGGCACGACCGCCGCGTGGCGCCTCGACGCCGAGCAGGTCCGCGAACAGCAGGCGATCGCCCTCACCGATCTCGACGCCCGGCACCGCCGAGCCCTACCGACGATCATCGCCGGCGACTTCAACGCCGCGCCCGAGGCCGCCAGCATCCGCTACCTCAGCGGCCTGCAGTCCCTCGGCGGGCGAAGCGTCCACTACCACGACGCCTGGGCCGTCGCCGGCACCTCGCCCGGGCACACGTGGACGGTCGACAACCCGAACGCTCGCGACGTCATCGATCTGGCCGTGCGCCAGCCCCACCACCGCCGGCGGATCGACTACGTGTTCATCGGCTCGTGGCACCAGCATCCGGACGCCCACTGCCGCGTGCGTTCGGTCGAGCTCGCCTTCGACGAGCCCACCGAGGGGATCTGGGCGAGCGATCACTACGGCGTCGTCGCCGACCTCGAGATCGGCGCAGGCTGAACCCCGCCGCGCCGGGTTCAGCGGAGGTTGCGGAAGAAGGTCCGGACGTCTTCGACCAGGGCTTCCGGGTTTTCCATCGCGAGGAAGTGGCCGCCCTTCTCCAGTTCCGTCCAGTGCACGATGTTGTGGTCCCGCTCCGCCCAGCGGCGAATCGTCACGTCGTGGTTCGAGACCAGCACGCCCGTCGGCACCGTGCCCTTGCCCGCCGGCTCCGCGCTCCAGTCGGCCGCCGAGATCTCCTCGTAGTAGATCTGCGCCGCCGATGTCGCCGTTCCCGTCAGCCAGTACAGCGAGACGTCGGTGAGCATCCGGTCGCGGTCGATGCTCTCCTCCGGCAGGCCTTCCGGCGGGTCGGTGAGCTCCTTGAACTTCTCCACGATCCAGGCCAGCTGGCCGGCCGGTGAGTCGTGCAGCCCGTAGCCGACCGTCTGCGGTCGCTTCGAATTGCACTGCAGGTAGCCGTCGTTGAAGTTCTGCATCGCCTCCCAGCGCAGCTGCTCGACCTCGGTCAGGCCGTCCATCTCGCCGTCGATGCCGGCCGGGAACGCGAGCAGGGCGTTGACGTGGACGCCGACGACGTGGTCCGGGTCGTGCTTGCCCATCGCCGGGCCGACCCACGCGCCCGCGTCGTAGCCCTGCACGCCGTAGCCGTCGTACCCGAGCCGGGCCATCAGCCGCGCCAGCAGTCCGGCCATCCGCGCCACGTTCATCCCGGGCCCGGCCAGCGGCGTGGAGAACCCGAACCCGGGCAGTGACGGGATCACCAGGTGGAAGGCATCGGCCGGATCGCCGCCGTGCGAGCGGGGATCCGACAGCGGCCCGATGACGTCGAGGAAGTCCACGACCCCGCCCGGCCAGCCGTGCAGCAGGACCAGCGGCGTGGCGTCCGGTTCCGGCGAGCGCACGTGCAGGAAGTGGATGTTCTGCCCGTCGATGGCGGTGACGAACTGCGGGTGCGCGTTGAGTTCTGCCTCGTGGGCGCGCCAGTCGTACTCGGTGCGCCAGTGCTCGACGAGTTCTTTGAGGTAGCCGACCGGGACGCCGCGGCTCCACCCGACCCCGGGCAGCTCGTCGGGCCACCGGGTGCCGGCCAGCCGCGCCCGCAGGTCGTCGAGCTGCTCCTGCGGGATTTCGATGCGGAAGGGGCGTACGTCGTGCTGTTTCGTCATGCTCCGGACGCTACGAGCCGCTTAGGCCACCTGCGGACCTAAGAAATCGTCCAGTCGCGGGGAAAGTGCTCGCCGCACAACACCGGAGACCAAGTCCTTCTGTCCATCAAAGACGCCGACGGAGGTTTCCGGTCGCTACGAGGCCGGTTCGGCTTCGCGAGCGCGGGACGCGGACGGCCTGCACTCCACGGTCCGTCGGCTTGTCTTCGGGCCGGAGCAGCAGTTCAGCACGCATCTCGGCCAGTACCTGGCGATCTTCCCGATGGCCAACGTCCTGGGCCTGGACAACTGGCAGGTGTGGTTCCGGGACGGGACTTCGGGTGCCGGTGGCGGCGTCTACCCGGTGCGCGACAACACCGAGCTGCGGGTCACCCTCGGCTTCATGTCCGAGCCGGTGACCTACGACTACCGGGACACCGAACAGCAGAAGCAGATCGTGGCCGAGCGGCTTGCCGGTCTCGGATGGGAAGTCCCGAAGCTGCTGTCGGCGATGGCGGAGGCACCGGACTTCTACTTCGACGTGATGTCCCAGATCCGCATGGACCGGTGGACGACTGGCCGGGTAGCGCTGCTCGGCGACGCCGGGTATTGCGCCTCGGTGCTGTCCGGCCAGGGCACCAGCCTGGCCCTCGTCGGCGCGTACGTGCTCGCCGACGAATTGGGCCGGTCCGACATCGACCACACCGCCGCCTTCGCCGCCTACGAGCGGAGGATGCGCCCGTTCGTCGCGCTCAACCAGGCCCTGGCGACCGAGAACCCCGACGGTCCCGCACCGGAGGAGTCCCTGAACCGCGCCAAGAACGGCATCTCGCTGGACGTCGACGTGAGCACGGGCCGGCGGGGCCCGGACTGACCGGTCCTCGTTGCACAGATGTGGTGCAGTTTCAGTTGAAACAGGAATCCCCGCAGGGTGGTGCCCCGTGCAGAGTGTCCGTGTTCGTGCAGTTTCAATTGAAACTGCACGAACACGGACACGCCCGGGCTCAGGCGTTCGAGATCGTGTTGCCGGTCAGCAGGCGTCGGCTTCCGCCGACAGGTCGCGGTCCTTCGTCTCCGGGGCCAGCCAGGCTCCGAGGACGCCGATCGCCGCGTAGGCGAGCATGATCACCGCGATCGGCCACCACGCCGGGCCCGCCGCCGCCATCACCCCGGCGGTGAGGATCGGGGCCAGGCCGCCCGACAGGACGGCGCCGACCTCCTTGACCGTCGACATGAACGTGTAGCGGTGCTTGGCGCCGAACATCTCGACCAGCCAAGGGGACTCCACGCCGTAGAGGTTCGGCAGCGGCCCGCCAACGAAGACCGCGAACACGATCGCGATGATCACCGGGTTCTCCGTGTGGATCAGCGCCAGCGCCGGCACCGCGAACAGCAGCTGGAACACCGCGAACGCCAGGAAGACCGGCCGCCGGCCGTACCGGTCGCTGAGCTTGCCGAACAGCGGCACCGTCGCGAAACCGATCACCGTCCCGATCATCACTCCGGTCGTCGCGACGCTGCCCGCGAGGCCGAGCGTCGAGGCCGTGTAGCCGACCAGGAAGCCCTTGACCAGGTAGACCGCGCCGTTCTCGGAGACCCGGATGGCCAGCGACAGCAGGAACGGCTTCTTCGCCTTCGCGACGTCCCGCCACACGCCGCCGTGCTTGGCCTCGTGCTTCTGCGCCTCGCGGCGGCGGCGCAGTTCCTCGAACACCGGCGATTCCTTCACCGACGTCCGCAGGTACAGCGCGACGAACGTGGTGACCAGGCTCAGCAGGAACGGCACCCGCCAGCCCCAGCTCATGAACTGCTCCTTGGGCATCTGCGACAGCGACAACCACAGCACCGTCGCCAGGAAGATGCCGGAGTTGGTGCCCATCGCGACGACCGAGCCGAAGAAACCGCGCTTGTGCTTCGGGGCGGACTCGACCATCAGCAGCGACGCGCCGGCGAGCTCCGCGCCCGCGCCGAAGCCCTGGACCAGGCGCAGCACGGTCAGCAGCAGCGGCGCCCAGACGCCGATCTGCGCGTAGGTCGGCAGCAGACCGATTCCGGCGGTGGCCAGGCCCATCATCGCCAGCGTGGCGATGAGCACGACCTTGCGCCCGTGCCGGTCACCGACCCGGCCGAAGAACAGCCTGCCCACCGGGCGGATCAGGAAGCCCGAGCCGTAGACGCCGAAGCTCGCGATCAGCGCCACCGCCGGGGACTGCTCGGGGAAGAACAGCGGGCCGAACACCAACGCCGCCGCCAGGGTGTACAGGGTGAAGTCCATGTACTCCAAGGCGGAACCGAGCCACGAGGACACGGCCGCGCGGCGCAGATCGGCCGGCGGGACGATGAGCTCGTCGCCGTCCGCGCGCGACGCGGCCGGGGGAATCACGGTGCTCAAGAGATGCGCTCCTCCACGCTGAGGAAACCCCGTGCGGCACAGGGGTTCTCCGCCCGCGGGCGGTCGAGGACAGGTCGATGTGACTGCTGCCACTGGAGGAGAAGCCTCGCAGGCGGAACTTCGTCTCGTCCAATACAAGATTTGTCGCGGACTGATACACCGCCGGCATCAATTCCGGGCGTTCACGGGGTCGGGAGCACCTCCTCGGCGATCCGCAGCACCGCCGCTGCCGCCGGGGAGAGATGCTCCTGGCTCCACGCGATGGCCTCCTGCGTCCGGTACGGCCGGCCGGCCAGCGGCACGAAGACGACGTTGCTGATCACGTCGATCACCGAGGTGACGGTCAGCGTCACCCCGAGCCCGGCGGCGACCATCGCCATGATGGTGCTCGTCTCGGGTCCGTACTGGACGATCCGGGGCGTGAAACCGGCGTCCACGCAGGCGTGCACCATCAGGTCGCGGAGGCTGGACACGCCGCCGGGCGGGTAGGCGATGAACCGCTCCTCGGCCAGCTCGGCGAGCGCCACGGACTCGGCCCCGGCCAACGGGTGGTCGGGCGCCACCGCCAGGATCAGCTGTTCGTCGAACACCACCCGCGTCGAAACGCCTTCGCGGACCGCGGGCAGCCGGACGAAGGCGAGGTCGAGGCTGCCGTCGGCGACCAAGTCGAACCCCGCCTGCGAGTACACCTGGCCGACGACGACCAGCTCGATCCCTGGCTTCTCCGCGTTGAGCCGCTTCACCAGGCCCGGCAGGCACGCCAGCGGCCCGACGCCGCCGACGCCGATGCGCACCGTCCCGATCTCGCCGTGCGCCGCCGACGCCGCCACCGCGGCCGCCTCCTCGACGGACTTCAGGACCTTTTGACGTCCTCCCCGGCTGAAGGCCGGAGATTCTACTGCGCTTTAGCGGCGCTTCGCTGGGTTCCTGCTTCAACCCCAACCGCCCCGGTAGGGGGTCTTACATCGGGTCCACAGGCGTTTAACCTCTCCGCCCGTCCAGCGGCGAGGATGTTACAAGCTGCGTTCACGTCACGGTCCAACACAAGCGGGCACTTCTCGCACCGGAACACCCGCTCGTCTAGCGGCATAGCACCCTTCGCGTGTCCGCAGGCAGAGCAAGTCTTCGTACTAGGGAACCACCGGTCGACCACTACCAGCGCTCGGCCGGCGCGGGCGCATTTCTCTTCCAGCAGCTTGCGGAAGCTGCCCCACGATGCGTCGTGCACGCTCCCGGCCAACCGGGTACGGGCCAAACCGGACACAGCCAAGTCTTCCAGGTAGATCGCTTGGTTCTCACGAACGAGCCTGGTCGTTTCCTGGTGCAGCCAGTCCGACCGAGCATCGGCTACCTTGGCGTGCTGCCTGGCCAGGCGCTGCCTGGCCTTGGCGCGGTTATTGCTGCCTTTCTGCTTACGCGACATTTGCCGTTGTGCGCGTTTGAGCTTTCTCTCCGCCTGCCGCAGGAACCTCGGGTTCTCGATCCGCCGTCCCTGATCGTCGACGGCGAACACAGACAAGCCCAGGTCGAGGCCAGCCTCGATCTCGTTTCCGCATTCGTCGAGCACAGGATCGGCGGTTTCGTCACCGACCTCGACCACGAACGACGCGAAATAGCGGTCATCAGCGGTTTTGATCACCGTGACGGTCTTCGGGACGCTGGGCAGGTTCCGTGACCAAGCAACCTTGATGTCACCGATCTTCCCCAACCGCAACCTGCCATTGTCCAGTATTCGGAACCCGTTGGCCTGGAATCGGATCGTCTGCCTCTTGTCGCGTCGCGACTTAAACCGAGGCACACCCATCCTCCGGCCCACTCGCCTGCCTGCGAGCGAATCGAAGAAGTTCTTGTAGGCCATATCGCAGTCCCGAACGGCCTGCTGCAGCATCGAATGCTGCACGTTCGCCAGCCACGCCCGCTCGGGAGTGCGTTTTGCTTCGGTAATCAACCGCTTCTGCAGTGCCCCCGATGTCGGGTACTCCTCACCCGCCAACCACGCGGCACGACGCGCTGCCACAGCGTCGTTGTAGACCACGCGCGCGCACCCGAACGATTGGGCAAGAGCCTGCATTTGCCCTGGGGCAGGGTAGAGCCGGTACCGGTAACGCAGCTGCAGCGTTGATCACCTCACCTTCACTGTGGGCAGGTTACCGATCAAGGCTGACAGGGACGCGCAAGCCAATAGCCCCTGAAAGACGAAACACCCTCAACTCGAAATCCTGTGCGAGCTCGTATCGAGCATCGGTAGTTCTAGCACCGACGCGCGGGCACCACGTGGATCTCGCCGCCGCCGTAGGGATCGGTGACGCTCTTGATCTGCGGGTTCAGCGCGACGAGGTCGCTGCCGGTGTAGGAGCGGATCGGCGCGAACGGCAGCTTGGCGGCGCCGGCGGCGTAGCGGGCGACCATGCCGCCGTGGCTGTACTCCTCGAACTCCAGCGGCTCCGGATCGTGGTGCTCGATGCGCCGCCGCAGCTCGTGCAGCGACCCGGCGGAACTGTTGCCGACGAACGACGAGATCAGCTTGGTCACGCACCCGGCCGCCAGCAGCTGGTCCACGAGCGTGTCGCCGGTCATCCGCGCCAGGGTCAGGCCGGTGACGCCCTGCCGGATGATCTCGTGCGCGGCGGCGGCCGGGACCAGGTGGCCGAAGCCCTCCAACGCCACCGTCTGCCCGTCGCGGACGTGCCGGGTTATCGCCTCGGCAAGGCTCAGTGTCTTGTCGGTCGGCACGTTCGCCCCTCCGTTGCAGCTGGCCGAATCACGTTGCGAGCCTTGCACATTCGCGCGCGCCCGGACCAATACCGATTCGGTGGGGAATAGATGCCCAACCGGCATCAACGGGCGCGGTCAGGGCGTGATGGACAGAGAGGCGAGGACCTCGCCGGCCCGCGCCACCTCGGTGCTCGGCTGCTTGACCTGCACCCACACCGGGCGGGCCAGCACGCGCACGGCTGACCGCCGGGCCGGCCGCGCCGTGCGTACTTTGTGTCGCTATGGCAGCACGAAGTACGCACGGCCACCGGCGGCACCAACGTCGCTACTCTCGCGCGAGTTCCGCCTCGTAGGCGGCGCGCAGGCGGGCGAAGACCGATTCGGTTCCGGCCGGCCGCGGGATGCCCAGGTGCTGCTCCCGCAACTCGTCCATGAACTCGTCCCACAGCTCGGGGCCGCCCCGTTCGAGCAGTTCGGCGCGGATGGCCAGCTCGCGCGTCACCGGCAGGTGGCGGCGTCCCCAGGCGCCGAGGTGCGCCATGACCGGGACGAGCTGGATGGCGGTCTCGGTGAGGCTGTAGATCACCTTCTGCTTGTGGCTCGGGTCGGCGGCCTTCGACACCAGTCCGTTCTCGACGAGGCGCTGCAGCCGCGACGCGAGGATGTTCGAGGCGATGCCTTCCTCGGAGTTGTTCAGCAGCTCGCGGAAGTGCCTGCGGTTGCCGAACATCATGTCCCGGATGACGACCAGCGACCACTTGTCGCCGAGCACCTCGACGGCGAGGTTGATCGGGCATCCGGATCGGCGCTCGTCCTTCACCGAAACCTCCTTCGATCAGAAACCGCTTGCACTCCGCATCTGGTTCTGCATATGGTCCCACTGCCGGTTGCAAAACGCAATCGGATAGGACGACGAACACTGGAGAACCCATGTCCAAGGTGGTTTGCGACATCACCGTTTCGGCCGACGGGTACGTCGCCGGGCCCGGCCAGAGCCACGACAAGCCCTTCGGCGACGGCCCGGTCGACCAGCTGCACCGCTGGATGTTCGAGACCGGCGACGAGAACAAGGCCGAGATGGACGCGGTCACCGCGGCCGGCGCCTACATCATGGGGCGCAACATGTTCGGGCCGATCCGCGGCGAGTGGGACCTGGACTGGACGGGTTGGTGGGGCGACGAACCGCCGTACCACGCCCCGGTCTTCGTGCTCACCCACCACGCGCGCGAGCCCCTGGCCATGGCCGGCGGCACCACCTTCACCTTCGTCACCGACGGCCTCGAATCCGCGCTCGACCAGGCCAAGAAGGCCGCGGGCGACCGCGATGTCGCGATCTCCGGCGGCGCGGCCACGATCAACCAGTACCTCGGCGCCGGGCTCATCGACGAGCTGCGCACCCACATCGCCCCCGTCACGCTCGGCGCCGGCGAGCGGCTGTTCGACGGCGTGCCCGCGCTGGACCTGGAACTGGTTTCGGCACGTCCTGCCTCGCTGGTCACGCACATCACCTACCGCGTCCGCCGCTGAACCGGGAACGCGAGTCGTGAGCGTTCCTGGTCGCCATAGCAGCCGAAAACACTCACGACCAGGCAACCGCGACCAGGTGGAGCGCGTCTTCGACGCAGAACGGGTACCCACTGCGAGCGGAGGCGTGATGACGGGAAGAGGCGCGGTTTTCGTGGCGGCGAGCGCGTTGGCGCTGCTGGGAACGGCGATGCCGGCGGCAGCCGAGCCGCCGACCGGGACCGTCCGCGGGCTGCACTACTTCGACCGCAACGCCGACGGCGTCCGGCAGCCCGGCGAACCGAGCGGCAGCAACGCGGTCGGGCTGTACCACCTGGACGGCAGCTGGGTGGCGACGGTCGGGACGAATCCCGATGCCACGTACGAGATTCCGGGCGTACCGCCCGGCCGGTACCGGGTCGGCATCAATCCGATCGGCTACGAGATGACCACGCCGGACGAGGTCGTCGTCGAGGTGCATCCCGGCGGCACCAGCACCGCCGACTTCGGCAAGCTCGGCAGCGACATCACCGGCGTCACCTGGCACGACCTCAACGCCGACGGGCAACGCCAGGCGGACGAGCCGCTGCTGCCCGGTATCCGGTTCTGGATCGGCAGGTGGGGCAGCGGCAGCGACGGCACCGGGCACTACGCGATGCCGAACCAGGGCACCAGCACCTACGTCCTGCGCTTCGTCCCGCCCGAGGGCATGGGATTCTCGCCGCGGCACGTCGGCGCACCGGAGACCGACTCCGACGCCGACCCGGCCGACGGCACCGCCATCGCCGTCGTCGCGCTGACCGACGGCAAGATCAACCAGATCCCGAACCTCGACATCGGGCTGGTCACGAAGTAGCCGGGTTCAGTTGGCGACCGCGATCGCCTTGCCCACCGAGCCCGGATCGGCGAGCTCGCGCAGCAGGCAGTCGGCGACGTTCGCCCGCGAGATCCGCTTGGCGCCGCGCACGTTCCGGTCGACCGCCGTCCGGTACCGGCCGGTGCGCGGGCCGTTGGTGAGCTGCGGCGGCCGGATGATCGTCCAGTCCAGCCCGCTGGCCCGGACGACCTCCTCCATGTGACCCATGTCCGTCCAGGGGTTCCGGAGGATGCGCCACAGGATCGGCTTGACCACGTGCTTGATCACCGGGCCGTCGCCATCGGAGAGCATGCCGCAGTTGCTGACCACGAGGAACCGGCGCGCACCGGCGGCGGCCATCGCGTCGAGGATGCTCCTGGTGCTGTCGGTCTGGATGGTGCTCGGCTTCAGGTCGCGCGAGCCGATCGCCGAGATCACCGCGTCCCGCCCGGCCACATGCGGCCGGATCGCGGCGGGGTCCATCACGTCGGCGGTCACCACGGTCAGCCCCGGGTGGTCGTGGGCGAGCCGCGCCGGGTCCCGCACCACGGCGGTGACCTCGTGCCCCGCCGCGCAGGCCTGTTCGAGCAGGTGCTTCCCGGTGCCGCCGGTCGCCCCGAAGATCGTGATCCGCATGTTCCGCACCCCATCGAGTTGGTGAGTGTTCACTAACCATTATGGTGGGTGAACACACACCAACTTGTCAACGAGAGGTGCGCCGTGGGAACTCGCGACCGGATGCTCGATGCCGCAGCGCACGTGATGCGCACCCGCGGCCTCGCCCGCGCCACCACCAAGGAGATCGCCAAGGAGGCCGGCTACTCGGAAGCCGCGCTGTACAAGCACTTCCGCGACAAGACCGACCTGTTCCTCGGCGTCCTGATGGAACGCGTGCCCAGCAACATCCACGAGCTGCTCGCCGCGCTGGACGAGCGCGCGGGACGCGGGTCCGTGCGGGAAACGCTGGAGGAGGTCGCGGCCGAAGCGATCGACTTCTACACCGACACGTTCCCGATCGCGGCGTCCCTGTTCTCCGAACCGGCCCTGCTGGCGGCCCACCGAACCGCGCTGCAGGAACGGAACATGGGGCCCAACGTGGTGCGCGAGAAGCTCGCGGCCTACCTCGCGGCCGAGCAGCGGGCGGGAGCGATCGACCGGCAAGCGAACCCGGCAGCCCTGGCGGCGCTCCTGCTCGGCGCCTGCCTCCAGTCGGCGTTCTTCACCCACTTCACCGACCAACCCAGCCCACCCCCGGCCGACCTGGTCGAAGCCCTCCTCACCGACCCGACCCCACGCCGGTGACCGACCCAACGGCCTGGAGTGTCAGAGGGCGGTGGGAAGGTTCGGTTCTTCGATTGGAGGGCATCGTGTCGGAAGTCCCAGTCAGCACTTCGCCTCGGTGGGCCGGCGGTGATCGGGCCGAGCCGCCGCGGACCGGCAACGAGCTGGAGACGCTCAGCGCTTTCCTGGATTGGCACCGGGAAACCCTGGCCCTGAAGTGCGCCGATGTGCCGGCCGCGCAGCTCTCCGCCCGGCTCGTCGAGCCTTCCGGGATTTCGCTGCACGGCCTGGTGCGGCACCTCGCCGGGGTCGAGCGGTGGTGGTTCCGCATCCAGTTCGCCCAGGAGGACGTGCCGATGCTGTACTACTCCGACGACGATCCGGACCAGGACTTCGACGACCTGGGCGGCGATTTCGCGGCCGCGCTGGAGACCTGGCGGGCGGAGTGCGCGAGGTCCCGCGAGATCGTCGCCGCGGCCGCCTCGCTGGACGACACCGGCATCCGCCACTCCACCGGCGAGCCGATCTCGCTGCGCTGGGTCATGTTCAACCTGCTGGCCGAGTACGCCCGCCACAACGGCCACGCCGACATGCTGCGCGAACGCATCGACGGCGCCACCGGCACGTGACCGCGGCGGCCGGATTCGGCGCGGTTTCAGCGGAAACCGCGCCGAACGGTCAGCTCTTCGCCAGCCACTCCAGGGCCGCCATGGTCATCGCCGTCACGCCGGTCGTCAGGGTCGGCTCGACGACCGGGGCGAAGAACGGCGAGTGGTTGGACGGGATGTCCCGGTTGAGGGTGCCCGCGTCCTTCGCCGCCAGCCACTTCTCCCGGTCGGTGCCGCCGAAGAACCAGTAGCAGGTCGGCACGCCCGCCGCGGTGCCGAAGAGGCCGACGTCCTCGCTGCCGACCACCGGCGGCAGTTCTTGCACCCGGTCATCGCCGAGCTCCTTGCGCAGCGCCGCCGTCGTCCGGCCGGTGACGTCGGGATCGTTCACCAGCACCGGGAAGTCCGTGAGCCGCTCGAACTCCGGCTCGCGCTCGGCCCCGGCGGCGATCGCCTCGGCGCGCACGATGCGCTGCACGGCCGCGATCACGTGTTCCCGGACCCGCTCGTCGAAGGAGCGGATGTTGACCCGCAGTTCGGCCTGGTCGGGGATGATGTTGTCCTTCGTGCCCGCCTTGATCGAGCCCACGGTGACCACCGCGGTATCGCTCGGGGCGACCTCCCGGGACACGACGGTTTGCAGGCGCATCACGGTCGCCGAGGCCATCACGACCGGGTCGATGGCGTTCTGCGGCTGGGAACCGTGCGCGCCGCGCCCGAACATGGTGACCTTCAGGCCGTCGGCGGCGGACATGCTGGGACCGCTGATCATGCCGACCGCACCCGCCTCGAACGGGAAGACGTGCTGGCCAAGGCACACGTCCGGCTTCGGGAAACGGTCGAGGAAGCCGTCGTCGATCATCGCCTGCGCACCGGCCCCGATCTCCTCCGCGGGCTGGAACACCGCGACGATCGTGCCCGCCCACCGGTCGCGGGCCGCGACCAGCAGGTCCAGCGCGCCGAGCTGGCAGGTGACGTGCATGTCGTGGCCGCAGGCGTGCATCACCGGGACGTCGTTGCCGTCCGGGTCGGTGCCGCGGCAGGTGCTGGCGTAGTCGAGGCCGGTCTGCTCCAGGACGGGCAGCGCGTCGAAGTCCGCGCGCAGCAGCACCGTCGGCCCGTCGCCGTTGCGGAGCACGCCGACCACGCCGGTGCGCCCCACCTCGGTGGTGACCTCCAGGCCCAGCGCTTCCAGCCGGCGTGCGACCTCGGCGGCCGTCCGGTGCTCGGCGAAGGACAGCTCCGGGTTCGCGTGCAGGTCCTTGTACAGCTCGGTGAGATCAGCCCGGATGTCGTCGAGTCGGCCCAACACGGCCTCAAGATCGCCCACAGCGCCCTCCGTTCGTCGGACCTCACGGTATGCGCGATCATCCGCCCGCACCACACCCGGCCGTCGGGTAGCCATAGCAACCCTGGACTTTCGGTGTTTCCGCTGCTCACTCCGGCCGTGCGTACTTTGTGTCGCCATAGCAGCACAAAACACGCACGGCCCCGGACCTGCATGAACGCCGCTCCGGGCACCCCTCAGCGGTGGGTGGGGAATTCGACGACCTGTTGGTACGTCGGACGGTTCTGCCAGTTGATCTTCTGCTGGCTGATGCCGCCGATCTTGGTCTGCAGGATGGCGTCCGCGCACCACTGGTCGCCGGGCTTGCAGTCCGCGTCACCGGGATAGGTGTCCGTCGCCGGGGTCTCCGCGGCCTGCCGCAGGGTGTCCAGCAGCATCTGCCGGCACGCCCCGGCGTCACCGCCGCCGCACAGCGGCTCGCCGAACCCGCCGGGCACCGGCTCGCCCAGCACCGCGCGGATGTCCTTGGACACCTGCCCGAACCAGCCGAACTGGAACGCCGAACCCTGGTGGCCCTGGCCGACGTGCAGGCCGGGCTCGCCGTTCTGCCAGCCCGATGGCGACTCGTTGATCTGCATCATGTCCGTCATCGCCCGGTAGGCGTCGGCGCCTACGGCCGGCTCGAACTCGCCGCGCACCAGCCGCGGCCACCACGCGTCGAGCAGCTCGATCGCCTCGGCGTGCGCGTACTCCTCGCTGCCCGGCGAGGTTTCCACCCGCTTGCCGCCGTCGACGAGCCACGCGCGCAGCCGGTCGACCAGCGCCGCGGTCTCCGGGTCGGTGACCGGTTGGCTGTCGATGAGCCGCAGCAGGTCCGGGAGCACCCGTTCGGCGCGCAGGTCGGTGACGCCCGCGTCGGCCATCGCCTGCGTCAGCGTGACGCGGCTGAACTTGCCGCCCGACGCGATGTGCTCGGCGACGCGGCGGTCGAGCAGGTCGCCCCGCTGCACCGCGCCCTTCTCCGCCTTGTCGCCCGCGGTGCCGGGCGCCTGCTTGTTGTTCCAGCTGATGTAGTAGTCCTGGTTGATCGAGTTCGGGTGCTCGTGGAACGGGGCGTAGGCCGCGGTGTTGTCCGCCGGGTTCCAGCCCTGCCACTCGAAATCCGGGTCGCCGGCGATCGGCATGCTCGGGTCGACGTCGGGCTTGCGCACCACGTTCGCCCCGGAGTTGAAGTACGCCGTGTCGGTGGCGTCGGCGTAGAACCAGTTGAACGTGTAGTTGATGTCGTGGGCGGCGCGCTGGAAATCCGCGGCCGAGGTGATCGCGCCCGGGTCGTTGAACTTCTGGAACCCGATGATCGAGTCGACCTCGTGCAGGAACGTCGAACGGGCCCGCGCGAACGCCACCGGCTGCCCGTCGACCGTCGCCCGGTGCGTCACCGGGCCGTAGCGGGTGCGGAAGGACACCAGGCGGTAGGAGCCCTGCGGGGTGTCGTCGCCGAGGTTCGGCTGCCAGGCGTTCTTGCGCTCGACGGTCTGCATCGCCAGGCATTCGCCGCGGAAGCGGTAGAAGTTCGAGTCCTTCGTGGCCGGGCGGCCGTCGGGTTCGCACAGCTCGACGGCGTAGGAATCGATCATGTCCTGCGATGCGGTGGTCGCGCTCCAGGCGTAGTCCTGGCCGCGGCCGAGCAGCGTGTAGAAGCTCAGCCCGGCGAAGGACGCGCCCTTCGACGAGATGCCGGGGCCCTGGAGTTCCTGCAGGGTCAGCAGCTGCGGCGAGAAGTAGCCGGTCTGCGGCCCGAAGACGGCCACCGGGTGGCCGCTCTCGGTGTGCGCGCCGGAGACGACGAGCGCGTTGGACATGCCGCGCGCCTGCCCCATGCCGCCGGGCACCACGCCGTCGTCGAAGATGCCGCGCAGGCTCTCCACCGGGTCGTCGGTGGCCGGTGGCGGGTTGCTCGATTCCGCCCGGGTGGCCGGTTCGGCGGCCTCGACGGCCGATCCGGTCGGGTCGAAGATCAGCTGCTGCGCGGACACCGAGCCGGGATCGGGCAGCACGACGCCGCGCGGGTCCGCCGGCGTTCCACCGTAGGGGAACGACTGTCCATCGTGGATGGTGCTGATCGCTTCTGGATCGTTCTCGACGCGGAAGGCCGCCCAGATCTGCTCACCGCGCTCCGGACCGAACCGCTCGTGCAGCGACATCCGCGCGACGGCGTTCTGCACCTCGTTGCCACCGCCACCGCCGAACTGGGCGCCGACCAGCGACGCCAGCACGACCAGGTCCGTGAGCCTGAACTGCTCGATCCGCCCGGCGTTGGTGATCGGGTCGACGTGCCCGGTGGCGACGTACTCACCGGGGAAATAGCGCCCGTTGTAGGACTTCTCGATGTACTCGTTGATACCGTCCACATAGGACTTCGCGTCTTCGAGGGCCTGGCGCCCGCGCTCGCCGTACCGCGCGACGGTGTCGATCTGCTGCTGCAGCTCCTGCTCGGTGTACGGCGAGACGGTGAAGAACTGCTGCTCCAGCTGGCGGTTGGCCGGCGCACCACCGGCGAACGGCGTCACCTCGCCGCGCCCCGCTCGGCGCATCGCGTCCATCAGGAACAGCTTGTCCTCGGCGGTCGCGTAGCCCGCGCCGTAGGCCGTGCCGGATCGCGTGGTGCCGTAGATGTGCGGGATCCCGGCGGTCTTGTCCCGGACGATGGTGACATCCTCGCGCGGCCGGTAGGTCCGCTCGACGTCATCGGGCCGCACACCGAAGGAGTTGTCGTTGAAGAAGTCGTCGATGGTTCCCGTCGTCAGCTCGCGGTAACCGCCGGCGAGGCGGTCGTACTTGGCGAGCTGGTCGTCGGAGTGCGGCGGCCGGGTACCCAGCAGCATGTGCGCGACGAGCTCGGCGAAGGTCGCGTTGCCGTTCTGGCCGGGCGGCAGGATGTGGTGGCACTGCTCCCGGCAGTAGTCCGGGGCGGGGTCCGGGATCGGCTCGGCGGTCGAAGCCGGCGCGAGCACCAGGGAACCGACGACTGCCGCGGCGCTGAGCGCGGCCAGGCAGCGCGAACGTCGCGGCATGCCAGGTCCTCTCGGTCGGTCATCGCCGAGTCCGGACGCTAGCCACCCCGAAGCAAAACCGAAAGCCTTTCACGTTCGCTCGACCCGAACGGCCCAGCACGAAACCCCGGGAGCACCAACGACAACCGGTGACACCCGGCACCGACCAGCACCGACCGGAACCGACCGCAGGACCCTGTGGACAACTCCCCCGACCTGTGGACAACTCCCGCAATTTCAATGGAAATCGGACCTCTGATTTCCATTGAAATTGCGTCAGGATGCCTTGGCGGTGGCGACCTCGCCGCTCTTCCACTTGGCGTTCTCCAGCTCCAGGGCCGTCCACAGCAGGTTCAGCGGGTGCTCGGCGTAGTAGCCCTGCCGCTCCCCGCGGCGCGTGAAGGCGCCCACCAGCACCTGCATCTTCGGGCCGACGTCGTTGATCAGCTCGATGGTGCGCAGGCCCTGACCTTCGGGCAGCCGCCCGTCACCGGCCGCCTCGCCCACGCCCTGCGTCACGATCATGCAGCCGTGCAACAGTTCCGAGCGCAGCAGGTCGAACCCGTAGCGGACGTCGTCGATCTCGGCGGCGATGTCGAGCTTGTCCCGGAAGTCGGTGCCGAACCACCCGTGCAGGAACCCGGAGATCAGCCCGCTCGCCGGAACCACCAGCGGCACCGCGTGGAGTTCACTCGCGCGCAACGCGCGGTTCGGCAACTGTTCTCCGGATAAGTTGGTGACCAGGCTCAGCCCGCTGCGCCGCCACTCCATCACGTCGAATTCGGCCAGCACGGCGTCGTCCTCGGACACCAGCGCGCTGCCGCAGACGAGGTCCGCCTGCTTCGTCCGCAACGCATCCAACAACTCGCGGGTCCGCAAGTGCGTGACGCGCAAATCGATTCCACGATCCTGGAATTCCTCGGCGACGTGTTCACCCGCATTGGCAAGGAAACCGAGAGTGAAGCGAGTGGTGCCGACAGTAACCGTTTCGCCACGAAGTCGTCGCGTTTCGCGGACCCCGTCGAGCCAATCGCCCAAGGTGTCCCGCGCGATCTCCACGAACGCTTCGCCGGAGGCGGTGAACAGCACCTTCTTCCCGCGCCCCTGCTTGACGACGAGCGGTTCTCCGCACAGCTGCGTGAAGTTCCGGTTCAAGGTGTCCAGCTGCTTCTGCACGCTGGACTGCTCGCGCCCGAGCGAACGCGCTGCTGCCAGCGCCGTTCCCAACTCGTGCACCAGGACCAGCGTCCGCATCTGGTCCATTGTGGTGTCCAGCAAAGCGGACGGTGATTGCAGCAGGCGGCTGCGCAGGTCGGTCGCGGGCAGGCTGGCGGTTCCGGCTAACGGCACGGCATGCGTCCCTCTCTCTATCCCTTTCCCGCGCCGGAGTGTAGTGCGCCGAACTGATCTGCGTGCCAGAACTAATGATCTGCGGAATTTTTCCGGAAAGTGCTGGAATCCGTTGCGGCGCGGTGTAATGATCTGCCTCGCCCCAACAGCGGTCCTTCGACGACCGCCCGGTTCGGTTCGCACCGACCGGTCAGCTCGGGGCAATTCGCACGGACGCGGGCCCTGCGGTGGCGTGAGCACCGCAACCCGCTTGGAGAGGATTCGCGAAGCACCATGCGCATCACCACCGCTGCGCCCTGTCCGGGCGCGGCGTCGGACGAGGCTCGTTTCAGCAGCGCGTGGGCTCGCGCTGCGCGGAATCGCGTCGGACAGCGGGAGCGACGCGCGGTGGTCGACACGGCTACCGGCTCCCCAGACGGATGCTCCGCCCGGAAACGGGTCACGACCACCCGGCGGCACCGCAGCCGCCGGCCGAGGTGATCGCGCCCCGCGGCCCCCCCACCGACCCCCCTTTCATGAACCCTGGCAAGGAGAAACAGCCGTGACGTACTCCCAGACCGCTCCCCCGGCGGGCGGCCCCGTCCAGACCGCGTTGAAGAAGCCCGCCACGCTGCTGGCGCTGGTGGTCATCTCCGGAATCTCGGCGTTATCCGGCCTGATCGGCGCGATCTACCTGTTCGCAGGCGGCCGCGACGTCGCCGACGCCTACGCGACCGACGTCGCCCTCGCCAACCCCTCGCTCCTCGACCTGGACGTGGTCATGGAGACCATGGGCACCGACAACCCCCAGGAAGCCATCGATCTCGCCAAGTCCGTTGACCAGTGGGACTCGGTGGTCTCGCTCGCGCACGCCGGGCTGATCTTCAAGGCGTTCCTGCTGATCGTCTTCGCCGCGCCGCTGCTGCTGTTCACCCTGTTCGCGATCAAGGGTTCGACCTGGTCGCGCGTGCTGGTCACCATCTTCGCGATCCTGTCGCTGATCGGCGGCCTGGCGGCGGCGTTCGACGACGGCGGCCCGGCGCTGCTGAACGCCACGGGCTACATCGGCCTGGCGACCGCGGTGATCGCGGTCGTGCTGTGCTGGCTGCCGGCCAACAACCGCTACGCGAAGGCGCGCAAGCTGGCGGCCTGATCTGGAATCAGCAGCGTCGCACTGGGGGTCGGCGCAGCGGAATTCCACGAAAGACGGCGACCCGGCACCGAGGGGGTTCGGTGCCGGGTCGCCGTCTTTCTCGTGTCAGAACCCGTTAGCGCAGTTGGAATCGATCTTGCCTTTGAAGCGGAGCAGCCACGCAGAACGAGCCTGGAAACAGGCCCTCAGGCCGACTTGAGCTGCTGGCGCTGGCGGCCGAGACCCTCGATCTCCAGCTCCATCACGTCGCCCGCGGCCAGGTACGGGAACTTCCCGGACAGCGCCACGCCTTCCGGCGTGCCGGTGTTGACCAGGTCGCCCGGCTCCAGCGTCAGGTACTGCGAGAGGTGCCGGATGATCTCCGCCACGCCGAAGATCATGTCCGACGTGCTGGAGTCCTGCCGCGCCTCGCCGTTGACGAACGTCCGCAGCCGCAGCGCCTGCGGATCGGCGATCTCGTCGGCCGGGACCAGCCACGGGCCGACCGGGTTGAAGGTCTCGCAGCACTTGCCCTTGGACCACTGCCCGCCGGAGTGGTCCTTCTGGAACGCCCGCTCGGACACGTCGTTGGACACCACGAACCCGGCGATGCTGGCGAGCGCCTCCTCAGCGCTGTCCAGGTAGCGGGCCCGGCGGCCGATCACGATGCCCAGCTCCACCTCCCAGTCGGTCTGCTCGGCGCCGCGCGGGATCAGCACCTCGTCGTACGGCCCGACGACCGTGTTCGGGTGCTTGAAGAACAGGATCGGCACCTCCGGCGGGGCCGAGCCGGACTCGGCGGCGTGCGCGGCGTAGTTCTGGCCGATGCACAGCACCGCCATCGGCCGCGCGATCGGCGCGCCGACCCGCAGGCCGGTGCCGTCACCGGGGTCGTCGACCGCCGGGAGTTCGCCGGCGGCCAACGCCGCGCGGGCCCGCTGGATGCCGTCGCCGGCCAGGAAGTCCCCGTCGATGTCGTCGGTGATCGGGCTCAATTCGAACACCCGGCCCTGGTCGTCCGCCACGTGCGGGCGCTCGGCCCCCACCGGACCCAACCTCAGAAACTTCATCTCTCTCCTTCGAAATGCGCGTGGCGGTCGTGCTGTGCCACGCAACTTCCTTCGGTCCTGCCGCAGCGTCCGGGCGGCCGGGTGGGGCGCAGGGCGCCCCGAGCCCATCGGCACGGCAGCCCTCAGACTTTCCACGGAACCGGTCCAGAAGGCAATACCCCACGGGCAGGCATGCGTCTTCACATACCAGAAGAGACTTCGGTGTCCTGAAAATTTGATCAGGGACGCGAGCGCTCCGTCAAGGCCGCTCGCGGAGCGCGCGGGTCACCGCGCCCAGCCCGGTCGCGATGGCGCGCAGCTGGTCGCGGCTGAGCACATCGATGAGGTTCGCCCGGACCAGCTCGACGTGGCCGGGCGCGGCCTCGCTCAGCTTCTCCCGGCCGGCGTCGGTGAGCCCGGCGATGACGCCGCGGTCGTCGGTGTCACAGGTCCGGCGGCGCACCAGATCCGCCTTCTCCAGCTGTGTGACCTGGTACGTCAGGCCGCTCTTCGACGTCACCACCCGCTGGGCGAGCTCGGTCATGCGCATCTCGCCGTCGGGCTCGGCGGCGAGCCGGACCAGGATCTCGTACTGCGGGTGCGACAGCCCGGCCTGCTCGCGCAGCTGCTGCTCGACCCGCCGGGCGACCAGGTTGCTCGCCTCCAGGAAGGCGTTCCAGGCGGCCATCTCCTCGGCATCCAGCCAGCGCGGTTCCGTCATGCCCACCAGCCTAGCTTGTTCAAATTCGAACAACAGCGTATGTTCGGGGTGTAGTTCAAATTCGAACGAGGAGGCTCGCCATGACCGCTCCGGCGACGGGCCGGATGCCCGCCCTCTACCTCAGCCACGGCGCCCCGCCGCTGGCCGACGACCCGCAGTGGCCCGGGCAGCTCGCCGCCTGGTCGCGCGATCTGCCGAAGCCGAAGGCCATCCTGATCATCTCGGCGCACTGGGAGGAGGCCCCGCTGGCGATCGGCGCCACGACGACCGTGCCGCTGGTGTACGACTTCTGGGGCTTCCCCGAGCACTACTACTCGGTCCAATACGCCGCGCCCGGCGCCCCGGAACTCGCCGCGCGGGTGCGCTCACTGCTGCGCGGCCCGGACACCCCGGTGCAGGACTTCCCGGAGCGCGGGCTCGACCACGGCGCCTACGTGCCGCTGAAGGAGATGTACCCCGACGCCGACGTGCCGGTGCTGCAGATCTCCATGCCGACGCTGGAGCCGGAGCGCCTGATGCGCATCGGCCAGGCGCTCGAGCCGCTGCGCGACGAAGGCGTGCTCATCGTGGGCAGCGGCTTCTTCACCCACAACCTCGCGGCGCTGCGCGCCGAGACCACCCCGAGCTGGTCGACGGAGTTCGACGACTGGGGCAAGCGGGCACTGGAGGCCCGCGACGTCGACGCGCTGCTCGACTTCGAGCGCAAGGCCCCGGCGGGCCGCCTGGCGCACCCGCGCACGGAGCACTTCGCCCCGCTGTTCGTCACGCTGGGCGCCGCCGGCTCGGACCTCGACCGGCAGAAGATCGCCATCGACGGCTTCTGGTGGGGCCTGGCCAAGCGCTCCGTCCAGTTCGGCTCGTGAGGCGGCGATTTCGCGCGAAATCGCCGCTCCCCACGCGTGCCGGATGGCGTTTTCGCGCGAAAACGCCATCCTTCCGGAGCCTCGGAGATGCCGGCTCGCGAAGCCTGATCAGCGGCGGAGCTGCTGCTCCACGGAGGAGACCACAGTGGACAGCGGGGCGCGGGTCTCGTCGGTCCAGTCCGGCCCGCAGCGCGGCGTCGGCGCGGAGACCGACATGGCCGCCACCACCGCGCCGGAGTGGTCGTGGATCGGCATCGCGACGCAGCGGCAGCCGATGATGTACTCCTCGTCGTCGACGGCGTAACCGCGGACGCGGGCCTGCTCCACCTCGGCCAGCAGCTCGGCCGGCTCGGTGACGGTGTTCTCCGTGAAGCGCTCCAGCTGCACGCCGCGGTACCGGCGCTCCAGCTCGTCGCCCGGCAGCCCGGCCAGCAACGCCTTCCCCAGCCCGACGGCGTGCGCGGGCAGCCGCATGCCGACCGCGGACACCAGCTTCATCGGCTGCGGTGACTCGGCGATGGCGATGTAGACGTTCTCGGTGCCGTCCAGCCGGGACAGCTGCACCGTCTCGCCCGTCTGCTGCGCGAGCTGCTCCATCAGTGGCAGCGCCAGGCCGACGATGTCGCGGTGCCCGGTGTAGCCCTGGCCGACGGTCCACGCCTTCAACCCGAGCCCGTAGGTGCGGGTGGTCTGGTCGAACTCGGCGAAGCCGCGGTGCACCAGGGTGCCGAGCAGGCCGTGCACGCTGGACAGCGGCAGCTTGAGGATTTCGGCGATGTCGCTGAGCCGGTGCCGGCCGCGGGAGAGCAGCTCCAGGATCACCAGCGCGCGGTCGGCGGACTTGACCACGTTCTGCCCACTGCCCGCCTGTTCAGCGGTGGCCGATTCCGCCTTCACGCCGAGTTTCCTCCTGCTCCGTTGCCGCCGCGCTGACCCCCGCACGACCTACTGAACAGTACAGCGGGCGAGCCGGGACCGCGCAGCTCGTCCAAGCGACCCAACTGCGCTGCTCCGGCGGGCCTGCGAGCACTTTCGGACTCCGGAACATCCCGCCCGCCGAGGGCACCCGGCCCGCGGCAGGCGGCGCGGGAGCGGGATGGCGGTTTCGCGCGAAACCGCCGCCTCCCCTACGAGGCCTCGGCGAGGGCGGTGGCGATCGCGGTGGCCAGCTCGATGTTGTTCCGGTAGACCGCGATGTTGACCGCCAGGCTGCGCCCGCCGGTGGCGCTGCGGATCCGGTCGAGCAGGAACGGCGTGATGTCGTGGCCGCCGACGCCCTGCCGCCGGGCTTCCTCCCACGCCTCGGCCAGCGCCCGGTCGTGCAGGGCCGGGTCGAGCTGCTCGTCCGCCGGAACCGGGTTGGCCACCAGGACCGCCGAGCGCAGGCCCAGCTCATCCCTGGCCGCCACCGCCGCCGCGACCTCTTCCGGCGTGTCGGCCGAGTACTCGATCTCGTGGCCGGAATCGGCGACGTAGAAGCCCGGGAAGCGCGACGTCCGGTAGCCGAGCACCGGGATGTTCAGCGTCTCCAGCCGTTCCAGCGTTGCTGCGACGTCCAAAATGGACTTCACCCCGGCGCTGACCACGACCAGCGGCGTGGCGGCCAGGGTCACCAGGTCGGCCGACTCGTCGAAGCTCGTCGCCGCGCCGTGGTGCACCCCGCCGAGCCCGCCGGTGGCGAACACGCGGATACCCGCGCGGTGCGCCAGGAACGACGTCGCCGCGACGGTGGTCCCGGCGTTGCGGCGCTTCGCCGCCGCGACGGGCAGGTCCCGAACGCTCGCCTTAGCCGCTGCGCGGTCGCCGGCCAGCCGGTCGAGCTGCGCGCCGGTCAGGCCGACCGTCGCGACTCCGTCGACGACGCCGATCGTCGCGGGCACCACCCCGGCCTCGCGGATCTGCCGCTCGGCGGCCCGCGCCACCTCGCCGTTGTCCGGGCGCGGCAGCCCGTGGGTGATGATCGTCGATTCCAGCGCCACGACCGGCCGCCCCTCGGCGACGGCCCGCCGGACCTCGTCGGACACCACCGGCAGCGACATCGCACCCTCCAGCCGTCTCGCGGGAGCTTTCCCCCGGTCCGCGGCCGGGGAAGGTGTGAGCATATAGGGATGCAGCAGCCTGAAACGCCGTTTCGGCCGGTCGAGCCCTCGATCGAACTGCCCGCAATGGAGCGGCGCATCATCGAGTGGTGGCGCGACCGCGAGGTGTTCGAGCGCAGCCTCGCTCAGTCCGCCGGCGGTCCGCGCTGGGTGTTCTACGAGGGTCCGCCGACGGCGAACGGGACGCCCGGCACGCACCACGTCGAGGCGCGGGCGTTCAAGGACGTCTTCCCGCGGTTCAAGACGATGAAGGGCTGCTCCGTGCCGCGCCGCGCGGGCTGGGACTGCCACGGGCTGCCGGTGGAGCTGGCCGTCGAGAAGGAGCTCGGCATCAGCGGCAAGCGGGACATCGAGCGCATCGGCATCGCCGAGTTCAACGCCCGCTGCCGGGAGTCGGTGCAGCGCTACGTCGGCGAGTTCGAGGCCGTGACGCGGCGGATGGGCTACTGGATCGACCTGTCCGAGGCCTACTGGACGATGTCGCCGGGCTACGTGGACAGCGCGTGGTGGGCGCTGAAGCAGATCTTCGACGCGGGGCTGCTGGTCGAGGACTACCGGGTGGCGCCGTACTGCCCGCGCGACGAGACGACGCTGTCCGACCACGAGGTGGCGCAGGGCTACGAGAACGTGCACGACCCCTCGGCCTACGTGCGGTTCCCGGTCGACGGCCCGGTCGCCGGGCACCGGAACGCCGACCTGCTGATCTGGACGACCACGCCGTGGACGCTGGTGTCCAACACCGCGGTCGCGGTGCACCCGGAGGTCGACTACCAGGTGGTGCGCACCGTGCGCGGCACCTTCGTGGTGGCCGCGCCGCTGGTCGAGGCGGTGCTGGGCGCGGACGGCGAGGTGCTCGCGACGCTGCGGGGCACCGAGCTGGCCGGGCTGCGGTACCGGCGGCCGTTCGACCTGGTCGACATCCCGGACGCGCACCGCGTGGTGCTCGCCGAGTACGTGTCCACGGAGGACGGCACCGGCCTGGTGCACCAGGCGCCCGCCTTCGGCGCCGACGACCTGGCCGTCTGCCGCGAGAACGACCTGCCGGTGGTGAACCCGGTCGGCGGCGACGGCCGGTTCGCCGCCGAGGTCCCGCTGGTCGGCGGGATGTTCTTCAAGGAGGCCGACGCGGTGCTGGTCGAAGACCTCCAGCACCGGGATCTGCTGTTCCGCTACAGCACTTTCGAGCACCCGTACCCGCACTGCTGGCGCTGCCACACGCCGCTGATGTACTACGCGCAGCTGGCCTGGTACATCCGCACCACGGCGATCCGGGAAGCGCTGCAGCGGGAGAACGAGCGCACGAACTGGTTCCCGCCGAACGTCAAGCACGGCCGCTACGGGAACTGGCTGGACAACAACGTCGACTGGGCGCTGTCGCGCAGCCGCTACTGGGGCACGCCGCTGCCGCTGTGGCGGTGCCCGGAGGGTCACGTCACGGCGATCGGTTCCCGCGCCGAGCTCGGCGGGCTGACCGGCCAGGACTTCGCGGACCTCGACCCGCACCGCCCCTACCTGGACGAGATCGAGTTCCCCTGCCCGGCCTGCCGGCGCTCCGCGGCGCGGGTTCCCGAGGTCGTCGACGCGTGGTTCGACTCGGGCTCGATGCCCTTCGCGCAGCTCGGTTATCCGCACGCGCCCGGCAGCGTCGCGGAGCTGGCGAGGACCTATCCGGCGCAGTACATCTGCGAGGCGATCGACCAGACCCGCGGCTGGTTCTACACCCTGATGGCGGTCGGCACGCTGCTGTTCGACCGCTCCGCGTACGAGAACGTCGTGTGCCTGGGGCATATCATGGCCGAGGACGGCCGGAAGATGAGCAAACACCTCGGCAACGTGCTGGAACCGCTGCCGCTGATGGAGGCGCACGGCGCCGACGCCCTGCGGTGGTTCATGCTCTGCACGGGTTCGCCCTGGTCGGCGCGGCGGGTGGGACACGGGCCGCTGCAGGAGATCGTCCGCAAGGTGCTCATGACGTACTGGAACACCGCGTCGTTCTTCAGCCGCTACGCCTCGCTCGTCGACTGGATCCCGGCGGACGCCGATCCGCCAGCCGGGCGCCCGGCCCTGGACCGCTGGGTGCTCGCGCGGGTCAACCGGCTGGCCGACGAGGTCGACGCGCGGCTGGAGGATTACGACACCGCGGGCGCCGGGCGGGCGCTGGCGGAGTTCGTCGATGACCTGTCGAACTGGTACGTCCGCCGCTCGCGGCAGCGCTTCTGGGACGGCGACCGCAACGCCCTGCGCACCCTGTACGACTGCCTGGACGTGCTGACCAGGCTGCTCGCGCCGTTCGTGCCGTTCATCACCGAGCAGGTGTGGCAGGACGTCGTCCGCCCGGGCCGGCCGGGCGCGCCGGAATCGGTGCACCTCGCCACCTGGCCGGAACCGGATCCCGCGCTGGTCGACGACGTCCTGCTGTCCGAAGTGGACGTCGAGCGCCGGCTGGCCGAGGCGGGCCGCGCGGCGCGCAAGAGCAGCGGCATCAAGGTGCGCCAGCCGCTGGGCCGCGCGCTGGTCAGCGCCGCGCTGCCGGCGGAGCTGCTCGCCGACCTGGCCGACGAGCTCAACGTGCGGCACATCGAGCCGCTCGGCGGCGCCGGTGAGGTGCTGGACGTGTCGGTGAAGCCGAACTTCCGCGCCCTGGGCAGGCGGTTCGGCAACCGCACGCAGCAGGCCGCGGCGGCCGTCGGCGCCGCCGATCCGGGCGAGCTGGCCCGGGAGCTGCGCGCGACGGGCCGGGCGACGATCGAGGTCGAGGGGCAGGCCGAACCGGTCACCGGCGACGACGTGATCATCAGCGAGGTGCCGCGCACCGGCTGGGTGGTGGAATCGCAGCGCGAGGTGACCATCGCGCTGGACACCGCGATCACGCCGGAGCTCAGGCGCGCGGGGCTGGCCCGCGAGGCGATCCGCTTCGTGCAGGACTGCCGCAAGCGGGACGGGCTCGACATCACCGACCGGATCGCGTTGCGCTGGCGGGCGACCGGCGAGCTGCGCGAGGCGCTGCAGGCCCATGCCGGGGAGATCGCCGCCGCAGTGCTGGCCGTCGAAATCGGCGAAACCCCCGCTCCCGCCGGGGATTTCGCCGAGCACTCCGACGCCGAGCTCGGCCTGTCGGTCTGGCTGCGCAAGGCCGATCCCGAGTAGCGAGCCGTGGGCGGCGCACCGCCCACGGCTCGTCCACTGCTGGTCGTGAGGGGTGACGGGCCTCGAGGGCGGCCGTCACCGCTCACGGGATCGGGGTCAGGAACCGATCTGCGCCGCGATGTCGTCGTGGTAGGCACCGACGCGGGCGTACACGCCCGGCTTGCCCGGGCGGGCGCAGCCCTCGCCCCACGACGTGACGCCGATCAGCTTGTTGTCCACGACCATCGGGCCGCCCGAGTCGCCCTGGCAGGTGTCCACGCCGCCTTCCGGCACGCCGGCGCACACCATGGCGTCCTTGTTGTACTCGCCGTACGCGCCGCTGCAGGTCTCGTCGGAGACGACCGGCACGGTGGCCTTCTGCAGGTTGTCGGCCTGCTGGCCGCCCTCGGTGGTGTTGCCCCAGCCCAGGATCGTCGCCTGGCTGTCCGGCGCGTAGCCCGGGTCGTCGGCCGTGGCCAGCTCGATCGGCGCCTCCTGCACCGGGGCCTCGAGGGTGAGGACCGAGACGTCGAAGCCCTGCGCGGCGTCCTGGTACTCGGGGTGCACCCAGACGTTGGTCACCTTCGAGACGGTGCCCTCGTCCGAGCTGATCACGGTGCGGCCGCTGACCACGTTGATGTCCGTCGGCTGCGAGCCGACGGTGCAGTGCGCGGCGGTGAGGACCTTGTCCGGGGCGACCAGCGAGCCGCCGCAGAACTGCTGACCGTCCGGGGTCACCAGCGCGACGGTGAACGGGTGGTCGGCGATGTTGGCGTCTTCGCCGCCGACGATGAACGGGCTGACGTCCGACGGCTGGGCTTGCGCGACGGAAGCCGTCGTCAGACCGGCGACGGCGATCGCGGCGACTCCGGCGAGCCGGGCCAGGCGACGTGGGGCATCGACCATGGTTGCACTCCTTGTCCCGATGGTCGCTGGCGAATTCGCCTCGGCGGCCTGCCTTCCGCCGAACCGTTACGCACAGCGACGAACTTGATCGGAACGATATCGGCGCCCCCCGTACCGGGAAAGCCTCCGTATTTGCCGTTTTAACCAGTCCGCGCAACCACTTTCCACAATCGGAAACCAATCGTCCTACATCAAGGGGCGGTGCTCGTCAACCGGCTTGGCTACTTTTCGTTGCCATCAGGGCGGATTCGGCACGCACCGCAGGCCGGCTAGCGCGAACGCCCATCAGCCGACAGGCGAACGGTTCGCGAATTCCTCGCAAGACTCGGCATTTCCGGCGCCGGGAGCACGAATCGTCCTGGCGCGCATGGAAATGTCCCCGGTGCACCCCGATTTGCACCGGGGACACCCCAACCTCGGCCGGACCCCTCCGACCGGTGTCGCCGTCGATCCCCGAACCGACGGCTGGCTCGCTCCGAGGCCCCGACCGCCTCGATCGGAACGTGCCACGTCTGGTTTACCTTTTTTCCGATGGAATATTCCAGAGCCAATCGGGGGAGCCCGATCGGTTGATCGTTAAACCTGTCGGCGTAACGCCCCCAACCACCTCGGACGGCCTACCTCGGCACCAGGCCCGCGTCGTAGGCGAGCAGCCCGGCCTGGAGCCGGTTCGCGCAGGACAGCTTCACCAGCATCCGCGACACGTAGCTCTTCACCGTCGCCTCCGACAGGAACAGCCGCTCGGCGATCTGCGCGTTGGACAGCCCCTGCCCCAGGCAGGTGAGCACCTCGATCTCGCGATCGGTCAGGTCGCGCACCAGCTCCACCGCCCGCTGCCGGCTGCTCTGCTCCTCGCCCGACGCCGCGAGCAGCCGCTTCTTCGCCTCCTGGGAGAGCACGGTGTGCCCGTCGGCGGCGACCCGCACCAGGCCGATCAGGTCCTCCGGCGGCGTCGACTTGACCAGGAATCCCGCCGCCCCGGCCCGCAGCGCGCGCAGCACGTACTTGTCGGCGTCGAAGGTCGTCAGCGCCACCACGGCGGGCGGATCGGGCAGCTTGCAGATCCGCTCGATCCCGGTCAGCCCGTCCACGCCCGGCATCCGCAGGTCCATCAGCACCACGTGCGGCCGGTGCCGCACCACGCACTCGACGGCTGCCGCGCCGTCCTGCGCGTCGTCGACGACCTCGATGTCCTCGGCCGAACCGAGGATGGTGCGCAGGTGCGCGCAGACCATCGGCTCGTCGTCCACCACGACGACCCGGATCGGATCACTCATCGCCGACCGCCTCCCCCGTGGGCACGTACGCAGGGAGTATCACATCCACCTCGAAGCCACCGTCGCCGCCGGCCCGGGCGTGGAACGTCCCGCCGACCAGCTCCACCCGCTGCTGCAACCCGAGCAGGCCTGATCCCGAGCCGCTGCCCGCCAGGTCCGCCGCGGCGCGGACCGGCGGCTCGGTGTTGCGGATGACCAGCCGCAGCCGGTCGTCGCTGTAGATCACGTGCACGCTCACCCGCGAGCCGAACGCGTGCTTGTGGACGTTCGTCAGCGCCTCCTGCACCACGCGGTAGGCGGTCCGGCCGACCGCCGACGAGACCATCGTCGGATCACCGTCCACAGTGAACTCGACGGGCACCCCGACCGCCTCGGACCGCCCGATCAGCTCCGACAGGTCCGGCACCTCGGTCGGCGGGGCCGAGGCGGGCAGGCCCTCGTCCTCGACGGAGCCGCGCCGCAGCACGCCGACGAGATCCCGCAGCTCCTCTAGCGCTTCGCAGCCGCTGGTGCGCAGCTCCTCGGCGGCCTGCCTGATCTCCGGGTCCTTGGCCGCCACCCCCAGCGCGCCGGCCTGCAGCACCATGAGGCTGACCCGGTGCGTGACCACGTCGTGCATCTCGGTGGCCAGCCGCGTCCGCTCGTCCGCCCGGGCCTGCTCGGCGAGCAGCTCCTGCTCGTACTCGGCCCGCTCGACGCGTTCCCGCAACGCCTTCACCAGCCGGCGACGCGCGCCGATGTAGAGCCCCAGGACGGCCGGGAAGATCGTCCACAACACCGAGACGACCAAGAGGTCCCGGAAGTTCGGATCCCACGGCCGGATCGCGATCACGGTGACGATGGCGACCATGTCCCAGGCGAGGAACCGCCTGGTGCGGCCCTCGGTGTAGGCCGCGACGGCGTAGACGACCCACGGTGTCAGGCCCGGGACCCACGGGTCGTCGTGCTGGTTGATCGCCAGCAGCGGGCCGGGGCCGAACTCGATCAGCAGCACCTGCGCGAACGAGAGCACCGTGGTCACGGCCATGATGGCCACCGGGAAACGCCGCCGGGCCAGCAACGTGATGTCCAGCAGGGTCATCAGCAGGTTGTTCACCCACAGCCCGCCGATCCAGTCGTACACCTCGGGCGGCGTCTCCGACGGGTAGAGGGCTTCGAGAACGCGGCCGAGCAGGTGCAACCCGATCACGAGGCACACGTCGAACGCGGCCTCCCGCTTGGAGTTCCACAACAGCCGCCACAACGGGCGCTTCACGTGGAACACGGTAGTTAACCGGATGTTCGGAACCGGCGAAGAACCCACTCGCGACGGGCAGGCGTAGACGAAAGTTGCACCGGCCTCCCGGAGCCGCAACTTTCGGTCGCCCGAACCGCTACGAAGCGCAGTGTCGGCAAGATGATCAACCCGGTTTCAATGGAGGCACAGTCCAGTCGAGACCTGGGGGAAGTCGATGAGCGCCCAGCTGCTCAGCCCGCAACAACCACCGCCGACCCGCGCCGAGCTGCCACCGCTGGCGAAGGGCCCGGTGTTCACCATCGCCGGCCTCGTCGCCGCCGCCCACCTGGCCTTCAGCTCGTTCGGCGGATTCTGGATCGACGAGGCCTACATGCTCGCGGCCGGGAAGTACCACCCGGACTGGGGCTACGTCGACCAGCCTCCGCTGGCGCCGCTGATCGCGGCGGCGATGGACTGGCTCGCCCCGGGGATGATGCCGGTGCTGCGGCTGCCCGCGGTGCTCGCGACCGCCGCGATCGTCGTGCTGACCGCGCTGCTCGCCCGCGAGTTCGGCGGCGACCGGCGGGCCCAGGCGCTGGCCGGCGCGGCCGGGGCCACCGGGCTGTGGACCGCGCTGGTCGGGCACTGGGTCACGCCCTACACCTTCGAACCGCTGTTGTGGCTCGCGCTCACGTGGTGCTTGGTGCGCTGGGTCCGGCTGCGCGACCTGGGTCGCCCGGACGATCGACTGCTGCTGCTGTTCGGCGTGCTGCTCGGCATCAACATGCAGATGAAGTTCCAGGTCGCGATCCTGTGCGTGGCCCTGCTGGTCAGCGTGCTCCTGGTCGGCCCGCGGGACATCCTGCGCCGCCCGATGTTCTGGGGCGGCGTCGGCATCGCGGCGCTGATCGCCCTGCCGACGGTGCTCTGGCAGGCGTTCAACGGCTGGCCGCAGCTCCAGATGGGCGCGATCGTCGCGGCCGAGTCGCCGATGCTCTCCGGTGGCCGCAGCGGTACCGCCGTGAGCCTCGTGCTCTACGCCGGTGTCGCCGGTGTTGCGCTGTTCCTCGTCGGCCTGTGGCGGCTCATGCGCTCTCCCGAGCTGCGGTCGTACCGGTTCTTCGCCGTCACCACCGTGCTGCTGTACGTGTTCTTCGTCGCGACCGCCGCGCGTCCGTACTACCTGATCGGCCTCTACGGCGTGTCGCTGGCCGCGGGAGCCGTCGCCTTCCAGCGCCGCCGGGAATCCCGGCGTACCCGGTTCGGCTGGACGGCTTGGCCGGCCTTCGCGCTGTCGGCCGCGGCGGCGGGCTACATGCTGTTCGCGTCCACGGCCATGAGCTCGATGTTCGGGGTGCCGGCGGCGGATTCGCTGGCCCGCGACTCGGCGGCCGCGTATGCCGCGCTGCCGCCGGAGCAGCAGCAGCGCACCGCGATCCTCGCCGACAGCTACGTCGTGGCCTCGATGGTCGAAGTCGGTAGGGCGCAACACGAATTGCCCGAGGTCTACAGCCCGCACCGCGGCTACGGCTACTTCCCGCCGCCGACCGAGCAGATCGAAACCGTGCTCCTGGTCGGCGACCCGACCGCGCTGCGGACGCGGTTCTCCGACGTCCGCCAGGTGGGCGGCGGCCAGATCCCGATCTGGCTCTGCACCGGGAAACTCGCCGCGTGGACGGAGATCTGGCCGGAGGTCAAGTCGCTGTGAACCGGCCGACACCGAACCGGTCCCCCGGCCCGGCCCCGGCGCGCCGGGAAACCGGGAACCGTCCGGCCGCGGGGATGCACGCTGCGAGAATGGCCACAGCAAGGCGAAACAGAGAGGGGCCGACAGTGGCCGCCCGAACGAACACGAACTCCGCCGGGCTCCGGCTCCGGCCACCGCGCAACCGGGTCGAGCGCCGCGCCATCGGCTGGTGGGCGACGCAGGCCCTGGTTCTCGTCGCCCCGCTGCTGATCGCGCTGGCGGTCACGGCGGTGTTCATCCCGCCCGCGCGGTTCTGGCTGCTGCTCTCGCTCGTCGTGGTCGCCGTGCTCGGCGTGCCCTACGTGCTGGTGATGCCGCAATGGCGGTACCGCGTGCACCGCTGGGAAACCACCGAGGACGCCGTCTACACGGCCGAGGGCTGGCTGAGCCAGGAATGGCGCATCGCGCCGATGTCCCGGATCCAGACGGTGGACACCGTGCGGGGCCCGCTGCAGCAGCTGTTCAAGCTGTCCAGCGTCACGGTCACCACGGCGTCCGCCGCCGGCCCGCTGACGATCGCCGGCCTCGACCGGGACGTCGCCGCTTCGCTCGTCGAGCACCTGACGGCCACCACGCAGGCCACCCCGGGAGATGCCACATGAGCAGCGTCATCGACGGGCAGTGGCGGCGCCTGGACCCGAAGACCGTCGCGGCCGCCGCGGTCCTGGTGCTGGCGCCGCTGGTGCCGACCGCGGGGATCATGTTCCTGTCGGACGCCGAGCCCACGACCCTGCTGGTCACCGCGCTGATCTGGATCGGCGGCGCGGTGCTGATCGCCGGGTTCAGCGCGGCGGAGTGGTGGCTCACCTGGTACCGGATCACCGACGAGCGCTTCGAGCTGCGCCACGGCGTCCTGACCCGGAACCACCGCTGGATCCCGCGTGAGCGGATCCGCAGCGTCGACCTCACGGCGGACCCGGGCCGCCGGCTGTTCGGCATCACCACGGTGAAGGTGGGCACCGGCGGTCAGGCCAGCGACGCCAGCGAGCTCAAGCTCGACGCGATCTCGCGCCACCACGCCGAATCCCTGCGCCAGGAACTGCTCTTCGGCAGTTCGTCCACTTCGGACACCGTGGCTTACCGCGAGCCGGTCACCATGCCGAGCATCGCGGCGAGCACCGGAGGCGGCAGCACCACGGCGAGCACCGAGGTCGGCGAGGCCACGCTCGCCCGCCTCAACCCAACGTGGTTCCGCTTCTCCGCGCTGACCCTGTCGTTCATGCTGATCGTCTGGGGCGCGATCGCCTCGGGCATCGGGTCGTTCAAGGACCTGCTGAAGTCGTTCGGCGTCTTCGAAAGCCTCGGGCAGGCCGTGCAGGCGACGTCGCTGTGGCTGGTCATCGGGGTCGGGGCCGCCATCGCCCTGGTCGTCGGCGTGCTCGGCGCCATCGCGCTGTCCGTGGAGATGTGGTGGGGCTTCCGGCTGACCCGGGAACGGGGCGACACGCTGCGGGTGAAGCGCGGGCTGCTCACCACGCGGTCGGTCTCGCTGGAGGAACGCCGCCTGCGCGGCGTCGAGCTGGCGGAGCCGCTGCTGCTGCGCTGGGCCCGCGGTGCGCGGCTGCACGCCGTGGCCACCGGGCTGAACCAGAAGCAGGAAGAACACCAGCCGGACAACAAGACGCTGCTGCCGCCGGCTCCCCGCGCGGAGACGCACCGGGTGGCCGCCGAGGTCCTGCGGGAAAGGGAAACGCCCTTCGGCGGCGAACTGCACCGGCACCCGCGCGCCGCGCTGCGGCGGCGCATCACCTGGGCGCTCGTTTCGGCCGTCCCGTTCATCGCGGCGGCCGTGGCGGCGGCGGTGATCGGCTGGTTGCCGGTCGCGGCGACCGTGGCCGTGGGGGTGGTCGCGGTCGCGGTGGCGATCGGTTTCGCGCTGGACGCCTACCGCAACCTCGGTCACGCGATCACCGATCGCTACCTGATCGCCCGCTCCGGCACCGGGATTCGCCGCACCGTCGCGCTGCAGCGAGAGGGGATCATCGGCTGGCGCATCAGGAGGACCGTGTTCCAGCGGCGCTCGGACCTGTTGACCATCGGCGCGACGACAGCGGCCGGGAACAGCGTCTACGAGGTGCCGGACGTGAGCACCGAGACGGGGCTGCGGCTGGCGGAAGAGGCGGTCCCGGGTCTGCTCGCGCCGTTCCTGCAACGGGGCTGACCTGCCGGGAACCGGTTCGGTGATGGTGGCTCCGCTCTTCCCCGGGAGCGGAGCCACTGCTGGTCAGGAGTCGAAGCAACCGTGCTTCAGGCCGCGCACGAACTCGTGCCAGCGCTGCACCGCAACGGTGAGCTGACCGGCGGCGCGATTCTTGGTGTCGCGAACTCCGACGTGGTCGGAACCGAAGCCGACTTCGACGCACTGGCCCTGCCCCTGGGTGCGGGTGCTGGTGCGCCAGTCGGTGATGCTTGACATCTACAGCTCTCCTATACGTTGTTGGAGGAGTTTCACGGAACCCTCAGGGTCTACCGCATGCGCGCGTAAATGGTCCATCATCATCACGTAGTTCGATAGCTCGATCTCCCTTTCGAGGTAAAGCCCGCCCACATGTGTTTCCAGATAAACCACGTCCGGATCGACGTTATTCGAGTAGCGCAGGATGACGAACGGACCGGCCTGGGCGGGATGGGCACCCGCGTCCAACGGCATCACCTGCAGCGTCACGTGCGGCATTTCCACCAGCTTGAGCACGTGTTCCAGCTGGCGGCGCAACACGCCGTTGCCACCGACGCACCGGCGCAACGCCGCTTCCCCGACGACCGCCCACAGCTCCAGCGGGTTCGCCCCGACGACCCGCTGCTGGCGCTGTATTCGGAGATCTACTCTTCGAGTAATTTCCGAATCATCCGCCCGAATGAGCGTGGCCTTGGTCAGCGCATAGGCGTATTCACGCGTTTGGAGCAGTCCGGGAATGGCCTCGGACTCGTACGTGTCAATTGACGAAGCTTCGGCTTCGAGCCCCACATAGGTCTCGTACCACTCCGGCAGGACATCGCTGTACGAATGCCACCATCCGCGCTTCCTGGCATCTCGCGCCAGGTTGATCAGCTGATCCCGCTCGGCCCCGTCCACCCCGTAGAAGTCCAGCAATGCCGAGACATCACCGACCGAAGGCGACCGCTTCGCGGTTTCGAAGCGCCCGATCTTCGCCTGCGTGCAACCGAGGTGGGTGGCGGCCTGCTGCTGGGTGACCTCGGCCTGCGCCCGCAGCCGCCGCAATTCGGCGGCGAGACGACGACGCCGCACCGTGGGACTGACTGTCATGATCCCCATACTCCACGCAACCCCACATTGCGTCACCACCCCATCACCCTTACGACAGAAGGGTTACCGGCATATTCCAGGGATTGCGCCGAATGGGCGTCACCCGAATTGCGGCTTGCCGGGCTCACGTTCGCCGTGGCGGGCAAGCGAAACCGCGCGGCGCGAACACGGCGGCGCCCCGCCCTGGCTCGCAGGACGGGGCGCCGCTCGGTCGCGAAACGGCGGCCTACGGCCGCGGCACGTTGCGCAGGTTGCTGCGCGCGAGCTGCACCATCTTGCCCACTCCGCCGGAGAGGACCGTGCGGCTGACTGCGAGCGCGAACCCCTTCACCTGGTCACCGGTGATGCGCGGCGGGATCGACAGCGCGTTGGGATCGGTCACCACGTCCACCAGCGCCGGACCCGGCCGGCCCAACGCGTCGGCCAGCGCGTCGCGCACCTCGCCGGGCTTCTCCACCCGCACCGAGTGCATCCCGGCGGCCGCGGCCAGCGCGGCGAAGTCGACGTGGTCGTGGTCGGTGCCGAAGTCGGGCAGCCCGTCGACCAGCATCTCCAGCTTCACCATGCCCAGCGAGGAGTTGTTGAAGACCACGACCTTCACCGGCAACCGGTGGGTGCGCAGCGTCAGCAGGTCGCCGAGCAGCATGGACAGCCCGCCATCGCCGGACATCGAGATCACCTGGCGCCCCGGATCGGCGATCTGCGCCCCGATGGCCTGCGGCAGCGCGTTGGCCATCGAACCGTGCACGAAGGAGCCGAGCACCCGCCGCCGGCCGTTCGGCGTGATGTAGCGGGCCGCCCACACGTTGCACATCCCGGTGTCCACTGTGAACACGGCGTCGTCGGCGGCGAGGTCGTCGAGGACGTCGGCGACGTACTCCGGGTGGATCGGCACCTGCGTCTCGACGTTCCGCGTGTAGGCGTCGACGACGCGCTCCAGCTGGCCTGCGTGCTCGCGCAGCATCCGGTCCAGGAAGGACCGGTCCGCCTTCTGCGAAACGCGCGGCAGCACGGCGCGGATGGTCTCCCCGACGTCGCCGTGCACGGCCAGGTCCAGGACCGTGCGCCGCCCCAGGTGCGCGGGTTCGATGTCCACCTGCACGGTGTTGGCCTGCGGCAGGAAGTTGTCGTACGGGAAGTCGGTGCCCAGCAGCACGACCAGGTCCGCGCGGTGCATCGCGTCGTAGCAGGCGCCGTAGCCGAGCAGCCCGCTCATCCCGACGTCGAAGGGGTTGTCGTACTGGATCCATTCCTTGCCCCGCAGCGCATGCCCGACCGGCGCGTTCAGCCGCCCGGCGAGCTCCATGACCTCCCGGTGCGCGCCGCGAGTCCCCGAACCGCAGAACAACATCGGCCGCTGGGCGGCGTTCAGCTTCTCCGCGAGCGCGGCCACCTGGTCCTCCGACGGCACCACGACGGGCGGCTCGCACTCGACGATGCCGCGGCCGGTGGGCCGGGCGGCCGACTTCTGCGCGACGTCGCCCGGCAGCACCAGCACCGAGACCCCGCGCCGGCCGGACGCGGTCTGGATCGCGGTGCGCAGCAGGCGCGGCATCTGCTCGGGCTGCGAGAGCAGCTCGCAGAAGTGGCTGCACTCGTTGAACAGCTCCTCGGGATGGGTTTCCTGGAAGAACCCGGTCCCGATCTGCTCGGACGGGATGTGCGAGGCGAGCGCCAGCACCGGGGCGCCGCTGCGGTGCGCGTCGAACAGGCCGTTGATCAGGTGCAGGTTGCCCGGCCCGCAACTGCCCGCGCACACCGCCAGCCGCCCGGTCAGCTGCGCCTCGGCGCTGGCCGCGAACGCCGCGGTCTCCTCGTGGCGCACGTGCACCCACTCGATGCCGTCGGTGCGGCGAACCGCATCGACCACCGGGTTGAGGCTGTCCCCGACGATGCCGTAGATCCGGCGGACGCCTGCTTGCACGAGCACTTCGATGAACTGGTCGGCGACGGTGGGCATGGTGATCCTCCGGCGGTCGGTGGAGCGGGCCACCCACCCGTCTACGCGGGGTGCCCGCGACCTGCAACTCGAAACCGCCGATAACCCGTACGGGGGACATCGGTAACGAACCGGGCGGCGAAGTCGATCAGCATCACGTCGACGTTCCATCGTCGCCAATCCCCTGCCACCGGAAGGAAATCGCGGTGTCCATCCGCCTGTACACCACCTGCGCGCTGGCCCTGACCGCCTCTGCGGTCGCCGGACTGCTCGTCGGCGGGTTTCTCGCGACAGCGGATCAGACGCCGGCCGGGCCGCAGATCACCCAGGTCTCGCAGCTGACCCCGGCGACCGGCGAGCTCGCCCGCGAGTGATGGTCGCTTCACCGGCCACGAGCCGGTCGGGAGCATCGGATAGCGTCGGGAGCATGAGCGAACAGAATCGACTCTCGACCGGCGACAAGGCACCCGAATTCGCGCTGCAGGACGCCGACGGCAACACCGTGTCCCTGGGCGACTACCGCGGCCGGTCCGTGGTGGTCTACTTCTACCCGGCGGCGAGCACGCCCGGCTGCACCAAGGAGGCCTGCGACTTCCGGGACAGCCTGGCGGTGCTCAACGACGCGGGCTTCGACGTCCTCGGGATCTCCCCGGACCAGCCGGCGAAGCTGGCGAAGTTCCGCGACGAGGAGGGCCTGACCTTCCCGCTGCTGGCGGACGCGGACAAGTCCGTGATGACGGCGTGGGGCGCGTTCGGCGAGAAGCAGAACTACGGCAAGACGGTGCAGGGCGTGATCCGGTCGACCTTCGTGGTGGACCCGGAGGGCAAGATCGCCAAGGCGCTGTACAACGTGAAGGCGACGGGCCACGTGGACCGGCTCCGCAAGGACCTCGGGGTCTGATCCGTTGGGCACCGACCCGGCCGGTGCCCTCCGAAGCCCCCTCCGATTTCGCCTGAAATTGGAGCCCGCCCGTCCACACGGGCCTCGCCACGGCTCGGGGATTTCCGATTTTGCCTAAAATTGGGAAGCTTCCCCGGCGCCCACGCGAGCCTCGCCACGGCTCAGGTGGTTCCGATTTTGCCTAAAATTGGAACCCGTCAGTCGAGGGCCATGTAGATCGCCACTCCGGCGGCGATCACCACCACCAGGTAGCGCAGCAGGTTCGACGGCAGCTTCTGGGCCAGCTTCCCGCCGATGAAGCCGCCGAGCACCGTGGTGGGCACCAGCATCAGCACCGCGATCCAGTCCACCGGCGCGATCAGCGCGTAGACGACCAGCGTCACGGCGCTGCCGATCATCCCCAGCCAGCTCTTCAGCGCGTTGAGCCGCCGCATGGTGTCGGTGGCGGCCAGCACCAGGATCGCGATCAGGATGACGCTGCGCGCGCCGCCGAAGTAGCCGCCGTAGATCGAAGCCAGGAAGATTCCCACCGTCAGCAGCACGGTGCGGTCCGGGGCGTCCTCGCCGGGCGTGCCCAGCCACTTGCGGATGGTGTTCTGGAATGCCATCAGCACGGCGGACAGCCCCACCAGCGCGGGCACCACGGCGTCGAACACCTTGCCCGGCAGGACCATCAGCAGCACGCAGCCCAGCGCCGATCCGACGGCCGCGGCCACCGTGGTCAGCCACACCCGCCGCGGCGTGCCGGTGAGGTCCTTGCGCTGGCTGATCGCGGCTCCGACGAATCCGGGCCCCTGCGCCACCGAGTTAGTCACGTTGGCCACCAGCGGCGACATCCCGGTCGCCAGCAGGGCCGGGAAGACCAGCAGGGATCCGCCGCCGGCCACGGCGTTGATCGCGCCGGACAGGAAGCCGACGACGACGAGCAGCGCCAGTTCGAGCCAATCCGTGAACACGACTGCTGAAGTTAGCTTCTGGAACGACTCAAGTTCACACCGGGGCGAGCGGCATCACACCGCGATCCGGCCCCGATCGGCCGTTGCTCCTGTTCGATAACGCCGTTACCGTTTCATAACGGCGTTACACAACCTCGCAGGAGGGTGTTCACCATGGAAAACCCGTTCACGCAGGGCAACTACGCACCGATCCGGCAGGAGCGCTCCTGCACCGCCCTGCCCGTCATCGGCGAGATCCCCGACCACCTCGACGGCCGCTACCTGCGCAACGGCCCCAACCCGATCTCCGAGATCGACCCGGACACCTACAACTGGTTCATGGGCGACGGGATGGTGCACGGCATCCGGCTCCGCGACGGGAAGGCCGAGTGGTACCGCAACCGCTGGGTCCGCTCCCCCGCCGTCACCCAGGCGCTCGGCGAACCGCCGCGCCCCCGCAACCCCCGCGCCGGCCTCGACGTCCTCGGCGCGAACACCAACATCATCGGCCACGCCGGGCGCACGCTCGCCCTGGTCGAGGCCGGGGCGACGAACTACGAGCTGACCGACGAGCTGGACACCGTCGGCCCGTGCGACTTCGACGGCACGCTGCCGGGCGGCTACACCGCGCACCCCAAGCGCGATCCGGAAACCGGCGAACTGCACGCGGTGTCGTACTTCTTCGGCCGCGGCAACACGGTGCAGTACTCGGTGATCGGGGCGGACGGGCGCGCCCGGCGCACGGTCGACGTGGCCGTGTCCGGCAGCCCGATGATGCACGACTTCTCGCTGACCGAGAACCACGTGGTGTTCTACGACCTGCCGGTGAGCTTCGACGCGCGCCAGGCGGTCGAGGGCGCCGTTCCGGTGTGGCTGCGCCGCCCGGCCCAGCTGGTGGTGTCCGCGCTGATCGGCCGGGTCCGGGTGCCGGACCCGATCACGGCGCGGATGGCGCGCTTCACCCCGGCGAACCAGTCGTTCCCGTACCGCTGGAACCCGCGCTACCCGGCGCGGATCGGCGTGATGCCGCGCTCCGGCGGTGCGCGCGACGTCCGCTGGTTCGACGTCGAGCCGTGCTACGTCTTCCACCCGCTGAACGCCTACGAGACCGAAACGGGCCTCGTGCTGGAGATCGTGCGGCACGCGAAGGTCTTCGACGCGGACCTGCAGGGCCCGTCCGAGGGAGCCCCGACGCTGGACCGCTGGACGGTGGACTTCAAGTCCGGGCGGGTCCGGGAGGAGCGCCTCGACGACCGCCTGCAGGAGTTCCCGCGCGTGGACGAGCGGCTGGTCGGCAAGCGCCACCGCTACGGCTACGCGGTCGGCGACGACACCCTGCTCAAGCACGACATGACGACCGGGAAGACGGAAACCCGCAGCTTCGGCGAGGGCGACCAGGTCGGCGAGTTCGTCTTCGAGCCGAGGACCCCGGACGCGGCGGAGGACGACGGAGTCTTGATGGCCTGCGTTTTTCGGCGGCGGAGGAGCGCAGCGACCTGCTCCTGCTGGACGCGGAAACCCTGGAGACGGTGGCCGAGGTCCGGCTCCCGGACCGGGTCCCCAACGGCTTCCACGGCAACTGGGTCCCGACGGGCAGCTGACCCCGTGTGCATTTCGTGCTGCTATAGCAACACAAAGTGCACACGGCACCTGAACAGCGGAACCGGCGGCCGTTGCTTTCGCGGCAGGCGCTAGAGGAGCACGACGGCGTCCCCGACCTGCACCGGTCCCGGGGTCGCGACCGTCGCCAGCGCGTCCAGGCGGGTGTCGTGCTCCTTGGCGATGGCCCGCAGCACCTGCGCCGAGTGCGGCAGGTCCCGCTGGGCCTCGTTGACCATCGCGCACCGCTCGCTGGACCGCACGAACTCGACGCACAGGCCGCCGATCCGCGCCTTGCTCCCGAACCACTCGTCCTCCGCGAAGGGCGGGGTGCCCGGAGGTGTGCGAACCAGGAGGTTCGGCCGGAAGCGCCGCTCGTCGACCGGCACGCCCGGGGCGGCCGAGCGCACCCAGTCGAGGGTGGCGGTGGTCAGGACGCTCAGCGGGAGCTGGTCGAAGTGGGAGACGGCCGCCTCGCGCGCCACCTCGACGTCGTCGCGGCCTAGGTAGCCGCGGAGGTAGGCCGTCGGGTCCGCGACGACCGTGCCGTGCGGATCCAGCAGCTCCGGCTCGTCGGCGTCGTCCAGGTAGCGGGAACGCAGCTCCAGCAGGCCGGGCATCCGCCGGAAGCGGCGGGTGTTCTTCCCCGACCCGAACTTGCCCTCGGCGTCGCGCACCGCGAAGAGCCGGTCCCCGAGCAGCCCCCGCGCATCGACGTCGACCCGGTGCAGCGGCTCACCGCCGGTCGACTTGATCGGGTACCGCCAGATCCGCTCGACCACTCCCATCACCCGGACGAGGCTACCGACGCCGCCGCTAGTGGAGGGCGCTGCCGGCCTGCCACTGGTCCCAGGACAACGCCCAGTCGCCGTAGGTGTCCCACACCGGCAGCGCCGGGCCGCCGGAGTTGGCGACCTCGACGACGTCGCCGAGCCCGAAGTGCTCGAAGAACCACTGCGCGTTGGCCTGGTCGAGGTTGATGCAGCCGTGCGAGACGTTGGAGCTGCCCTGCTGCGCGACGCTGGCCGGGTTCTCGTGCACGAACTCGCCGTCGTTGGAGATGCGTTCGGCGAAGAACTCGTCGGACCGGTACGCCTTCGGGTCGGGCGGGCACACGCCGTAGGTGCAGGAGTCCATCGTGTACTTCTGGTGCTTGTCCGAGATGACGTGCGCGCCGACGTGGGTCGGAGTGATGTCCTTGCCCATGCTGATGGGCATCGTGTTGACGAGCTGACCGTTGTGGAAGATCTGCATCTGCTCGGTGCCGCCGTCTGCCTTCGCGATCCAGGAATCGTGCACCGCGAAGTCGATGCTGCGGTCGGTCTCCCCGTAAACCCCGCCGCCCAGGTCGACGCCGTAGAGGTTGATCTTCAACGTGATCTTGGTGCCCGGCTGCCAGTAGTCCCGCGGCCGGTAGTGCACTTCCTTGTCGGAAATCCAGTACCAGCCGCCGGGCTGGTCGGGAGCGCTGCTGATCTGCAGCGCCTTCTCCGCGGCGGCGCGGTCGGTGATGGCGTGGTCGAACCGGACGACGATGGGCTGCCCGACGCCCACGTCGTGGGTGGAGGGCGCCGGGACCACGCTCGGGTAGGCCTGCGCCTTGGGGGCGAGCGTGTGGATCGCCTTGTGCTGCGTGGTGCTCGTCCCGTCGCCGTCGACGACCGTGGCGGCCACGTCGTAGACCTTGTCGTAGGCGAGCACCTCGGTGGTGCGCCAGCCCGTCCGACCGTCGGCCATCTGCCCGGCGACCTGCTTGCCGTCGGGATTGGTCACGGTGACGGCGGTGAGCTTGCCGTTCTGAACCCGCACGTCGATCGGCGTGGTGGGGTTCACCTGGTCGCCCCCGGCAGCCGTGATGTCGACGACCGGCGCGGGCTTCGGAGGCGGCGCGGCATCCTGCCCACCGCCGCCCGGAGAGCAGCCGGCAATCCCGACCAATGCCCCGAGAACAACACCAGCAACACAAACCCGAAAACGGACGAATTCCCGCCGTCGAACACCTCGGCTCATTTTTTCAGCCTACTCAGGAGAATGCCTTCTCTACCGTCGGCCAGCCATGGGGAGCAACAAAGCAAGAACAACGAGATGCCACATCGGCGCAATAAATCCGTTTTAAACAGGATTGCCCCGTATTCAATCACAGAACGTTCCACTACCACGACATTTCGTCACGCCCCGCATCCGCCACAACCGCGCGCAGGGCCGAGGGGCCGCCCCGACCTGCACTGCTGCTCGTTCAGTTCGGCAGATCGAAGGCGCCCGCCTTGGCCTGTTCGCTGAAGGAAGCCCACGATAACGGCGGAATCCAGAGGACACCGCCATCGCGGTCCTTCGAGTCACGGACGCCAGTGCCAGCCCCGGAGACGATGCGACACTCCACGCACTGGTCGTTTCCCGAGGTGCTGCGGCGGCTCTTGAACCAGCCGGTGTCACGGTTATTGATCGGCATGGCTTTCCCTCGCTACCACGCGCGTCTATGCAATGCGGTCGAAGCGTCCGGCTTTGGCGGCATTCAAGAACGTCGCGAACGCGGAGGCACCGAACACCAGCGGTGTTCCTGCTGGGTTCTTGCTGTCGCGCACCGCGCAGACACCGGGGAGGTTGGCGGCGACCTCGACGCACTGTCCCTGCGGAGCCGAGCGACTGGACTTCCGCCAACGTAATTGGGTCTGATCCATCATTACTCCCTTTCGCCTGCCAGCTGGCACTTCGAGATCGCGTTGGCACTTTCGGACTCGGACAGAGCACGGTCCCACAGCTCGCTGAACAGCTTACTCATCGTTGAAACTGCGTCAGGATCGTCGACCAGGTGGCCGCCCACCACATACTCCTGATAGCCGGTCTCCGGCCAGGTGTCCGGCGGAAAGTCGAGCAGGGCGAAGCCACCCGCCATCGCGCGGTGCAGCCCGAGGCCCGTGGGAACGATCCTGATACTGACGTTGGGCCGCTCGCCGATCTTGATGAGATGGGCAAGCTGACCGCTTCCGACATCCGGGTCAGCAGCGCACCTTTGAAGGGCCGCTTCGGAGATGAGGAGCTTCACTTCGAGCGGCTGGCCGTCATCCAGAAGCCGCTGCTGTCTATGCATTCTGGCGGCGACCCGGTTGTCGATCGTCGCCTGCGATGCTCCCGGGTCACCGAGGGTTTCGAGTCGTCTGGCGTAGTCCTCGGTCTGAACCAGCCCAGGGATCAACTCGACCTCGAAGTTGCGGACGCTACTCGCATCTGTCTCCAAGGTCACGTACGAGACGAGCCATCGCGGCAGCCGATACGTCTGCCACCAGCCAGGCTTCTGCGCGTCCGACCGCGTTGCCAACAACAGCTTCCGATCGGCGTCCGGAATCCCGTACATGGCGCACAAGACGATGAGGTCGGGCCGCGTCGGGACGTTCCGCCCACTTTCAAGGTGGCGCACGCGGCCGGTCGTGCACTCCAGTTCTGCCGCCACCTCTTCTCGGGTCAGCCCAGCGAGCTCTCGCCACTGAGCCAAGCTCCGACCAAGCATCAACCTCCGCAGGGTCATGCGATCACTGTATGCGCAGTACCGAAACGGTCCCGAACCACCGAATCGGGTAGTCGACACAGTACGGGTACTGCGAGATTCTTTGATCAGTACGAGTACTGATCTTTCTCTTGCTGGAAGCGAACAGGGAGTGATCGTGTTGGTGTCTGTTGGTTGGGTCGTGGCGGTTGGTGTTGCGGGGCTCGCCGTGGGGGCTTTTGCCGGGCTGGCCTGGACTTTGGGCGGAACGTGCGGGCAACACTCCGCTTACCTTCCCGCGTTCTCCGCGTTCGCCGTCATCGCGCGGGTCCACGGCAGCACGGTCGACGACGAGGAGCCCTGTTGGCCGGACGAGGATGACGCCGACGCATGGGGACCCGATCCGGCGCGGGCGTACCCGCTTCATTCCATAACGCCACGCACCTACGACGAGGCCGACAGCCCAGCCGTCTTCCGGTACGACTTCGGCTGGCCGACTTCCGCCGAGGCCGATTCCGATATGACCGCTCCGATTCTTCCGCCGGGCTTGTCGCAGGCCCCCGACATGCGACAAGCCCGGCGGATCCCCAGCATTCCCGCGCAGCGAACGGGCAGGCACGCGCTTCGCACCACTGGACGTCATGCACTTCGGGAGGACCGAGCCGAATTGGCGAGCGCAGGAGCCGGGTGGGATGCGCGGGCTTGAACCGGCCGAGGCCGAGGAACTGCTGCTGTGGTTCGTCCGCCACGACTTCGCGCGGCACGTCCTCGGCCCGCTCGGCGCTCCGCACGTGGTCGTCCTCTTCCGCCAGTGGAACGAGCACGGACTCACCGATGTCGCCCACGTCCGCAGCCAGGTACGCACCGAGGTGGCGCGGATCGTGGACGCGCCTGGGCGCAACGTCTACCGGCCTGGCCTGGTCGTTTGGCACTACTGGGGCGGCATCGTCGACGCGCTCACCGCGCTGAAAGACCTCCCACAGCCAGGCGGGCCAGACACACCCGCCCGGCCCTACGAACCGCCACGTGACCTGCATGGCGTGCCCGGAGAAGGAACGGGCGCGGCGTTGTGGATCGTCCCCGAGGAAGCCGAGACGGTCCGCATCCGCCTGCCCCGCGTCAAGTTCTGACCCGAGCGGTCAGGAACACCCCACGCGGAAAGGAGGAATGCCGCTGGAACCTGCGGTGCACGCGGAACATCTTCCCCTCCCCCAGCCGAGAAGTTCCGTCGCGGCACCGAATCCCTGAAAAGAAGGGCGCCCCTGACCGTTCATCAGGGGCGCCCTTCATTACCTCGTTCAGCCCGCGAGTTCGCGGATGGCCGGGAGGAGGAGTCGCAGTGCCCGGCCTCGGTGCGAGTCCGCGTCCTTCTCCTCCGGGGAGAGTTCCGCGCTGGTCCGGGTTTCGCCTTCCGGGACGAAGATCGGGTCGTAGCCGAAGCCGTTGGCCCCGCGCTCTTCCCGGATCACCGTGCCCCGCCACTCGCCGCGCACCACCGTTTCCGCGCCGTCCGGCAGCACCAGCGCCGACGCCGACACGAACGCCGCCCCGCGGCGCTCGTCCGGGACGTCCGCGAGCTGGCCCAGCAGGAGGTCCAGGTTCGCCTGGTCGTCCCCGTGCTTGCCCGACCAGCGGGCCGACAGGACTCCCGGCATCCCGTTGAGCGCGTCGACCGCGATGCCCGAATCGTCCGCGATCGCCGGCAGGCCGGTGGCCTTCGCCGCGTCCACGGCCTTGGCCACCGCGTTCTCCTCGAACGTCGCGCCCGTCTCCGGCGCCTCCGGGAACTCCGGGACGTCGGCCAGGCCGATGACCTCCACGCCGGTCACGCCCTCGGCGGCGAGGATCCGGCGCAGTTCCACCAGCTTCTTCTGGTTCCGGGTGGCCAGCAGCACTCGCGTCATGCCGCGCTCCCCGGGAGTTCGCCCGGGTAGGGCTCGGCCAGCGCCGCCGACTGGAGCTCGGCCAGCTTGGCGCAGCCGTCCAGCGCGAAGTCGATCATCTTGTCCATCGTGGACCGCGTGTAGGTGGCGCCCTCGCCGGTGCCCTGCACCTCCACCAGGGTGCCGTGGTCGGTGGCCACCACGTTCATGTCCACCTCGGCGCGGGAGTCCTCCTCGTAGGGCAGGTCCAGCCGCACCCGGCCGTCCACCACGCCGACGCTCACCGCCGCGACCGCGCAGGACAGCGGCTTCGGGTCGGACAGGCGACCGGCCGCGCCCAGCCACGTCACCGCGTCGGCCAGCGCCACGTAGGCGCCGGTGATCGCGGCGGTGCGGGTGCCGCCGTCGGCCTGGATCACGTCGCAGTCCAGCGTGATGGTGTTCTCGCCGAGCGCCGCCAGGTCGATGCAGGCCCGCAGCGAGCGGCCGATCAGCCGGCTGATCTCGTGCGTGCGGCCGCCGATGCGGCCCTTCACCGACTCGCGGGCGCTGCGGGTGTTCGTCGACGACGGCAGCATCGCGTACTCGGCGGTCACCCAGCCGAGCCCGGAGCCGGTCCGCCAGCGCGGGACGCCCTCCTGGACGCTGGCCGCGCACAACACCCGGGTCTTGCCGAACTCCACCAGCACCGAACCGGCCGGCCAGTCCTGGTATCCGCGCGTGATCCGCACCTCTCGGAGCTGGTCGTCGCTCCGCCCATCCGCTCGTGCCACGCCCCCAACCCTAAGCCCGCCCGGCAGCAGCACCGCCGACCACCCCTGGCACCTGGCCGGACGAACCGGGCGCCGCGCCGGCACTCGCTCCAGGTGGGGCGCCATTCCGTGGGCAGGGTCTACGGTCGCCAGGCATATCGGATGTCCGGTTCTCGTTCTTCGTTGCGCCGCCCGTCGGTCCGCTCGACCTCGACGAAGCCGTGCCGCTCGTAGAACCGCTGCGCCGGGGCGTTGACCTGGAACGTCCACAGATCCAGTCCCCCGGGACGCCGCCGCTTGGCCAGGTCCGCGAACCGGTCGCCCAGACCACGGCCTCGCCACGACGGTTCGAGGTAGAGCTGGTCCAGCTCCGCGCCGTCCAACACCAGGAGCCCGACCACCGAGCCCGCGGCGACAGCCACCCAGCATTCGTGCTGCGGCACGACGACATGCGAGAACCAGCTCCGCACCTCGTCATCCCCATGCGCGCGGTGCACGGTCGGCAGCGCGGTGGCGAAGGAACGCAGCCACACGTTGGCCATGTCGAGCGCATCGGCATCACCGGCACGCCGGAGCTCGAGGTGGTCGTCCACGACGGCTGACTGTGGCAGACGAGGCGCCGCGACGCAGCCGAATATCCGTCAGACGTCGTAGGTGCGGTCGGCGGCGACGAGCTCGGTCGGGCCGTCGAACGCCGCCTTCGCCTCGGCGAGGATCTCCTCGCGGTCCGCCCACGGCACGATGTGCGTGAGCAGCAGGCGGCGGGCTCGGGCCGCCTTCGCCACCTCTGCCGCCTGGCGCCCGGACAGGTGCACGCCCTCGGGCGCGTCCGGGAAGTTCGCCCAGGACGCCTCCGAAAGCAGCACGTCGGCGTCCGCGGCGAGCTCGGTCAACTGCGGGCACGGCCCGGTGTCACCGGTGTAGGCCAGCACCTTGCCCTCGGCCGCCACACGGAATCCCCACGACGCGCACAGGTGCGCCATCGGCACCGCCTGCACCTCGAACGGGCCGACGCGCACCGGCTCCGCCGGGATCGGGATGAACTCGAACACATCGGACAGATCGGTCTCGGCTCGCTCGGCCGCGTCCGGCGCGTAGAGGGCCGCGAACCGCTCCGGGGCGTTCTCGGGCGCGATCACCCGCAACCGCCGCGCGGTCGGGTCGTGCGGCGGGTTCGGGTGGTAGCGGCGCAGCACCGTCAGCGCCGCGAAGTCCGCGCAGTGGTCCGGGTGCAGGTGGCTGAAGAACACCGCGTCGAGCTGGAACGGGTCGACGAACCGCTGCATCGCGCCCAGCGTGCCGTTGCCGAGGTCGAGCGCGATGCGCGTGCCGCCGGACTCCAGCAGGTATCCGGACGACGGCGAGTCCGGGCCGGGAAAGCTGCCGGAACAACCGAGGATCGTCAGCTTCATGCGATGGAGCTTGACACGGTCAGCGGCCGAACGGCATCGGCCACCACGGCCGGACCCAGGAAGCGAGCCGCCAACCGGGCGAATCGGTCCGGCGCGCCGGTGGCGCGGAACTCGTGCTCGGGCACTGTCTCCGGGTCGGCGAGCAGGTCGTTCTCGGTGAGCGCCCGCAGCACGTCCTTGGCCGTCTCCTCCGCGCTGGAGACCAGCGTCACGTGGTCGCCCATCGCGAGCTGCAGCACACCGGTGAGCATCGGGTAGTGCGTGCAGCCGAGCACCAGGGTGTCGACGTCGGCCTGCTGCAGCGGATCCAGGTAGCTCTGCGCCAGGCCGAGGATCTGCCTGCCGCTGGTGATGCCGCGCTCGACGAACTCCACGAAGCGCGGGCACGCGACCGTGGTGAGCGTGATGTCCCGGGCGGCGGTGAACGCGTCGTCGTAGGCGCGGGAGTGGATGGTGGCCTTGGTGCCGATCACGCCGACGCGGCCGTTGCGGGTCGTCGCCACCGCCCGCCGCACCGCGGGCAGGACCACCTCGACCACCGGGATGTCGTACCGCTCCCGGGCGTCGCGCAGGCAGGCCGCCGACGCGGTGTTGCAGGCGATCACCAGCATCTTCACGCCCTCGTCGACCAGCGAGTCGGTGATCGCGAGGGTGCGGGCGCGGATCTCGGCCAGCGGCATCGGGCCGTACGGGGCGTTGGCTGTGTCGCCGACGTAGTGCACCGTTTCGGCCGGCAACTGGTCCATGACCGCGCGGGTCACGGTCAGCCCACCGAGGCCGGAGTCGAAGATCCCGATCGGGGCGTCAGTCACTCGGCCAGTTTGCCAGGCGCGGGTTCGGCGACCTGCCGACGAGTGCTGCGCGCCACCAACCAGGCCGCGAGCACCCCGCCCAGCGCGCCGAACAGGTGGCCCTCCCAGGAGATGCCGGGCTGGCCGGGCAGCACGCCCCACAACATGCCGCCCCAGTAGAAGAACAGCGCCACCGCGACCAGGATCTGCGCGAAGCTGCGCTGGAAGAAGCCGCGCAGCAGCAGGAACACCATCCAGCCGAAGATCACGCCGGACGCGCCGACGTGCACCCCGGGTGCGCCGACCAGCCAGGTGCCGATGCCGCCGATGATCCAGACCGTCGCGGTCACCGCGATGAACTGCCGCAGCCCGCCGGCCAGCACCAGCCAGCCGAGCACCAGGAACGGCAGCGAGTTCGCCCACAGGTGTCCCCACCCTGCGTGCAGCAGCGGCGCCCACACGATGCCGCCCAGGCCGTCGACGTCCCGCGGCTCGATGCCGTAGGCATCGAGGCTCGAAGCAGGGGTCGCGACGTCGTAGAACTCGATGCCGTAGAGCGCCGCGACGGCGATGAGCATCCCGACAGCGGCTCGCAGCGGATTCTGGGGCAGCACTCGAGCCCGGCGGCGTTCAGGCAGTCGGTTCACACCAACGAGGCTACGCGGCGGAGTCCTCCCAGGTCTCGGGGATGACCCCGATATTTGCCGTGGGCCGCACGTCACCGGGCCGAGCCATGATCAACGCGAATCGCCCCGTAAAGTCCCGGATCGTCGTGCCCGTCCCCCGAAAGGTGCCTCGTGCAAGCCCAGGTCGACATCGCGGTGCCCGCGGAGGCGCGGTCCGGACAGGCACCGACCTGGGACGTCGGCACCGACACGCTGCTCTGGACCGACGCGCCCGCCCACACCGCGCACCGCTACGTCCCCGGGCAGGCCGATCACGTGATGGGGTTGCCCCAGCAGGTCGGTGCCGCGAAACCGCGCAGCCGCGGCGGGCTCGTGCTGCACCTGGCCGAAGGCATCGCCCTGTACGACGCCGGCGGTGAACAGCGCACCTGGCTGGCCTACTGGGCCCGCGAGGGCGTCCAGGCCGGGGCGACGACGATCGACCGCAAGGGCCGGCTGTGGGCGACGACGCTGGGCGCCGGGGGCTGGCTGGCCCGCGTGACGGCGGACGGCGCGGCGAAGATCGCGGTGTCCGACCTGGTCGCCGGGCACGGCATCGGCTGGAGCCCGGACGACACCCGGATGTACCTGTCGGACGGCGCGGCGCGACGCATCGACGTGCTGGATTTCGACCTCGTCGCCGGTGCTGCCGACAACCGCCGGGCGCTCTGCGACGTCGACGGCGAACCGGGCGGCCTGTGCGTCGACGACGCGGGCCGGATCTGGGTCGCGGTGCGCAACCGGGGCGAAATCCGCTGCTACACCGCGGAAGGCGAGCTGGAGCGGACGATCCAGCTGCCGGCGCGCCGCCCGACGGACTGCTGCTTCGGCGGCCCGGACCTCACGGACCTGTACGTCACAACGGCCCGCGACGGCGTCCAGGACCCGGCTGCGGCGGACGGCGCCCTGCTGGTCCTCCCGAACATCGGCACCGACACCCGCCCCTTCGCCTTCACCGGCTGACCCCATCAGACTCCCGACCCGTGCACCGCAATTTCCATTGAAATCGAAGGTCCAATTTCAATGGAAATTGCGGGTTGTCCACAGTCTCCTGCGTGTCGTGGGTCCGACACACCGAAGGGTGTGGACAACTTCTTCAATTTCAATGGAAATTGCGGTCCCTCGGAGAGAGGTTTCAATTGAAACTGTGGAACGACGCAGGTGAGGAGCACCTTTGACCCGGCGGGTCAGAGGTGCTCCTCGGGGAGCTCGTCCGCGGTGATCAGGCCCAAAGTTGGCCTTCGAGGCGTTGGGCCGCTTCGTCGAGGGTGCCGCTGTAGGCGCCCGTCGAGAGGTACTTCCAGCCCGCGTCGGCCACCACGAACGCGATGTCCGCCGATTCTCCTTCTGCCGCAGCCTTTTCCGCGATCGTCAGCGCCGCGTGCAGCACGCCGCCGGTGGAGATGCCCGCGAAGATGCCTTCGCTCTCCAGCAGCTGGCGGGTGCGGCGCAGCGCGTCGTAGGAGCCGACCGAGAACCGGCGCGTCAGCACGTCCGGGTCGTACAGCTCCGGCACGAAGCCTTCGTCGAGGTTGCGCAGGCCGTAGACCAGCTCGCCGTAGCGCGGTTCCGCCGCGACGATCTGCACGTCCGGCTTCTGCTGGCGCAGGTAGCGGCCGACCCCGACCAGGGTTCCGGTGGTGCCCAGCCCGGCCACGAAGTGCGTCACCGTCGGCAGGTCGCGCAGGATCTCGGGTCCGGTGGTGCGGAAGTGCGCTTCGGCGTTGGCCGGGTTGCCGTACTGGTAGAGCATCACCCAGTCCGGGTTCTGCTCGGCCAGCTCCTTGGCCACCGCCACCGCCTGGTTCGAGCCGCCCGCCGCGGGCGAGGAGACGATCCGCGCCCCGTAGGCCTGCAGCAGCTGGCGGCGCTCCTCCGAGGTGTTCTCCGGCATCACGCAGACCAGGCCGTAGCCCTTGAGCTTGGCCGCCATCGCCAGCGAGATCCCGGTGTTGCCGGAGGTCGGCTCCAGGATCGTGCAGCCGTGGGTGAGCCGGCCCTCCTTCTCGGCCGCCTCGATCATGGCCAGCGCCGCCCGGTCCTTGATCGAACCGGTCGGGTTGCGGTCTTCCAGCTTGGCCCACAGCCGGACGTCCGGTGCCGGTGACAGGTGGGGCAGCCCCACCAGCGGGGTGTCACCGAGCGCGTCCAGCAACGAGTCGTAACGAGCCACGGTGCGTCTCCTCCTCGCCCTCCGCCCGGAGGGGAATGTCCTGCTGCGGGTGGAGTTCTTTCGCGCCCACGCCACGTGCCGGTCCGCTCGGACCTCGCGACCGGCATCGCCGCGGGTTCCCAGAGGCCTTCCCGCTTGCGACGGCCCGTATGCCGGGGCCGGGAGAAGGCCTCTGAGGTTCCGCTACCCGCGCCGCGCGGCGCGGGTCCCGCAGAATTCCGTCAGCGCATGCCGCCGGCGACGGCCGGGAGGATGGTGACGCTGTCGCCGTCGGCCACCTTGGCCTCCAGGCCGCCCGCGAAGCGGACGTCCTCGTCGTTGACGTAGACGTTGACGAAGCGGTGCAGATTGCCTTCCTTGACCAGGCGGTCCTTCAGGCCGTTGAAGTTGCTGTCGAGATCGTTGATCACCTCGGCCACGGTGTCGCCCTTGGCCTCGACGGACTTCTCGCCGCCGGTGTGGGTGCGCAGGATGGTGGGGATCGAAACCTTGACTGCCATTGGGGAACCTCCTGTCCACGAAGGACTTCGTTGGGATCGAGACGCGAACACTGGTGGGCGAGCCGCGGCTCAGTCGAGGTCTGGGACCTCGTCGGCACCGGTGTGGGCGAACATGTACGACTCCACGACCTCCACCGGCTCCTCGGTCACCTGACCGTCGAGGATCCGGTAGGAACGCAGCTCATGGGTCTTCGGGTCCCGGGTGGACACGAGCACGTAGTGCGCGTTGGGCTCCGAGGCGTAGGAGACGTCCGTGCGCGATGGGTACGCCTCGGTCGAGGTGTGCGAGTGGTAGATGACCACCGGCTCCTCGTCCCGCGCGTCCATCTCGCGCCACACCTTCAGCTGTTCGGCGGAGTCGAACCGGTAGAAGGTGGGCGAACGCTCGGCGTTGATCATCTCGATCAGGCGTGTCGGGCGGTCCGACCCTTCCGGGCCGGTAATCACGCCGCACGCCTCGTCCGGGTGGTCCCGTCGGGCATGCGCGACCATCGCATCGACCAGGTCGCGTCGGATCACCAGCACAGCAACCATCCTAGTAGGTGAGGCACCGGCCTCCCACGATGTGGAAGATCCCGCTACCGGTGCGGCTTCGTCGGGCGAAAACGCAGGTACACGATGATTCATTCCCGCGCCGAGGGGTAGAGGCGCGTGTAGGAAGTCACCTCATCCACCGGTTCGGCGGCCAGCACGCCACGCACGATCGCCCGCGCGACGACGTCGGCCGCGACCGCGCACACCGCGTCCAGCCGCGCCGCCCAGTCCGGCTCGCCCGGCGCGGGCAGGGCGGCTCCGGTGCCGGTGGCCAGCGCGAACATCGTGTCGCCGTCGACCAGGAGGTGCGCCGGCCGGACGGTGCGGGCCAGCCCGTCCTGCGCGGCGACCGCCAGCCGGCGGCACTCGGCCTTCGAAAGCTTCAGATCGGTGGCGACCACGCCGATCGTGGTGTTCAGCGGCCGCTCGACCGGACCGCGCCGCCCAGGGCGCTTCCCGAACAGCCGCCGGCCCGCTTCGACCTCGGCGGGATCGGGCGGGCGCAGGCCGGGCGCCGGGATCCACGGCAGCCCGGTGTCGGGGTCGATCGCCGAGCCGGCCGCGTTGACGGCCACGAGCGCGCCGACGGTGGTGCCGTCGTCCAGCACGGCGCTGGCCGTGCCGATGCCGCCCTTCACCGTGCCCACGACCGCGCCGGTGCCTGCTCCGACGTTGCCCTGCCGGGCCTCGGTGCGGGTCGCGTTCTCGCAGGCCCGGTGGCCGAACCCGGCGTCGGGCCGGTTGCCCCAGTCGCTCATCGGCACGTCGAAGATCACCGCGCCCGGCACCACCGGAACCACGTGCGACGGATCGGCGCCGACCCGCACGCCGTGCCCGCGCTCGCCGAGCCAGCGCATCACCCCGTCGGCCGCCGCCAGGCCGTAGGCGCTGCCACCGGTGAGGACCACGCCGTGCACCTGCTGCACCAGGTGGCTCGGTTCGAGCACATCCGTCTCGCGCGTTCCGGGGCCGCCGCCGCGCACGTCCACCGCCGCCGTCGCGCCCTCCGGCACCAGGACCACGCTGGTGCCGGTGGCCCAGTGCTCGTCGAGCCGCTGCTCGTGCCCGACCCGCACCCCGTCGACGTCGACGATCGCGTCGAGCCCTCCCGATCGCAGCATTCCGACAGGCTCCTCTCGTCCAGGGATCGTGCGTGGTTTGGAGTGCCATAGCGCTCCAAACCGCGCACGAACCACCGACCGCACAGCGTGATCACCCACGTTGGCATCACGTTAACCAGACGTAAAGGAAACGCCGCCGTTCTTGTTGTCGATCCCCCGCCTCCGCACTGTGAGTCCGTTCACTAGGAGGAGGACGGATGTCAACTGAGGTGCACGGCCGCGACGCTGCGGCGCGCTCCGGTGGCGAGCGCCGGGTGGTCGCCAACGTCATTCGCGGCTCGATCGGCAACTTGATCGAGTGGTACGACTGGTACGCCTACACCGCGTTCAGCGTGTACTTCGCGGCGGCGTTCTTCCCGAAAGGCGACCTGACCGCCCAGCTGCTCAACACCGCGGGCGTGTTCGCCATCGGCTTCCTGATGCGCCCGCTCGGTGGCTGGCTGCTCGGCCGCTACGCGGACCGCTTCGGCCGCCGGGCCGCGCTGACGCTCTCGGTGACGCTGATGGCCTGCGGCTCGCTGGTGATCGCGCTGACGCCGGGCTACCACACGATCGGCCTCGCCGCGCCGCTGCTGCTCGTGTTCGCGCGGCTGGTGCAGGGCCTCTCGGTCGGCGGCGAGTACGCGACGTCGGCGACTTACCTGTCGGAGGTCGCGACCGCGAGCAAGCGCGGCTTCTACTCGAGCTTCCAGTACGTGACGCTCGTCGCCGGGCAGCTCACCGCGCTGGGCGTGCAGATCCTGCTGCTCATGGTGCTCACCAACGAGCAGATGGATTCGTGGGGCTGGCGGATCCCGTTCGCGATCGGCGCGATCGGCGCGGTGATCGTGATGTGGCTGCGCCGCGGCATGGACGAGACCGAGAGCTACAAGAAGACCTCGGAGGGCAACCAGTCGCGCGGCACCGTCAAGGCGCTGCTGCAGCACCCCAAGGAGTGCCTGCTCGTCGTCGGCCTGACCCTCGGCGGCACCGTGGCGTTCTACACGTACACGACCTACCTGCAGAAGTACATGGTGGCGACCTCGGGCATCGACAAGGGCACCGTCGCCTGGATCAACTTCCTGGCGCTGCTGGTGTTCCTGTTCCTGCAGCCGCTGGCGGGCGCGCTGTCGGACCGCATCGGCCGCCGCTGGCTGCTGCTGGCCTTCGGCGTCTGCGGCACCGTGCTGACCGTGCCGATCATGACGCTGCTCGGCTCGACGCAGGACCCGGTCACGGCGTTCGCGCTGATGATGGGCGGCCTGGTGATCGTCACCGGCTACACCTCGATCAACGCGATCGTGAAGGCGGAGCTGTTCCCGACCAACATCCGCGCGCTCGGCGTCGGCCTGCCCTACGCGCTGACGGTGGCGATCTTCGGCGGCACCTCGGAGTACGTGGCGCTGTGGCTGAAGAAGGCGGGCATGGAGCAGGTGTTCTTCTGGTACGTCTCGGGCTGCGTGCTGATCTCGCTGCTCGTGTACCTGCGGATGCGCGAGACGTCGAAGGACTCCCGTATGGAGGGCTGACCCGGCGCGTCGCCATACTCGGGGCGGAGCTTTCGGAGGTGGCTGGTGCGCGTGCTTCTCGTCGAGGACGACGACGGCGTGGCGGATGCGCTCGTCGACGTCCTCGCCGCGCACGGCCACCAGCCCACCCGGGTTTCGCGCGGCGCGGACGCGCTGACCCGGCACCGGGATCACGACCTGGTGCTGCTCGACCTGGGGCTGCCGGACGCCGACGGCCTCGACGTGCTGCGGAAGCTGCGCCGGGTCGGGCCGATCCCGGTGGTGGTGCTGACCGCCCGCGGCGAGGAGCGGATGGTGGTCCGCGGCCTGCGTTCCGGCGCGGACGACTACCTGGTCAAGCCGGTGCGGATGGCGGAGCTGCTGGCCCGCATCGACGCGGTGGCCCGGCGCGGTCGCCCGGCGCCCGCGGCCGCCGACGAGGTCCGGGTCGGCGACGTGCTGGTGGACCTGCGGACCCGCCGGGTGCGGGTCGGCGACCGCGACGTGGAGCTGACGCCGAAGGAGTTCGACGTGCTCGCGGTGCTGGCCGGCGAGGCGGGCAGCGCGGTGAACAGGCAGCGCCTGATGGACGAGGTCTGGGGCGACGCCTACCTGGCGGTCTCGCGGTCCCTGGACGTGCACATCGCGCAGCTGCGCGCCAAGCTGGGCCGCCCGGAACTGCTGGTGACGATCCGCGGCTTCGGCTACCGGTTCGGGGAGTGAACAGGTGAGCACGCGTCCTGCTCGCCGGTGCGGCGACGCCTTGCGGCGGTTTCGCGCGAAACCGGCACCGCCAGGCACGCGGAATGACGGTTTCGCGCGAAACCGCCGCCTCCCAGGCACTCGCGTCGGCGATTTCGCGCGAAACCGCCGCTCCTCCCTGCACGGCCGCCCAGCGGATTCGCCGCCGTGCTCACGGCCCGTGACCAGGCTCGGTGACCGCTGATGCGCCGACGCTTGTTGCTGGTGCTGCTCACCTTCTCGGTCCTCGCGGTGGCCGGGTTCGCCGCTCCGCTGCTGCGCGCCACCGCCGCGGAGCGAACGCAGCAGCTGGTGCTCGCCCGCACCGCCGACCTCGACCGCTTCGCCGCGCTCACCGATCACGCGTTCAGCACCGGCGACACCGCCCAGCTGCGTGCCGAGGCGAGCCGCTACGCGGAGCTCTACGGCGAGCCGCTGGTGGTGGTCGACACCAACCGGGTGCCGGCCGTGGAAACCGGCGGGATGCGCGCCACCGACGTCGTCGAGTCGATCGACAAGGCGCTGCGCAACGAGCTGGCCGGGCCGGTGCCGTGGCTGCGGCCGTGGTCCGAGGGCGAGCTGATCCGGTACCGGCCGGTCGGTGACGGCACCCGGGTGACCGGCGCGGTCGTCCTGCGCGCCTCGGTGCAGCACGCGACGCAGGACATCGCCGAGCGGTGGGCGCTGATCGTGGCGGGCGCGCTGAGCGCCTTGGTGGTGTGCGGGCTGCTCGCGTTGGTGCTCGCCCGGTGGATCCTGCGGCCATTGGCGGAATTGCGGGCCGGGGTGCGGGCGGTCGGCGCCGGATCGCGCCGCTCGCAGGTTCCGGAGGACGCCGGGCCGCCGGAGCTGCGGGAGCTGGCGGTGTCCTTCAACCGCATGTCGGAGGCCGTCGCGGACGCCGAGGAGCAGCAACGGCGCCTAGTCGCGGACGCGTCGCACCAGCTGCGCAACCCGATGGCCGCGCTGCGGCTGCGGGTCGACGCGCTGGAACGGCGGATCACGCCGGAAGGAGCGCAGACCTACCGTTCCACTTTGGACGAGGTGGACCGGCTGGAGTCGCTGCTGGACCGGCTGCTGGCCCTGGCCACGGCGGATCGCGAACCCGGCGGGTCCGCGGTGGAACCCAGCGACGTGGCGGCGGTGGCGGCCGACCGGATCGAGGCGTGGCGGCCGGCGGCCGAGGCGGCCGGGGTCCGGTTCGCCGAGGCCCGGCTCGACGACGCCGAGGCGGACCTCCCGGCCGACGACCTCGCCCAGATCCTCGACATCCTGCTGGACAACGCCATCAAGTACGCCGGATCGTCGGCGACCGTGTCGGTGCGCTGCGAGGCCGGTCCGGGCAGCTGCGCGCTCACCGTCAGCGACACCGGACCCGGCCTGTCCGATGCGGAGATATCCCTTGCCGCGCAACGCTTCTGGCGCGCCGGGCGGCATCGCGGCAGCCGCGGTTCCGGGCTCGGGCTGGCCATCGCCGACCGACTGGTGACCGCGCGCGGCGGCTCGCTGCGAATCGAGCCCGTCCGGCCGCACGGGTTGTCGGTGCGGCTCGATCTGCCGGTCCGGGAGGAGACGTGATTCGCCGCCGAGCCCTGCTCGCCCTGGCCGGTGCAGGGCTGGTCAGCGCCTGCTCCGGGCGGACGCCCGAGCGCACGCTGCGCATCGCCGCTGGCGAGCCGGGCGGCTTCTACACGGCCTTCGCCGGTCAGCTCGCCGCCGAGGTTTCCGCGGCGGTGCCCGGGCTGCGGATGCCGGTGCTGAGCAGCCAAGGCAGCGTCGCCAATGTCGAGCTGCTGCGCGACGGGTCGGCCGATCTGGGCATGGTGCTCGCCCACACCGCGGCGGCGGCGCAGAACGGCGATCTCGGCCCCCGGGTTCAGCTGCGCGCCCTCGGGCAGGTTTACGAGAACTACACGCAGCTCGTCGTGCTGGCCGACAGTCCCGTGCACAGCCTCGCCGAGCTGGCCGAACGCACGGTGTCGATCGGCGCGCCGAAGTCCGGGACGGCGTTGCTGGGTGCGCACCTGCTGGCGGCGCATCCCGGGGTGCGCCGCGAATCGCTGCCGCTGGAAGAAGCGATCGACGCGTTGGAACGCGGCCGGATCGACGCGCTGCTGTGGTCCGGCGGCCTGCCGACGCCGGTGCTCAAGACGCTCGACGACCGGGTCGGCATCCGCCTGCTGCCGCTCGATGCGGCGGAGGCCGGCTGCGGGCCGCTGTGCGACCCGGTGCTGGTGCCGCCCGGCGCCTACCGGCGGACCAGCCGGACTCCGACGGTCGGCGTGCCCAACATCCTGGCCTGCACCCCGGAACTCCCCGCCGACCTGGCCGAAGCGGTGGTCCGGGTCCTGGTGCTGCGAGCGCCGTTTCTGGTGCCGCAGCAGACGGTGGGAACCCAGTTCCTGGACGTCCGGAACCTGATCAGCACGGGAGCGGTCCCCCTGCACTCGGGCGCCGAACGCGCCTACCGCGACCTCCACGGCTGACCCGCCCGCCCGGGAAAACTCCCAATTTTGCCTAAAATCGGAAACCCAACGACCCCCACACGCGACACGGCCACGCCGAAGAGCTCCCAATTTTGCCTAAAATTGGGAACCCAACGACCTCCGCAGTCGGCTCGGCTTCGCCGCGAGGCTCCCGATTTTGCCTAAAATTGGGAGCCTCGGTGACCTCCGCGGGCGCGTCGGGGCGGCGTTGTCGACGGTCGGTGGATCCCCGGTGGCGTCAGGTGATCACGAAGGTTTGCGTGGTGCCGGTGAAGGCGTTGATCGAGCCGTTCCAGCCGTTCTTCCAGTTGCCGCGGTGGACTATCCGGTAGCGGCCGGCCGGGGCGTTGTCCGGGACGTCCCAGGTGATCGTCGCCGTCGAGGTCGCGACACCGATGCGCGCCCAGTGGTACTTCGTCGACCAGTGCCGGTCGTCGGCCACGCGCCGCCACCCGCCGTCCACCTGGCGCTGGACCTCGGCGAAGGTGCCGCCGCGGCGCAGGTCGTTCTTCGGGTGGCCGGTCACGAACGCCGCCGAGACCTGTTCGCCGCGCCGGTAGCGGTTGGCGGGTTCGGTGAGCACGTCGCCGAATTCGCGGCCCGGCGGCTTGTCGTCGAAGACCACGCCGGGCTGGAAGTTGATCAGCTTGCCGCGCAGGTCGCGCGGGGTCGGCCCGGGCGGGACCGGCTTCCCGGACCGCATCGCGGCGGCCAGCCGGGTGAACTCCTGCTGGTAGGCGGGCAGCGTGTACCTGCCGAACAGGGTGGAGGCGCCCTCGTACTGCTGCGCGTCGTACTCCTCCGGCGTGGTCACGTACTGGCTGTACGCATTGGCGTAGCCCTGCACCAGCACGTTCTCCAGCGGCACGCCCAGCTCGTCGGCGACGGCGCGGCGGATCCGCAGCCCGGCCACGATGGTGAACTCGGCGGGCCCGGCCACCAGGTGCAGCTGGCCGATCCGGATCAGTTGCAGCGGCAGCACTTCCGGGCACCACGGGTAGGGCTTCATCGCGCCGAAGGGCACCGCGATCGGCTTGGGCGCCTGCGCGTCCGCCAGCCCCGCCGGGATGGACGCGTCCGCGCCGCCGAGCCAGTCCAGGAACGGGTTGCGGATGCCCTCGGGGATCGGGAGTCCCGGCCCGTCCTCGCGGCTTCCGGCGAGCATGGACACGCCGATCGCGGCGGTGCAGGTGGAGTGCTGCTCGCCGTCCGGCGTGAACCGACCGTCCACAGTGACCTTCGACATGTCCACGAAGCACATCCGGTGGTCCACGGCGCCGCCGACCTGCTCCCCCGCCGCGTCGAAAGCGCGCTTGGCGGCGCGGAACTGGCGGTCGCCGATGATCCGGGTGTTCTCGAACTCGTCGTCGGTCGGGCCGGAACCGGGCGCCAGGTTCAGGTTGGGCGACATGTCGCCCGCGTTGGTCTGCGCGAAGCAGGCGACGAAGTCGTCCCCGAGCTGTTCCCAGGCGAACGCCGCGTAGCCCTTGTTGTCCGAGCTGATCAGCCGGTTCTCGTTGGTCATCGAGGTGCCGTGGGTGGCGAACCAGGTGATCGCGCCGACGTCCCGGCCGCCCTGCACGAAGCGCAGCACGGTGACCGCCGGGTCGATGGCCAGCGGGAAGTGGTCCTTGTCCGCCCGGGGGTTGAGGTCGAACGCGCTGCGCGACCGGTTCACGCTGGCGTCGGTCAGCACGGCCCGGCCCAGGTGCAGGGTGCCGGGCTTGAGGTCGTCGTGCGCTCGGGAGATCGCTTCGACGATCCCGTCCACGACGGCGTTGTAGGTCTGCTCCTGGAAGCCGAGGATCGACAGGTCATAGGCGGCGTAGTGCGAGTCGCCGCCGCACGCGGCGTGCGTGTGCGTGGCGTTGAGCAGCACGTTCTGCTCGGTGTAGAGCTCGGCGCGGGTTTCGGCGAGCTTGCGCAGAACCCCTTGGTGCACCGACTGGAACAGCGCGCCGAGCTCGGCGGTGACGAACGCGATGCGCTTGTCGCCGTCGGCCACGATGAACGCGCGCGCGAGGGTGCGCAGGTGGATGCCCGCGGTCTGCTGCTGGGGCATCGAGTAGCCCATCATGCCGTTCTCGGCGGCCGGGCCGGTCACGTCGGCGACGCCACGGCCGACCAGGTAGCCGGTCGGGCGGGCGGGTTCAGCGGCGGCGCTGGTGCCGCCGAGCGCCGAAGCGACCAGCGGTGCCGCCGCGGCGGCGGCCAGCACACGTCTCCTGGCAACGGGCATGTGCCTGCACTCCTCGATGAATGCGAACCAAATTCACGTTCTTGGTCGAGGGGAGGCTACGTGATCCCGTTCACTCTGCCAAGGGAGCGGTCAGGCCATCAGGGCGCCGACCAAGCTGTCCTGGACCCAGGTGAGCCACTGGTAGACGCCCAGGTGCTCGCGGCGCATGTCGTCGTCGGGCACGTCGTCCGGCATCTCCTCGTCCACGTCCAGCGCCGTGCCCAGTGCCAGCCGGACGTCGTTGAGCGCAGCCAGCCATCCGTCGGCCTGCTCGCCCGTCAGCTTGACCCGGCCCCCCATCGGCGGGCACGTCTCCAGCACCAACGCGGCCGCCCCGGTCTTGGCCTCCAGCAACCCCGGCTCGTGCAGCGACCGCATCGCGCCGGCCGCGTCCGACTCCTCCTCGTCGGTCTCGCCGGTGATCGGGTCGCGCCGGTAGAAGTCCGGCAGCAGCCGCGCCAGCACGCGGTCCTCCGGCGGCGTCGCCGGCCCGGTGCGGATGCCGGTCAGCTCGGCCAGCTCGTCCTTCGGCGCCTCGTCGGCGCGAGCGGTGAGCATGTCCTTGAGCTGCCCCACCAGGCCCCGGATGACCGCGGCCTCCTGCTGCGACAGCTCGGCCAGCACGTGACCGTTCTTGCGGGTCCAGCCTTCCACTCAGGAATCCTTCTGCATCGTCGCCCACAGGCCGGCGGCATGCAGCTTCGCCACGTCTCCCTCGACCTTCTCCTTGGAGCCCGAGGAAACCACCGCCTTGCCCTTGTGGTGCACGTCCAGCATCAACTTCGTCGCATGATCCCGGGTGTACCCGAAGATCTTCTGGAGCACGTAGGTCACGTAGGACATCAGGTTGACCGGGTCGTTCCACACCACGGTCACCCACGGCTTGTCCTCGGTACCGAGTGCATCCGGTTCGAGTTGCGCGCGCTCGATTTCAGCGGGCGAGGTCATGGCCCCATCGTCGCACGCGGCCGTCACAGCAGTGTCGACCGCACGGGCAAACCCGGCACGCACGGGGTTCGCGCTGCGAATGCGCGCCGACCACCACGTAATCTCTGCGGCATGAGCTCTCCGACGGGCAGCACCGCGCTGCTGACGGACCAGTACGAGCTGACGATGCTCGCGAGTGCGCTGCGGGACGGCACCGCGCACCGCCCGTGCACCTTCGAGGTGTTCACCCGGCGGCTGCCGGACGGCCGCCGCTACGGGGTCACCGGCGGCACCGGCCGGGTGCTCGACGCGATCGAGAACTTCCGGTTCGGCGAGGCCGAACTCGAACAGCTCGCCGCCACCCGCGTCGTGGACGACGCGACCCTGGAATGGCTGCGCGACTACCGGTTCCAAGGGCAGGTCGACGGCTATCCCGAGGGCGAGCTGTTCTTCCCCGGCTCCCCGCTGCTGACCGTGCGCGGCACGTTCGCCGAGGCAGTGGTGCTGGAGACGCTGGTGCTGTCGATCCTCAACCACGACAGCGCGATCGCCGCCGCGGCGGCCCGGATGGTGTCGGCGGCCAACGGCCGGCGGATGATCGAGATGGGCTCGCGGCGCACGCACGAGGAAGCGGCCGTGGCCGCGGCGCGGATCGCCTACCTGGCCGGTTTCACCGCCACCTCGAACCTGGAGGCGGGCCGCCGCTACGGCATCCCGACCGCGGGCACGGCGGCGCACGCGTTCACGCTGCTGAACGACTCCGAGCGCGCCGCTTTCGAATCGCAGGTCGCCTCGCTGGGCACCGGCACCACGCTGCTGGTCGACACCTACGACATCACCCGCGGCATCGAGCTCGCGGTGGAGGTCGCCGGGACCGGGCTGGGCGCGGTCCGGATCGACTCCGGCGACGTCGGCGTGCTCGCCCAGCAGGCCCGCGACCAGCTCGACGGGCTCGGCGCGACGGGCACCCGGATCGTCGTCTCCGGCGACCTCGACGAGTACGCCATCGCCGCGCTGCGCGCCGAGCCGGTCGACGGCTACGGGGTGGGCACGGCGCTGGTCACCGGTTCCGGCGCGCCGACCGCCGAGATGGTCTACAAGCTGGTGGAGGTCGAGGGTCGGCCGGTCGCGAAGCGCAGCTCGCACAAGACGTCCCGCGGCGGCCGAAAGGCCGCGGTGCGGCGGTACAAGGAGACCGGAACCGCCGTGGAGGAGGTCGTGTACCAGGTCGCGCCGGGCGCCTCCGAGCCGGTGCTCGGGCCGCACGACCGGTTCCTGCAGATCCCGTTGATCCGGGACGGGAAGCGGGCCGACGGCGTGCCGACGCTGGAGGAGGATCGGCAGCGGCTGCGGCACGCGCTCGTGACGCTGCCGTGGGAGGGCCTCAAGCTCTCGCACGGCGAACCGGCGATCCCGACGGTTTTCCACGAGGCCTGAAGCTTCCCGCCGGGCCCGGCGGCGCTCCAGAATTGCGGTAACGGCGAGGGGGACGTGATGACCAAAGCGTTGATCATCGTGGACGTGCAGAACGACTTCTGCGAGGGCGGCTCGCTGGCGGTGGCCGGCGGCGCGGGCGTGGCGACGGAGATCTCGCGGTACCTCGCGGGATTCGACCACGACCACGTGGTGGCCACCCGCGACTACCACATCGACCCGGGCGCGCACTTCAGCGACGAACCGGACTTCGTCCGCTCCTGGCCGCGGCACTGCGTGGCGGGCACTCCAGGCGCGGCGTTCCACCCGGAACTGGACGTGGGCCCGGTGGAAGCGGTGTTCTCGAAGGGCCAGTACAGCGACGGCTACTCGGGCTTCGAGGGCATCGACCTCCGGGACCGGCCGCTGCGCGACTGGCTGGCCGACCACGGCGTCCGCCGGGTCGACGTCGTGGGCATCGCGACGGACCACTGCGTCCGGGCGACGGCGCTCGACGCGGTCCGGGCAGGCCTGGACACCACGGTGCTCCTGGAGCTCACGGCGGGCGTCTCCCGCGAGACGGTCGACGCGGCGCTGTCGGAGCTAGACGCCGCGGGCGTGAACCTCATCGGCGAACCGGTGGTCCGGTAGCTACGTTTCCGCTGTTCAGGGCTCGTGAGCACTTTGGAGCGCTATAGCGATCCAATACACGCACGAGCCCTGACCTGCAGAGACGCCACCTTGCCGTGATGGCCGGCCGGGTCTCCGCGGTATCCATCGCGGAGCGGCTGCGGTAGCGCGGGGGCATCGGGGCTCTTGGACAGGGGGGCGCGGTAGTTTCTTCTCGTGCCCACCTCTGTCCCGCGATGGTCCGACCCGGTTGCGTTCGAGCCTGACGAAGACGACGAGCTGCCACCGGAGATCGCCGCCGACCTCGCCAAGGTGGGCAAGCGGGAAGCGCCGGAACTGCCGCTGACGGCCAAGCCCAAGCAGGACATCCCGGACCTGGCGACGCTGCTGGAGATCGCGATCACCGCGGTCGGCGGCGTGCCGCGCGAGGGCCAGGCCCGGATGGCCGCCGCCGTCGAGCACTCCATCGGCTCCGGCGAACACCTGGCCGTGCAGGCCGGCACCGGCACCGGGAAGTCGCTGGCGTACCTGGTCCCCGCGATCCGGCACGCCGTCGCTGAGGGCACCACGGTGGTCGTCTCGACCGCGACGATCGCGCTGCAGCGCCAGCTCGTCGACCGGGACCTCCCCCGGCTGGCGACCGCGCTCGCCGAGGCGATCGGCCGCCGCCCGACCTTCGCGATCCTCAAGGGCCGCCGCAACTACCTGTGCCTCAACCGCGTGCACGGCAACGCGCCCGAGGAGCCCGACGACGGCGCGCTGTTCGACGCCTTCGCCGCGTCCGCGCTGGAGCGGCAGGTCAAGCGGATCCAGGAGTGGGCCACCGAGACCGAGACCGGCGACCGCGACGAGCTCGTGCCCGGCGTCACCGACCAGGCGTGGCGGCAGATGTCGGTCACCGCCAAGGAATGCCTCGGTGTGCACCGCTGCCCGGTCGGCGTCGACTGCTTCGCCGAGCGCGCCAGGGCCGAGGCCGGGCGCGCGGACATCGTCGTGACGAACCACGCGCTGCTGGCCATCGACGCGCTGGACGACCGGCCGGTGCTGCCCGACCACGACGTCGTCCTCGTCGACGAGGCGCACGACCTGGTGGACCGGGTGACCTCGGCCGCCACCGGCGAGCTGACCGCGGGCGCGGTGCGGCTCGCGGCGCGCCGCTGCGGGCGGGCCATCGACGAGGAGATCGCCGACCGCCTCGTCGAGGCCGCGGAAGGCCTGGACCTGGTGCTGCAGGCGGCGAACCCCGGTCGGCTGGAAGAACTCCCGCAGGACCTCGGCGGCGCGCTGACGGTGACCCGCGACGCGGCCTGGGCGTGCATCAACGCGCTAGGCCCGGAACGCAAGGAAGACGCCGAAGGCAGCACGGCGCGCAAGCTCGCGCACGCCCTCACCGAAGAGGTCCACGACACCGCGGTGCGGCTCCTGGAAGCGTTCGACGACGAAAAGCAGTACGACGTCGTGTGGGTGTCCGCGGAACCCAACCGCCCGCCGACCGTGCGGGTCGCTCCGCTGGGAGTCGGCGGGCTGCTGCGGGACCGGCTCTTCGGGCAGCGCACCACGGTTCTGACCTCGGCGACGCTGGCGCTCGGCGGCTCGTTCGACACGCTCGCCCGGCAGTGGGGCCTGCCGCCGCAGCAGAAGGCCCAGGCGGCCGCCGGAATGGCCACCGCGAAGGAGGTCCCCTCCGACGCCGGCGGTCCGAAGTGGACCGGGCTGGACGTGGGTTCGCCGTTCGAGCACCAGCGCAGCGGCATCCTCTACATCGCCCGTCACCTGCCACCCCCGGGCCGCGACGGGCTGCCGCCGCAGTACCTGGACGAGCTGACCGAGCTGGTGCAGGCTGCGGGCGGGCGCACGCTCGGGCTGTTCTCGTCGATGCGCGCCGCCAAGCAGGCTTCGGAAGAACTGCGCGAACGGCTGAGCACGCCGGTGCTGTGCCAGGGCGACGACTCGACCGCGCTCCTGGTCCGCAAGTTCGCCGAAGACCCGGAGACCTCGCTGTTCGGCACCCTGTCGCTGTGGCAGGGCGTGGACGTGCCGGGCGATTCGCTGCAGCTGGTCATCATGGACCGCATCCCGTTCCCGCGGCCGGACGATCCGCTCGCCTCGGCCCGCCAGAAGGCGGTTTCCGAGCACGGCGGCAACGGGTTCATCACGGTGGCGGGCACGCACGCGGCGCTGCTGCTGGCGCAGGGCGCCGGGCGGCTGCTGCGCTCGCCGAAGGACCGCGGCGTGATCGCGGTGCTGGACCCGCGCCTGGCCACCGCGCGCTACGGCGGTTTCCTGCGCGCCTCGCTGCCGCCGTTCTGGACCACCCACGACCCGGAGGTCGTGCGCGGAGCCCTGCGAAGGCTGTCCGCAGCCGCATCGGAGGTCTAGCGGCGTCGCATTTTCAATTAGGTTTTTCCAACCTCGTTTTGGGTGGCGGTGCGGGTAGCGGAACCTCAGAAGCTCCCTGGACTGTGGGTGCCCCTCCTGATGTATGTCCAATACACGGCGGAGGGGCCGTCCTCGCCAGGAAGCCCCTGAGAACCCGCGGCGGTGCCAGTTGCGGGGGTGGGCTATGCGCCTGCGGCGCATGCGACACCCATCGACGTGCAGCTTTGCGACCCGCGGCTACGGGCCGACCAGGATGAAAAACGCTCAATGGAAGTCAGATTTCCATTGAGATTGCGGGAATCCCGGATCGGGGTTCGGGGTGTCGTGATCGCCGCGCAGCTCGCGCCGGGCGGCTACCAGACCGGTGGTCCCTGTTCGACGCGGTCGAGCACCGGCCCGAGCCGGTGGAGGTCGTCGCTGGTCTGGAGCAGCCGCTCGTCCCACCAGGTGGCCCCGGCCTCGGCCAGCGGTCCGATCAGGTCGCGCGCCGCCGCGGGGTCGCCCGGGCTGACACCGCCCACGACGATCTCGAAAGGGTCGGCCCGCCGATCCGTGCGATGCCGGTGGACGTAGCCGACCAGTTCCCGCACTTCATCGACGCGCGGCGGGTGTCCGTGGCCGGCCGTTTTGAACAGGGGGACAACGCCGTCCCAACGCGCGGCGCGGCGCATCGGCGGGCGGTTCGGCCACACCCCGCCGATCCAGACCGGCGGACGAGGACGCTGCACCGACGCAGGCAGCAGGGTCACGTCATCGACGTAGTAGTGCCGACCGCGGTGGTTCACCGGCTCCCCGGACCAGTAGCGCTGCAGCAGGTCCAGTCCCTCGTCGAGGCGCTCGGCCAGCACCACCGGGTCGGTGGTTTCGCCGAAGCTGGCGAAGTCGCCGTCGATCGGCCCGCCGAGGCCCGCGCTGAAGATCACCCTGCCGCCGCTCAGCGAGTCCAGGGTGGCCACCTGACGGGCCAGCTGCTCCGGCCGCCGCCGCGCGACCGCGGCGACCAGCGTCCCCAGCCTCAGCCGGGAGGTCGCCAGCGCCGCGGCGGTCAGCAGCATCCACGGGTCGCCGAACTGCTGGCCTCGACGCTCGTCCTTGTCGGCACCACGTGATCCCAGACGAACAACGCATCCCAGCGCGCCTGCTCCGCCGCCGCGGCCACCTTCGCAACCGTTGCGGGATCGGCGAAATCGCCGAAGTTCGGGATGTTGATCGAAAAGCGCACCGATACCTGGTGTGCACGGCTCGACACGCAGAGCACCCGACTTTTCGGCAGCCTGCCGCTGCGGCAACCAGACCCGAGCGGCGCTACCGCGAACGCCACAAGCCCAGCTGAGCCGTTTTCGCTGCTCAGGCACCGTGCGTGTTTTGTGTCGCCATAGCAAGCACAAAACACGCACGGGCTCCCACCAGGCGAGACGGTGGATTTGTAGGAGATCGACAACTCGGTGTTGGGCTTTCTGTTCCGGCGGGGTTGGCGGGTAGGTTGAGCTCGCCGCGCTCATCGGGCCGCCGACGCCGCCCGATTCGACGAGAACCGCTGGTGAGGAACGCCCTGCCGGGCGGGACGCAGTCGAGGAGGAGGCGCGGCGCGAAGCCCGGCCCGGCAGCGCCGCCGGTCGGCCATGTTGTCGATCAACCGCTAGGGAGACGTCGTGTCCGCACCACGCCAAGCCGCGCCCGCCGCGAACCTGGCCAGGACTGTGGTCTTCGCCGCATTCATCGCCGTCCTCGGGATCTTCCCCGGCTTCTACCTCGGCGGCGCGGCGGTGCCGATCGTCCTGCAGAACGCGGGTCCGCTGCTGGCAGGCAGCATCCTCGGCGCCCGCCGGGGCGGCGCGGCCACGCTGCTGTTCCTCGCCCTGGTGGCGATCGGGCTGCCGCTGCTCTCCGGCGGTCGTGGCGGCCTCGCGCCGTTCATCGGGCCCAGCGGCGGTTTCGTGATCGGCTGGGTGGTGGCGGCGGTCGTCGTCGGCCTGATCGTGCAGCGCGGCCTGCCGAAGCCGGGCCTGTTCGTGCTGCTCGCGGCCAACGTCGCGGGTGTGGCCGTGGACTACCTGATCGGCATCCCGTACTGGGGCCTGGTCATCGGCGACCTGCGCGCGGCGGCGGTGCAGTCGCTGGTGTTCCTCCCCGGCGACGCCCTGAAGCTCGTCGCCGTCTCGCTCGTCGCCGTCGCGGTGCACCGCGCCCTCCCGGCGACGCTGACCGGCTCGGCGCGCCGCGCCACCGCCGAGGGCTGAGCGTGCTGCCGATCCTCGGCCGCTCCCCCGCTTCGCGGGTCGCGCACGCCGGAACGACGCTGGACGCTCAGGAGCTGCTCGCGCGGGCCTGCCGCGCTGCGCGGCTCCTGCCGCACGGCTCCAGGGTCGCCTTCGACGGAGGGGACGCGCTGACGCGCTTGACCCACTTCCTCGGTGCAGATCTCGCGGGCTGCGCAACCCTGCTCGCGGAACCCACCTGGACTGAAGCAGACCGCGCGGCGGTTCTCGCCGACGCCCGCCCGGATCTCGTGCTGAACCTGGACGAGCCGCCAACCGCAGACGAGAGCGAACGGACCGTTCACGCCACCTACCGGAACGAACGGGCCGTTCACCCCACCTACGGAGGCGAACAAGCCACCCGCTCAACCGAACCGAGCGAACGGACCGTTCACGCCACCAACCGAGACGAACAGGGCGTTCACTCCACAACCGAACCGAGCGAACGGACCGTTCACCTCGCCAACCGGAACGAACAGGCCGTTCACCGCACCGGCTCAACGCCGGCCGACACGGAGCGCACGCACTTCTACCTGCCCACCACCTCCGGCAGCAGCGGGTCACCGAAGGTGCTGATCCGGTCTCGGCGGTCGTGGCTGCGCAGCTTCGCCGCGCTCGGCCTGCCCTTGAGCTCGTCGGATCGCGTACTGATCCCCGGTCCGCTGAGTTCGTCGTTGTTCCTCTTCGGCGCGTTGCACGCGCTCCACGAGGGCGCCGACGTCGAACTGCTGGACAAATGGTCCGCCGCCGGTGCGGCCGCCGCTTCGCGACGGGCCACCGCGGTCCACCTGGTGCCCGCGATGCTCTCCGCTCTCGTGTCCACTTTGGAGCGTGATCCGGTGTTGCGGGCCGAATGCGGTTTGCGCGTGGTCGTTTGCGGCGGGGCCCGCGTGGACGACTCATTGGCGGAACGGCTCGCCAAGGCGCTTCCCGGGTGCGAGCTCGTCGAGTACTACGGATCGGCCGAGCATTCGCTGATCGCCGTTCGGCGCGGCGGTTCGCTGCGGCCGGTCGTCGACGTGGACGTGCGCGATCTCGTGGGCGGCGTCGGCGAGCTGTGGGTGCGCTCCGACCTGGTCTTCGACGGCTACCTCCGCGACGGGGCGATCGTGCCCGCGACGACCGAGGACGGCTGGTCGACCGTCGGCGATCGCGCCGTGCGGCACGCCGATGGGTCGCTGGAGGTTCTCGGCCGCCTCGGCTCGGCGATCAACACCGGCGCCCGGATCGTGGGCGCGGAGGAGGTCGAATCGGTGCTGCGCGGCGCCGAGGGCGTGCTTGACGTGCTCGTTTGCGCCAGCCCGCATCCGAGGCTCGGCGAGCTCGTCACCGCCGTCGTCGAGATCGACCCGGCAACACCACCGTCGCTGCGCGAACTCCGCGCGCGGGCCCGCAACGCGCTGGGTCCGGCGAAACGCCCCCGGCGCTGGCTGGCGGTGCGGGAGCTGCCCCGGACCGCGTCCGGCAAGCCCGCTCGCGCCCTGATCGCGAAGCGGCTGCGGACCGGAACCCTCGATGCGGAGGCGCTGTGAACCGGACCCCCGTCGTGATCGCCGCACGTCGCACCCCCATCGGCGAAGCCGGCGGCGTGCTGCGCCACCTGGCCGTCGACCGGCTCGCCGCGCCGGTGCTGCGCGCCGTCCTGGACGACGCCGGTGTGACCACAGGGGACGATGTGCTGCTCGGCAACGTGCTGGGCCCCGGCGGGAATCCGGCGCGGGTGGCGGCGTTGCGCGCCGGGTTGAGAGAGGCCACGCCCGGCATGACCGTCGACCGGCAGTGCGCGAGCGGGCTCACCGCGATCACCACGGCTGCGGCGATGATCCGCGGTGGCGCGGGCGACTGGTTCCTCGCCGGCGGTGCCGAGAGCCCATCGACCGCTCCTTGGCGGGCGTGGCGGCCGCGATCGGCGACCGAACCGCCCCGCTTCTACGACCGGGCACCGTTCGCCCCGGCCGAGATCGGCGACCCGGACATGGGCCCGGCGGCGGACCTGGTGGCCGCCGAGGCCGGGATTTCCCGGCAGCGCCAGGACGCTTTCGCCGCCCGCAGCCACGAACGCGCCGTGGCCGCGCGGCGGGCGGGCCGTTTCGACGCCGAGCTGGTGCCGGTCGGCGGCATCTCCGCGGACGAGCGGCCGCGCGAGGGCTTCACCGCCGAGCGGCTGGCCCGGTTCCGGCCCGCGTTCACCCCGGACGGGACCGCGACGGCAGCGAATTCCTGCGGCATAAACGACGGTGCCGCCGCCGTGCTGATCACCACCGAGGAGCAGCGCCGCCGGCTCGGCGTGCCGGGCCTGCGGCTGCTGGGCTGGCGCACGACGGGGGTCGACCCGAACCGGCTCGGTCTGGGCGCGGTGCCCGCCATGCGGGAACTGCTCGAGCAGCACGAGCCGGAGGTCGTCGAGTTCAACGAGGCCTTCGCCGGGCAGACCCTGGCCTGCCTGGACGCCGCGGGCATCGACGAGCGGCTGGCCGGGCCGGACGGCGGCGCGATCGCGCTCGGCCACCCCTGGGGTGCCTCCGGCGCGGTGCTCGTGGTGCGGTTGTTCGGCCGGATGGTGCGGGCGGACGGGCCGCGCGTGGGCCTGGCGGCGCTGTCCTCCGGCGGGGGTTTGGGCGTGGCCACGATGTGGGAGCGAGTGGGTTGATCGAGTTCGAGGACGTCGGGCACAGCTACGACGAGCGCACCGTGCTGGACGGCGTGGACCTGCGGCTGGCCGAGCGGCGGGTCGCCTTCGTCGGGGCGAACGGCTCCGGCAAGTCCACCCTAGCCCGGATGATCAACGGCCTGGTGCACCCCAGCCGCGGCCGGGTGCTGGTCGACGGGGTGGATCCGGCTCACAACGGCCGCGCGGTGCGGCGGCGGGTGGGGTTCATCTTCACCCACCCGGACAGCCAGATCGTGATGCCCACCGCGGGCGAGGACGTCGCGTTCTCGCTGCGCAAGCAGGGCCTTTCCAAGGCGGAGCGGCAGCGCCGGGCGGCGGAGGTGCTGGCCCAGCACGGGTTGGAGGGCTACGCCGAGCACCCGGCGCACCAGCTCTCCGGCGGCCAGAAGCAGCTGCTGGCGCTGTGCTCGATGCTCGTCCTGGAACCGGACGTGCTGGTCTGCGACGAGCCGACGACGCTGCTCGACCTGCGCAACAAGCGGCACTTCATCGACGTCCTGAACGGGCTGCCGCAGCAGGTCGTGCTGGTCACCCACGACCTGGACCTGCTGGACGGTTTCGACCGGGTGGTGGTGCTAGACGCGGGCAAGGTGGTCGCCGACGGCGAACCCGCCTCGGCCATCCCGTTCTACCGGGAGCTGATCAAGTGAGCCCGCTCGGCCTGTACGAGCCGGGGAACAGCCCGCTGCACCGGCTCGGCGCGGGGTGGAAGTTCCTGGCTCTGCTGGCCTTCGCGGTGCTGACCTTCGTGCTCGGGTCGCCGCTGGCGCTGGGCGGATGCGTGCTCGCGGTCGCGGTCGCGTACCTGGTCGGCCGGATCCCGCCGCGCCGCTGCTGGCAGGCCGTGCGGCTGCTCATCCCGTTGCTGCTGGTGGTCTTCCTGCTGCAGTGGTGGATGCTCGGCCTCGACACCGCCGCCGTGGTGTGCCTGCGGCTGCTCGGCGCGCTCACCGCCGCCAACCTCTTCACCCTGACCACCAGGGTCGACGACCTGGTCACCGCCGTGGAGCGCGGGCTCGGCCCGCTGCGGCGCTTCGGCATCCGGCCGGAGCGGATCGGCCTGCTGGTGGGCCTGACGCTCCAGGCGGTCGCGGCCCTGTCGACGATCGCGACGCAGGTGCGCGAAGCGCAACGAGCCCGGAACGCGGAGCGCTCGTTCCCCGCGTTCGCGGTGCCGTTCCTGGTCCGCACGCTCCGCCACGCCGACGAACTCGGCGAAGCCCTCGCTGCCCGCGGCGTCGGCGACGACTGACCCCGCTCGCACCGCCCGGCTACCTGTTCGGCCAGGTCAGGGCCCGTGAGTACTTTGGGTCGCTATAGCAGCACAAACCACGCACGAGACCTGACCAGGCAAAACCTGAAGCCCGAGGCGGCTCAAGACCGGAGGTAGGCGAGCACCGCGAGGACCCTTCGGTTGGTGTCCTCGGCCGGGGGCAGGTTCAGCTTCGCGAGGATGTTGCCGACGTGCTTGCCGACCGCTGCCTCGCTGACGACCAGCCTCCTGGCGATCTCCGCGTTGGAATGGCCCTCCGCCACCAGGGCGAGGACTTCGCGCTCCCGCACCGACAGAGCCGCCAGCGGATCGCGCTGCCGGTTCAGCAGTTGGCGCACCACCTGCGGGTCGACCACCGTCCCGCCCGCGACCACGTGCCGCAGCGCGCCCGCGAAGTCCTCGACGTCGACCACCCGGTCCTTGAGCAGGTAGCCGACCCGTTCGCCGCCGTGCGAGTCGAGCAGTTCGGCCGCGTAGCTCCGCTCGACGTACTGGCTGAGCGCGACCACCGCGAGCCCCGGGTTCGCGCGGCGGAGCTCCACGGCGGCCCGCAGGCCCTCGTCGGTGAAGCCCGGCGGCATGCGGATGTCGGTGATCACCAGGTCAGGATCGTGCTCGGCGACTCCCGTGGTCAGCGCGTCGGCGTCACCCACCGCGGCGGCGACCTCGAAGCCGAACCTGTCGAGCAGGCCGGCGAGGCCTTCCCGCAGCAGCACGCCGTCCTCGGCGAGCACTACTCGGATGGGACGGGACACGGCAGCTCCACGCGCAACAGGGTCGGGCCGCCGACCGGGCTGGACAACAACATCTTGCCGTCGATCACCGCGACGCGGTCCGCGAGCCCGGTCAGCCCCGTGCCACGCGCGGGATCGGCGCCGCCGCGGCCGTCGTCGGCGACCTCGACCGCCAGCACACCGGCATCCTGCCGAACCGTCACCGACACGGCCGTGGCGGCGCTGTGCTTGACGATGTTGGTCAACGCCTCGGCGACCACGAAGTACGCCGTCGCCTCGACGTGCGCGGGGAACCTGTCCGGCAGCCCGGCGTGCAGCGCCACCGGAACCGGGCAGCGGTCGGAGAGTTCGCCGAGCGCGGCGGGCAGTCCCCGGTCGGTGAGCACCCGTGGGTGGATGCCGCGCACCAGCTCGCGCAGCTCGGCCATGAGCTGCTTGGCCTCGTCGTGCGCGGCCGAAACGTTCTGGTGCGCCGCGGAATCCGCCGGCACGTCCAGCCGGGCGAGGCCGAGTTTCAGGGTGAGGCCGACCAACCGCTGTTGCGCGCCGTCGTGCAGGTCCCGCTCGATCCGCCGCCGCTCGACCTCGAAGGCGTCCACCAGCCGCGCCCTCGACCGCGACACCTCGACCAACTCGGTGCGCAGCCGTTCCCGGCCGTCGTGCAACAGCGCGCGGGCCAGCGCGGCATGCCCGGCGGCGAGCAGGCCGAGCAGCAACGGCACGACCGGGAGCGCGGCCAATGCGGGCAGCGCGTACCAGAGGGCTTCCCCGAAAGTGGTTGCGGTACCGAGGAAAATCGCCACCGGCTCGGTAGTGCCGATGGTCAGCAGCGGGCTGATCAGCATCATCAGCAGCACGAACGCGATCCCGAACACCAGCGCATGCGCCACGGGACCGGCGGTGGCGAGCAGGACGGCGTAAGCGACCTCCCGCCAGGTCGCCGGTTCCCGGTACCGGGCGCCCAGCCGACGCCAGGCACCGGTGGCCGCCAAGGCGCGGTGGCCGCTGCTGATCGGCCGGGGGTCGACGAGCCGCAGCCGCCACCGCTCCAGCTTCGCCAGGGGCATCGCGACCAGCGGGGCACCCGCCGCGAACAACCCGCAGCCGACGGCAACGACCACCAGGACCCCGCCCGGCGACGATCCGCCCTTGACCGCGGCCGCCACCACCGCCGTCCACAGCAGACCCGGGAAGGCGACCGCCGCCACCACCGGGATCGCGCCGAGGACGTAGCCCATCGAACCCCAATCGAGGAGCAGAACCCGGTGCTGCCGCAGCGTTTTCAGCCATGTTCGAAGTCGCACGGCCGCAAGCCAACCAGATCGCGGCGGCCCGATCAGCGGCACTGGCCCCCGTCTTCGGGGTATGCCCAGCCATACCCCGAACCGGACGGCTGCGCGTAGTGACCGGGACGCCGCCGCGCTGATCTGCTCGCGGCATGACGACCTCACAGCTCAGCCGATCCGCAGACCGGCCGAGAACGTCGCGGCGCCAGGGTGTTCTGGCGTTCGTCCTGCTCACCTTCGGCATCTCGTGGGCGGGCATGTTCGCGGCGGCGCTGCTGGGCTTCTCGCTGGCGAGCCCGCTGGCACAGCTACCGGCCGCGATGGGGCCGGCGGTCGCGGCGATCATCGTGCGGCGGTGGGTGACGCGGGAAGGCTTCGGCGACGCCGGGCTCCGGCTGCGGCTGCGCGGCAACCTGCGCCACTACCTCGCCGCCTGGCTCGTCCCGTACGCCCTGGCCGCCGGGGCCCTCGCGATCGCCGCCGCCACCGGCCTGTGGCGGCCGGACGAGCTGCCCGCCTGGTGGCTGATCCCGGCGCTGCTGCTCGTCGTGCCGGTGCTCACGCCGCTGTACTGGGGCGAGGAGTTCGGCTGGACCAGCTACCTCCGGCTGCGCGTGTGCCCCGGCCGGCCACAGCTGGCCACCGCGGTCACGGGGCTCGTCTGGGCGGTCTGGCACTACCCCCTGGCCTTCCTCGGCTACATCGAGTTCGACAACGTGCTGATCGGCCTGCCGCTCTGGACGGTGTCGTTCTACTTCCAGGAAGTCGTGCTGAGCTGGCTGCGGATCCGCAGCGGAACCATCTGGACGGCCAGCCTCGCGCACGGCGGCAACAACATGGTCCTCTCGCTGCTGACCGGCATGGCGCTCGAAGGGGCGGTCAGCGCGGAGGTCACCACGGTGGTCATGATGGCGCCGATCGCCCTGCTCGGCGCCTGGATCCTGATCAGCGGGCGCCTCCGACCCGCGGAACCGGGACTTTAGCCTCTGTCGTCGCGGCCCGGATGCTGGGCATATTGGTCGTTACCGGGGAAACCCGGCGACCGGCCCGAGGATGCAGTGGCCTTGACGACCATCAGGCCGCCAAAGACCTAGCAATCGAAAGATTGCAAAACATTCTCGGGCCCGGCCTATGTCCGGGCCCGTTTCAGGAGGCCCGTTTCCGCAGGTCACGGGGTCCGTGCGTGTTTCGTGCCGCTATGGCGACACAAAGTACTCACGGGCCGTTACCAGCGGGAACAGCACATTTCGCGGATCAGTTCCACTGGGCGAGGACCGTGACGGTGCCCGGATCCACCTCGGTGAAACCCGCGTCGCGCACCATGCCCACCCGTGCCTGCCGCCAGGCCGTCTCCGGATCGTCGCGCGGGTGCAGTCGCGCCCAGGTCGCCGCATCGGCGCGCCGGACCGAGCAGCGGAACCCGTCCGCCGCCCAGCCCTCCAGCTCGGCGTCCAGCCCCGCCCCGTGCAGCAGCGAGGCCAGGATCATCGTCGCGTGCCCCACCTGCGCCGCGGACTTCCCGGCGCTCATCGGCACGTCCGGGTTCAGCCACAGCGTCGGCATCCCTGGCAACGGCGCGCCCGGGTCGTCCGCCTCCAGCTCGCTGCCGGAGATCTGCAGGCGGCTGAGCTCCTTCGGCATGTCCGCCACCCGCATCGGCAGGAACGCCCGCACCTCGGCATTGCCGACGCGCACCGTGCGCCCGCGCAGCGACTGCACCGCCTCCCAATGCACGCCGCGCGCCCGCCGCGCCACCTTGCGGATGCGCCCGGAGATCCAGGTGTGCATGGCCTCGTGCCACTCGCCGCCCGGCTTGCAGCGCTCGTCGAGGCACACCTCGATCGCCGCCGCGGCGGCCGCCTCCAGCAGCGCAGTGCGGTCCGGCGGCTCGCGGCGCTCGATCCGCAGCACCATCGGCATCAGGACCACGTTCTCCGGGTCCTCGTCCGAGGTGTCCGCGGTCGCCGCCTCCGGCAGTGCCAGCCACGAGGCGTACCGGGCGATCAGCGGATCCAACACGGAGTGGGAATCAGACACACCTGGATTATCCGATCCCGCGCCACCGGTATTCCGCGCGGCTGCCGACGTCACACGTCCAGCGGCACCCGCCGCAGCACGCCGTCCTCGGTGTCCGCGGCCTCGATCTCGGCGCGGGTGACGCCGAGCACGAACAGCACGGTGTCCAGGAACGGGTACGACAGCGCGGTGTCGGCGACCTCCCGCAGCGCGGGCTTGGCGTTGAACGCCACGCCCAGCCCGGCGGCGGAGAGCATGTCGATGTCGTTGGCGCCGTCGCCGACCGCCACGCACTGCGCCGCGGGCACCCCGAACGACTCGGCGAACCGGCGCAGCGCCTTGGCCTTGCCGGCCCGGTCCACGATCTCCCCGATCACGCGGCCGGTGAGCTTGCCGTCCACGATCTCCAGCTCGTTCGCGGCGCTGAAGTCCAGCCCCAACTCGTCCACCAGCTGGTCGATGATCTGGGTGAACCCGCCGGACACGACGCCGGTGTGGAAACCCAGGCGGCGCAGCGTGCGGATGGTGGTGCGGGCGCCGCGGGTGAGTTCGAGCTCCGCGGCGACGTCGTCGAGCACCGACGCGGGCAGGCCCTCCAGCACCGCGACCCGCTGCCGCAGCGACTCCGCGAAGTCCAGCTCGCCGCGCATGGCCCGCTCCGTGACCTCGCGGACCTCCTGCTCGCAGCCGGCCCGCGCGGCAAGCATCTCGATGACCTCGCCCTGGATCAGCGTGGAGTCCACGTCGAACACCACCAGCCGCTTGGCCCGGCGGGCCAGCCCGGTGCGCTCGACGGCCAGGTCCACCCCGGTGCGCGCGGCCAGGTCGGCCACCGCCGAGGTCAGCGCGTCGTCCGAGCCCTCGCCGTTGTCCGGGGCGCTGACCTGCAGCTCCAGCCCGGTCACCGGGTAGTCGGCGACGCGGCGGATGGAGTCGATGTTCACGTCGAGCTCGGCGAGGCCGCGCGCGACGTCGCTGAAGTTCCGGGCGGTCACCGGCTGCCCGAGCACCACCACGACGTGCGTCGAGCCGAGCTTCGCGGCGCCGCCGTCCTCGGTGCCGATCGCCACGTCGACGGTCATGCCGACGGTGGCCATCGCCTGCTCGACGGCCTCCTGCAGCTGCTCCGGGTCGCGCTCGGTGGACACGAGCACGCCGAGCACCAGCCGGCCGCGGATCACCACCTGCTCCACGTCGACGATGTCCACGCCGTGCCGCGTCAGCGCGGCGAACAGCACGGAGGTGACCCCCGGCTTGTCCTTCCCGGTCACGGTGATCAGCACGGTGGTCGCGTTCACGGCTGCGGTTCTTCCTCTCTCGGCCCCAACAAACGTTAAGCCCCGGCGGGGCATGCCCGCCGGGGCTCATCGTCGAGCTAGCCCTACCCTGGCACAGTTTCGCCGTGCGGGGCTAGCGCGCAGGTCACTTCTCGGCGTCGCCCGACGCGCCGACCGCCGGCTTCTCCTCGTGCTTGTGGGCGAGGGTCTTGCCGGTAAGGCTGAGGTGCGCCTCCAGCCGCATCCGCTCCGAGATGTGCGGGTAGTGCAGCTCGAACGCCGGCCGCTCGGAACGGATCCGGGGCAGCTCGGTGAAGTTGTGCCGCGGCGGCGGGCAGGAGGTCGCCCACTCCAGGGAGTTGCCGTAGCCCCACGGGTCGTCGACGGTGACGACCTCGCCGTAGCGGTAGCTCTTGAACACGTTGTAGAGGAACGGCAACATCGAGGCGCCCAGGATGAACGCGCCGATCGTCGAGATCGTGTTCAGCATGGTGAAGCCGTCGGACTCCAGGTAGTCGGCGTACCGACGCGGCATGCCCTCGTTGCCCAGCCAGTGCTGCACCAGGAACGTGCCGTGGAAGCCGATGAAGGTCAGCCAGAAGTGCAGCTTGCCCAGCCGCTCGTCCATCATCCGGCCGGTGATCTTCGGGAACCAGAAGTAGATGCCGGCGAAGGTGGCGAACACGATCGTGCCGTAGAGCACGTAGTGGAAGTGGGCCACCACGAAGTAGGTGTCCGAGACGTGGAAGTCGACCGGCGGCATGGCCAGCAGGACACCGGTGAGGCCACCGAAGAGGAAGGTGACCAGGAAGCCGACGCTGAAGATCATCGGCGTCTCGAAGGTCAGCTGCCCCTTCCACATGGTGCCGATCCAGTTGAAGAACTTCACACCGGTCGGGACCGCGATCAGGAACGTGGTGAACGCGAAGAACGGCAGCAGCACCGCGCCGGTGGCGTACATGTGGTGCGCCCACACGACGACCGACAGGGCCGCGATGCCCAGCGTGGCCAGCACCAGGCCGGTGTAGCCGAACAGCGGCTTGCGGCTGAACACCGGGAAGATCTCCGAGACGATGCCGAAGAACGGCAGCGCGACGATGTAGACCTCGGGGTGGCCGAAGAACCAGAACAGGTGCTGCCAGAGGATCACGCCGCCGTTGGCCGGGTCGAACACGTGCGCACCGAGGTGGCGGTCGGCCATCAGGCCCAGCAGCGCGGCGGTCAGGATCGGGAACGCCATCAGGATCAGCAGGCTGGTGACCATGATGTTCCAGGTGAAGATCGGCATCCGGAACATCGTCATGCCGGGCGCGCGCAGGCAGACCACGGTGGTCAGCATGTTGACCGCACCAAGGATGGTGCCCAGACCGGAGACCGCCAGGCCGGCGATCCACATGTCCGCGCCGTGCCCCGGCGAGTGCAGGGCGTCCGACAGCGGGGTGTAGGCGAACCAGCCGAAGTCGGCGGCGCCACCCGGCAGCAGGAAGCCGCTGACGACCATCAGGCCGCCGAACAGGTACAGCCAGTAGCCGAGGGCGTTCAACCGCGGGAACGCGACGTCCGGCGAACCGATCTGCAGCGGCAGCACGTAGTTCGCGAAGCCGAACAGGATCGGCGTCGCGTACAGCAGCAGCATGATCGTGCCGTGCATCGTGAACAGCTGGTTGTACTGCTCCTGCGACAGGAACTGCATCCCCGGAACGGCGAGCTCACCGCGGATCAGCATCGCCATCAGGCCGCCGACCAGGAAGAACGCCATCGACGTGACCAGGTAGAGGATGCCGATTTGCTTGTGGTCCGTGGTGCGGAACATCCGCGCCAGGAATGACCCCTTGACCGTTTTGCGCACCGGATAGGGGCGCGTGGCGATCGGCTGTGGCGCGACGGCCGTCACGGTGCCTCCTGCACTCCCTTTGAAGCCTCTTCGAACCCGACTAGGGTTCGCCCGACCCGGTTGGGTCGGTTGACAGCATGCGACACCCTGCAGGACCCCTGCAGCGCAAGTCAGTCGCGATGCCTGCCGACTGCGGATACTAGTCCGGGCGTCCGGCCGCAGTTCGGCCGGGCCGTAGCCACCCTATTCATTGCGACGTGCCCAGTCACGCGTAGTGAGATCAACTCGACAGCACGCGCCCGGCGAGCGGTTCCCGGCGACGTCGGCCGCACGCGCCCGCGGGGCGCCGGTTAGCCTACGGGGCAAAAGGTCCGGCAGCCCAGCTGCGATCAGCAGCTACCGATCAACGGGCCGCCCTGGGACGACGTCCACCAGATCCTGGAGGGGAAGCACGTGCGGAGGAGCACGATCATCGGCGCCGTGCTGGCCGGCGGTCTCGCACTCGCGGGCTGCACGCCGAGCGAGGAACCCAGCGACCAGCCCCCGGGCCCGGGCACGCCGCCGCCCGCGACCGCGCAGCAGCACGCCGGGCAGGGGCACGCCCCGGCCGGCGAGCACACCGCGACGGACCGCGAGTTCGCGCAGCAGCTGCTCGCCAACCGGCAGCAGGTCCTGAACCTCGCCGAGCTGGCCGGCACCAGCGCGCAGAGCGCCGAGGTCAAGACCCTCGCCGCGGAGTTCAAGCAGGCGGCTCAGCCGCAAGTCGACCAGTTGACCGCGTTCCTGAACTCCGCTACCGGCCAGCAGTCCGGCAGCTCCCCGGAGGACGAGGCAGGCGACTCCGCCGACGCCGGTCTGCAGACCGACCAGCAGCTGCAGCAGATCTCGAAGCTGTCCGGAGCGCAGTTCGACCAGCAGTGGAAGCAGGCGATGCTGTCGCTGCAGCAGGGCGCCGGGAACCTAGCCCGCACCGAGCAGGAGGAAGGCTCTGCGCAGCAGATGCGCAAGCTGGCCGAGGAACTCGTCGCCGAGGAGCAGCAGACCGTCACGAAGCTCAACGCCTTGAGCTGACGCGACTCGAAGACGCGAAGGGCGCCTTCCGCCGGGCAACCGGCGGGAGGCGCCCTTCTCTTTCTTCTCCCGTGGAGCCGAAGGGCGTCTCCAGCCGGTCCGCACCGGTCGAAGACGCCCTTCGCGCTTAGCCCGATCAGGTGCATCTCCGCCGCGTGCCAGTGATCTTCGACGCGTCCTCGCTCTAGAAGGCCACCTGGGACGCGGCGCGGGTGGATTTCCGTCTCCCCAGTGGCGACGCCACTTCGGTGGCGGCGTGGTGCCGGGCGCCGTTTTCGCGCGAAACCGCCATCCCCCAGGCGTGCAGAACGCCGTTTTCGCGCGAAAACGGCGTGAAGATCACATCGAGACGTCATCACGTCATTGCGCGACGTCCGGCTCGCGCTGGCCCGACTCGGCGGTCTTCGTCACCCGAACGACGCCCGGACCAGCAGGAATTCCGCCCGCCAGGAACTCGGCGCAGTGCGCGGCCGGGGCCGCGGTCCAGTTCGACGCTTTCTCTTCCGCTCCCCGCGACCAGAACCTACTATGAGTAGCCTACTGACCAGTAGATAGCTCGCTGGCCGCACGAACCTAGGGAGTGCTCATGCCGAACGTGTCCGGGAAAGTCGTCCTGATCACCGGCGCCGCGCGCGGGATCGGCGCGCAGACCGCGCGGGAGCTGGCCCGGCGCGGCGCCCGGCTCGCCCTGGTCGGCCTGGAGCCCGACGAGCTCGCCGCCGTGGCCGCGGAACTGGGCGACGGCCACTTCTGGGCCGAGGCCGACGTGACCGACCCCGACTCGATCGAGGCCGCCGTGGCCGCCGCCGTCGAGAAGCTCGGCCGCCTCGACGTAGTCATCGCCAACGCCGGGATCGCGCCGATCGGCACGGTCCGCCACTCCGATCCGCGCGCGTTCGTCAAGGCCGTCGACGTCAACCTCAACGGCGTCTTCCACACCGCCCGCGCCGCCCTGCCGCACCTGATCGACCGCCGCGGCTACCTGCTGGTGGTCTCGTCGCTGTCGGCGTTCAGCCCGACCGGCGGCATGGCCGCCTACACCGCGAGCAAGGCGGGTTCGGAGGCGCTGGCCAGCGCGATCCATTCGGAGGTGGCGCACCTCGGTGTCGCGGTGGGCAGCGCGCACCCGTCGTGGATCGACACCGACATGGTGCGCGACGTCGCGAAGGACCTGCGCACCTTCGCCGCGATGCGCAAGCGGCTGCCGTGGCCGATGCGGGCGACCACCAGCGTCGAGGACTGCGGCAAGGCCTTCGCCGACGGTGTCGAGCGCCGCGCCCGCCGCGTCTACGTGCCGCGGGCGATCATGGTGATGCACTGGCTCCGCAACGTGCCGTCCTCGCGCCTCGCGGAGCGGCTCATGCTCCCCGTCCTGCGCCGCCTCATCCCGCAGCTGGAGCAGGAAGTCACCGGACTGGGCCGCTCCCTGAGCGAGCGCCACCAGAAGCTCCAGGGCTGATGCCGTGCGTGCTTCGTGTTGCCATAGAGCTTGTTTCCAGGCGCACCTTGCGTGGCGGTGCGGGTGGCGGTCCCCCTGCGGGAGTTGCTGCGGCCTTCTCGCTGTGGGATCCCCGGCTCATGAATGGCCAATTCACCACGTCGGGGCTGTCCTCGCTGGGAGAACCCCGGAGGGGTGGGCGCCGTGAACCCGCGGCGGTGCGAGTTGCGAGGGTGGGCTAAGCGGCTGCGCCGCTTCAAAAACAAAGGCAGCACAATGCACGCACGGTCCCGAACGGTTGGGACCGGTGGCCGGGTTGTCTGACGCGGAAGGCGGCCCCGGCCACCGGAGTCTCAACGCGAGCGCTGCTCGCCGACCAGCGGGCCCACCCGCCGCCGGAACGGCGCCGCGAGTTCTCGCTGCCGCTCTCGCTCGACCTTGGCGATCAGCAGCCAGACGGTCTGGTCGTTGCGGCCCGTCGCGCTGTGCTGCGGGCGGCCGGGCGTCGCCGCGGCGATCCAGCTCGGCGCGCGGACCAGGATGCCGCCGACAGTCGCGCCGATCGTGTTGCACACGACGTCGTCGGTGGACGCCACCCGGCCGGTGACGGCCAGGAACTGGACCAGCTCTATCGAGCAGGCCAGCACCAGCCCGCCGAACGCGATCTTGACGATGCTGTCGAACCACCGGACCCGCTGCGGCACCAGCACGCCGAGCGGCAGCAGCAGGACGAGGTTCCCGGCCAGCTGCACCCAGGGCAGCGAGTCGCCGGGGTCGGCGGCCAGCGCCATCGACACGTCCTTCCCCAGGTCCGGCCGGACCGGTTCGGCCGCCGGCCGCTGGGGCGTGAAGACGAGGTATGCCACGCAGAGCACCGAGAGGACCAGCACTCCGTCGATCAGCGGGCCCCACCGCACAGATCTTTCCGTCAGGTAGTTGCGCACCAATGCCGATCCGAGCGCCGCCGCCACGGCGACCGGGAGCAGAACGGTGACCACTGGTACGAATCCGTCGAATGCCACGAGAATCTGCTGCACGTTCGCCGCACTTCCTCTGGCCGCCAGCGCCAGGACGACGCGGCCACCGGAAATCCACAGTGGATCGCCGAATGACCTGGAACCGTTGGGAACTCTCATTTCCAGCGGTCTGCGTTGACCGGTACCTGCAAGGGATCAGGGGCTGGCGGCGGCCGGACGTCGCCTCGGGGTCCGCCGACGACCGGCCGCCGATGAGCCCTGCCGCGAAGTCGCGGCAGGCCGGGGGCGTTCCGGTGGCGGGACGATCCGGCCGGTGCGGTGACGCCGCCGCTGTCGGGGTCCGACGAGCGCCTGCCGCATGACCTACCTCCGCCACTCCCCCGCACTGCTCTGGTAAAGATCCGAAATCAACTTGGTTGCGGTCGAACCTAACCGCCGCCCCAGAACCCACCAGGAACATGGCAAAAACCCGCCACTCCCGACACTAGTATCCATTGAGGACGGACAGGTTGCCAGAAGAGCGCTCCGATCAGGGGTTTCGACAAGCGGGCCGCCGTTACACAACGCGACGGAAGATAATTCCCACAATTCCCAAACGGGAAACACCGCGAATCCTCGTGAATTCCGCGTAACGCGCGGTGAACGGCGGTGGAATAACGGAGAATCGCCCGCCCGGCGCGAAGTCGGGCCGACCCGCCCACGCCCGGCTGCCGCGGCGGTGCGAAAAATCACGTGCTCCCGAGAATCCGGACCTGCTAGCCTTGGGTCCGTTCGTGCTCGATGACGCAGGTGGAACGGGAGGTGAGATTCAATGGTTGCCCTGGTGATCGCTGCTGCACGCAGCGCCCGGACCGTTCTCACGTCCCGAGTCCCGGTCTGATGCGCCGTCTTCGCTGACAAGTCCGCCCGCGTTGCGGACGCGTCTGCGCGCGCCTCCACCGGGACTCCCATCACCAGGAGTTCCCTCCGTTGTCACACAACACTTCCGCACATCCAGGCGATCTCGCTTCCTTCGGCTGGGACGAGACGCTCGACCAGTCCTTCTCCGAGCACCGAGCGGCCGGGCTGATCCCGGCGCGCGTCATCGGCGTCGACCGCGGTAGCTGCGACGTCATCACCGCCGACGGACCGATGCGCGTCGGTACGTCCCCGACTCCGGCCGATCCGCTCGAGGCGCCGTGCACCGGCGACTGGGCCGCCGTGCGCCCGGGAGCAGATCCGCGGCTGGCGGTCCTGCTCCCCCGACGCAGCGCCATCGTGCGGTCGAGCGCGTCGCGTTCGTCGCACGGGCAGGTGCTGGCGGCCAACGTCGACACCGCGGCGGTGGTCGTTCCGGCGGTGGAGCGGCCGAGCCCCGGCCGGATCGAGCGCCTGCTCGCGCTGGCTTGGGAGAGCGGCGCGGTACCGGTCGTCGTCGCGACCAAGGTGGACCAGGCCGACGACCCCGAGCGGCTGATCGCCGAGCTCGCGCTGCTGGCGCCCGGTGCCGAGACCATCGCCACCAGCGTCGTCACCGGCGAAGGCATCGACCGGCTCAGCGGCCTGCTGACCGGGACGGTCGTGCTGCTCGGCCGGTCCGGGGCGGGCAAGTCCACGTTGGCCAACGCCCTGCTCGGCACCGACCGGCTGGCCACCGGCGCCGTCAGGGAGCAGGACGGCAAGGGCCGGCACACCACGGTGCGCCGCGAGCTGATCCCGCTGCCGGGCGGCGGGGTGCTCATCGACACCCCCGGCCTGCGCGGCGTCGGGCTGTTCGACGCGGACGAGGGGCTGGAACGGGTCTTCGCCGAGATCGAGGAGCTCACCCGCGATTGCCGGTTCGCGGACTGCGGCCACGACACCGAACCCGGCTGCGCGGTCCAGGCCTCGATCTCCGCAGGCGAGCTCAGCGCCCGCCGGCTCGACAGCTACCGCAAGCTCCAGCGGGAGAACGACTGGGCGGCGTCCCGCGCGGACGCCCGGCTGCGCGCCGAACGCGACGACCGCAAGAAGGCCATCACCCGGCATCTGCGCGCCACCTACCGGTTCCGGGGCAGGAAATGACCGCTGACCGACCGAATCGGACTTCCACGACCACGGAGAAAACCGCTGTGAACGACAACAGTTCGCACGCCGCGGACCGCGATGACGTGCGCGACGCGTTCTTCGCGTTGCACCACGGCCTGCCCCGGCAGGGGCCCGGATCCGACGCGACCACCCGGCACCTGCTCGAACTCGCCGCACCACCCGAGGCGCCCCGGGCGCTCGACATCGGCTGCGGGCCGGGACGGGCGTCCCTGCTGCTGGCCGCCGAGGCCGGTGCCCGGGTCACGGCCGTCGACCTGCACCAGCCGTTCCTGGCGGAGTTGCGCGCCGCCGCGGAGGCGAGCGGGGTGGGCGATGCGATCGACACCGACGTCCGGACGATGGCCGAATTGCCTTACCCGGACCGGAGTTTCGACCTGGTCTGGGCCGAAGGTTCGGCCTACAACATCGGTTTCGACACCGCGCTGGCGTCCTGGCGGCGACTGCTCGCCCCGGGCGGCGTGCTGGTCGTCACCGAATGCGAGTGGGCGACCGACGACCCGGCTCCCGAAGTCCGGGCGTTCTGGGACTCGCACTACGCGCTGCGCACGACCGAGGCCAACGCGGCCGCGGCGGTCCGGGCCGGATACGAGGTGTCCGCGATCTACCACCTGCCGGAGACGGACTGGTTCGACGAGTACTACACCCCGCTGGCCGAGCGCATCGCCGCGGCCGACCTGACCGCGCCCGGGATGCGGGAGGCGGTCGCGGGCGCCCGGGCCGAGATCGAGATCCGCCGGGCGCACGGCCGCGACTACCGCTACACCGGCTACGTACTGCGCCCGAACCACGAGGAGAACACCGAGATGTGGACCACCCGACCGGAGACCGAAGCCGACATCCCCGCGATCCGCGCGGTCAACCTCGACACCTTCCCGACCGCCCTGGAGGCGGACCTGATCGAGGCGCTGCGCGAGGACCCGGCGTGGATCGACGGGCTGTCCATCGTGGCCGAGGACGCGAACGGCGAGGTGGTCGGCCACTCGCTGCTCACCCGCAGCCACGTCGACGGCTTCCCGGCCCTGACGCTCGGCCCGTGCGCGGTGCTGCAGCGCTACCAGCGCACCGGAGCCGGCTCGGCGACGATCCGAGCCGGGCTGGAAGCGGCGCGCGCGATGGGCGAGAAGCTGGTCCTGGTGCTCGGGCACCCCGAGTACTACCCCCGCTTCGGGTTCAGGCGGGCATCGGAGTTCGGGATCGGCCTGACGATCGAGGTCCCGGACGAGGCCATGATGGCCCTCCCCCTCGACCCGGAAGCCGAGATCCCCGGCGGCAAGGTCCGGTACCCGGCCCCGTTCGGCATCTGACCCGGGGCGGCTGAACACGACGAGGGCCCTGCTCACCTGGCGAGGTGAGCGGGGCTCGCGTCCCGCTCAGTCCTTCTTACGGCGGAAGAGGCGGAGGATCGGGTCGTAGCGGTGGTCCGCCACCCGCTCCTTCAGCGGGATCAGCGCGTTGTCCGTGATGTGGATGTTCTCCGGGCAGACGTCCGTGCAGCACTTCGTGATGTTGCACAGGCCGAGACCGTGCTCGCCGCGCGCCTCTTCCGGGCGGTTCTCGGCCGCGTCCAGCGGGTGCATCTCCAGCTCCGCCACCCGCATCAGGAAGCGGGGCCCGGAGAACGCCTGCTTGTTGTCATCGTGGTCGCGGATGACGTGGCAGGTGTTCTGGCACAGGAAGCATTCGATGCACTTGCGGAACTCCTGGGAGCGCTGCACGTCCACCTGCTGCATCCGGTACTCGCCCGGCTCCAGCCCCTCCGGCGGCGCGAACGCCGGCACCTCGCGGGCCTTGGTGTAGTTGTAGGACACGTCGCAGACCAGGTCCTTGATCAGCGGGAACGTCCGCATCGGAGTGACCGTGATCGTCTCGGACCGCTCGAACGTCGACATCCGGGTCATGCACATCAACCGGGGCCGGCCGTTGATCTCCGCCGAGCACGAACCGCACTTGCCCGCCTTGCAGTTCCACCGCACCGCCATGTCCGGGCACTGGGTGGCCTGCAGCCGGTGGATGATGTCGAGCACGACCTCACCCTCGTTGACCTCGACGGTGTAGTCGCGAAGCGCCCCGTCGGACGGACCGCGCCACACCCGGAAGTGCGCCTGGTAACCCATCTACAGCCCCTTCACCTGGACGTCCGCGAGTTCTTCCTCGGTGTAGTACTTGCGCAGCTCCTCGACCTTGAACAGCGTCAGCAGGTCCTCGCGCATCGGCGCCTGCGGCTGCTCGACGACCTCGATCCGCTCGTGGCCGACGCTGCAGACCAGCAGCTTGCGCCGCCAGTTCGCGTCCATCCCTGGATGGTCGTCGCGGGTGTGGCCGCCGCGGCTCTCGGTGCGCAGCAGGGCGGCGCGCGCCACGCATTCGCTGACCAGCAGCATGTTCCGCAGGTCGAGGGCCAGGTGCCAGCCCGGGTTGAACTGCCGGTTGCCCTCCACCGCGAGGTGCTCGGCGCGCGCCCGGAGGTCCCGCAGCCGCTCCAGGGCCTGCCGCATCTCCGTGCCCTTGCGGATGATCCCGACCAGGTCGTTCATCGTCTGCTGCAGTTCGGCGTGCAGCGCATAGGGATTCTCCGCGTTCGGCGAGGCCGCGGAGGCGAACGGGTCCTGCGCGCGCCGCGCTGCGGCGTCCACATCGGACTCCGCGATCGCCGGACGGGCGTCGAGACCCGCGATGTACTCGGCGGCGCCCGCACCCGCGCGGCGGCCGAAGACCAGCAGATCGGACAGCGAGTTCCCGCCCAGCCGGTTGGAGCCGTGCATCCCGCCGGCCACCTCGCCGGCCGCGAACAGGCCCGGCACCCGGGACGCCGCCGTGTCCGGGTCCACCTCCACGCCGCCCATCACGTAGTGGCAGGTCGGCCCCACCTCCATGGACTCCGCGGTGATGTCCACGTCGGCGAGTTCCTTGAACTGGTGGTACATCGACGGCAGCCGCCGGGTGATCTGCTCCGCGGGCAGCCGGGTCGCCACGTCGAGGAACACCCCGCCGTGCTGCGAGCCGCGGCCCTCCTTCACCTCGTTGTTGATCGCGCGCGCCACCTCGTCGCGCGGCAGCAGCTCCGGCGGACGGCGGTTGTTGTCCGGGTCGTCGTACCAGCGGTCGGCCTCGGCCTCGTTGTCCGCGTAGTTGTCCTTGAAGACCTCGGGGATGTAGTCGAACATGAACCGGCGGCCCTCGGAGTTGCGCAGCACGCCGCCGTCGCCGCGCACCGACTCGGTGACCAGGATGCCCTTCACGCTCGGCGGCCAGACCATGCCCGTCGGGTGGAACTGCACGAACTCCATGTTGATCAGCGACGCCCCGGCCCGCAGCGCCAGCGCGTTCCCGTCGCCGGTGTACTCCCAGGAGTTCGAGGTCACCTTGAACGACTTGCCGATGCCGCCGGTGGCGAGGACGACCACCGGCGCCTGGAACAGCACGAACCGACCGGACTCCCGCCAGTACCCGAAGGCCCCGGAGATCCGCGCGGAATCCTTCAGCAGCTCGGTGACCGTGCACTCCTGGAAGACCTTGATGCGGGCCTCGTAGTCGCCGTGCTCGGCGTGGTCCTCCTGCTGCAGCGACACGATCTTCTGCTGCAGCGTGCGGATCAGCTCCAGGCCGGTGCGGTCGCCGACGTGCGCCAGCCGCGGGTACTCGTGGCCGCCGAAGTTGCGCTGGCTGATCCGGCCGTCCGGGGTGCGGTCGAACAGCGCGCCGTAGGTCTCCAGCTCCCAGACCCGCTGCGGCGCCTCTTTGGCGTGCAGCTCCGCCATCCGCCAGTTGTTCAGGAACTTCCCGCCGCGCATGGTGTCGCGGAAGTGCACCTGCCAGTCATCGCGCGAGTTGACGTTGCCCATCGAGGCGGCGATGCCGCCCTCGGCCATCACGGTGTGCGCCTTGCCGAACAACGACTTGCACACCACGGCCGTGCGCAGGCCCTGGGAGCGCGCCTCGATCGCCGCGCGCAGACCCGCGCCGCCGGCGCCGATCACGACGACGTCGTACTCGTGCCGTTCGATCTCCACCATCGACTTCCTTCTGCTTCACAAGCGGCGGCAGCCGCTTGCGGTGTGGGACTCGGCTTGCACCGCCGCGGGTTCTCAGGGGCGGTGCACGCTAGTTGAACAATCTGGGATCCGGGAACGCGCCGCTGGCGACCAGCAGCACGTAGAGGTCGACCAGGGCCACCGACACCAGCGACGACCAGGCCAGCAGCATGTGCTTGCCGTTAAGCCAGGTCACCTTGGTCCAGAACCAGTAGCGCACCGGGTGCTTGGAGAAGTGGTTGATGCGGCCGCCGATCAGGTGCCGGCAGGAGTGGCAGGACAGCGTGTACGACCACAGCAGCACCACGTTGGCCACCATCAGCAGCGTGCCCAGCCCGATGCCGAAGCCGCCGTCGGCGCCCCGGAAGGCGATCACCGTGTCGTAGGTGAGCACCGCGGCCACCACCAGCGCCGCGTAGAAGAAGTAGCGGTGCACGTTCTGCATGATCAACGGGAACCGGGTCTCACCGGAGTAGCGGCGGTGCGGTTCGGAGACCGCGCAGGCCGGCGGCGACGCCCAGAACGACCGGTAGTAGGCCTTCCGGTAGTAGTAGCAGGTCAGCCGGAAGCCGAGGACGAACGGCAGCACGAAGATCGGCGGCGGCACGAACGGCCCCAGGTCCGGCGCCGGCTGCCCCCAGTGGCTGGAGCCGGGCACGCAGGCCGTGGACAGGCAGGGCGAGTAGAACGGCGCCAGGTAGTGGTACTCGGGAACCCAGTACCACTGGTTCATGAAGGTGCGGATCAGGCCGTAGACCACGAAGGCCAGCAGCCCGAGGAAGGTGACCAGCGGCGGCAGCCACCACCGGTCGGTGCGGAGGGTTCGCACGGAGATCCGTGCCCGTCCTGAGGCGGAAGGTGGTGCGGACATTCGCAGACCTCGTTGTCTAGGTTCGTCCGGCGGTGCTCACCTGAGGTCGCTCATTGTGGATCAACGGCCTCGACCCAGGTAGTCCCCCAACCGGCGCAACCCGGTCGTGGCCTTCCCCCGATCAAGCGAGATGCGGGGGACTCCTCCCCCGCATCCGGGCCGGTCCACTGCGGACAGGCGAGCGGCTGCCGACTGGCGGCGTGCAGTCCCTGCGGCGGCCTAGTGCGGGGCCTGCCCGCCCAGTCCCTCGTCGTCGGCGTCGCGCCACAGCGACGGGTCGTAGGGGGTGTCGGGCACGATCACCACGTCCTCGGCGGACTCGGTGCTGCGCCGCTGCGTGGGCATGGTGCCGGAGAGTTCGGCGATGTCTATGTCCAGTCGCTCCACATCGTTGTGGATCCGGCGCACGGCCGGGGCGTCGCCGTAGCGCGACCGCAGCGCGCCGACGCTGCTGCGGAGCTGCGCCAGGACGCGCTGGAGATCGGCCAGTTCGGTCGTCGTCGAGGCCATGGGCGAACACCTCTTCCGCCTAGCGGGGCTAGTACCGCACCGACTCTGCCCCCAACGACGTAATGTGACAAGTGCCACATTGTAGATCTTGCTCGAATTCCCCCACCGGGGTCAGGCGACCTCAGAACCCGTGAGTGCTTCGGGGCGCATTGGCACCCCAAAGCACCCGGGACCCCCGCCGAGATCAGGTGTCCTGGTCTTCGTCTTCTCGGGGGTTCTTGCGGCGGTCCCGGTAGACGATCACCGCTACCACCGCCACCACCGCGAACGTCGGGACGAAGAACGGGACCGCCGTGATGATCGGGTGGCTCGCCAGGACCAGCTCCGCCGACGCGGACGTCATGCCGTGCCGTCCGCGAGCCGGGCGACCCGGACCGCGCGGTGCTTGGCCCGGCGGGCCGTCGGTGGGCCCGAGATCGCGCGCGAGACCCGCTGCGCTCCCCAGCCCAGCGACACCACCAGCGCCACCGAGCACGCCAGCACCACCAGCGACGCGCTGACCCACAACCACGGCGGGATGCCCAGCTTCGTCTCGCGCTGCAGCACCTGCCATTCCGGTTGGCCGTCGCGGGTGAACTGCGGTTCCGCGGCCAGCTCGGGCAGTCCCAGCGCCGCGTCGGCCGGCATGTGGATCGGGAACGCGAGCATCGCGCGGCCGTCGTGCAACCGCAGCAGGGTCTTGCCCGTCCCGTCGACCGGCACCGGGTCGGTGGTCCGGTAATGGCCGTCGCCGATCCGCCGCAGGTGGTCGACCCTCAGCGGCCGCCCTGCCAGCTGGTCACCGCCAACCACGTCGGGTCCTGGGCAATCGCGGGCGGGTCTAGCCGCACGTCCGCCTGGCCGGTCCGCTGGTCCAGCGCCATCGTCGCGCGCACTCCCGCGGGCGCGGTGCCGATCAGCCCGTTGGTGACGCCCAGCGCGATCGCCAGCAGGGCGCCGCCGAACACCGCTCGCCGCACCGGCAGGCTCGGCAGCTCGCCGCGCAGGGCGCACACGAGCGACGCCCCGAGCAGGCCGCCGCTGACGCCGCCGACGATGGCCATGAGCACGCCTTCCAGCAGCATGTCCGGCGTCCACGGCATCACGAAGGCGAACTGCGTCCACACGTATTCGCTGGCGAACCCGATCGTGCCGATGAGCAGGCCGGACACCGTGCCCAGCGCCAGCGGCCTGCGCAGCAGGGCGACCGCCGCGACCTCCACGCACAGCGCCTCGACGACGTACAGCGGGACGGCCGCGAACAGCTCCCCGATCACCGGGCCGACCAGGACCGAGACGCCGCCGCGGATCAGGACGTAGAAGCCGACCGCGAACAGCGCGCCGCCCCGCCCGACCCACATGCGGGCGACCACCAGCGCGCACCCGGCGGCGACAGCGATCAGCAGCGGCTGGTGCACCAGCCGGAACTGCGGGACGCCGAAGTCGAACTCGGCCTGGAAAACCGACAGCCCCGCCAGCATCCCGCCGCCGATCATGCCGCGCCGCACGTAGCAGGCGAGCATCGTCTCGGCCCGGCCGGTGCGGACGAACCGGCCCTCGCGCTCCAGCAGGGCGAGGGCGATCAGCGACAGGCCCGCGCCGCCGATGAGCATCAGGTGCGTCGGACCCCAGAGCGTGACGTCCTGGCCGAAGATGCGGTGCCAGACGTCGTCGAGCGGGAAGCCAAGCAGCGCGTAGAAACCCGCGCCGGCCAACAGGATTCCACTTGTCGGCGCGTACCAGTCGCGGGTGATCCGCACCGCCGCGCGACCGGGGCGCTCGCCCAGTGGCAGCACCATCGCCAGCATGCCCGCGGCGAACAGGCCGAACAGGCCGAACAGGATCGGGTAGTGCGCGATGTTCGCCAGCGGCCCCTCGTCGCGGCCCTGCGTGATGTGCAGCGAGATGTCCCAGTACATGCCCAGCAGCGCGAGCACCAGCGAGCCGAATGCGAGCTGCATCGGCAGCGCGGCCCAGCCGGGCAGCCCGCGGAGGAACCAGGAGTGCTCGGATCGCTCGGCGAGCCGCGCGAGCAGCTTGGTGCGACCGGTGCGGTGACCGTAGCCGAGCAGGAGCAGGAGCGCGGTGAGCAACGTCGCGCTTCCCGAAGCGATCAGGATCTGGTCCAGGGCGGCCCCACCGGCCGGGCGGGTGTCCGGCAGCTGCTGCATGAGCGAGGTCATGGCAGTAGTGGAACACGCGGACCTAGACAATGTCACGCCCTAATGTGACATTGGCTGTTGTCATGGTTTGGACTTCACCTGAGCGGCCCACGGAGGATTCATGACGACCGCACGAGGCTTCGGACTCACCCTGCTGGCCGGCGCCGCACTGCTGTCGGCCTGCACGGCGCCTCCGACCGCCGAACCACCCGCGCCGCAGGCCGAGTCGTCGGCGGCGAGCGTGGTCTCGGCGGACTTCGAGGTCATCGGCGGCCAGGTGCGCGGCCCGTCGGAACGACTCCAGGCGCCGCTCGGCGGCCTGGTCCGGCTCACCGTCCGAAGCGACGAAGCGGACGAACTGCACGTGCACGGGTACGACAAGTCCGCGCAGCTCCGCCCCGGCGAGCCGGCGACCGTCGAGTTCCGCGCGGACATCCCCGGCGTGTTCGAGATCGAGCTGCACCACTCCGGCTCGGCGCTGCCCAGCCTGGTGGTGCGGTGAACTTCCTGGCACACGGGCTCGGCGGCCGCACCGACCTGCCGCTCAACGGCGTCGCGGCGATCATCGGCGGCGGCATCGCGGTGGCGATCTCGTTCGCCGCGCTGGCGAAGCTCTGGTCGCGGCCGTGGCTGAACCCCGACGCCGGGCGGCCGCTGCCGTTCCTGCGTTTCGTCGACTCGCCCGGACTTCGTTGGGCGGCAAGGGTTCTGACGCTCACGCTGGCCGTTCTCGTGGTGGCGGTGGCCTTCTTCGGGCCGCCGGAGACGGAGCGGAACCTCGCGCCCTGGGCGCTGTACGTGACGTTCTGGGTCGGCCTGGTGCCGCTCAGCGCGCTGTTCGGTCCGGTGTGGCGGGTCGTCAACCCGCTGCGGACGCTGCATTCGTCCCTGTCCGTCGTGAGCGGCAATGGTCGTCATGGCGACCATTACCCCTCACGACTGGGGTACTGGCCGGCCGCGGTGTGGCTGGGCGCCTTCGTGTGGCTGGAACTGGTCCTGCCGGCGCGATCCGATCCGCGCGTGGTCGGCGGCGTGATCGTCGGCTACGCGGTGGTGAACCTCGTCGCAGCGCGGGTTTTCGGGTCGGGCTGGTTCGCGCGCGGCGACGGCTCCGAGGTGTACGCGACGCTGATCGCGCGGCTGTGCCCCATCGGCCGTCGCAGCGATGGCGCGCTGATCCTGCGCAATCCCCTGGCCGGGCTGGTGCGCACCGACGACGAGCCGGGCATGGCGGCGGTGGCGTGCGTGCTCATCGGCGCCACCGGGTTCGACGGCCTGACCAGGACGACCTTCTGGCAGTCCGGCGGCGTCCTCGGCGACACGCTCGGCCTGCTCGGCTCGATCGCCGCCGTCTCGGCGCTCTACGCGATCGCGATGCGGCTCAGCGCCCTGGTCTCGCCCGCGCGCGGGCTCCCCGGGCTGTTCGCGCCGACGCTGCTGCCGATCGCGCTCGGCTACGCCATCGCGCACTACTTCTCGTTCTTCCTGCTGGAAGGGCAGACGACGCTGATCCTGGCCGGCGATCCGTTCGGGACCGGACTGGATCTGTTCGGCATCCGCGACCACGCCATCGACTACCGACTGGTGTCGCCGGAGCTGGTGGCGATGGTGCAGATCAACGCGATCGTGCTCGGCCACATCGCCGGCACCGCCGCGGCCCACGACCAGGCCCTCCGCCTGTTCCCGCCGAAGCAGGCCCGCCGCGGCCAGCTCCCGGTGGTGATCGCGATGGTCCTGCTCACCTGCACCGGCCTGCTGCTCCTCCTGTCCGGCTGACGTTCCACTGTGGATTTCCGATCGATCCGCACGAGCGAGGAACCGGAGACGAACACGATCGCGGCGTGCCCCGGTGGAGATCTCTCGCAGCAGCCGCAACGGTGCTGTTGCTCGCAGCAAGAAGGTCGTCGACGTCGAGATCTACGGGTGAACCGAATGGTCCACTGTGGCCGATCGCCGCGTTCCGCCGCAATTTCAATGGAAATTGCGGGTCCGATTTCCATTGAAATTGCACGAACGGAAGCCGGTTTCCGCGACGTGGAATGGCGGCGGACGGACCGCGACTCAGGACGCGATCGCGGCGAGGCCGGCGAGCAGGGGTTTCAGGCCTAGGTCGAACTGCTCGTCCAGACCGTGGTTCCGGGTTTCCCGCGCCGCCGCCACCACGTGCGGGAACTCGGCCTCCGACAGGGCCGCCATCGGCGAGTCCCCTGCCGAGTCCGCCTTGTCGACCAGGTCGAGCTGGGCGAATCCGATGGCATAGCTGAAGACCAGGCGCGCGCCTCCGACCATCGCCGCCCCGCGCAGGCCCGCGTCGTGCAACGCGGTCATGACGGCGTCCGGCAGGCGCAGCGCCACCGGGTCGCTGTACTCCCGCAGCGCCAGCAGCGGAGTTGCGTTGGGATGCCGGAAGACCAGCGCGCGGATGCCGTGCGCCAGCGCCGCGATCCGCTCCCGCCAGGGCAGCGCCGCGTCCGGCAGTTCGACCGCGGCGAGCAGGCGCTCGATGACCAGGCGTTCCAGCTCCGAGCGGTCCGCCACGTGGTGGTACAGGCTCATCTTGCCGACGCCGAGGTGCTCGGCGACCGCTCGCATGGACAGCCCGTCGTGACCCGACTCGTCGAGCACCTCCAGCGCACCCGCCACGACCGCGTCGCGGGTCAGCTTCGGCGGACGCCCGCGCCGCCTGGGGACATCCGGCGTGGTCACGAGCCCAACCTAACGCACCTCCTCGACCGGGCCGACACCAGCTGCTAGATTTTTCGTCTAGCCGACGAAAAATAGGAGGGTGCATGCGCACCAAGTACGGACTGGTCCTGTTCACCGACTCGTTCAGGAGCGGCGCGAGCGGCCGCGAGGTCTTCGAGTGGTCGCTGGAATACGTCCGCGAGGCCGAACGGCATGGCTGGCACGAGGCCTGGACGACCGAGCACCACTTCAACTCCCGGGCCCAGAACCCATCGGCCCTGGCGATGGCGGCCTTCCTGCTGGGCCGCACGAACCTCGGCGTCGGCACCGCGGTCTGCGTCCTGCCCAACCACCACCCGCTCGCCCTCGCCGAGCAGGCCGCCGTGCTCCAGCACCTCTCCGGCGACCGGTTCACGCTCGGCGTCGGGCGCGGACAACCGCTGGTGGACCTGGAGATATTCGGCACCGGACTGGCGGGCTTCCGCGACATCGACGAATCCGTGGCCCTGCTCGACGAGGCGTTGCGACAGGGACGCGCGAAGGGCGGCGGCGAGCGGTACCGCTTCGACGAGGTGCGGATCGTGCCGGCGCCGGAAACGTCCCGCGCGCCGTTCGTGCTGGCGTCGTCATCGCCGGAATCCGCGCGATCGGCCGCGCGCCGCGGGCTTCCGGTGCTGCTCAGCCCGTTCATCGACGTGGCGGCGAAGCGCGCGGTGCTGGACGCGCATGCCGCGGCGGCGGCCGAATCCGGTCACCGGCTGGACCCGCTGGACAACATCGACTCGGCGTACTTCGCCATCGCCGACGAAACCCCGACCGCGAGGCGGCTGCTGACGAACGGGATCGCCGAGCTGAACCTGCAGACCTCCCACGAGGCCGTGCCGCTGGTCGAGCGTCCGGCGCCGACGGCCGCGCAGGCGTTCGACGAGGCCGCCGCGCTGGCCGACTGCCACATCGCGGGCGACGTGGCGGAATGCCGCAGGCAGCTGGCCGACCGCGTCGCGACCCTCGGCGTCGGGCGCGTCCTCCTGATGCCCGAAGGCGCCGGGTCCCGCGAAGCGGCGCTGCGCACGATCCGCGAAGCGGAGAAGGTCTTCGCGGACTAGGGAGTCGTTTCGGAAAGCTCCGGGAATGCTCGGCCGAGGGCGATTTCGCGTGAAATCGCCACCCCGCCCTCACGAGGGACGCCGATTTCGCGCGAAATCAACGCATGCGCCAGGTCGTCACGGCGCCACGCGGGCATTCTGAAACGACCTCTAGGACGCGGCTTTCAGGCGGAGCCGGGGCCTAGCCGGTCGGCGGGCGGGATGGTGCGGAGGAGGTCCTTCTCCGACGCCGTGACGTGGATCGTCGCCCAGGACAGGGCAAGCGCCGCGTCGCCGGCTTCGAGCGCCTCGTAGATCGCCTGGTGCTGGGACATGATCCGCTCGCGCGCGTCGGCGATGTTCAGGGCGTTCCAGGTCCGGGCCCGCAGGGCGCGCGCCGCCAGGCCGTTGACCACCGAGGTCAGCGTCCGGTTGCCGGTGGCCGCCATGATGCAGGCGTGGAACTCGGCGTCGTGCGTGATGAGCTCCTCGATCGTCTCCGATCGGCGCATCGCGTCGAGGTGTCCGCGCAGCCGCGCCAGCTGCTCCGGCGTGATCCGTTCCGCGGCGAGCGCCGTCGCCTGCGGCTCCAGCAGGCGGCGGAGCTCGAAGATCTCCGGCAGCGTGTCGTCCTGCATGAGCTCGACCGCGTGGGCGATGCCCTCCAGCAGCCGGTGCGGCTCCAGGCTCGTCACGTACGTGCCGTCGCCGCGCCGGACGTCGAGCACCTGCGCGTGCACCAGCGCCGTCACGGCCTCCCGCATCGAGCTGCGGGAGAGCCCGAGCTGCGCGGCGAGGTCCGGTTCGCGCGGCAACCGGACGCCGGGGCGCAGCTCGCCGTCGGCGATGAGCTGGCGGATCTTCTCGATCGCGTCGTTGCTCCGCCCCATCCCGCGCCCTCCACATCAGTCGGCCCGCGCTGCTCGTGAGCGTTTTGATCCGCTATGGCGATCCAAAGTACTCACGAGTCACCGCAGCCGATACATCAGATGTTCCGGTCCGTCAACGTTGATCGTTCGATCGGGGAATTACGGTGAAATCGGTTGTTCGACAGGGTATTGGCCGGTCAGCGGTCGCGGAAACATGCTCGGCGTATTGCTCGAAACATCAGATGTGTCCTAGAGTCGCGGACGTCCCGAGCACCGTCGAATCCCTTCGACCAGCACCGATTTCGCCCGCAACGCCGGGGCGGCGCCGGCCCGGCACGACCCCCTCCGAACGCCGGCAAGCCGCGGTCGGCGATCGAGTTCGAAGGAGCATGATGGCAACGCTGCGTGAAACCCTGGAGGCCGGTCGCCCGACGGTCGGCGGCTGGTGCTCGATCCCCAGCCCGTTCGCCGCCGAGCTGATGGGCCGCTGCGAATACGACTGGGTCTGCATCGACACCCAGCACGGGCTCGTCGGCTACGACCAGATGGTCCTCATGCTGCAGGCGCTCGCGATCACCGGGACGCCGACCTTCGTGCGAGTGCCCTGGAACCAGCCGGACCAGATCATGAAGGCCCTCGACGCCGGCGCGCACGGCATCATCGTGCCGATGGTCAACAACGCCGAGGAGGCCCGCCGCGCGGTCGAGGCGGCGAAGTACCCGCCGATGGGTTCGCGCAGCTGGGGCCCGATCCGGGCGGCGTTCGAGCTCGACGACTACACGCCGGAGGCCGGCAACCGGCGCACCGTGCTCGCCGCGATGATCGAGACCCCCGAAGGCGTGCGGAACGCGGACGAGATCCTGTCCACGCCGGGCATCGACGCGGCCTACATCGGCCCGTCCGATCTCGCCCTCGGCCACGGGATGGCGCCCGTCCTGGCGGTCCGCGAGGCCGAGCACGAGCAGCTCGTCCGCTCCATTTTGGACAGTTGCCGCCGAAACGGCGTGCTGGCGGGCATCCATTGTGACAGCGCCCAAACCGTGCAACGCTGGCATGACCTGGGCTTCGACCTGGCGTCGCTGAGCTCCGACGCGGTCCTGCTCCGCGAGGCGGCCACCGCGGCGGTCCGCCAGGTGACGGGACGAGCGGGACGAGCCGCAGGCGCCGGGTACGCCTGAAAACGGCCGCGAGTCTTGTGCAGCGCGAGGCGTCGCACCAGACTCACTGGTCGGTTCCCGATTCTGATCCTGTTGACTGCGAGGCACCATTGAGCATTCTCGGCACCCGGGTCGAGCGCCGCGAGGACCCGCGCCTACTCACCGCCGGCGGCACCTACGTGGACGACCTGCGAGATCCCGCACTCGCCGGGGCACTGCACGTCACCTTCGTGCGCAGCCCGCTGGCGCACGCCAAGATCACCGAGATCGACACCTCGGCGGCCCGCGAGCTGCCCGGCGTGGCCGGCGTGTTCACCGGCGCGGACGTCGACCTCCCGCCGTTCGTTTCGCAGATGGGCGTCAGCGGCCCCCCACCTGCTGCGATGGAACGACCGCACCTGGCCCGCGACACGGTCCGCTACGTCGGCGAGCCGGTGGCCGTGGTGCTCACCGAGACCCGCGCGCAGGGCGAGGACGCCGCCGAACTCGTCTCCATCGACTACGACCCGCTGGACCCGGTGGTCGACGTCGCCGACGCGTTGCGCGACGAAGTCCTGCTGTTCCCGGAGGCGGGCACCAACATCACCGGCACCAGCGGCGAGCTGGACGACTCGCTGTTCGACGGCTGCGAGGTCGTCGTCACCAAGCAGATCGAGAACCAGCGCCTCGCCGCCGCACCGCTGGAGGTGCGCACCGCCGCCTGCGCCTGGGACGGCGACAAGGTCACCCTGTGGCTGTCCAACCAGAACGCGCAGAGCTGCCGCGACGAGCTGATGGCGAACCTGGGGCTGCCGCAGGATCGGATCCGGGTGATCACGCCCGACGTCGGCGGCGGCTTCGGCGCCAAGATCGGCGTCGAGCAGGAGGCCGCGCTGCTGGCGTTCCTGGCCAAGCGCGCCGGCCGCCCGGTGAAGTGGGTGGAGAGCCGCAGCGAGAACCTGGTCGCGATGACCCACGGCCGCGCGCAGCGGCAGGTGGTGACCATCGGCGGCCGCCGCGACGGCACCGTGCTGGCCTACCGGCTGGAGATCGTCCAGGACGTCGGCGCCTACCCGCGGATGGGCGCGTTCCTGCCGCTGTTCACCCGGTTCATGGTCAGCGGCGTCTACGACATCCCGAAGGTCGACTCCGTCGCCCGCTGCGTCGTCACCAACACCACGCCGATCGGCGCCTACCGGGGTGCGGGGCGGCCGGAGGCGACCGCCGCCGTGGAGCGCGCGATGGACCTCTTCGCGGCCGAGACCGGCGTCGACCCGGCGGAGGTGCGCCGCCGCAACCTGGTGCGCCCCGAGCAGTTCCCGTTCGACACGCCGGGCGGCATGACCTACGACACCGGCGAGTACATCAAGGGCCTGGACGCGGTCCTGGAAGCCGCCGACTACCAGGCGCTGCGCGAGGAGCAGGCCAAGCGGCGCGCCGAGGGCGCCGCGCTCCAGCTGGGCATCGGGCTGGCCAGCTACGTGGAGATCACCGCGCCGAACAACACCGAGGGCGAGACCGGGCACGTCGAGATCCGCCCGGACGGCAGCGTTCTGGTGCTCACCGGCAGCTCCCCGCACGGGCAGGGCCACTGGACCTCCTACGCGATGCTGGTGTCCGACCAGCTGGGCATCGATCTGGACAAGATCGAGGTCGTGCACGGCGACACCGACCTGATCCCGAAGGGCGTGGGAACCATGGGTTCCCGCTCGCTGCAGCTGGGCGGGTCCGCGGTGCACCGGGCCGCGGTGGACGTCAAGGAGAAGGCCCGCAAGCTGGCCGCGGAGCTGATCGAGATCGACGAGGCCGACCTCGAACTCGCCGACGGCACGTGGCAGGTGCGCGGCACGCCGAGCGTCGCGCTGTCCTGGGCGGAGCTGGCCCAGCGCGCCGACGAGGGGCTGGCCGCCGACGTGCACTTCACCGAGGACCGGCCGACCTTCCCGTTCGGATCGCACCTGGCGGTCGTCGAAGTCGACACCGAAACCGGCAAGGTGAACTATCTTCGGCACGTGACCGTTGACGACGCGGGCGTGATCATCAACCCGATCCTCACCGAGGGCCAGCGGCACGGCGGCATCGCGCAGGGCGCCGCCCAAGCCCTGCTGGAGGAGGTCTCCTACGACGCCGACGGAAACCCGCAGAACGCCAACCTCGCCGACTACGCCTTCATCACGGCGGCCGAGCTGCCCAGCTTCGAGCTGCTGACGATGGAAACCCCGACCACGCTCAACCCGTTGGGCGTCAAGGGGATCGGCGAGGCGGGCACCATCGGCGCCACCCCGGCGGTCCAGAACGCAGTGGTCGACGCAGTGGCCCACCTCGGGGTCAAGCACATCGACATGCCCACCACCCCCGAACGGGTGTGGAAGGCCATCAACGAGGCATAGACAGCCCGCGGAGTTGGTTCGGGTGAGTGGATCACGCTGACCCGACAAGTGCTTAGGAGTTCGTTTCGTGCAAGTTTCGATCAACGTCAACGGCGAGCAGCGCAGCCACGAGGTCGAGGACCGCACGCTGCTCGTTCAGTACCTGCGGGAAGACTGCGGCCTGACGGGCACCAACATCGGCTGCGACACCACGTCGTGCGGGGCCTGCACGGTGCTGCTCGACGGCGAGTCGGTGAAGTCCTGCACCGTGCTCGCGGCCCAGGCCGAAGGCCACGACGTCACCACCATCGAGGGCCTCGCCGACGGCGAGGAGCTGCACCCGATGCAGCGCGCCTTCCAGCAGAAGCACGGGCTGCAGTGCGGTTTCTGCACGCCGGGCATGGTGATGGCCTCGGTGTCGCTGGTCGAGGAGAACCCGAACCCGACCGAAGCCGACGTGCGGTCCGGCCTGGAGGGCAACCTCTGCCGGTGCACCGGCTACCACAACATCGTCGAAGCCGTGCTGACCGCGGCCAAGGAGAAGTCGGGGGCCGCGGAATGATCCCTGCCGCGTTCACCTACAAGAAGGCCAATACCGTCGAGGAGGCGCTGAGCCTGCTCGCCGAGCACGGCGACGACGCGAAGCTGCTCGCCGGCGGGCACTCGCTGCTGCCGCTGATGAAGCTGCGGCTGGCGGTGCCGGAGGTGCTGATCGACCTCGGCGGCCTGCGCGACCTGTCCTACATCCGCGAAGAGGGTTCGGAGATCCGGATCGGGGCGCTGACCCGGCACCACGACCTGGAGAACTCCGAGCTGCTGGCCCGCGAGGTGCCGCTGCTGGCGCACGCCGCGGGCACCATCGGCGACCCGCAGGTCCGCCACCGCGGCACCATCGGCGGCTCGCTGGTGCACGGCGACCCGGCCTCCGACCTGCCCGCGGTGGCGCTCGCGCTGGACGCGGTGCTGGTCGCGCAGGGCCCGTCGGGCACCCGGGAGATCCCGGCGACGGAGTTCTTCACCGACTTCTTCGAGACCGCGCTCGGCGAGGACGAGCTGCTGGTGGAGATCCGGGTGGCGAAGAACCCCGCGCAGGGCTGGGACTTCCAGAAGTTCACCAAGCGGGCGATCGACTGGGCGGTGGTCGGCGTAGCCGTCGCCGGCCAGCGCGTAGCGCTGGTGAACATGGGCCCGACGCCGATGCGGGCGCACGGCGTGGAGGCGGCCCTGGCGAGCGGAGCGAGCGCCGCCGAGGCCGCGGAGCGGGCGGCGGAGGACACGTCGCCGCCGGACCAGGCCAGCGCCAGCGCCGACTACCGGCGGCACCTGGCGAAGGTGCTGGTGCGCCGGGCGCTGGAAGCCGCCGCGGCACGCGGCGCGTAGCGGTTCTGCCGAGGGCGCCCTTGACCTAGCGGTCGAGGGCGCCTTCGTCTTCCAGCAGAGTCCACTGTGGACTCATTGCCTGTCACGACACGCCTCGGCGCGTCGGCTCCCGACACGCCGAGGTGGCCCGATTTTAGGCAAAATCGGGATCCTCCTCCGCTCCGGCGCGGCGTGACCCGCGTTCACCTGGGCCGTTCCGGCGGGTGTGGGTTCGAGTCGGCTGGAGGTTCTAGCCGCGGATGGTGGCGGCGAGTTCTTCCGCCAGCTCCGGCGTTGCCGCCGCCACCCCGGACCAGCGGCGCCGGAGGTCCGGGTCGACCTCCAGCGGTCTGCCGTGGACGTCCAGGACCGCGCCGCCCGCTCCGGGCAGCGCCACCATCGCCGCGACGAGGTCCACGATGCGGTGGGTGTCGGAGCCCGCGTCGGCGAAGGCGTCCGTCGAACCCTCCGCCACCAGCATCGTCTCCAGGCACGTCGTGGACAGGATCCGCACGCGCGCCGCCCGCTTCGCCACCCGCCACCACGAGTCCGCGCTGCGCTCGTGCGGGCGCAGCAGGCTGACCGCCGCGCCGTCGAGCGAACGCCGGCCGCTGGTGCGGAACTCCGGCGACTGCCCGGCGACCGCGTGCCAGCACCGCCCGGTGTCCAGCCAGCAGGTCAGCGCCTCCACCGGCGTCCCGTCGAGCACGATCGCGCCCGAGAACGCCGACAGCGGCACCCCGGCGGCGGCGTTGGCCGTGCCGTCCACCGGGTCGGCCACCAGCGTCACCGCCGATCCGTTGTCGACGAACCCGACCTCCTCGCTGAGCATGTTGATCCGGTGCGCGTCGACGACCTCCGCGATCGCGGCCTCCACCAGCAGGTCCAGCCGCATCGACGCGGTGCCGTCCGCGCCGATCGAGGACGTCTCGGCGAGCTGCGCCCGGTCGTAGCGGGCCCGGGCGTCGCGGAACGCCGCCGACGCGGCCTTGGCCGCCTCGGCCAGCACCGCGTGCGCGGCGGACGGGATCTGCGGGTCCGGCACCGGCCATCCGATCACGCCGCACCTCCCGACAGCACGGACCGCACCAGCGGCCACTTCGGCCCCGGCTCCACCAGCGCCAGGTCCGCGCGCAGTCCGGGTTCCAGCCGCCCCCGGTCGGCGATCCCGGCGACCGCCGCGGGCCCGGCGGTCACCAGGGCGATCGCCGCGGGCAACCCGAGCTCGCCGGCCAGCCCGAACACCGCGGCCAGCAGCCCCGACGGCAGGTAATCCGAGGCCAGCGCCGTGACCAGGCCGCGCGAGGCGAGCTCCCGGGCCGACACGTTCCCGTTGTGCGAGTGCCCGCGGAGGACGTTCGGCGCGCCCGCCACGACCGGCAGGCCGTGCTCGCGGGCCGCGACGGCCGCCGCCATCGTGGTCGGGAACTCCGCCACCGCGCCGCCCCTGGTGCACAGCGCGGAGATCTCCTCGGCCGACTCGGGGTCGTGGCCGAGCAGCCGAATCCGCCCGGACCGCGCGAGGTCGCCCAGCCAGGCCAGGTTCTCGTCCCGCACATCAAGCAGCTCGCCGCGCTCGGCGATCATCTCCGTGACGTGCTGCTCGGCCTCCTCCGGCGTCATCCCGTCCGCGCCGACGAGGTAGCGCTCCATCTGCCGCCGGTCGGCGTACTGCCCGATGCCCGGCGTGTGGTCCTCGTGCGAGACCAGCGCGCCATCGTCCACAGTGTCCAGTTGCGCCCGCAGGGCGGTGGCGCCTTCGGCGGAGCGCACGTCCAGCCGGTACAGCACCCGGTGGTCCACCGGCCCCGCTCCCCTGGCGCGCACCGTCTCGCACAACTCGCTCGCGCCGCCGATCGAGCGCTGCGTCCCGCGCGAGGTCTTGTGCTGGAACGCCGCGCCGTGGAACACCGTCGTGACGGCGGCAGCCGTGAGCTTGCCCTCCATGGACAGCAGGGCGAAATCCCACGGCAGCACCGCCGACGGGCGCGGCATGCGCTCCCGCTCCAGCGCGTCGCTGTGCACGTCGATCAGGCCCGGGATGCACAGCAGGCCGCCGCCGTCGACGTCGCAGGACGATCCCGCCGGGTGGTCCTCGATCGCCTCGATGCGCCCGGCGCGCACCACGATCCGGCTGTCGTCGGTGACCCGGTCCGGCAGCACGGCGCGCACGTGCCCCAGCACGTAGTCCTTCGGCGCCGCCGCCAACGGCCAACTGACCTCCTCGACCGCGCTGCTCATGACTGGTCCGCCTCTCCGCGATTCACAGTTCCGCCTCTCCGCGCTTCACAGTTGTGGTTACGTCCCAGGTCAAACTCGAGTTTCGCGGTTTCCTATGGCTGGTTCGCGTCACGGTCCCCTGGGGTGCGGTTGAGGAGGGCTGCGGTTGACACCGGGCTACTCATGCGGCGAGCACCTCCTCGGCCGTGCCGGAGCGGACGATCCGGCCGTCGGCCATCTCCACCACCCGCGTCGCCAGCCGCCGGATCGCGTCGAGGTCGTGGAAGACCGCCAGCACCGCCACGCCCTGGCCGGTCAGCGAAGCGATCAGCTCCAGCGCACGCTCCCGGTTCGCCGGGTCGAGCGCCGAAACCGGCTCGTCCAGCAGCAGCAGTCGCGGCGGCCGCACGGTTCCGGCCGCGAGGTTGACCCGCTGCCGCTCTCCGCCGGAGAGGACCCCGCAGTCGACGTCCCACAGCACCTCGTCCAGCGCCAGCCGACGCAGCGACTCCGCCGCCGCGTCGCGCGCCTCCGCCCGGTCCAGCCCGCGGCGCCGGGCCGCGGCCGCGACGACCTCCAGTGGCCCGGTGCGCGGCGGGGTGGCGAGGAACTGCGAGACGTAGCCGAGCTGCCTGCCGCGCAGCCGGGCGAGCGCGCGATCCGGTAGCGCGGTCAGCTCCACCGACCCGTCACCGGTGTGCAGGACGACCGAGCCGGAATCCGGCAGGTAGCTGCGCTGCGTGCAGCGCAACAGGCTGGACTTGCCTGCACCGCTGGGCCCGGCGATCGCGACGTGCTCACCGGCGGAGACGTCGAGGTCGACGCCGCGCAGCGAGACGACCGTCCGGCCGTCCACGGTGTGCAGGGTGAACGTCTTGTGCAGGCCGCGAACGGTCAGCACGGGCTTGGCGTCCATTGTGGACCTCACCTCCGGGCGGCGGCGACGAGCCGCTGGGTGTAGGGGTGGTGCGGGTCGGCGAACAGCTGGTCGGTCAGGCCCCGCTCGACGACGCGCCCGAGCTGCATGACCAGGCTGCGATCGGTCAGCGCCTCGATCACCGCGAAGTCGTGGCTGACCACCACGGCCGCGATGTCGCGCTCGCTGAGCAGCCCGCGCAGCAGGTCGAGCACGCCCGCCGCGACCGACGCGTCGAGCCCGGTGGTCGGCTCGTCGAGCAGCAGCACCGGCGGCTCGGTGGCCAGCGCCTTCGCGATCTGGACGCGCTGGCGCATCCCGCCGGAGAAGGTGCTCACCGGGTCGTCCATGCGGGACAGCGGCACCTCGACGCGGTCGAGCAGCTCGGCCGCGCGCTTGCGGATCGCGTGGTAGCCGCGCCACCCGGCGGCGGTCAGCCGCTCCGCGACGTTGCCGCCGGCGGTCACTCGCAGGTCCAGCCCGGCGGCCGGGTCCTGGTAGACGACGGCCATGGTGTCCACCCGGAGCCGCCTGCGCCGCGCGGAATCCAGCCGAAGCAGGTCCGTCCGACCATCGTCCACACTGGATAGATAGACGCCGCCGCCGGTGGCGGGCTCGTCGCCGATCACGCAGCGCAGGGCCGTCGACTTGCCGGAGCCCGACTCGCCGATGATGCCGAGCGCCTCACCGGGCGCGACGTCGAACGACACGTCCCAGGCCGCCACCACGGCGCCGGTCTCCGGGCTGACCGCGGTCCCGTGCTCGGGACCGGTGCCCGCGACGGCGCCCGCGCCGCCCGGCCCGTACACCTTGCCGATGCCGTCGACGCGCAGCGTCCACTCCGGACCTTCCACCGGGCGCGGCGCCTCGACGACCTCGACCGGCCGCTGTGCCACCTCCGGCAGCATGTCCACCGGCAGCCGGTGCCCCGCCACGTCGGCGTCCCCGGCCTCCACCCGCGAGCACCAGTCCGAGTCGCTGCACACGTAGGTGCCCTCGCCGCCCTCGACCAGGAAGCTGGTCGTCGAGCCGCAGTACTTGCAGCTGGCGCCCGGCACCTGCTCGACCTCGAACGGGATGTCGTCGAAGGTCAGCGGCACCACGTCGGTGTGCGGCGGGATCGCGTAGATCCGCTTCTCCCGGCCCGCGCCGTAGAGGTTCAGGTGCTCGCACTGGTGCAGCTTCGGCACGTCCCAGCGCGGCACCGGGCTGGTCGCCAGCACGTAGCGGCCGTCCACCAGCACCGGGTAGCCGGTCGACTTGGTGATCACCCCGTTGCGGACCATGTCCTCGTACAGGCTGACCCACATCGCCGAGTAGTCGTTCTCGGCGTGCATCCGGGCGCATTCGACGACCGACTTCTGCACGCCGCGCAGCGGCTCCGGCACCGGCACCTGGTACACCAGGACGTGCTGCCGGCCCAGCCGCTCCTCCGGAATCCGGTGCCGCGACTGGATGACCGTCGCCCGACGGGTGTCGGTGCTGGCGTCGCAGCCGGTGGTGCCCGCGATCATGCGCCGCAGGTTGACGGCGTTGACGCCGCCGTCGTCGCCCTGGTCGATCACCTTCACGACGTCCTGCTCGCCGATCACGGCCAGCGTCACCTGCAGCCCGCCGGACCCCCAGCCGCGGGCCACCGGCATCTCCCGGGAGCCGAACGGCACCTGGTAGCCGGGCACGCACACCGCGACCAGCGCGGCCCGCCGGATCTCCCGCTTCGCTCCCTCGTCGAGGATCCCCGCGCTGTCGTCGGTGTCCGACAGCAGATCCCGCACGGCCGTGGTCATCGGCACTCCTCCCCGAACGGCTCCGGCACGCGCGGCTCGGTCGAGTTCCGCGCCGTCCGCCGGGCGAGCTTGCGGTCCACCATGGACCGGAACGTCACGTAGTGCGGCAGCTTGAGGTGCTCCAGGAAGCCGCCGGAATCCAGCCCGTCGGTGGTGAGCAGCAGCAGCTGTTCCAGCGGGCTGTCCGGCGCGGCGCGGCGCCAGGCGATGTCCAGGTTGGCCATCGCGATCGCCTTGCGCTCGTTGTGCCCGAAGCAGAGCCCGTAGCCGACGTCGAACCGGGTGCGGTCCTCGTCGGCGCCGTCGAGGTCCTCGATGCCCTCCGCCTCGGTCACCCGGATCTGCCCGATCTCCACCGGTTTCCCGGTGTGCGGGTGCACGACCCGCAGCGGCACGCGGCCGTGCCGGGTGTCGCCGAGGGTGATCTCGTGGACGTCGCCGTCGGGCCCGAGGATCGACCGGTACCAGAGCCCGACCAGCGCACCGGTCTCCGCGCGGGCCATGCTGGAGAGCACCGCCGAGCGCGGCGCCGGCGGGCGGGCGGCCCGCCGGGTGATGTCGAACGGCTCGGGGTCCTCGGCCGGCTCGCCGTGCTCGACGACCAGGTCCAGGTCGCGGAGCAGCTGGTAGAACCGGCGCGGCTGCCGCTGCTCCGGCGTGCGCTCGGCCGGTCGCTCCTGCTCCGCCTCGTGGCGATTTCGCGCGAAATCGTCGCTCTCCACGCCTGCGGGACGGTGATTTCGCGCGAAATCGTCGCCCTGCTCTCCGGCCGGGCGCTCCAAGAGGCGGCCGGTGTAGTCGGTGGTGCGGCCCAGCAGCTGCGGGCCGTCCGGGGTGCGGTGGGCCGGGACGATGCGGCGCAGCACCACCATCTCGTCCGGGTCGACGGGCTCGGTGACCGCCAGCCTCGGCAGCGTCGACCGGTGCGCCCGCACGAGGTGCGCGGCCTCCAGCACGTCGCCCTCGGCCTGCCGGAACGCGTCGGCGGCGGTCGGCGGGTCGTACAGGCCCGCCTCGCCCATGATCCGGTCGACGGCCAGGCGGAACCGCAGCACGATCTGCTCGGTGCTCGCCCACTCCGCCGGGGCGTGGTCCCGCGACCGGCGCACCAGCCGCTCGGCGGCGAGGATGGCGTTCATCCCGCCGCGGACTCCGGAATATCCCATCAGGCACCTTCCTCGACTCGGGTGGAGCGCGGCAGCCCGACCAGCTCCCCGCCGGGGGCGACCAGCAGCAGGTCGAAACCGGCCGGGAAGGAGATCAGGTCCCGCCGCTGCGCGACGAAGTCGGCGGGCAGGCCGGCGACGCGCAGCTCGCGGCGGCCCGGCACGCCCGGCCCGGCCAGCCGCAGCGGCCGACCGCGGCCGAAACCTTCCACGGCAAGGGAAATCAGCGCGGCGTCTTCGGGCGCGGCAGCGCTTCCGACGCGGAATCCGGCCAGGTCGTCGAGCGGCCTGAGCAGCGCCGCCAGGCGCGCGGTGGGGCGGTCGACGATCGGCGCGGAGGTCTGGGTGCGGACGACGTCGGCGCAGTCATCGACGTGCACGGGGGTGTCCAGGTCGGCCAGCGCCAGCACCGGCAACAACGCCTCCGGAACCCGGGGATCCGCAATTTCCATTGAAATCGAAGGTCCAATTTCAATGGAAATTGCGGGAAACCGGAGCACCTCGCCCGGGCGGGACAGGGCGTCCAGCACGGCGCGGAAGACCAGTTGCGCCTGCTTGGGCGACAAGGAAGCGGTCGCAGTCATCACAATTCCTCGAACTCGACGATCGTCGGGGCCAGTTCGGCCCACTCGGTGTCCTCGGCCAGCCGCTGCCGCTCCGCGACCCGCGCGCAGAGCTGTTCGACCTCGGCCCGCGCCCGGCCGGATTCCACGGCGGCGTCGAGGATCGCCGCGGCCAGCGCGGCGGCCCGGTCGTCGCCGAGCCGCATCGCCCAGCCACGTGCACCGTCCAGCTCCACCTCGGCGCGGCAGGCGAGCACGTCGCCGAGCAGGAACCGGTCCCGCACGATCGGCTCCCGCACCTGCACCGACACGCAGCCGACCTCCGGCGGCACCAGCACCTTCGGCGGCGGCGCCGCCTCCAGGCAGGCATCGGCCAGCTCGATCACCTCGGCCGGTTCGGCCGCGGCGAGCAGCGCGGCACGCTGTTCCCTGTTCACTCGTCCTCCGGTTGGTACGGCCCGTCCATCTCGACGACGATCCGGGCGGAATCTGGGCGCGACCAGGAGCGGCTGAACAGCACCGGAAGTCCGGTGCCCGAGTCCCGGCTGACGCTCTCCACCAGCCACACCGGGCGGCCGGACTCGATCTCCAGGCCCGCGACGACCTCGGGCTCCGGCAGCGCGTTGCTGACCCGGCACCAGGAACGCACCGGCCGGACCCTGCCCATCTGGCGCAGGATCGAGTCGACCGATTCGACGCTGTGCACCGCGATCTCGACGTCGGGCAGCACGTCGGCCGGGATCCACTCGTTCGACCAGCCGTGCAGCAGGTCGTCCACGTAGTACTGGCGGATCAGCAGGCTGGCCGGGCTGCCGGCCGGCCGCTCCAGCAGCCCGGCCTCGGCCGCGGGCAGCGGAGCGCGCCGCACGTCGCGCACGACCGAGCGCGGCTCGGCACCCGCCTCGCGCACCGTCTGGTGCCAGGACGGGGCCCGCCGCTGGGAAATCACGTAGTCGATGCGCCGGTTCACGAAGGTGCCGGCGCCCCGCACCCGGCGAACCAGCAGCCGCTGCTCCAGCTCCTGCATGGCGGCGCGGGCCGCCGCCCGCCCCACCTCGAACCGGGCGGCGATCTCGTGCTCGCCGGCGATCCGGCTGCCGGCCGGCAGCTGCGCGAGCTCGGCGGCGAGGGTGTCGGCTATCTCCACGTACCGGCTTCTGACCACGCCCGGGAGCCTGCGCGCCCAGCTTGTCCGGACAACTTCGCCGAACCCAACGCGCAGAATCACGAAGGTGAACACCCCGGACACTTGTCACGTATTCGAAGCGGTGGGGACCGCAGTTTCAATTGAAACTGCGGTCCCCACCGGACATTCGCGTGTCAGCTGCCTTCGGTGCACTGCTTGTCGCGGGTGATGCCGCAGACGTCGCGGACGCTGTTGAACGTCGCGTCGTCGGCCGGGACGAAGCCCCAGTAGCCGCCGACCTCGCAGTCGTCCGCCGTGCAGAAGCCGTTCGCCTTGAGGTAGTCGGCGTTGGCCTTGGTCCCGAACGCCTCCACGACCTTGCTCTTCAGGGCCGGGTCGAGGTCGTCGGCGATCGCGGCCGGCGAGCCCGGGATCAGCTCCGAGCGCCACACCACCCGCAGGTCACCGGTCTTGATGCCGCCCTTCTCCGGCAGCAGCTTGTCGACCATCGCGTCGTAGGCGAACCCGGCGTCGCACTGGCCGCTGGCCACGCCCAGCGCCGACGCGTCGTGCCCGCCGGCCAACACCGGCTTGACGTCGCGTTCGGCGTCGATGCCGGCCTTCTGCAGCGCCGCCTTCGGGTAGAGGTAGCCGGAGGTCGAGTTGGGGTCGACGAAGCAGACCTGCTTGCCCCGGAAGTCCTCGATGCGCTGGACCGGCGAATCGGGCTTGACCACTCCGTAGGCCCGGTAGCCGGGCGCCCCGCCCTTGGTCTCCACCTGGGCGCCGAGCGGGCTGATCCGCACCCCGCTGTTCTTCGCGACCACGTACGACAGCGGCCCGTACATCGCGATGTCGATCTTGCCGGTGCGCTGGCCCTCGATGACCGCCGCGTAGTCGGTGGCCTTCTCCACGCGGATCTTCTTGCCGGTCTCCTTCGCAAGCATGTCGATCAGCGGCCGGAACTCCTGCTCCAGGCTGGTGGAGTCCTCCGTCGGGATCGAGGCGAACACCAGCTCGTCCGGGTTGCGCGCGCCGCCCTGCTCGGTGGCCGCACTCGGGCCGCAGGCGGTCAGGCCCAGCGGCAGCGCCGCGCAGGCGAGGACGGTGAGCAACCGCCGGGAGGTCTTGAACATGGCAGGTCCTTCCATCGCTGAGGTGCGCGGTCAGCGTGCGGAAACCAGGTGGAGTGGTGACCGGCTCCCGGTTACACCGAACCGAACGGCTGCGGACGGTCCGGCGCATCTGACCTGACAACTCGCGTAGCTTCGAGACCGTGATCGAGATCGACTCCGCCTTCGTCACCGCTGCCCGCGCCACCTACGCCCGCCTCCGCGAGGAGGGGCCCGTGCACCGCGCGACCGCCCCGGACGGCACATCGATCTGGCTGGTCACCCGCTACGCGGACGTGCGCGCGGCGTTGGCCGATGCGCGGCTGTCGCTGGACAAGAAGCACTCCGGCGGCGGCTACCGCGGCTTCTCGCTGCCGCCCGCGCTGGACGCGAACTTGCTCAACATGGATGCGCCGGAGCACACGAGGCTGCGCCGCATCATCGGCAAGGCGTTCGCCCCGCGCCGGATCGAGCCGCTGCGCCCGCGGGTCCGGCAGATCGCCGACGAGCTGCTGGACGCCCTGGCCGGGCAGCGCGAAGCGGACCTGATGCCGGCCTACTGCGCGCCGCTGCCGATCACGGTGATCTGCGAGCTGCTCGGCGTGGACGCCGCCGACCGGCCGGACTTCCGCTCGTGGACCGACGGCATGCTCGCACCCGAGACGCCCGACCAGGCCCGGGATTCACTCAAGGCGCTGTACGGCTACCTGCTCGAACTGATCGCGGCGAAGCGCGCGAATCCCGGCGCGGACTTCCTCAGCAGCCTGATCGAGCTCCGCGACGAGGAGGACCGGCTCAGCGAGGAGGAGCTGACGTCGGCGGCGTTCCTCGTGCTGTTCGCCGGCTACGAGAACACGGTGAACCTGCTGGGCAACGGGCTCGCCGCGCTGCTGACGCGACCGTCGGCGCTCGCCGAAGCCCGCAGCGGAGTCACATCGGCCACTGTGGACGAATTGCTGCGGTTCGATCCCCCGCCGCAGCTGGCGATCCGCCGGTTCCCGGTCACCGACGTCGAGATCGGCGGCGTGACCATCCCGGCCGGGGAGACGGTGCTGCTCTCGCTGGTGTCGGCGCACCACGACCCGGACCGCTACGCCGACCCGGAGCGCCTGGACCTCGACCGCGCCGACAACCCGCACCTGGCGTTCGGCCACGGGCCGCACTTCTGCCTCGGGGCGTCGCTGGCGCGGATGGAGGGGGAGATCGGCTTCGGCGCGCTGCTGAGCCGGTTCCCGGACCTAGCGCTGGCGGTGCCGGAGGAGGAGCTGCAGTGGCGGAACTCCTTCCGCAACCGCGGCCTCCGCACCCTCCCGGTCACCCTGCGCTGACGACTGCCGCCTGACCGAGGGCATCCAATTCCAGAGCTCGTTTCAGAATGGTCCGCCCGGCTCATCCGAAGGCATCCGGCGCCCCACGCCGGGGCGATTTCGCGCGAAATCGCCAACCCTCCCCCACGCGAGGCGTCGATTTCGCGCGAAATCGACGCCCTGCGTTCCAGGCGGCCACGTCCCACGTGCCCGCACGCCGGTCTGAAACGGGCCCTCGGACAAACCGGAAAATCCCGTTCGGACGTGCCGCGCCGGGCCGGGGTGGGTAGTCCGATGCTCGGAGACCCGCCGGTCGGCGAACCGGCGGATACCGTGGGAAGGGTCATGCGAGCTCGTTCCGCATCGCGCAGGATCCGGATCGGCACGTCCGGTTGGGTGTACGGCCCCTGGCACGGTCCGTTCTACCCGCGCGATCTGCGCCGCGGCGCCGAACTGGAGTACCTCTCGAGCCGACTCGGCTCGGCGGAGATCAACGCGTCGTTCTACTCCCTGCAACGCCCGCACACCTACCGCCGCTGGGCGGAGCAGACCCCGGACGACTTCCTGTTCGCGGTCAAGGGAAGCCGCTACATCACCCACATGAAAAGGCTCCACGACGCCGAAACGCCGCTGGCGAACTTCTTCGCCTCCGGCATCCTCGCCCTCGGCTCGAAGCTCGGGCCGCTGCTCTGGCAGCTCCCGCCGTCGCTGGGCGTCGACGTCGAACGCCTGACGGCGTTCTTCCGCCTCCTCCCCCGGAGCACCGCCGCGGCCGCTGCGCTGGCCGCTCGGCACGACGATCGGCTCGCGGGCCGCTCGCTCACCGAGACCGACGCGGATCGGCCGCTGCGCCACGCGCTGGAGGTCCGCCATCCCGGCTTCGCCTCCGCCGAGGCGGTCGAGCTGCTCCGCAGCCACGACATCGGCCTGGTGGTGGCGGACGCGGCGGGGGCCTGGCCGCACCTGGAGGACGTCACGAGCGACTTCGTCTACCTCCGCTTCCACGGCGCCGAGGAGCTGTACGCCAGCGGCTACAGCGCCAAGGACCTGGACCACTGGGCGAAGTTGATCAGGTCGTGGCACGAGGGCAAATGCCCCAAGACCAAGCACACGGTCGCCGCCCCGGCCCCAACGACCAAGGGCCGAGACGTCTACGCGTACTTCGACAACGACGTGAAGGCCCACGCACCCCACGACGCGATAGCCCTCGCCGAGCGCTGCGCCGGCTGTTGAACGGTTGGCTCGGGCATCGTCCGGCGGTGGAGCGCGGCGGCATGGCACCCGATCCCCTATGAAGCGACGCTTCTGCAATTCCGGGGGCGTGCGTGCTTCGTGTCGCGATAGCGGCTGTTCGGCATCTTATTCTCCGCGCCGTTTTCGCGCGAAAACGGCGTTCCCCACGCCTGCCGGATGACGGTTTCGCGCGAAAACGGCGCCCCACCCGCCCTGCCGCACCCGCACTCCGGCAGATCTCGGACAGGCTCCGTAGCAGACAAGAGTTCGCACGGCCCCTGGCCTGGCGAAATCCGGCCCGCAGCCTCGGGATCGTGAGTGCTTTGGATCGCTATCACGATCCAAAGCACTCACGACCCAGCCGCGCCCGCAGCCCGTCAGGGTGCTTCGGGGCCCAGGAGTTCCGGGCGGGCGTCGAAGGTGCTTCGGACCAGTTCCGCCAGTTCGTCGTGGCCGTGCGCCGCCAGGACCTCCGCCACCCGGCGGCCGAGCGCCGCGCGCTCTTCCCCTGTCGCCAGGCCTTCGATCGCGGCCAGCACGTGCTGCGATGCGCCCGGCCTGCTGCCCTGGACCTCGAATTCCTCCAGCCGGAACGAGCGCATCGTGTGCTGGTCGCCCGGCATCGCGGTAATCCACTGTGGAGGGTGGAGGTCCGGGTCCGGGATCCGGGTGTCGTGCGCGGCGGCGGTGAGCCTCCGCAGGTTGGCGATCTGGCGGACCGCTTCGTCGACGTTGCCGTCTTCCCTCGCCAACCACCAGACGAGCGCGCTGCCGGGATTCTTCAGCACGTCTTCGGCCAGGTAGGCGCGCTTTTCGCGCTCGTGGTTCCGCGCGCGTTCCCAGAGCTCTTCCTGCTTGCGCGCCTCGGCGAGGCGATGCAGCCGGTCCGCGTCGGAGCCGGGCAGTTCGAGCCGCACGTCGCCGGCCCAGGCCGCCACGCGCCCGGACGGATCGGAGCGTTCCACGCCGAGCGCGGCGTTCAGCCGGTACTGCGCGAGCTCGCCCTCGTCCGGCGGCACTTCCGCCACGAAGTGGGCGGCCTGTTCCAGGACCAGGTCGATGGCCAGCCCTCCGGGGTCGGCGTGCGGCAGCCCCGGCGCGTCCGGCTTCGAGTACCAGAACACCTTGCCGGAGAACAAGAACTTGTAGTCCGGGTGCGCGCTTCGCATCGGCAGGCCCGATAACGACCGTTCGGCCGCTTGCGGCCGCTCCCGCGGTTCGGCGGCTTCGACGACCGGCGGCTCCGCCGCGAGCTTCCGGTCCTGCCAGCGCCGGTACCGCCAGAAGATCACCCACGGAGCGACGCACGTCGCGGCGACCAGCGCCAGCCACAGCCACGCCGGCCAGCCGAAACGCAATCCGAGCACGATCCAGAGCGCCGCCGCGATCACCGACACCGCCTTGACGACACCACGCTGCTCACGATTCATCCGGCGTCCTCCACGCACTGGGCTGCACCCCACAATTCAGTACCGGGCTTCCGGCGCGGCGGAACCGTTCAAGCGGTTTTCCGCTCGAACAGAGCAGACCCGGCGCCCGGATCGTGGCGGGCTCAGAAGCGCAAGAACACCGCGGTGGCGTCGTCGTGGGGTTTTCCCCTTCGCCTGCGGCTTTCCGCCTGGGTTTCCGCCGCTTCCGCGGCTCGCACCCGGCGCAGCAGTTCGGCCGGGCCGGCGTGCTCCACGAAGTCCAGCAGGTCGGTCCAGTCGCCGAGGCCGAAGCGGTCCACGTAGCGGGACGCGCCGTCGGTGAGCAGCACCGCCCGGCGCACGTCGGGCGCCGGGAGCACGCCGTGCACGGCTTCGTACGCCGCTTCGGGTTTCGTGCCGGCGACCCAGAATCCGCCCGGTCGGTTCCGCAGGTCGCGGACCGCTTCGAGCGTTTAGCTGGGCAGGTGGTCGATCCGGTCGTCGATGATCGGCCGGGGTTCGCCCGCCACGTCGAGCACGATCGGGCTGTCGGCGAGCACGAGGTACTCCAGGTCGTCGCCGCGCAGCCGCAGCAGCGCCGCGGTCGCCGAGGGACTCGACGGGTTTCGCAGGTCGCAGGTGTCCGCGTGCGCTGCGCAGGTCGCGCGGATCGCCTCGGCGAGGAGGTCGGCGGCTGTCCCGTCCGACGCCGCTAGCCGCTGCGCCAGCTCGCCGCCGAGCCGGCGTACCAGCCAGGGCACGTCGTGCACGCAACCACTGTCCACTCCGGACAGAGCAGTCGCGCCGTCGAGGACGAACGCCCAATCGGGCCCGGTGGCCAGGTAGTCCTCGTTCGACCGGCCGGGCGTGGCGATCGTCGCCTGCGCCGCCCGCACGCCCGGTCAGCCGCCGGGCCGCTGCGGCAGGTTGTGCAGCGCTGCCACCAACGGCGCGAGCTCCGGGAGCTGCTCGGCTTCGACCAGCGCCTTCTCCAGGGCTTCGTCGTGGGTGGGGCGGGCCTGCTCCCACAGGGCCCGGCCCGCGTCGGTCAGCTCGGTGTAGATGCCGCGGCGGTCGTCCTTGCACAGGACCCGGGTGAGCAGCTCGCGGTCTTCCAGCCGGTTGACCAGCCGGGTCGTCGCGCTGCCGCTGAGCGCCGTGGCGCGGGCGAGCTGCTGCATCCGCATGTGCCAGCCGTCCTGCCTGCTCAGGGCGTCCAGGACGGTGTACTCGACGACCGACAGCCCGTGCCCGGCCTGCAGCGCCTTCTCCAGCGCGGTTTCGAGCGCCCCGTGGAGCGCGGCGAGCGTGCGCCAGCCGTGCGCCCGAATCTCGACGGCGTCGTCGGCGATCCCCACCGCACACCTCCCGTGATGCGTACCTCCTACGACTATAGCAGCTTGCGCGGTTATGAAGCGTGTGCAAGCATTTATCGCGCGCCTGCAACTATCTGTGCACCTTGCGTCGACTCGCGCCTCTGCCGCCAGGGCACCCCGGCCAGCACCGACCTGCCGACCACCCCGATCGCAACGAAACCACTCCCACCCAACGGATCTAAACGCTCAGCTCCGCTTGAACAGCACGTACGCCTCGACCCAGCCCTTCTCGTTCGGCACCACCGAGAACCGGTCGAGCTCCCAGCCCTCGTCCTCGATCGCCTCGATCCGCTCCGACCACGGATCGATCGCGTCGTCCTTGCTGCCGGGCAGCGCCACCAGGCGAACGGTGAACCGCCGCCGCTCAGCTTCGAGAGCGGCGGCGGCCATCGCGCCGAGATCGGCCTTCGAGTTCTGGAAGAATCCCATTCCCCCATTCAACCCCAAATGCCCCGAAATACTCGAAACGGGTCAGTGGTCGTCGTTGCGGAAGAAGAGCTCTTCGAGATGATCCGCGGTTTCCGCGACGAAGTTCAGCGGATCGGTGAACTCGTTGATGTCGAGGTTCAGCAGCGGCAGCGAATGCCGGAGCACGACGTGGTCCCCGATGATCAGCGCCCCGCACACGACCGAGGTCTGCCCCAGCTCTTCCAGCAGTTTCCGCAGGTTGACGCTCTCGGCCAGGCCGATCACCGACACGACCTGCACCCAGTCCTCGCGGCCGTCGAGCCGCTCGTGGCAGACGATGACGATCTGGCTCCGGTCGTCCTCGTACTCGACGAGGAGCCGGATCTCGTCCTCGCTGTCCTCGATGATCCGGTACTCGGGCTCGCCTTCCTCCGCCTCACCGGGGACGACCCGGTATTCGGTCCGGACGAATTCGAGAAGGTCTTCCCAGGTCGCCACGATTCCTCCCAGCAATCGGCCGCGAACCGGCATGGATTTCGACGGCGATCTTGCCACGCCGCCCCACCGCGCCGACCCTTTTTCCGGCCGGGAGCAGCCGAACGCGTTATTCGGTGAGCAAGGGCAGCGAAGTCGCGCCGATCATGTCCGTGCCCGGCATGAGGACCGGCGGGTTCGCCGGATCCGTGCGCAGCGCCGGGAAGCGGTCCAGCAGGATGTTCATCGCGATCCGGCCCTCCAGCCGGGCCAGCGGCGCGCCCAGGCAGAAGTGGATGCCGCGCCCGAACGCGATGTGCGGGTTGGGGTCGCGGGCCGGGTCGAAGGCCTCCGGATCGGCGAACACCCGGTCGTCGCGGTTGGCCGCCCCGAGCCATACCGAGAGCACCTGGTCCGCGGGCACCCGCCGGCCGCCGACCTCCGTCTCGGTCATCGTCGCCCGGTAGGTGAGCGCGAACGGGGTCAGCAGGCGCAGCGATTCCTCGATCGCGCCCGGCACCAGCGCGCGGTCCGCACGCACCCGCGCCGCCTGCTCCGGGTGCGCGTCCAGGCACATCACCGTGTTGCCCAGCAGCATGGTGGTGGTGATGTGCCCGGCGCCCAGCAGGAGGTTGGCGAAGTTCACCACCTCGTTGTCGGTGAGGCGTTCACCGTCGACCTCCGCCTGCACCAGCTGGGTCAGCAGGTCCTCGCGGGGGTTCCGCCGCCGCTCCGCGGCGTGCTCGAGGAAGTAGTCGAGAATCTTCCGGAAGCTTTCCAGCCCGGCGTTCAGTTCGCGCTGCTGCTCCTCGCCCTGGTCGACGACCGAGAGCTGCTGGCCGCCGCCGACCTGCTCCTCCACCCACTGCCGGAAGAGATCGCGGTCGCTGCTGGGCACGCCCAGCAGTTCGGCGATGACGATCACCGGCAGCGGGTAGGCGAGATCCGCGACCAGCTCGAACCGGTCCCGATCGGCCACCGCGTCGAGCAGTTCGTGCGTCAGCGCGGCGATCCGCGGTTCGAGGTCGGCCACGATCTTCGGGGTGAACGCGTGGCTGACCAGCCGGCGCAGCTTGCGGTGGAACGGCGGGTCCATCTGCGTCAGGTCGCCCTCCAGGAAGGCCGGGTCGAGATCGACCGGCACGAGCCGCGCGACGTTGGAGGAGAACGTCTTCGGGTCGCTGAGGATTTCGACCGTCTCCGGATGGCCGTAGACGTTCCACACGCCTCGCTCTTCGTCGAAGTCGACCGGGCTCGCCGGTTTCTCTCCGCGCAGCCAGAAGTGCTGCGGGTCGACCGCCATGCGGGCAGCATCGATTATCACGGGTATTTCCCTTTCGTCGGGATAAAAGGAAAAACAGGTGCGTCCGATCAGGACCGGCACCAGGCCGGAGCGAGGGCAGCAGGAAGCGCATCCGCGTGAACATCGGCCCGTCAAGGGCCGGAATCGTGGCGCAAGACCTCGGTCCTGGCGAAGGTCACCGCCGGAAAGTACGGCGGCGTGGTGCTTTTCGGGGCTATCCGCCCATCATTCGTCGACGAGCGAGGAGCGGCGCACGATGATGTCACCGCTCACGGTGCTGGCGCGGACCTCGACGGTCTCCTCCGCGTCTCCCGGCGCGTCGACGCTGTCCAGCGAGTTGTGCACGCGACCGATCGTGGTGTTCAGGTCCAGGTACGCGGCGGTCCCTTCGCGGATACCGACCTCCAGCTCCCCACCGACACGTCCAGCTCGACCGTGCCGCGCGCGACTTCGCCGATCCGGATGTCGCCGTTGGCGGTCTTGGCCCGGACGGAGTCGCGCGCCTTCTCGACGGTGATGCCGCCGTTGGCCGCGCTCAGCCGCGCTTCACCGCCGATCTCGCCGATCCGGGTCTCCCCGTTGGAGTTCTTGAACACCCCGGCACCGTCGACCCGCCTGATCCGCAGCTCGCCGGACCCGGTGGCGGCCTCGGCCGGGCCCGCCACGTGGTCGACGGTGACCGCGCCGGTGGCGGTCTTCGCGTTCAGCGGGCCGGTGGCGTCGAGCCGGATGGCGCCGACCGAGGTCCGCAACCGGCACTCGCCGAGCCGTCCCTCGCCGCGGAAGTCCCCCTGCGCCGACTCGCCGCGCACCTGCGACCCGGTCGGCAGCTCGATCAGCACCTCGACCGATCCGCCGTCGCGCGGGCCGTAGTGCCGCCACCGCTTCTCCGTCTTGACCAGCAGCTCGCCATCGGAGAACTCGACGCGGGTCAATTCGACCGCCCGCACGTCGGCCTTCCGGGACGGGTCGGTCGGCCGCACGTCGACGACGGTGTCGGCCCGGTCGGCGGCGACGATCCGCACGTCGCCCAGGACGACGTCGATCGTGGCGGAAATCGGCTCCGGAGTGTCGAAAGTTGACATGGCTGTCCCCTCAGATCGTGTTCGGTGAGCGTCCTCGCTGGTAGGACGTGTGGTGTGTACGGGTCGGAGCGCGCCGCTAGCGCGCCCACCCGGTGTAGCGCTGCCCGCGCCGGCCGGTGCCGCGCCCGGCGGGCCGCTCGACGGGTTCCACCGCAGCGGCGGCGGCCCGGACGAGCCACGCGTTGACCGACAAGCCTTCTCGCCCGGCGGCTTCCTCGACGCGGGCCTTGAGCCTTTCGGGCATCCGGACGTTGATCCGCGACATGGCGCCTTCGTCGGCCTCCAGGACCGGCCGGACCTCCGCCGGCGCGCTCTCGGCTTCGTCAGCCGCCGCGCCGTGGGCCACCGGTGGCGCCGTCACGACGAATTCCGGTTCCCCGCTGCGGAACCGCAGGTCCACGGATCCCGGCGCGAGTTCGCGGGTGATCTCGTCGGCAGCCGAGGACAACGCGTCCAGCAGCGTCAGCCGGAGGGCGGACTCCAATGGCGTCGTGAGCCGCTCGGCGAGCTCCCGGGCATCGTCGCCACCGACTTCGGCGGCGACGGCCAGCTCCCGCCGGATGCCGTCGACATACACCCCAATATCCATGGCGCCATCATGGCACCAACGTGGCACCAGCGCAACCATCCATGGCACTCGGCGCGGCACGGGCCCGGGTCCGCGACCGAGAACGATCAGCGTTTCGGCTGGCTGACGCCGCGCAGGCGCGGCGCGGCACCCAGTGGCATCAGGCCCCAGGTGAACACCCGGTGCGCGCTGGTCACCCGGGCCCATCATCGGGCGCGGCGTCAGGCGCCGGCGGTTGGCCGCACGGACGCCGACGACGGGCGCACTTCGTCGGCCGCATCCGGTTCTACTGGGCCGTCTCGCTCACCCTGGCGAGCGCGACGCCGCCCACGATCAGCGTGAGCGCGAGGCGCAGATCTCGGTCCACGCCTGCCCGATCGGCGGCACCGGCTCTGCGGCGAGGTCGCGGTGGACGTAGTCCTGACTGGGGTTGGCGGACTGCCAGGCGAGGGCGAAGCGCTCGGTGAGCGCCCGGGAGAACGAGCGGCTTCGCGCGCTGGTGTCGAGGTGGAGCAGCATGGTCGACTCCTTCACGATGGAGGACATCGCGAACGCAGCCGGCGTGGGACGCGCGACCTTGTACCGCCGCTACCCGGATCGCGCATCCATCGCCACGGCCCTGCTGGACGAGCACGAGCGGGCGCTGCAGGAGAAGTTGCTGCGCGGCGACCCGCCGCTGGGACCGGGCGCGCCGCCGGCCGAACGCCTGGCGGCCTTCTACGAGGCCATGGTCGACCTGCTGGAACGGCACATCCACCTGGTCCTGGGCACCGAAGTGGGCAGATCCCGGTTCGAGACGGGCGCCCACGGGTTCTGGCGAGCGCACGTCCGCTCGCTGCTCGCGGAATCTTCCCTGGCAGACCCGGAATCCCTGACGGACTCCCTGCTGGCGCCGCTGGCCCCGGAGGTCTTCCGGCACCAGCACGAAACCCTGGGGATGGAGGCGAAGCGGATCAAAGCGGCCTTGGCAGCATTGGCCCGCAGAATCCTGTGAGGACAAAAGCCCTTGCAGGGAGCGTTTTTCATCCTGGTCGGCCCGCAGTCGCGGGTCGCAAAGCTGCACGTCGATGGGATGTCGCATGCGCCGCAGGCGCATAGCCCACCTACGACACTGGCACCGCCGCGGGTTCACGGTGCCCACCCCTCCGGGGTTCCCTCGGCGAGGACGGCCCCTCCGCCGTGGACCAGGGAGCCTCTGAGGTTCCGCTACCCGCACCGCCACCCAAAACGAGGTTGAAAAACCTCAGGGCAAGTGAAATCAATGCGACGAGGTCGCACCTCAGTCGGCGAGGAGGTGCTCCCGGCCGAACATGGTGGCGGCGGCCCGGGCACTGGGCGTCCCCGCGTCGAGGTCCGCGCCGGCCTCGCGGAGCACGGCCACCACCTCATCTGCGCCCTTGAACAGCGCACCGGCGATGGGCGCCTGGTCGCGCTCGTTGCGCAGGTCGGGATTCGCGCCGCGGTCGAGCAGCGCGCGCACGGTTGCGGCGTGCCCGTGGTAGGCCGCGAGCATGAGCAGGGTGTTGCCGCCCTGGTCGGCCACGTCGACCGGGAGTCCGTGGTCGACGAACTCCGCGAGCTGCGCGGTTTCGCCTTCCCGGGCCAGGTCCATGGCGATCGCCACGACGCGCTCGGTCTGCTCCGGGGTCAGTCCACCGTGGCTCATCAGCAGCTCTTCCTGATCACGTCTGGGAATTCCGGTTCCGGGACAGGAACGGCGGCCACGGCTTCCCGTGGCCGCCGTTCCTGCTGTCCAGGTCGAAGACCTAGGCGGCGTCAGCCCTTGCTCGCGGCCAGGGCCTCGATCGCCTTGCGGACGCCCTCACCGTAGGCCGCGTCGGCCTTGGTGCAGTTGGCGATGTGCCGCTCGATGGTCGCCTGCGAGGCGCCGTCGATCGCCCGCGCGGTGTTCTCGAAGAGCACCTGCTGCTGTTCCGGCGACATGTTGCGGAACAGGATGCCGGGCTGCTCGAAGTAGTTGTCGTCGTCTTCGCGGTAGTTGAACCGGTCGGCGACGGCACCCACGGCCTGCACCGGGTCGCGGTAGGAGGCCTGCTCCTGCCAGCGGCCGTAGGAGTTCGGCTCGATGCCCGGGGTGGCGCCCTGGTTGCCGTCGACGCGCATGGCACCGTCGCGGTGGTAGGAGTTCACCGGGTTCTTCGGCGAGTTGACCGGGATCTGGTGGTGGTTCACACCCAGGCGGTACCGCTGGGCGTCACCGTAGGAGAACAGCCGGCCCTGCAGCATCTTGTCGGGCGAGAAGCTGATGCCCGGCACCACGTTCGCCGGGGTGAACGCGGCCTGCTCCACGTCGGCGAAGTAGTTGTCGGGGTTGCGGTTGAGCTCCCACTCGCCGACCTCGATCAGCGGGTAGTCCTTCTTGGACCACACCTTGGTCAGGTCGAACGGGTGGTACTTGTACGTGTCGGCGTCGGCCTCCGGCATGATCTGCACGTACAGCTTCCACTTCGGGAAGTCGCCGCGCTCGATCGCGTCGAAGAGGTCGCGCTGGTGCGACTCGCGGTCCTTGCCGATGAGCTCCTCGGCCTCGGCGTCGGTCAGGTTCTTGATGCCCTGCTGGGTGCGGTGGTGGAACTTGACCCAGAACCGCTCGCCCTCGGCGTTGATGAAGCTGTATGTGTGCGAGCCGAAGCCGTGCATGTGGCGGTAGGACGCCGGGATGCCGCGCTCCGACATCACGATCGTGACCTGGTGCAGCGCCTCGGGGAGGTTGGTCCAGAAGTCCCAGTTGTTCTCGGCGTTGCGCAGGTTGGTGCGCGGGTCGCGCTTCACGGCGTGGTTGAGGTCGGGGAACTTCAGCGGGTCGCGGAAGAAGAACACCGGGGTGTTGTTGCCGACGATGTCCCAGTTGCCTTCGTCGGTGTAGAACTTCAGCGCGAAGCCGCGGATGTCGCGCTCGGCGTCGGCCGCGCCGCGCTCGCCGGCGACGGTCGAGAACCGGATGAACAGGTCGGTCTTCTTGCCGACCTCGGAGAAGATCTTCGCCTTGGTGTACTGGGTGATGTCGTTGGTCACCGTGAAGGTGCCGAAAGCACCCGAGCCCTTGGCGTGCATCCGGCGCTCCGGGATGACCTCGCGGTCGAAGTGCGCCAGCTTCTCCAGGAACCAGACGTCCTGCAGCAGCATCGGGCCGCGCGGACCGGCGGTCAGGGAGTTCTGGTTGTCAGGGACCGGCGCACCGGCCACCGTGGTCAACGGTTTCTGGTTGTTCTCGGGCAAAACTCGCTCCTCGGTGGTGGGATGTTGACTGGCTCACTCGGCACGGGAGAGACAGTCGGGGCAGATGCCCCAGAAGGTCACCTCGGCCTCGTCGAGCACGAATCCGTGCGGGTCCTCGGTGTGCAGGCAGGGCGCCTCGCCCACAGCGCAGTTGACGTCGGCGATGGCACCGCAATTTCGGCACACCAGATGGTGGTGGTTGTCGCCCACGCGCGTCTCGAACCGGGCGGGCGAACCGGCCGGCTCGATGCGACGGACCAGGCCCGCCTCGGTCAGCGCGCGCAGGACGTCGTAGACCGCCTGGGTCGACACCGAACCGAGCTCGCGGCGGACCGCGGTCGCGATGGTGTCGGTGTCCGCATGGGGATTGTCCGAGACCATCGTGAGCACGGCAACCCGCGGACGGGTCACCCGCAACGACGCCTCCTTGAGGAGGGCGACGGCATCGATGGACGGCATGTACCCATACCTACCAGCTTTTCTGGAACGAATCAAATAAAGACTCGCGCGACGCCCCTCCGGCAACGGCGAAGAACCCCGCGCGCCAGCCCCGCACCCAGCTCGACCTGGCCAAACGGACCGAACATGCCCGAAGATCATAATGACCCGTACGAGTGACGGAGGGCTGACGAGTGGGTGTCTACGTGTCGATCAGAGGCTGGCTGGAGTGCGACCAGAAGCAGCTCGCCGCCATCCGGGAGATCATCTCCGCGCACGACGACGACCACTACTCCCACGGCTGGGGCCTGCCCCAGCGGCATTTCAACTGGACCTGCTACGCCTTCTACGGCGGCGACGTCCGAGAGCTCGCGGCGAGCTGGCTGCTCGACCAGCTCACCGAGATCGCCCGGGTCCCCGCCTCCGACGAGGACGGCGACCGAGTCCGGGGCCTGTTCCTCGCGAGCCACGAGATCGACGGCACCAGCGAATGGCAGATCCGCGAAGGCCGAGTCCTGATCTCGCCCGCCGACGACCGGCACCGGTACCTCGACGTCTAGCCGTCCCTACAGGCCCGTCACGGGCCAGGTGACCGCGCCCCACCCGTCGACGCGCACGTCGGCCCGCCGAGCAGTGCCCTCGGCCTGGTAGACCGCGCGCTCGGCGGCCATCCAGGCGTGCCAGTGGCCGCGCGCGTCGTCGCCGTCGCGCTCGATGCCGCGATCGAGGCGCTCCGCGTCCTCGGCCTCGACCCACACCAGGAGCGTCGTGAGGTCGGCGAACCGCCGCGCTCCCGCCCCGCAGCCCTCGACGACGAGGTAGGGCGCGCGCGGAACGTCGTGCCACTCCGCGAACGCGCCGGCGTCCCAGTCGTACCGCTGGTACCGACCGTCCCGGCCGGCGGCCAGCGGATCGAGCACCTGCTCACCGAGCCGCTCAACGCCACCGGCCATCCCGCTCCACCCCTCGTACAGATCGTCCATGTGCACGACCTGAGCGGGCAGCGCCTCCGCGAACTGAGCGGCGAGCGTCGTCTTGCCCGAACCGGCGGGCCCGTCGACGACGACGAGCCGCCCCTCCCCGCCGGAAGGACCGAGCCGGGGAGAACCGTCGCGCGCCCACCGCACGAGCCCGGCCAGCACAGCAGACCCAACACTCAACGAAAGAACCCCAACCAAAACCAGCCGGACGAAACCACCGGAGTATCACGGATCCGAAGCGCCGCCGGACCGCCGGGCACCGCGGAGTCAGAGGTCCGGCAGCGGATCCTGCGGAAGGTCCTGCGGCGACGCGATTTCCGCGTCGGCGGCGTTGACCACGGCGACGTACTCGTCGTCGATCTCGTAATCGACGCCGTCCAGGCTGAAGTACGGCGTGGTCTGCGTGCTCACCGGGCCGAGAACGGTGTTGCGCGGAAGCCGCGCGACGACCGACTTCGGCACCTTCGTGGACCAGAAACCGGTCGACAGCACGGTGACGGCCGCGCGGCTCACGACGACCAGAACGCTCGACTGAACGCTCATCGGAATGGTGGCGGGAAAGACGTACCGGATCTCGTCGCCCTCGTCCAAGAAGGCGCGGATTCGCTCGCGAACGGCCCCGGAAACAGGCATACCGGAAGATTACCAACGCCGGCCCTCCGGAAGGCCGCCTTCGCGAGTCGGTCGCGACGGCGTAAAAACCGTTGCGGCACGCGCTCATCGCGGTGCTAGCCTGCTCGGCATGTCTGGCGCTTCTGCCGCGGCCGCGGCCGCCGTCACGAGGACGCTCCGCTAGCGGCGGTGCTCTCCTAACGCTCCGCCGCTCCACGTCTTGGACCGGAGCGGCCTCTTCGTGCTGCTCAGATTCCTCTCGGAAATCGGAGCACCCTCTTGACCTCGGACATTTCCAATCCACGCCGGGCTGACATCCGGGCGTGGTCCGTTCTCGGCTGCCTCGCCACGCTGCAGTTCCTCATCGCCATCGACGTGACCGTGGTGAACGTGGCGCTGCCGTCGATCGGGGCGGGCTTGAGCGTGAGCGCCCGCGAGCTGACCTGGGTCGTCGTCGCGTACACGATCACCGGCGGCGGACTGCTGATGCTCGGCGGCCGCCTCGGCGACGTGCTCGGCCGACGACGCGTCCTGATCGCGGGGACCGCGCTCTTCGGGGCCGCCTCGCTGCTCGCCGGCCTCGCGCCGTCGTTCCCGTTGCTGGTGGTGGCGCGGCTTCTGCAAGGCGTCGGCGAGGCGCTCGCGCTGCCGGCGTCGATGGCGACGATCGTCCTGATGTTCCCCGAAGGCCCTCGCCGCTCTCGCGCGCTGAGCGTGTGGGCGGCGGTGGCGAGCACCGGCCTCGTGGTGGGATTCGTGCTCTCGGGGATCATCACGGAACTCTACGGTTGGCGGTGGATCTTCCTCGTCAGCGTTCCGTTCGTCGTGCTGGTGATCATCGGCGCCATCGCACTCGTCCCCGCGGACAGTGCCGTGGCACGCGTTCCGCTCGACCTGCCGGGTTCGTTGCTGCTGACGCTCACGCCCCTGCTGTTCGCGTTCGGCGTCATCGAGGCGGGCGAGGGCGGCACGGCCCCGTGGATCACGGCCGTCGTCCTGATCGCGTCGGCGGTGTCCGGGGCGCTTTTCGTCGTGGTGGAAAAGCGATCGGCGGCGCCGCTGATCCCGCTGACGTTCTTCCGCAACAAGACGCGGGTCATGGCCAACCTCTCCACCGCGCTCCTCAGCGCGGCGCTGTCGACGTCGTTCATGCTGTTCACCCTCCATCTCCAGCAGCGCGCCCTCCTCACCCCGCTCGAGGCGGGGCTGATGCTCCTCCCGCTGGCCATGTCGCTCGTCGCGGCTGCGACGTTCGTGCCTCGACTGCTGGAGCGTTGGGGCGCCAGGGCGTGCGCGGGAGCCGGGATCGCCTTGACCGCAGCGGGAATGGCGGCGATCGCGATCCCGTCGTCCGGCGGAGCAGGCGCGGCGGCGACCATCCCGGCGATGGTGCTGATCGCGGCGGGCATGGGCTTCGGCCTGGTCGGGCTGCAGTACGCGGCGGTCACGGGCGTGACCGAAGACGATGCGGGGGTGGCATCGGGAATCCAGCGGGCGGCGGACCAACTCGGTGGCTCAACGGGAATCGCCCTCTACATCGGCATCGCCTTCGCCCCAACCCTGGCAACGAGCATCGACCCCTTCGTCACGGCAAGCGCGCTCGCCGTCGCAGGACTGGCGGCGGCCTGGCTGATCACCCGACGAATCACGATGCCCGAGCCGGAGAAAGAACCAGAAGTCGGCTAAACCCTAAACCCCCGACAGGCGTGAAAACCGCCTGAAAAAGCGGTCAGGGCCGGCGCAAACCCGCACCGGTCCTGACCTGGCTCACCCCAGCAGACGCTGCGACCGCCAGTTCCCAACGCGCGGAGCCTTCGAACCCGGTCTGCTCGTTCTCCGCCAAGGTCGCCCACGACGTGGTCCGAGCGCTGCTAGCCTCGATCTTCAGGTAGGGCAGTCGGAGGGTGACGATGGCGTCCGATGAGAACCCGGCACCGCAGATGCAATCCGCGAGCAACGAAATGACCGCGCTGGTCGGCGGTCACGTCATCCAGGCCGGCACCATTACCGGTGACATCAACCTGGGCGGTTCCGACCGGCCGGCCGCTCTGCCCCGCCAACTCCCGGCGGCACCGCGGCTCTTCACTGGTCGGGTCCGCGAGCTGGTGCAGCTCACCGAGATACTGCGCTCCCACGCGGACGACAGCACGGTGATGATCACGGCGATCAGCGGCAGCGGCGGAATCGGCAAGAGCTACCTCGCGATTCACTGGGCGCACCAGAACGCGGACCGGTTCCCCGACGGCCAGCTGTACGTGAACCTCCGCGGATTCGACCCTTCCGGGACGCCGGTGCACCCGTCGACGGCGGTGCGCACGTTCCTGGAGGCATTCGGCGTTTCGCCGAGCAATCTGCCCGCCGATCCGGAAGCGCAGGTGGCCCTGTACCGGACGCTGATGGCCGGGCGCAGGATGCTCGTCGTCCTGGACAACGCCCGCGACGCAGACCAGGTGCTGCCGCTGATACCCGGAAGTTCCGGTTGCGCCGTGCTGGTCACGAGTCGCTACCAGCTCGCCGGGCTCGTCGCGGTGTACGGCGCTCATCCGCTGTCGGTGGACGTGCTCAGCGAATCGGACTCGCACGACCTGCTCGTCGGTCACCTCGGCCGGGAACGCGTCGATCGGCATCCGGAGGCGGTCTCGAACCTGCTGGACCACTGCGGCGGCCTGCCGCTGGCGCTCGGCATCGTGGCGGCCAGGATCTCCCTGCAACCGGAGATTCCGCTGGATGTGCTCGCCGGGGAGCTCCGCGAGGAATCCAGTCGGCTCGACGCTCTCGATGCGGGCGGCCCCGGGGTCGACCTGCGTGCCGTGTTCTCCTGGTCTGCCCAGGCGCTTTCGCAGCCGCAGTCGCAGGTCTTCAAGCTGCTCGGGCTCGTGCCGGGCGCCGATCTGAGCTCGGTCGCCGCTGCCAGCCTCATTGGGCTCCCGATCCGCCGAACGCTTGGCCTGCTGCGCGATCTGGAACGCGCGAACCTCGTGCACGCAAGCGCCTCTGGTCGTTACCGGATGCACGACCTGGTCAAGCTCTACGCCGCCGAAGAGGCTGAACAGCTCGAAGCCGGCGAGGAATGGGACCGGGCGCTCGAGCGGCTGGTGGACTTCTACCTCCACACGGCCTACGACTGTTCCCGGCAGCTGTACTCCCGCACCCGGGAACTCGTCTTGGAGCCTCCCGAGCGCGGCAGCCTTCCGCTGACGGCCGCCGATTCTTCCGAATCAGCAGAATGGTTGGCCGCCGAGCACGGCAATCTGCTCATCGCGGTGCGGAACTCGGTCGATCACGGCTGGTACGTCCGGGCGTGGAACCTCGTCGAGGCGCTGGACACCTACCACCGGCGCCGGGCCTACATCCACGAGAACCTGATCAACTGGCGGTCCGCGCTCGTCGCGGCCGAGCAGCTGGGCGACGCCGGGAAAATGGTGCTGGCCCACCGGAATCTGGGCGACGCGTACAGCAGGGCCGGCCGCCACGACGACGCGGTGCACCACCTGCAGCACGCCCTCTCGTCGTCGGAAGCGACCGGCGACGAACGGGGTGCCGCCCACACCCACCAGGTTCTCGCGCTGGCCTGGGAGTCTCACGGCGAGAACGGGCATGCGTTGGAACACGCGCAACGCGCACTCGAGATCTACCGGCGGCTCGCGGATCCGACCCGGACGGCCACCTCGCTGAGCCAGGTCGGGTGGTTCAGCGCGCAGCTGGGGCGCTACGACGAGGCACGAGATCGCTGTGCGGAAGCGCTCGCGCTGCATCGCAGTTCCGGCTACCAGGAGGGGGAAGCCCACGCGCTCGACGGTCTCGGGTACATCGCCCACAACACGGGCGATCACCTCGCGGCGATCGACTACTACCGCGAAGCGATCGAGGTGTTCCGCGCATTGGGCAACGAGTACTGGGAGCCCAGCGCTCTCGACCGACTCGCGGAAGCGCATGTGGCGCTGGGGCGGCGGGCACGTGCCCGGGAGCTCTGGCAGCAGGCGCTCGAGCTCTACCGATCGCAGCTGCGGATGCTCGACGTCGCGAAGGTCCAGGAGAAGTTGTCGGCCCTCGACGAGGGCTAGCGAGGTTCATCGATGCCTGTTGGGTTGGTTCGCATGGGCAAAAGCTGGATCGCATACATCGACGTCGACGGAACGCTGCTGGATTCGCAGCTGAACCTGAGTCCGCGCGTCCGGGCGGCAGTGGACCTGGTGCAGGAGCGCGCGGATATCGTGATCGCATCGGGCCGGTCCACGGCCGCGTGCTTCCGGATCGCCCGCGAACTCCTCGAATTCCCGACCTACGTGATCGCCTCCAATGGGGCGGTCGTGGCCGAATGCGCGACCGGTGGAATCGCATATTCCGCTTCTTTCCCGGTCGGCGCGGCCGAACACGTCCTCCGCCTGGCGGATTCCGCGGATTGCGCCCTGTGGGTGTACCACGCGACCACCTGGTACGTCGCCGCGGAGCACGCCGGAACGGTGGCGCTCAGCAGATCGAAGTCGGTCCCGGAGTACGTGGACTCGATCGGCGAGCGGTTGGCCGGCGCGGTCAAGCTGATGATCGTCGGAGCACCGGAGACCGTTCGGCTTCTTCACCGGGCGCTGCGGGAACGGCAGGACCTCGTCTCGTTCGTCTCGTACCCGGATTACCTGGAAGTGATGCCGGCCGGGGTGTCCAAGGCGACGGCGGCCAGAGTGGTCGAATCGCTGGTGCAGCCGCGCACGGGAGTGCGCACCCTGGCCATCGGGGACGGAGTCGCGGACGTGCCGCTGTTCTCCGCGGTGGACTACTCGGTCGCGGTCGCCAACAGCAGTGTGGAGGTGCGCAGCGCGGCCGGCTACCTCGCGCCCAGCAACGACGAGGACGGTGTTTCCGTAGCCCTACGCGCATTGGTGATGGGTGAGATCGCGGCCCGGTCCGTACTGCGGCGGAACTAACGATCACTACCCGCCCGGACTAGGGCCGATGAGCAATTCCCCGCTATGCTGCATGCTGCGATATTCATCATTGCGGGCACTGGTTCCACGCCTCAAGATGAGCGATATTCTGGAGGATTTCATGATTGTCATCGCCGGTGACGCCCACGCCGGACCCGCATTGGTCCGAATTCGGGAATTCCTGGAAAATGCCGGTTCCGCGTTCGAGGAGTTCGGTTACCGGGATGGCGAGAACCCCTCGGCCAAACTGGAGGAGTTCATCCCGCAGGTGGCGAGGCCCGTGCGCGACGGGGAGGCGACGAGCGGCGTGCTGGTGTGCGGAACCGGCGCCGGCGTCGAAATCGGCGCCAACCGGTTCCCGGGGGTTCGGGCGAGCCTCTGCATGACCCCCCGGTCCGCGGAGTGGGCGCGCGTCTACGACGACGCCAACGTGCTGTGCCTCTCGTCGTGGGCCCTGGACGAGATCGACCTGGAGAAGATCCTGTCGAGCTGGTACCAGGCGTCGTACGACGGAGATGTGGCTAGGCGGGCCATGTTCGACGCCTTCGACTCCTGGAGCGTCGACGCCTAGCACTCCACCGGTTCCCCGGGATGTGCTCGTGACCGGCAGCAGAAGGCGGAGAGCGGATGGTGTTCTCGGTTGTAGCTCCCACGGTCAAACATCTTTCGCTCTTCCGCGACGACCTGTGGAAAGAGCAGCGGTCGCTGGAAGTGGTCGTCGGGGACAGCGGGACTCGGGTGTTGCGCAAGCACTTCTCCGAACGCAGGCAGGCTGATTCGGAGGTCCGCTACCTGAGCGTCGCGAGCGAGTTGGCCGGCGGTTCCACCCCGTCGGTCGTCGGTGTCGCCGACAACTACGTCGACCTGCGGTACGTGGAAGGCATCCGCGTGTACAACGTGCTTGAGCTGCTGCGCGAACTGGAGGGGGTCGACGACCGCGCGAACCGGCTTCGAAGTCTCCTCGTCGAACGTTGCGCGGCGTCCTGCGCGGCTTTGCAGGAGGTGCTCGTACGAGATGCGGGGCGCGGGTACGCCGCCCCGAAGTTGTACCCGGTGCGGCAAAAGCTGACGACCCTGCTGGCGATCATCGACCACGGCCTGGGGCTCGGCCTGGACATGGTCGCGATCGAAACCGAGGCGCGGTGGGCGGAGGACTGCCTGCGGCAGGTGTCCTGCCTCGTCCCGTTCCGCGACGCGGCACCGAAGAACCTGATACTCGAGTGGCCCGAGATGTGGCGCGGCCGAAAGTCGGTGGAGGAGCAGCGCCGGTCGGTGCAGGACTTGGTGGCGAACTGGTCGCCGGGCGCGGGTTCTCCGTTCGAATCGAATCCCATCGTGCACGTGGACTTCTCCTCGTGCGGCGAGTTGACGGTCCCCGAGGACGATCCGATCAGCCTGCTGGTCCACGAATCGACCTGGATGGGTGAAATCCCCGGCCGCGACCGGCTTTGCTGGCTACCGCACGACCCGGACGCGACCCGCTTGGCCGTCGGCCTGCTGGTCCGCCTGTACCGGCTCGGCGGACGCCGGCTCTGCTACCTCCTGGTGCACAAAACCGGCTACCGCAGGAGGTACGCGCACGAGTCGGTCGAGTTCTACTTCCGCGCACTGCTCCTCGCGGCGGACACCGCATGCCCTGAGCTGAAGTCCTTGTTCCCCGCGATATTAGGTGCCGCGGAGGCGATCCTGTCCCGCTTGTCCGGAAAGTTGTCGATAGCGCACGACTGGTTCGACGCCGCCTACGAGCCACCGCCCGGGAAGTACTACCGGGACGTATTCCCTTATTAACGCAACCCATGCGGCGCCGCCGATGGCCCACGACTTCGGGCGGTGCGAGTCACCGGCCAGTCACCGGAGAAGGACCGGAGGGCCGGTCACCTGGTACTTCTCCTCGGCAACCTGTCCTCTGAACCGGGTGGATTTGATCCAGAGGACAGGCCCGGAAGGCGCTTTCCCCGTTCTACCGGGTCGTCCAGGTGACCGGCAGTTCGTGGACTCCGTAGATGTTCATGTCGGTCTTGAGCTTCACCTCGTCGGTGGGGATGGCGAGCTCGAGGGCCGGGAAACGGCGCAGCAGCCCGTCGAAACCGGCGCGCATCTCGATGCGGGCCAGTTGCTGGCCGAGGCATTGGTGGATGCCGTGGCCGAAGGACAGGTGACCGCGGGCCTTGCGGTGGATGTCCAGGGCGTCGGGGTTGTCGAAGCGCTGGGGGTCGCGGTTGGCGGCCAGCAGCGAGACAACGACGGTCGATCCCTCGCGGATCGTTTCACCGCCGAGTTCGATGTCCTCCGCGGCGTAGCGGTAGAAGACGTCGGCGACGGACAGGTAGCGCATGAGTTCTTCGACGGCATCCGGGAGCAGATCCGGGTTGGCGCGGAGTTCGGCCAGCTGCTCGGGGTGCTCCAGGAGGGCGAAGGTTCCCAGTGCCAGCATGTTGGCGGTGGTCTCGTGGCCCGCGAGCAGCAGCAGGAAGGCTGCGCCGGTCAGCTCCTCGATGGTGAGGTCGTCGTGGCGGGCCAGGTCGGACAGGATGTCGTCGCCGGGTTCGGCGCGTTTGCTCGTGACCAGTTCGGCGAGGTACGCGTTCATGGCGCCGATCGCAGCCACCTTCTCCTCTAGCGTCTGGTCCTTGACCATGAACTGGGAGGAGTTGGCCTGGAAGGTATCCCGGTCCGCGTAGGGGACGCCGAGCAGTTCGCAGATCACCAGCGAGGGCACCGGCAGCGCGAACTCCTTGACCAGGTCGACCGGCGGGGCGAGTCGCGCCAGCTCGTCCAGCTGCCGCTCGGTGATGGCGATGATCTGCTCTTCGAGCATCTTCATGCGCTTGACGGTGAAGGCGCCGGTGAGCTTGCGCCGCAGCCGGGTGTGGTCCGGCGGGTCCATGGCGACGAACAGGCCCGGCATCTGCGGGGAAGGTTCGGTGGCGACGGGCATGCCGGGGGTCTCGTACGGCACGTGGATCACGCCGATGTCCTGGCGGGAGCTGAACCGGGTGTCGGCCAGGAGCTGGCGGACCGCCTCGTAGCCGGTGACGAGCCAGCCCTCGTGACCGTCGGGGAAGAGCATGGGACTGACCGGGCGAGCGTCGCGCAGCCGGGAGATTTCGCGGGGCGGGTCGAAGGGGCCCGCGTTCCGCTCCATGGGGAGGCCCTGCGGGATGGGAACCGCTTGAGTCATCGGTCTTCCTTTCGTGGCGGTCGTTGCAGCCACGATCGCCGCCGGACCTGACATGCGCCTGACACGGCTCTGACACCGACCATGACGGAAACGTCTCCTGCGTCGCGTCAACAGGCGGAGGCCGGCCCGTCGCCCATGGCAAAATCAGCCAGGTGCAGATCGGGATGCTTGGCTCATTCGAGGTTCGCACGGATGACGGCGTCCTAGCCGACGTGCCGGGCGTCCGGTTGCGCGGGCTGTTGGTCGCGCTCGCGCTCGAACCGGGTCGCGTGGTCCCGAAGTCGACGCTCGTCGACTGGATCTGGGGTGAGAACCCGCCCGCCGACGCGGCGAATGCCTTGCAGCGCTTGGTTTCCCGGCTGCGGAAGGCGCTACCGGAAGGGTCGGTCGAGGGACAGCCGAACGGCTACCGGTTGAGGGTGGAACCCGACGCCGTCGACGCCGTGCGGTTCGAACACCTCGTCGCCCACGCCCGCGACGATGCGGATCCACGGGGGGTGCGGCGGCTGCGCGAGGCCCTGGCGCTGTGGCGCGGTGCGGCCATGCAGGACGTCGGTCTGGCCGACAGCGCAGCGTTCGACGCGGCGGTCACCCGGCTCGAAGGGCTGCGCCTGGCAGCCATGGAGGATCGGTTCGATGCGGAGATCAGCCTCGGCCACGGTGCGGAGCTGGTCACGGAACTGACCGACCTGGTGGCCGCGCATCCGGTGCGGGAACGGCTCGTCGCCGCGTTGATGCGCGCCCTCGTCGCGACCGGTCGCGACACCGAGGCGCTGCTCGTGTACGAGCGCACGAGGGAAACCCTGGCCGACGAGCTGGGCGTCGACCCCTCACCGGAGCTCTCCGGATTGCACGTCGCGCTGCTGCGGGGCGAGTTGGGACGGCCGGAGGAGGGCCGGAAGACCAACCTGCGTGCCGAGCTGACCAGCTACGTCGGCAAGGACGCCGACGTCGCCGCGGTTCGCGAACTCAGCACCGAACACCGGCTCACCACCCTGATCGGGCCGGGCGGCTCGGGGAAGACCAGGCTGGCCGCGGAAACCGCGCGCACGCTGCTCGGCGACCTGCCGGACGGGGCCTGGCTGGTCGAACTCGCGCCCATCGGCGCCGACGGTGACGTGGCGCAAGCGACGCTCGCCGCGCTCAAACTGCGGGATGCGCTGCTCGGCGACGCACCGGACGCGGAACCGACGGATCGGGTCATCGCCGCGCTCCGCGAGCGGGAGATGTTGCTGATCCTGGACAACTGCGAGCACGTGATCGAATCCGCCGCGGCATTCGCCCACCGGGTGCTCGGAGAGTGCCGGCGGCTGCGGATCCTCGCGACGAGCAGGGAATCCCTCGGCATCACCGGTGAGGCGCTGTGGCAGGTCGCGCCGTTGGTCCTCCCCGCGGAAGACGCCGACCCCGGGGAGATCGAGTCCGCTCCGGCCATCCGGCTGCTGCGGGACCGAGCCGGCGCGGTGCGCAAGGACCTCGCGATCGACGCCCGCACGATGTCGACCATGGCGCGCATTTGCCAGGCACTGGACGGGATGCCGCTGGCGATCGAACTCGCCGCGGCCAGGTTGCGCACCATGTCCCTCGACCAGCTCGCCAATCGGCTCGACGACCGGTTCCGCCTGCTGACCGGCGGCAGCCGGACCGCGCTGCCCCGGCACCGGACGCTGCGCGCGGTGATCGACTGGAGCTGGGAGCTGCTCACCGACGCCGAACGATTGGTCCTGTGCAGGCTCTCGGTGTTCGCCGGTGGCGCGAGCCTGGAAGCGGCCGAGCAGGTCTGCGCCGGCAATGCGGTCGAGCCTGGCGAGGTGCTCGAGCTGCTGACCGCGCTGACCGAGAAGTCGCTGGTGGTCACCGCGGGCGACCGGGCGACGCGCTACCGGATGCTCGGCACGATCAAGGAGTACGCCGAGCAGCGCCTCGCGGAGGCGGGGGAATCGGATCTGACGCGCCGTGCGCATCTCGCGTACTTCACCGAACTCACCGGAATCGCGGAGCCGCACCTTCGCCGCGCCGAGCAATTGGAATGGCTCGCCACGCTCGAGGCCGAGCACGACAACATCATCGCCGCGATGCGCGGTGCGCTCGCCGCCGGCGAGGCGGACGGGGCGATGCGGCTCGCCGCTACCGCCGGCTGGTACTGGTGGCTCGGCGGGCACAAGGTCGAGGGCAACGAGCTGATCATGGCGGCGATCGCCATGCCCGGCGAGGTGGCCGATGAGATCCGGGTCGTCGTGTACGCGCTTGCCACGGGGTTCATGACCTCCGGGCGGGAGAGCGACCAGTTCCAGGCGGCGGACTGGATCCACGAGGTGTACGAGATCAACCGACGCGTCCAGAGCCATCACCCGGCGGTAGGGCTCGTCGCCGCGCTGGAACGCCTGGTGCAAACGCCGGACGCGTACGTTCCGGCGTGGGAACCGCTGCTCACCGACGAGGATCCCTGGGCGCGCGCTCTTGCCCGGCTGCAGCTGGGCAAGATGCGGATCATGCTCGGCCACGGCGACCGGGATGCGGATGCTCATCTCGAGACGGCGCTCACCGAGTTCCGCGCGCTGGGCGAACGGTGGGGGATTTCGTTCGCCTTGACCGAGCTGGCGGATCGAATCGCCGTGCGCGGCGAGTTCGCCACTGCGTGCACGTACTACGAGCAGGCGATCGCGGTCGTCTCCGAGGTCGGCGCCGCCGAGGACGTGGTGCCGATGCGGTCGCGGCAGGCTCAGTTGTACTGGCTGGCGGGGGACGAGGAGTCGAGCGCGGCTGCCATGGCAGAGGCACAGCGGTCCGCGGAGCGGGTCGCCTGGCCGGGGGCGCTGACCGAGCTGGCCCTGTCGAAGGCGCAGTTCGCCCGCTGGAGCGGTGACGCCGAGCAGGCACGCCTGCAACTCGACGTCGCGACGGCGATGCTGGGTGATAACGCCGAGCGGGCGAACATCCGCGCGATGAGGCACGACCTGCTCGGTTACCTCGCCGAGGATCTCGACGAGGTCCGCGAACACCGCGCCGCAGCCGTCCAGGCGGCGTCCGAGGCGGGGACCCCACTCGGGATCGCGCAGGTGATCGTGGGGATCGCGGACCTGGCGCTGCGCCAGGAAGAGCACGAGCAGGCCGCGCGCCTGCTCGCGGCGAGCGCCGGCGTGCGCGGTCTGCCGGATCGTTCCCAACCGGATGTGGGCCGGATCGAGCAGGCCGCGCGAAGTCGCCTCGGTGACGCGAGGTTCACCGAGGCGACGCAGGAAGGCGCGCAGGCGAGCTGGCGCGAGTTGGTCGCGGTCACGCTCGCTTGTTGAACGTGGCGGACGCCCACAGGTACCCGACGACGGCGATCCCGACGCACCAGGCGAGGGCGGCGATCATGTCGCCGGTGGCCGGCGCGCCGTCGAGCAGCCCGCGCAGGGTTTCGATGATCGGCGTGAAGGGCTGGTACTCCGCGAATTCCCGGAGGCCGGGCCCCATCTTCTCCGCCGGCACGATCGCGCTGCTGAAGAACGGGAGCATGACCAGCGGCACCGAGGCCAGACCCGCCGTTTCCGGGGACTTCGCCGCCAATCCCAAGGCGACCGTCAGCCAGCCGGTCGAGAAACCGAGCAGCGCGACGACACCGATCACGCCGAGCCAGTCGAGGAGGCTCGCCGACGGGCTGAATCCCAGCAGGAAGGCGACTCCGATGATCGCCGCGATGGCGACCAGGTTGGTCAGCAGGCTGGCAACGACGTGACCGGTCAGCACCGCACCGCGGGGGACGTCCATGACCTTGAAGCGGTTGATGATGCCCTTGGTCATGTCGGAGTTCACCGACGTCGCCACGGACCCCAGCCCGTAGCAGACGGCCAGCAGGAGCATGCCCGGCGTCGCGTAGTCGATGTAGTCGACGCCGACGCTGAAGGCATCACCGAACATGTACACGAACATCAGCATGACCACGACCGGCATCAGGACCGCGTTGAACACCGAGGTCGGATTCCGGGCGATGTGCTTGAAGTTGCGGCGCAACATCACCATCGAATGGGACTTCATTCCGCGACCACCTCCGTGGTGTGGCCCGTGAGGGCGAGGAAAACGTCATCGAGGTCCGGCGTGTGCACGGTGAAGGCTTCGGCGCTGAGCGAGTGCTCGTCGAGCCTGTCCAGCAGGGCCCGCAACGACTTCGTCCCGCCGTCGCTGGGAACCCGCAGGGTCAGCGCCTCGTCGTCCCGCGTGGAGCCGGCGATGATCCGCGCGGCCGCGTCGAGTTCGGCGACGGTGGTGAACCGGAGCCGGACGTGCGTGCCGGGAATCTGGCGCTTGAGGTCGTCGGGAGTGCCCTGGGCGACGAGGCGGCCCTGGTCGAGCACCGCGATCCGGTCGGCGAGCTGGTCGGCTTCCTCGAGGTACTGGGTGGTGAGGAAGATGGTCACGCCATCGGCCACCAGCTCGCGGATGATCGACCACATCGTGCGACGGCTGCGCGGGTCCAGACCCGTCGTCGGCTCGTCCAGGAAGATGATCCGCGGGTTGCCGACGAGCGTCATCGCCAGGTCGAGCTTCCGGCGCATGCCCCCGGAATAGGCCGACGCGGGCTTCTGCGCCGACTCGACCAGATCGAAGCGTTCCAGGAGCTCTGCGACGATCCGCTTGCCGCCGTTGGCGGGGGCCTGGTTCAGGTCCACCATCAGCTGCAGGTTCTCCTGCCCCGTCAGCAGCTCGTCCACCGCCGCGAACTGGCCGGTGACCCCGATCGCCGCGCGCACCGCCTTGGCCTCGGTCGCGAGGTCGTGCCCGGCCACGTGGACCGTCCCGCCGTCGGCCTTCACCAACGTGGTCAGCACGTTCACCGTCGTGGTCTTGCCCGCCCCATTGGGTCCGAGCAGGGAGAAAACCGTGCCCGCACGGACGTTCAGATCGATGCCGTCGAGCACGATCTTGTCCTGGTAGGACTTCCGCAGCCCGGAAGCCGTGATCGCTGAATCCGTCATGCGATCACTGTCACCGGCCGACCTGACACCGGCCTGCCCTCGACCTGACACGGGTTCTGACACGGCGTGTGCGCCCGTTTGATCCGCCGACAGCTACGCCCTACGACCACCGGGCCGAGCAGGCGATCTGCCTGCTCGGCCCGGTGTCCGCGCATGTGGCCCGGAAGACCTGCGCCGTAGTTGCGCAGCCATCGGGCTTTCGTCTTCGGTGTGGCACTCAGGCGAAGAGCTCGCCGAGCAACTCGGGATCGATGGAGATGGGGGCGGGACGGTAGGCGGGCGGCTGCGTGCCCAGCAGCTCGCGCACCAGGAAGTCCCAGCCGCGCGTGCGGACGTATTGCAGGCAGTCGATGAACAGGTGCTCGGCCCCGGGCACGATGAGCAGCTCGAAGTCCTTGCCGGCGGCGATGAGCCGGTCGGCCAGCCGCAGCGTGTGAGCCGGGTGGACCTGGTCGTCCATCTCGCCGTGGATGAGCAGCAGCTTGCCCGCCAACCGATCGGCGATGTCCACATTGGACGCGCGAGCCCATGCCTCCGGGTTGTCCGCGCCGTCGTAGGCCTCCGCGTAGCCCAGGGTGAAGTAGCGCGGGTCGTGCGAGCCGGCGAGGGCGACGCCGGCCTTGTAGACCCCGGGGAAGTCCAGCATCGCCCGCACGGTGGCGAACCCGCCTCCGGAGTGGCCGAACGCGCCCACCCGGTCCAGGTCCATCCACGGCCGGGTTTCCGCCAGCTGCCGCAGAGCCCCGACGTGGTCGGCCAGGCAGCCCGCGTCGGCCAAATGGCCGTAGGAGGCGTCGTGGAAGGCCTTGCTCCGCCCCGGGGCGCCCCGCCCGTCGACCGCGACCACCACGAAGCCCAGCGCCGCGATGGGTTCCGCGTCGGCGCCCATCCCGCCGGGGTCGAAGCACGGGTCGACCCGGGTGAGGTGCGGGCCTGGATAGACGCTGTCCACCACCGGGTAGCGCTGAGCGGGGTCGAACCCCCTCGGCCGGTACAGCACGCCGTAGATGTCCGTCACCCCGTCGGCCGCCTTGACGCGGAACCGTTCCGGCGGCGTCCAGCCGATGGCGGTGAGCTTGCCGATGTCGGCGCGCTCCAACTCGACCAGCACCCGACCGGTCCAGTCGCGGACGCTGGACACCGGCGGGGTGTCGACAGTGGACGCGGAGTCGATGAAGTACGCCATGGTGTCCGGCGCCGTGACGATGTGGTCCAGCCCGTCGTCGGTGACCTTGGCGAAGCCGGTGCCGTCCAGGTTGGCCCGGCACACCGTGCGCCGGTACGGGTCCTCGTCGACCAGCCCGGAGGCGGTGAAGTACACCACCCGCTCGGCCTCGTCGACGTGCAGGATCTGCCGCACCGCCCACTGCCCGGAGGTGACCTGCCCGAGCAGAGCGCCGGTGTGCAGGTCGTACCGGTACAGGTGACCCCAGCCGTCCCGCTGCGAGTACCACAGCACCTCGTCGGCCAGCACCCGCACGATCGGCTCCCCGGTCATCCACTGGTTCGGCTCCACGCGGGTGGCCCCGGTCTCGCTGAGCACGGTGGTGACCGCACCGGTGGCCGGGTCCAGCCGGTGCAGGGTGAGCGTGTGCAGGTCGCGGGGCTGGCCGAGGTAGTACACCGCCGAGCCGTCGCCCGCCCACCAAGCCCACTTGATCATGATCGGCGACAGCTGCGTCATGAGCAGCGGCTCGGCCTGCGCGCGGACCACGGTGCCCTCGGCGACGTCCAGCACGACCAGTTCGGCCCGCGGCACGTTCTCGTCCCCGGCGTAGGCGTACCGCTGGGTGCGCAGCACCGGGGCGCCGCCGTCGGCGGGCCTGGCCTCCACCAAGTGGGTCTGCCGGACGCCGCGCTCATCGGTCCGATGCGCCAGCACGCGCGTCGAGTCGGGCGACCAGGCCACGGCCGGCGGCAGGTGCGGCAGGCCGAACTTGCGCAGCAGGGTGGGGTTGCGCGTGCAGTCCGGGCCGGAACCGTACTGGTAGGCGGGCTCGCCGTCGGTGGTCAGCGCCCACTCGCGGCCATCGGAAAGGGAGCGCGCCCACAGGTCGTGCCCCCGCTGGGACACCGCGAACTTCTTGTCGGGTGACGGCACCTCCAGCGGGTTGCCCGGCGGCGCGCCCTCGGCCCGCTCGCAGGCGTAGCTGTCCAGGAGGCAGCGCCAATGCTCGCCGAACGCGTCGAACTCCACGGCGTTCCCGCTCGGCTCGATGGCCCGGAACGGCAACGCCTCGGGGTCGACCTGCTGCCCGGAGGCCGCGGCCAGCGCGGCGGCGAGCCGGGGGTGGTCGAAGGCCGGCTCGCGGGTGCCCGCCGCCGGGTCGACCAGCACGAACCGCTTGCCGACCCCGTTGCTCACCCCGTACCAGAAACGGTCTCCCCCGTCGATCCACTGCGGCCTGATCTTGTCGCCGACGACGAGCTCGCCAGGGCGGGCCATTCGGCGGAGGAGTTGCTCCGCGGCCTGGTAATCCCGGGTGGTGGTCATCTGTTCTGTCCTTTTCGGTGTCGATTTCGGGCATGGCGATGCCACGGCGGTGCCATCACGGCAGGGATGCAGGGGCGCGAGGGAGTCAGGCGCGGCGGACGATGATGTCGCCACCGTGGCTGCGGGCGCGCACCTTGACGGTTCGGTCGGACTGCTCGGATGCCGGCAGGTCGTTGCGAACCCGGCCGGCCGAGGTGTGCGCATCCAGGCGGACAGCGGTGCTCTGGGGAACGCCGACCTCCACCACGCCGGTGGGGGTGTACAGGTCGACCGCGCCGCTGCCGAGCTCGCCGACGCGGATGTCGCCGCAGGCGGTCTTGGCGTCGACCTCGGCACGCGCCACGTCGACGGTGATGGCGCCGTTGGCCGAGCTGACCCGCAGGTCGCCGGCGACCTCGCCGACCCAGATGTCACCGCCGACGTTCTTGACCACCGCGCCGCCGCCGACCTGGCGGAGCCGGATCTCCCCGTTCCCGCTGACGTCGGCCTGGCCGGTCACGCGGTCCACGCTGACCTTGCCGGCGGTGGTCCTCAACCGCGCGCCGGTGGCCTGCTCGACCTGGATGTCCCCGGTGGGGGTCTTCAGCTGGCACGAGCCGACCGCGCCCTCGACGAGGTACCCGCCATTCGCGGTGTCACCCCGCACGTCCGACCCGGTCGGCAGCTCGACCAGCACCTCCACCGTGCCGTACTTGGTGGTCCACAGGTGGCGCAGCTTCGGCTGCTTGACCACCAGCTTCCCGTTGGCGAACTCGATGTCGGTCTGATCGGCGGCCTTGACGTCGAGCTCCCACGACGGGTCGACCGGCCGAACCTCGACGACGGTGTCGGAACGATCGCCGGCGACGAACCGGATGTTCCCGAAGGTGATGTCAACGGTCGCGGAGATCGGGCTGGGGGTGTCGAAGGTCTGCATGGCGGTGCCCTCCCGAGGAGTCGTGGCTGTCATGGAAACCACGATCACCGGCAGACCTGACACCGATCGGTCACAGCCCTGACGCCACCCCTGACACGCCACCGCCACAGGCAAAACCCCAGCTCACCGCGGCAAGCCGACCTTGCTCCATCCGACGAGGTCGCCTTTTCCTTCCGGACACGGCAAACAAACCCACATCCGAGCCGAAGGCGTTGTGCGGCAAGGTCTATCACCGCTTCGACGCGGGCAGTCCGGAGGCCAGCTCGTCTCGTCGACCTCGGAGCCGTCGAATTCGCCGCCTACGTCGGTGCAAGGCTGAGGTGAGCCGACTGTGGAACACACGCAATGCCGTTTCGGTCAGCGTGGCCCGCACCGTGGCTGCCGCACTGGTATGCGGCAGCCACGGTGCCGAGGCCGGCCGGGGGGTGTCGTGGCGGTCAGGAACACTCAAGCCGCCTGTTCCCGGATCAGGCCGCGGTCAGCCGATGGGGGTTGAAGTGCAGGCGTTGCCGTTCTTGCCGCCATATTTGGTGAAGGAGCCGTTGGCGTTCTTCCCCCAGAAGGTCACGCAGAGCAGGGTGCCGCGCGGGAAGCTCGCGTTGACCTGGAAGGTGTGGTCCTGTTCCCGGCTGGTGGGACCGGTCACCTTGTAAGTGCCCGGTCCGAAGATCTCGAAGAATCCGATCTCTGCTGTCACATTCGTGTTCCGCCAAGCCACGATCTCTTTGACGCTGTTGCCGGTGCCGTAGGTGGTGTTGCACAGCGTTTGCCCCATGGCGCAGACGCCTTCCTTCGCAGTGACGCCGCTCGTGCTCGCCGCGGCCGGCGCGGCCAGCACCAACGCGGTGGCGGCGACAGCGACTCCGCCTTGCGCTGCCCGTCGGGTGAATCTCATGAGCATTCCCCTTCACATGCTGCCGGTGTCCGGCCATTCCGGACCCGCCATTCACACACGCCCGACGCGGCGACACCGTTGGCCACCAACACGCACACCACCCAACGGAGTGACACGACCTGCGCCACAGCCGACTGGCACACGCCGGTGAGGACGGCGCCACCGAGGCCGACCCGATGAACCTGTCCGGCCACGAAGACCGGCGCCCGCTGCAGCGCTACCTCAAGCGCAGCAAGTCAGCGATCAGCCAACTGGTCGGCCAGGGTTCGATGCAGACGTCGACGGTCGTCCCGAGGGCCGCGGCCACTAGCCGCGGGCAGAGATCGCGGGTGGGGGCCACTTCAAGATGCCGAACCGGATCCGATTCGGCTGGCCGCGGGCCTGACTACTGCTGATCAGCCGATATAGGGCTCAGCGCGCTGCTGCAAGCCGTGCTCGATGCGGAGCCGGTTGGCCTGGCCGATGTCGAGCGCGGCGATGTCGGCGGGGGCACTCCAATGGACCTCTTTGCTTTCGCTGCTGGTGCGGGGTGTTCCGCCGACGGGGCGGGCGCGGAAGCAGAGGGAGAACTCCTGGCGGACTTCTCCCGACAGCCGCCGCAGGTGCAGGGCCGAAGCGTGCGGGGCCTGGAAGCCGTAGACGTGCGGGTTGACGATCATGTCGTCGTCGTAGCGGTAGATCGAGTTGTACAGCGCGGTCCCGTGGCAACGGATCTCTATCCCGTCGACGCCGGACACCGGTTTGAAGAACGCGAGGGTACGGCGGATCTTCGCCGAGACGGTGCTCTTACCGATGTTCCCCTCGGTGCTGCGGCGGGCGATTGCCGCACTCGCCGGGTCGCCGAACAGCAGCCGGACGCGAGCACCGTCGTTGGCTTTCCAGGTCAGTTTCCGCAGGATGTTGCGGTCATCGGTGAGGAACATGCCGACGTAGACAAGGATCTCGACTTCGCTGGTTGCGCGGTCGAGCAGCTGGCTCCAGAGCTCACGGGGAACGGCGTGACGGTGTGGGTAGACCTTGATGATCTCTGAGCCGCTGAACTTCCGCGCTGCGTTCCGGCCCGATGGCGTAGGGCCAAAGGTAGGTCTCGGACTCTCGCACCATCGCAACCGATATACGTTTGTGCTACTTCAGCTCAGAATGCGCCGGCCCAGCGTTCTGCGAATCCGGCGGCCGTAGCGGCTGCTGATTCCAAAGATTCGCATTGTTCCAGCCGAGCTAGGTGCTCGCTGAATTCTGTGCGACTGTCGGCGACTCGTTCCGGACTCCAGGTGCCGGCACTGTGTGGGGCGTAGTAGACGGGGAACCCTATGCCCTCCTCTTCGGCGCTGACGAAGAAGGGGTCGGCGAACCCATTTGAACAGACCAGCCACCAGGACGGTTGCCAGTCTCCGGCCCCGGTTCCGGTCGACGGCCGCGTCGACGCCGTCCTCGAACTCATCCGCACAGACCCGTTGACGTCAAGCAACCGACCGATGGCGGTTGCCTACTTCGCCCACCAACGGCGAGTGAGCAGCGCGGCGATCGTCGCGCCTGCGGTGTTCATGAGCACGTCGTCCACGGAGCTGACCCGACCGAGGTGGAGCGCGTACTGCAGCAATTCGATCGTCGCCGACACTCCTGCCGAAGCAGCAGCCACCCGATGCAGCCGAGCCAAAGCGGCGAACCGGACAGGCACAAATGCGCCAAAAGCGGCGAGCACCAACAGGTTCCCTCCGACCTGAACGACCACGGTTGCCACGCGTGCGTCGAGCAGCGCAACCAGGTCCTGCAGCGGGACCAGCGCCACACCCCGCGCACCGGATGTTGGTGTGAGCACCATCCACAGCCAGGGCAGTGTTCCGGCGGTGGCGCCCACCTCGGATAAAGATCGACGTAACGCCGTGCCTGGCGCTGTTCCGCGCCACGCCCGCCACCGCGCCAGGGCGAAGACGGCTAGCGTCAACACCGGCAACGCAAGCATCGACGCAAAGACCACGTGCCCCCAGCTTTGCCAAACGACCATCACACCGGTAAGACGGTGACGCCCGCTTCGGGTTGCCCGTAAAGCGATCTTGTTATGTGGCGCCGTCACCAGGTTCGTTGGCGAGTTGCCTACGGGCTTCGGCAATGGTGACGGTCGTGTTTCGGCTCGGGACCGGGCCGAATGCAGCCGCAACGCGGAGGGCGTAGGCCTCAGGGCTGGCCGCCGCGCCAATGCGGCGCAGCGGCCGCAGGGTCATGACGCGGCTCGCCATGCGGACCACGGGCGCGACGGCGCCGTCCACAACTCGCGAGCGGTTGAAGCCGCCGAGACCACGCATGTAGAGCGGCAGCGTGGCGGCGGCGGCCCTTGCGAGCAGTACGAACACCGGCTTGAGCAGCCTCAATTCGGATGAGGTGGGTTTGAGCAGCCAGTCGATGATCTCGCGAGCATCCTCCGAAACGCACATTCGCGGTCGCATGGAAGCGAAGTACTCCCGCACCTCGGTTCGCGACCCCGGGACCTCGGCGGGGTGTCTACCACTTCGGCGGACCGGCCAGGGGCGGCGCCTGGCACACGCCCAGAGGCGGATCGCCAAGGGGGTGGCACGCCAGTTCGTGGCGATGCAGATCGGCACCGTCCGCCTGCAACGCGCCGAATAAACACCGCCGGTAGCGCCAGCGGCGGTACGAATCCTGGCCACGGCGGGACTGCTGCAACACCCATCCCGAACGCTTTGACGCTCCAACGGAGTTCCGATCGGCAGGACGCTACGCGTCGATCTGTGTCGGATCCTTGCCCGCGATCCGGATTGCGGTCAAGTCGCCGCCCTCCCTCCGATAGCACACATACAAGGTGTACTGGCCAGCTTCGGCAAGGTTGTCCTGTGCCCACGCAATTGCTTGGTGCACGTCGCACCCTGTGAGCTCATAGGAGTAGTTCCACCAGCCAACCCGTTCCGGAGGAACGTGGACATTGGGGAAGGGCTGCGACCACAGGTACACCCGAAAGACAGGATGATCATCCTCGCTCGTCACATCCCGCTCATCTACGGGCCTAATCTCCATGATCGCAGCCTCCCTGCGTTAGGGCGTGGTCACGGGCACCAGCGGGGTGTCCCCGTTGCCGATCGGCCCCTGAATCGGAGCGACGAAACCCGCTTCATATCCACCTGTGTACCAGCCGGAACCCAACACAGGCGGTTGCCCTTGCGCCGGCGTGTAATAAGTCGCCTCCCCGGGTACCGGAACCCGTTGGGTCTGGCTGGACACCGAACGCGGTTCAACTGGCCCGGGCGGGGGTGGCGGCCCGGCCGGATCTCCAGGCACGAACCCGAGGACGCCGTTGACGTGAACGTCCGGGGGCGCTCCTTGCCCATCGCATTTCACCCGAACTTTGAACAGCACACTCCCTGCCCGAGGCGGCGGAGAGTAGTGCGGGTATTCGAGACTGCTGCTGCATGCGACATCGGCCGTTCCGCTGGAGTCGCCGACGACGGACACCAAGTGGCCATCCGCATCGTAGGTTCGTAGCACGTACGTGGTGGTGTCCTGGTCTGCTGACGCGATCCCGCTGGATAGCAGCAGCCCGACTCCGGCGGCCAGCAGGGCACTACGAAACCTTGTGAACATGACACAGGACGTTAGCGATCTACGCTAGAAATTCACTAAACGCATCGCGGGCTACCGCCGAAGGACGCTTGAAGCGATCGACGCTCGGCAGTGGTCGCGGGAGTTGGTCGTGCTGAATCCGGAGGTGCTGTTGTTCCACCAGATCACGGTCCAGCCCTATGTCAGCACCGGCGCCTACGAGACCAGCACGGCCCACCGATCACCGTCCGGCCGCAGGTCGAAGACGCTGGCGTGGAGGCGCACGACGTGCGGAAGATCGCCGGTCGCGCGTCGCTGACCACAACTCAGTGGTACCTGCACACCAGCCACCAGTCGGTCCGTCCGCAGAACAACCAAAAGGCCGATTACCTGAGATTTCTCCTTGGTAACCGGCCCTGGTCATTAGGTGGAGCTGACGGGATTCGAACCCGTGACCCCTTGACTGCCAGTCAAGTGCGCTACCAGCTGCGCCACAGCCCCTTGTTCTATTTTCCCGAGGTGTTCGGTTCGTTTCCGCCCCGCTCATCTCGTGTGTCATAACAGTACAACAGGCTCCGGAGGGGTTTTCAGGGGGGTCCCCCCTGTTGGATCTACCCACGGGCTCGGTCGAGCTGCTACACCGTGGGGCGTGGCGACAGCACAACGCGTGCATCCTCCGCTGGTGGCTCCCGAGGCCGAGGGCGTGACCCCCGAGCAACGCCGTGAGCTGCAGGAACGACGGTTGCGGCAGTTGGTCGACCGCCTGTTGGCCGCCGGGGGCCTGCAGGCCGGGCGACTTCGGGAGAGCGGCGTCTCGGCCGGCTCCGACGTGCGGCTCGAAGACCTGCACCGGTTGCCGCTCGTCTCGAAGCAGGACTTCTGGGATCACTACCCGTTCGGGCTTCGCGCGGCGGCCGAGGACGACATCGTCTGCGTGCACGGCACGTCCGGCACGATGGGCCGGCCGACCCTGGTTCCCTACACCGCGCATGACATCGAGGTGTGGACGCAGGTCATGGCCCGGGCGCTGGGCGGCGCCGGCGTGACGCGGCGCAGCGTCGTGCACTGCGCCTACGGGTACGGCCTGTTCACCGGCGGGCTCGGCGTCCATCACGGGGCGACGCGGCTGGGCGCGACCGTGCTCCCGGTGTCCAGTGGCGCGACCGATCGGCAGCTGCGGTTGTTGCTCGATCTGCGTCCTGATGTGCTGTGCTGCACACCGTCGTACGCGACCTACCTCGGCGAGGCGCTCGCTTCGACCGGGATCACCGCCGATCAGCTGTCGCTGCGGGTGGGCTTGTTCGGGGCCGAGCCCTGGACCGAGGAGATGCGGCAGAGCATCGAGGGGCTCCTGGGGTTGCGGGCGCTCAACATCTACGGGCTGACCGAGGTGATCGGGCCGGGCGTCGCTTGCGAGTCGCTGGACTCCGGGGGCTTGCTGAACATCGCCGAGGACCACTTCTTCCCCGAGGTCGTCGGCCCGGACGACGAGCCGCTGCCCGACGGCGAAGTCGGCGAGCTGGTGTTCACGACGTTGACGAAGTCCGGCACCCCGCTGCTGCGCTACCGGACCGGCGATGTGGCGTCGCTGAGCGGGCCCGCCCCCGGTTCGCCGCGGACGCTGCGCCGGATGAGCCGGGTGCTGGGGCGCACCGACGACATGGTGGTCATCCGCGGTGTCAACGTGTTCCCGTCGGAGATCGAGGCCGTGCTGCTGGCCGATCGACGGGTGGCGCCGCACTACCTGATCGTCGAGGACCGCCGGGACCGGTCGCGCCCTGAGCTGCGGGTCGCGGTCGAGCCGCGGGATCCGAACGGCGACACCGAGCTCCTGGCGCGCGAGCTGGCGGCCGCGCTGCTCGGGCGGCTCGACATCTCGTGCATCGTCCGGGTGCTCGACCACGTGCCGCGGGTCGCCACCGGCAAGGCGCAGCGCCTGGTGCGGTGGGAGCACGGGGTCAGCCCGCTACCCGGCATCGAGTGAACGCAGGGTCCGCGCCGCCACCCGCAGGTCCGCGACGAACCCCTGGTACATCGCCTCCCTGTCGTCGGAGCGGAGGATCGCCGACGGGTGGATCGTGGCGAGCACGTGGGCGTCGCGGTGCGGGAGGTCCAGCACGATGCCGCGTTCCTTCGTGATGCGGAACGACGTGCCCAGCATCGCCTGCGCGGCGGTCGCCCCGAGGCAGATCACCAGCCGAGGCGCGACGACCCGCAGTTCGGCATCCAGCCACGGGCGGCACGCGTTGACCTCGGTCTGGGACGGCTTCCGGTGGATTCGCCGCTTCCCGCTGGTGCGCTCGAACTTGAAGTGCTTGGTGGTGTTGGTGACGTAGACGTCGTCGCGCCGGATGCCGGCCTCCGCCAGCGCGCGGTCCAGCATCCCGCCCGCAGGCCCGACGAACGGCACGCCCCGCCGGTCTTCCTGGTCGCCGGGTTGCTCGCCGATCACCACGACCTTCGCCGTCTCCGGGCCGGCACCGAAAACGGCCTGGGTCGCGTCGCGGTAGAGGCCGCAGCCCCGGCAGTCCTGAACCGCTTTCCTCAGGCCGGGCAACCGGGCCCTGGACGGGACGAACTCCTCGGCGCCGGGCACGGGATCAGACGGCGTGGCCGTGGGGTTTCGGCAGGCCGCGGGTGTTGGCTGCCTTGACGAACTCGGCGCGGGGGTCGTGCAGTTCGCCGAGTGCGACGACCTGGCGGCGGAACGGCAGTTCCAGCAGCCAGTCGCCGAGGATGCGCGCCTTGTGGGACGCGGTCGGCATCTTCGCGAGGTGGTAGGTGCGGTGCAGCAGCCACGCCGGGAGGCCCTTGAGCTTGATCCCGTGGACCTCGGCGGCGCCCTGGAACAGGCCGAGCCCGGCCACCGATCCCGCGTACTTGTGCTTGTAGTTGACGAGTGGTTCGCCGCGCAGCATCGCGAGGAGGTTGTCCGCCAGCACCTTGGCCTGGCGGACTGCGTGCTGCGCCGACGGGCTGCACAGGGTGTCCGGGTCGCTGCTGGTCAGGTCCGGCACCGCAGCGCAATCGCCGGCCGAGAACACGTTGTGGGTGCCGCGGACCTGGAGCTTGGCCGTGCATTCGAGGCGGCCCTTGGCGTCCCTCGGCAGGTCGCTGTCCTCCAGCATCGGGTGCGGCTTGACGCCCGCCGTCCACACCAGCGTGTCGGTGTCGAACTCGTCTCCGTCGGAGAGCACCGCATGTCCGTCCACGAAGGACTTCGCGGTGGTGTTCAGCTTCACCTCGATGCCGCGTTCCTCCAGCCGCTGCCTGGTGTACTCGCTCATCGGCGGGCTGACCTCGGGCATGATCCGGCCCATCGCCTCCACCAGCACCCAGCGCATGTCGCCCGCCGAGACCTGCGGGTAGCTGCGGATCGCGTAGCGGGCCATGCTCTCCAGCTCGGCCATCGCCTCGATGCCCGCGTAGCCGCCGCCGACGAACATGAACGTCAGCAGCCGCCGGCGGAGCCGCTCGTCGGTCGTGCTCGCGGCGATGTCCAATCTGGACAGCACGTGGTTGCGGAGGAAGATCGCCTCGCCGATGGTCTTGAACCCGACGCCCTGCTCGGCCAGGCCGGGGATGGGCAGCGCCCGCGAGATCGACCCCGGGACCACCACCAGCATGTCGTAGCCGAAGCGCTCGACGGTGCCGTCGCCGAGGGTCGCGGTCAGCTGCTGGGTGGCGTGGTCGATGGCGGACACCTGCGCGGTCAGCACCTCGCACCGGCGCAGCGCCTCCCGCAGCGGCACCACGACGTGCCGCGGTTCGAGCGATCCGGCCGCGGCCTCGGGCAGGAACGGCTGGTAGGTCATGTGCGGCTGGGTGTCGATCACCGTGACCTTGGCCTCGCCGGGTTTCATCTTCCGCTGCAGGCGCAGCGCGAGCGTCAGGCCGACGTGTCCGCCGCCGACGATCACGACACGTGGTTCAGGCATTTTGCGGCTCTCCTCTCGCACCGGATCGGGTGCGGCGGGGATCCACCTCGCGCTCCGGGTGCCGCCGCAGGTACTCCTGTTCGAGCTCGAAGGTGCGCGCCGTGTGCTCGCGCAACGCGTCCGGCGAGCCGTGCAGGAAGGTGTCGTTGCGGGTCGCGTGCAGGTGGCGGAGCTCCTGCAGCAGCAGTTCCTCGGCCAGCTCGAAGCCGGGGATTCCGGTTGTCGTGCTCATGTCGTCCTCCCGCATCGAAGGCAGGCACGGATCACGACGCCGCGGGATCGACGTCAGTGCCGGGATACCCATCGGTCCGCGGCCGGACACCTGCCCCATCGTTTCCCCAGCCTGCGGCGCGGCGGAGCGTTCGGCGACTCGAACCCGAGCGGGTGGCGTCGGCGTTTTCGCGCGAAACCGTCACCGGCCACGCCTGGCGCGCGCCGGTTTCGCGCGAAAACGCCGCGCAGCGCCGACCGACGACTACGCCGCGTCGGCGGCCGGGGCGGGGCGGGGCGCGGCGGACGGGCGGGTTTCGGGGGCGCCGATCCAGGCCACCAGGCCGAGGACCGCGGTGAAGCCGGTGACGGCGAACGCCGCCTGGTAGGACACCGTGTCGGCGAGGACGCCGGCGATCAGCGGGCCGAGGATCGCGCCGAAGTCGGCGGACATCTGGAACGCGGCCAGCACCGGCCCGCCCTTGCCCTTCGCGCCGACGATGTCGGCGACCGCCGCGTTCTGGGCCGGGTTGAGGATTCCGGCGCCCATGCCCGCGATCAGCGAGGCGGCGAGGAACCACGGGACGGAATCGGTGAAGCCCAGCGACGCGGTGGCCAGGCCGGAGACCAGGAGCCCGACGAGCACCAGCGGTTTGCGGCCGCGCTTGTCGGCCATCCGGCCCGACAGCAGCAGCACCGCGGCGTTTCCGACGGCGAACACGGAAAGCGCGACGCCGGCCATCGACTGGGTGGAGCGCAGCGCCTCGACCACGAACAGCGGCACGAGCGCGATGCGGACGCCGTAAACGGCCCAGCCGTTGCTGAAGTTCGACAGCATTGCCGCCCGGTAGGCACGCTGGCTCAGCGCCTGGCGGACCGTCATCGACGGTGCTCCGTTGTCGGGCTGCGGCGCGGCGAGCGTCGACTTCCGCAGCAGCAGCCAGCCGATGAACGCCGCGATGAACAACGCGATCCCGTAGGTGATGAACGGCAGGCGCAGCGAGTAGCCGACCATGACGCCGCCGATGATCGGCCCGGAGACGTTGCCCAGCAGGAAGCTCGTCGCCCACACGCCGGAAGCGCGGCCGCGCAGGTGCGGCGGGGCGAGGCGGACCAGCAGCGCCACGGCCGACACCGTGAACATCGTCGAGCCGGTGCCGCCGAGCGCGCGGAAGATCAGCAGCTGCCAGTAGGAACCTGCGAACGCGCAGGCGGCGGTGCTGATGCCGACGATGGTGATGCCCCACACGTAGATCGAGCGCTCGCCGAAGAACGACACCAGGCGGCCGCTGACCGGCGCGAAGGCCAGCCGCATCAGGGCGAACGCGCTGATCACGAAGGAGGCGGCTGTGACGCCGACGTCGAAGCTGGTGGCGAACGTCGGCAGCGCGGGCGCGACGATGCCCATGCCGACGGCGACGATGAAGCTGCCGACGACGAGGATCCAGATCTCGCGAGGTAAGGAACTGATGCCGGTGTCGCCGCTGTCGACGGGTTCGGTCGTCTCGTCCGCCGTGACCGGGCTGCTCGACACCGTTCCTCCCAAGTGTTTAGGCAAACTAAGGGAAGCAGCGCACTGCGGCGCGGTCAATCGAGTTACCGCGCCGCAGCCACTGTTTCGTCAGTGTTAACGCCTGCCCCGCACCGCTATTCCGGGCGAGCGGCGCACATCACAGGAGTTCGTCGATCCGGCGCGCGTAGGCGGTCACGCCGTAGACGACCTCGAAACCGCAGGCCTCCGCGAACCGCTCGGCCGTGCCGCCTTCTTCGGTATGCGCCGCGACCAGCAGCGATCCCCGCTCGCGGAGCTCGTCGACGACGTCGGCGACCAGCTCCCGGCCCACGCCGCGGCGCCGGCGACCGGGCCGCACGATCACCTGCTCGACCAGGCCGATGCCACGCTCGATGAAACCCTGCGCGAACCCGGCGATGCGGTCGGCGCCGGGGTCGTCGACGACGCGCAGCACGCAGCGCGGGTCGTCGATCCGGTGCCCGAGGTTGCGCAGCAGCCGGCGCTCGCCCGCGTCCGAGAGCTCGGCGTCGTCGGCGATCAGGTCCACGATCGCGAGCAGGTCGCGATCTTCGGCCGGGCGCGCTTCTCCCCTGGCGTACTGGCGAACCCGGTGCAGCATCGCCACGAGTTCTTCCACCGCACGCCACCCGGCGTCGTCGGCGATGCCCTCGATCTCCGCGACGGTCGTCGGCGAGGCGTAGACGACGGCCTCGTCGCGGCCCGCCTCGGCGAAGACCTGCTCCAGTTCCAGCAGGGTTCCGGCGACCTCGGCGAGCGTTCCCCACAGCGCGCACGCGTGGTTCGCGGTCGGCAGCGGGTTGTCCTGGTTGAGCACCACGGTCGCGGCGCCGACCTGGGTGCGCAGGCCGTACCGCACGACGGCCGAGGCCAGCCTCGCGGTCTCGACGAGCCCGGCGAGATCGCGGGCCTGGCGCGGGTCGAGCAGGGCTTCGTCGTCAGGGTCGTGCAACGGATCCACGCATTCATTGTCCCCGCCCCAATCGACGCAGCGCGCAGGAGAGTGGTTCGAATGTGGTTTGCGTGGCGGTGCGGGTAGCGGAACCTCAGGAGCCGTCTCACTCCGGGATCCCCCGACTCATGTATGTCCAATACGCCACGCTGGGGCTGTCCTCGCGAGACGACACCTGAGAACCCGCGGCGGCGCAAGCTGAGTCCCACACCGCAAGCGGCTACCGCCGCTTAGGACAGACTCTCGTCGGAAGATTGAGGCAGGATGGAGTGCTGTGAGCACGCCCACCGAACTCGCCGACGAGCTGCTGTCCGTCATGTTCGACGCCGACCCGGTCAGCGCGACGCTTTACGGGATCCGGGACCGCGACGACCGGCTGCCGAGCATTTCCGCGGAAGCCGAGCTGGCGCTGCGAACGCGCGCCGAGGACATCCGCGTCCGCGCGATGGCCGTCGACACCTCGCACGCCGACCTGGAGCAACGGCTGACGATCGCGGTGGTCGTGCAGCAGGCTCAGGCGCTGGTCGACGAGTTCGACGCCCGCCCCGCCGAGTACACCGTGATCGGGAACCTGTTCGCGCCGGTCGCGGGCCTGCTGTTCCACCTGGGCCAGGTGCCGGTGGCCGACGCCGGGCAGGGCGAGGACTTCCTGCAGCGGTTGCGGCGGATCCCCGAGTTCACCGCATCCGCAGCGCAACGGCTCCGCGACGGGATCGCCGCCGGACGCGTCCCGGTGCGGCCGCTCGTGGACAACGCGATCGAGCACCTCGACGGCTACCTCGCCACGCCCGAAGCCGATCCGCTGCTGACCCCGGAGCTGCCCGAACCGGCCCTCGAAGCCGAGCGCAAGCGCCTGCTCACCGACGCGGTGCACCCGGCGCTGCGGCAGTACCGGAACGTGCTCGCCGAGGAGATCGCCCCGCACGCCCGCCCCGCCGACGAGCCCGGGCTGTGCTGGATCAACGGCGGCCGCGAGACCTACCGGCGGCTGGTGCACGCCCAGACCACCACCGATCGCACGCCGCAGGAGCTCCACGAGACCGGACGGGCCCACCTCGCGTCGTTGCGCGGCGAGGTCAGCGAGCTCGGCGCGAGGATCTGGGGCGAAGCCGAATTCGACGCGGTGTTGCGCCGCCTGCAATCCGATCCGGAGCTGTACTGGCGCGACGGCGAGGAGATGCTGGCCGCGGCGCGCGAGGCGATCAGCCGGGCCGAAGCCGTTGCGCCGCAGTGGTTCGGGCTGCTGGCGAGCCAGCCGTGCGAGGTGCGGCCGGTGCCGGGCACCGCGTCGGACAGCACGCCGATCGGCTTCTACATCTCGCCCGCGCTCGACGGGTCGCGGCCGGGCGTGTACTTCGCGAACACCCAGGGGGCCGAGCAGCGGCCCCGCTTCGCCGCGGAGGTGATCGCCTTCCACGAGGTCGTGCCCGGCCACCACCTGCAGCTCGGCCTGGCCCAGGAACGCACCGATCTCCCGCTGCTGCGCAGGCTGGTCGGCATCACCGCCTACAGCGAGGGCTGGGGCCTCTACACCGAGCGGCTGGCCGACGAGATGGGGCTGTACTCCGGCGACCTGGCGCGGCTGGGCATGGTCGTGCAGGACCTGCTGCGGGCCGCCCGGCTGGTGGTCGACACCGGGCTGCACGAGTTCGGCTGGAGCCGGCAGCAGGCGCTCGACTTCATGCTCTCGCACACCACGTTGTCCCCGCTGGAAGCGGCGTCCGAGGTCGACCGCTACATCAGCATTCCCGGCCAGGCGCTGTCGTACCTGGTGGGGCGGTTGGAGATCGAGCGGATCCGAGGCGCGGCCCGCGACCGGCTCGGCAACGCCTTCGACATCCGCCGCTTCCACGACGCGATCCTGCGGCACGGCGCGCTTCCGCTGTCCACGCTGGACGTTCTGGTCCGCGAGGAGCTCGCCTGACGGCTCCTGCGACATCCAGGTGATCCCGCCCGAGGGCGCCCGAAAACGACACGCAACGCATTAATGTCGATACCGAGCGTGCTCTTACCGTGGTCGACCCTCGGCGGCTCCGGCCGCCGACCGGGGGCGGGTTTCCCATCGGATGCCGGAGGCGTCATGAGCGACGATCTCGATTTCCGCGCTCGTGCCGGCCGTCCGGCGGTGGGTGCCCCGCGAGATTTGGAGGCGCCGTGACCGGGACCTTCCACCACCGCCAGGAGAGACTGCGCCGCGAGGCCGAGGCGGAACTGCGCGACAGGCTCCTGCCGACCTGGCAGAACCGGGTGCTGCAGCGGTTCGCCGTGGAGCGCGACAACGGCTGGTACCCGCTGCTCAACCAGTTCGCGCCGCACACCCCGGCCAATCGCCCCGATGCCGTGCTGGTCGGACCGGCCGGGGTGCTGGTGATCCTGCTGCGCGAAGCCGAACCCGGCTGGGAGGACTCGCGGGCGGCGTTCCTGTGGATCGCGGAACTGCTGGCCGGGGCGTCGATCGGGCCGGGCGTGCTGACCGAGTCCGCGGCCCGGACGGTGGTCGTGCATCCCGTCGACCACCAGGGCCGCCGCGGGCACACCGGCGAGCACCTCGCGATCACCGAGGCCGAGCTGGACCGGATCATGGGGCGCGGCGACGAGGTGCTCACGGCCGCGGATGCGCTGGCGATCGCCCGGCACCTGGACAGCCGCACCTTCGACCTGACGCCGATCATGTGGAACTCGAAGCGGATCCCGCAGCAGCGCGGGCCGGGCCAAACGGGCTCCGCGGGCCTGTTCGACGTGCGGGACCTGCGTCGCGAACGCGTCGAGCACGCCCTGGACCGGCCGTTCCGGGACTGGCGGATCTTCCTGGACGACGCCCAGCACGGCGCGGTGCGCAGGCACTATTCCGGTCCGGCTCGGATCACCGGCCCGGCCGGCACCGGCAAGTCCGTGCTGGCCCTGCACCGGTTGGCCTACCTGGCGCGGCGGAGCACCGGGCCGCTGCTGTTCACCACGCACTTGAGCAACCTGCCGAAGATCGCCGAGGCGCAGTTCCGGTCGCTGGCCCCGCACCTCGCGTCGCGCATCGAGTTCACCCACCTGCACGCCTGGGCGCGGGATTTCCTGGAGGAACGCGGCCGCGCCGCCGACGTCGACGAACCGCAGGTGGAGCAGGCCCTGGAAGCGGTGTGGCAGCGCACCGAGCTGTCCACTCCGCTGCGGAACTTCCGGGCCGCGCGCGGCTACTGGAAGGACGAGATCGACCGGGTGATCAAGGGCCGCGGCATCCGGTCGTTGGAGGCCTACCGGGCGGTGCCGCGCAAGGGCCGTGGCGCGAACCTGCCCGCCGAATTCCGGGCCCACGTCTGGCAGTTCTACTGCGAGTACGAGCGCGCGCTGGGCGAGCGGGGCGTGTCCGACCACAACGACGTGCTGATGCGGGCGCTGGCAGAGCTCGAACGCAGCCCGCTGCCCCGGCAGTACACCGCGGTGGTCGTCGACGAGGTACAGGACCTGACCCTGATCGGGCTGCGGCTGGTGCACGCGATCAGCGGCGACGGGCCGAACCAGCTGCTGCTCGTCGGCGACGGCCAGCAGCAGGTGTACGCCGGCGGCTGGCGGCTGTCCGAGGCCGGGATCTCGTTGCAGGGGCGCGGCGAGATCCTGCGGCGCAACTACCGCAACCGCACCGCGATCGTCGCGCAGGCCGGGGAGCTCGACGCGGTCAACCGGTTCGACGACCTCGACGGCGGCCCGACCGTCCCGCTTCGCTCGGCGTTGCCGGTGCTGCGCGGCGGGCGGGTCGTCGAGTGGCAGGGCGACGATCAGGACGAGGCGCTGGTGTCCGCGCTCCGGCGGCTCGACGACGACACCGCCGCGGCCGTGCTCACCCGCACCAACGGCGCCGCCGAGCACTGGGAGCGAGTGCTGCGCGCGGCCGGTTTCGCAGTCCGGCCGCTGGACCGCTGGGACGGCCGGGAGTCCGCGCCGATCCACGTCGGCACCGTGCACCGCGCCAAGGGCACCGAGTTCCGCAGCGTGTTCCTGCCCGACGAGCGGTTGCTGTCCGGCGGCTACCGGGAAGAGCGCGAGGCGCTGCACCGGCAACGCCTGGTGGCCCTGACGAGAGCCCGCGACTTCCTGTGGATCGGCACCGTCGTCGCGTCGTGAGCGCGGTTCTTACCACTCACGAGCCGCAAAAATCCGGTACTTACCGGCTTCAGCGCTCACGATCGGCTTGCGCCAGGTGCACGATCGCCGCGGCGGCCGACGACGGCAGGGCACCCCAGCGCTCGGCGACGTGCACGGTGAAGGCCTCGCGGAGCTCGTCGCCCAGGGCTTTGCCCTCCTCGGTCAGGCTCAGCCGGCTGATCCGGCGGTCGCTGCGATCCGCCACGCGCGTCAGCAGGCTGCGCCGCTCCAACCGGTCGACCATGCCGGTGATGTTGGTCTTGTCGCAGCCGAGCAGGGCAGCGAGTTCACCGAAGGAAGGCGTGCGGTCCTTGAGCAGGCACAGCAGCTCCACCTGTTGCGGTGTCAGCCCGAAGCGGCGAGCGATGGCCGCGTAGAGCCCGCGCAGTTCGCGATGCAGGGCCATCAGGGCGCGCGAGAAGTCCGGGTCCATCCGCGCAGGCTATCCCGAATGTTGACAACCTCGACAAATTTAGTTAATGATCTCGACTAACGATTACCTCTACCGATGGGGAGAACGTGGACGGGGTAGCACTGGTCACCGGGAGCTCGCGCGGCATCGGCCGGGCCATCGCCGAACGGCTCGGCGCCGACGGCATGAGCGTGGTCGTCAACTACCGGTCCGACCGGGCCGCCGCCGACGAGGTCGTCGCCAAGATCGAAGCCGCCGGCGGGCGGGCGACGGCGGCCCAGGCCGACGTCACCGACCCGGCCCAGCTGCGCGCCCTCTTCGACGCCGCGGAACAGCGCTTCGGCAGCCTCGACGTCCTGGTGAACAACGTCGGCACCGCCCGCTTCTCGCCCATCGCCGAGGCATCCGACGACGACTTCGACGTGCTGTTCGGCACCAACGCCCGCGCCACCTTCATAGCCCTGCGGGAGGCGGCGAACCGGCTGCGCGACGGCGGCCGGATCGTGGTGATCTCCAGTGGCGTCACCGCGATGAACCGGCCTGGCACCGGCCTCTACGGCGCCGCCAAGGCCGCCGGCGACCAGCTGGTCCGGGTGCTGGCAAAGGAACTGGGGCCGCGCCGGATCACCGTGAACAGCGTGTGCCCCGGCGCGACCCGAACGGATGCGCTGGCCGCGATCCAGCCCGAGTCGGTCATCGAGAGGATGGCGGCGGAAACGCCGCTGGGCCGCATCGCCGAGCCCGGCGACATCGCCGACATCGCGGCGTTCCTGGCCTCCGACGACAGCCGCTGGGTCACGGGCCAGGTGATCCACGCGGGCGGCGGCACCTTCTGAGCCGTCCAGTCAGCGCAGGTTTCCGGCGCCCACCGGGGAGAACTCGCGCAACGCCCGGTCCACCCTGGCCAGGGTGTCGGCGTGCAGGCCGATCCGGGCCGCTTCGAGGTTCTCGGTGATGTGCGCGGGCGTCCGCGATCCGGGAATCGGCACCACGGCCGGATCCTGGTGCAGCAGCCAGGAAAGCGCGAGCTGGCCGGGCGAGATGCCCAGTTCCGCGGCCAGCGACCGGATCGGCGCGTAGCGGTCGTTGTTGGCGGCCAGGTGCGCCGCGTCGAAGCGCGGGATGTTGCGCCGGAAGTCGCCCTCGGCGACCTCCCGGACCGTGCCGGTGAGGAACCCGCCGCCCAGCGGGCTCCACGCCACCACGCCCACCCCCAGCTCGCGGGCGGTGGCAAGCAGGTCCGCGTCGATCGGCTGCCACATCGACCACTGGGTCTGCACCGCGGCGACCGGGTGCACGGCGTGCGCCCGGCGCAGCTGATCCGCATCCACATTGGACAGACCGAGGTGCCGAACCAGCCCGTCCCGGATCAGCTCGGCGACCGCGCCCACGGTGTCCTCGATCGGCACGACCGGGTCCGGGAAGTGCGGGTAGTACAGGTCGATCCGGTCGGTGCCGAGGTTGGCGAGGCTCTGCTCGGCGTAGCCGCGGACGTGCTTCGGCTCGGCGTTCACCGCCAGCTCGCCGAAGGCGTAGTTCACCGGGAACTGGTGCGGCTCCGCACCCTCCGGGATCCGGAAGCCGAACTTCGTGGCGATCACGACGTCGTCCCGGCGGCCGCGCACGGCCTCGCCGATGATGCGCTCGTTGTGCCCGTCCGCGCCGTAACCGTCGCTGGTGTCGATTAACGTCGTGCCTGCGTCGAGCGCGTGGCGCAGCGCCCGGACCGCCCGGTCGTCGTCGATCTCGCCGTACATGCCGGGCGACAGCACCATCGCGCCGAATCCGATGGCCGAAACGTCGAGGCCGCCCAGGGACCGGGCGGGAAGTTCTCCAGTCATGGCAACGATCTTCCGGCCGATCCGGCACGATGTCGAAGATCCGCTGCTATAACCGATGGTTATGGACGTCCACCTGCGCCACCTGCGGTACTTCCTCGCGGTGGCCGAGGAGCTGCACTTCACCCGGGCTGCGCAACGGCTCTTCGTCTCGCAGCCCGCGCTGTCGAAGCAGATCCGGGTGCTCGAACGCGAGCTCGGCTTCGACCTCTTCGAGCGCCGATCGCGCGACGTGGTGCTCACCCCGCAAGGCGAAGCGCTGCTGCCCGGAGCCACCGCGACGGTCGCCGCGTGGGAACGCGCGCAGCAAGCCGCACGAGAAGCGGCGGAGCAACGCGAACTGGTCGTCGGCATGCAGACCGCCGTCGGCCGCGGCCTGCAGCGCCGGGCGATGCGCCGGTTCGGCGAGCAGATGCCGAACTGCCGCGTGGTGCTGCGGCTCGTGGACTGGACGGACCCGACCGCGGGACTCGCGGACGGCAGCTCCGACGTCGCGTTCGTCTGGCGGCCGGTGCAACCGCGCGACATCAGCACCCGGACGTTGTTCAGCGAGCGGCGGGTGGTCGCCCTGCCGGACGACAACCTGCTGGCGGGCAAGGAGGAAATCCCGTTCGCCGACCTGCTCGACGAACCGTTCATCGCGCTCCCGCCGGAAGCGGCCGAGCTCCGCGACTTCTGGCTGGCCACCGATGCCCGGCAGGGCCGCGCGCCGGTGATCGGCGCGGTCGCGGAGGCAGCGGACGAGGTGTTCGAGGCCATCGCGGCGGGGCTGGGCGTGGTGCTCCTCGCGGAGGGCAACGCGGAGCTCTACGCCCGCCCCGGCATCACCACGCGGCCGGTCGCCGGGTTGTCCCCGGCGGAACTCGCTATCGCCTGGCGCGCCGAAGACACGCGTCCGGCGGTCCACGCCTTCCTCACGGCTCTGGCAGCTGAGCCGCCGCGCTCGGATTCCTCCCAATTTTAGGCAAAATCGGGAACCACCAAGCAGCCCCGGCCCCGGCAGAGATGTCCGATTTTGCCTAAATTTGGGCGTTTTCGCGCCCACTGGATGGGATCGCGGGCCGCGGCAGGAACTGTCCGGCGCCGGGCGACGTCTCCCAGAACGTCGATCCTCGCTTAGGAGAACTGGTGACCTCTGCCCCGCCGGCCCCGCAAGCCCAGGCGGCCGACAAGCCCCAGCCCGGGCGCCTGTCACGCAACGCCGCGTTCTGGGCCCTCGCCGCCACGCTGCTCGCCTTCATGTGCGCCGCCGCGGCCCCGTCCCCGCTCTACTCCGTCTGCCAGGCCGAATGGCACTTCTCCGCGATCACGCTCACGGTGGTCTTCGCGGTCTACGCGATCGCGCTCCTCGCTGCGCTCGTCACCGTCGGCGCCCTGTCCGACCACATCGGTCGCCGCCCGGCGCTGCTCGCCGCGCTCGCCACCCAGGCCGTCGCCATGCTCGCGTTCATCACCGCCGATAGCAGCGGCTGGCTGCTCGCGGCACGCATCTTGCAAGGCCTCGCAACGGGTTTGGCGACCGGCGCGACCAGCGCCTGCCTGGTCGACCTCCGCCCGAAGCTGGCCCCGCTGATCAACACCGCCACCCCGGGCATCGGCCTCGGCGCCGGCGGGATCGGTTCGGGCCTGCTCGTCGAGTACGCGCCCGCCCCGACCACGCTGGTCTACGTGCTGCTCCTCGCGGCGTGCGCGGTGGCCGCCGTCGGCATCGCGCTGATGCCCGAGACGTCGCCGCGACGGCCCGGTGCGCTGGCTTCGCTGCGGCCCAGGATCGGTGTGCCCGCCGACGCCCGCGGCCGGTTCCTCACCGTGGTGCCGATCCTGATCACCACCTGGTCGATGACCGGCTTCTACATGTCGCTGGGTCCGTCCCTGGCCATCGAACTGCTGGGCATCACCAACCACCTGATGGGCGGCTTCGTGGTCTGCTGCCTGATGGGCACGAGCGCGATCGGCTCGGTCGCGTTCCGCAGCGTCGCCCCGCGCACTGCGATCATCGCCGGCGTGCCGACGCTGCTGGTGGGCCTGGCCGGCACCCTCGCCGCGCTGGCCACGACCTCGGCGCCGGTGTTCTTCGGCAGCACGGTGATCACCGGATTCGGCTTCGGCGCCGCGTTCCTCGGCGCGTTCGGCAGCGTGTCCCGGCTGGCTGCGCCGGACAGCCGCGCGGCCCTGTTCGCGACGGTGTACACGGTCAACTACTCGGCCTTCAGCCTCCCGGCGGTGGCGGCGGGCATCGCCGTGACGTGGGTCGGCCTGGGCGTGACCGCCAACGCCTACGCGATCGCCGTCGCGGTGGTGGCCGCCATCGGCCTGCTCGCCGCGCTGCGGACCGAGCACTGACCGGGGGATCTTCCGGGCTGAGGCTTGGTGCCCGGGCTACCGGGGCCGTGCTGCTCACCGGGGGTGCAGCCATGCCGGAGCCTCTCGAGTACGTCGTGGACGACCGCGAATTCGAGGAGAAACGCCTGCTCGAACAGAGTGCTCGACCCGCTGACGCACCGCCTGTTCGCCGAGTCGGGATTGGCGCCCGGGATGCGGGTGCTCGACCTAGGCAGCGGAGCGCCTCTACGGCGCCTGGGCCACCAAGTAGCGGGCCCTAGGGGCCGGATCGGGGAGATTCCCGGGGCTCCGCCGGATGTCCGCCGGTGAGGCGATCCGCAGTCTGGTGCGGTGTCGAAGCGAAACTCGCAGCGGTGGCGGCAGGCAGTCGTCTGGCTGCACGTGATCACCTCCGTGGGCTGGATGGCCCAGGCGCTGGTGCTTTTCACCCTGCTGGCGACGAGCACCACCAGCGACGATCCCGCGGTCCGGATCGGCGCGACCTCGATGGCACACGTCGTGGACACGCAGCTGCTCGCGCCGTTCGCCAACGCCGCGGCGTTCACCGGCTTCATGCTCGCGGCGTCGACGCCCTGGGGCTTCTTCCGGAACTGGTGGGTGCTGGCGAAGTTCGCGATCACCATCGTCCAGCTCTACGCCGGGATCTTCCTACTCTCCGACGCGCTGGAAGGCTCGGTCGAAGCGGCCCGGGCGGGCCTGGCCCCACCGCCGGCGCTGCTGGCCGGCACCGCGCTTATGGCCTCGGCGATCGCCTTCCAGGCGTGGCTGTCCGTCGCGAAGCCCTGGCGCCGCACCGGTTGGGCGGCGAAGGAGAAGCTGCCGACCGCCTCGAACCGCGTCTTCGCCGCGACGGTGGCCGCGCCGCTGGTCGACCTCGCGATCGGCCTGTCCCTCGGCTTCCCCTCCCCGCTGTGCCAGCTCGTCGTCCTGGCCGCCCGCCTGGTCGCCCGGCGCCGGCAGCTCCGGCCTCAGCTCGCCGGGAGCCGGTTGGCGTAGATCGCGACGCTGCCGATCAGCAGCAGGGCGACGATCGAGAGCAGGCCCACCACCGTGCTCCCGGTGGCGTCCTTGACGAAGCCGATCAGCGTCGGGCTGATGAACCCGCCGAGCAGGCCGATGCTGTTGATCAGCGCGATCCCGCCGGCCGCCGCCGTGCCCTTCAGGTAGGTCGACGGCATCGCCCAGAACACCGTGTACGACGCCCACATGCACGCGGTGGCGACGATGATGGCGATCAGCGAAACGGCGAAGCTGCTGGCCGTGAAGGCCGCGACAGCGAGCGCGATCGCGCTGACCAGCGCGGTGATCGAGCTGTGCAACCGGCGCTCGCCAGTGCGATCCGACCGCCGCCCCAGCACGATCATCAGCACGATCGCGAACGCGTACGGCAGCGCCGAGTAGAGGCCGATCGTGACGGTGTCGGTGAGCCCGTTCTCCTTGAGGATCGTCGGCAGCCAGAAGCTCACCGCGTACAGGCCGCTGATCAGGCAGAAGTAGCCGATCGCCAGGGCGTAGACGCGCGGGTCGCGCAGCACCTGCCGGAAGCTGTGCGTCCCCTTGTCCCGGTCCACCGCGAGGTCCCGGCGCAGCAGCTCCTTCTCCTCTGCGCTGAGCCACTTCGCCTGGTCCGGGGTGTCGGCCAGCGTCAGCCAGACGACGACCGCGAGCACCACGCACGGCAGGCCTTCCAGCAGGAACATCCACTGCCAGCCGTGCAATCCGGCGACGCCCTCGAAGTTGGTGATCAGCCACGAGGAGACCGGACCGCCGAGCATCGAGCCGATCGGGCCGGGCAGCATCAGCAACCCCATCGCCGCCGCCATCCGCGCCGGCGGGTACCAGTACGTGAGGTAGAAGATGATGCCGGGCGCGAAGCCGGCCTCGAACACGCCTAGCAGGAAGCGCAGGACGTAGAACGACGTCGCGTCGCTGACGAACATCATCGCCGCCGAGGTGAGCCCCCAGAGGACCATGATGCGGAAGATCGTCTTGCGGGTGCCGATCTTCGCCAGCAGCAGGTTGCTGGGCACCTCGAAGATCACGTAGCCGAGGAAGAAGATCCCGGCGGCCAGCCCGTAGACCGACTCGCTGATCCCGACGTCCTCCTGCATCTGCAGCTTGGCGAACCCGATGTTGACGCGGTCCAGGTACGCGAAGGTGTAGCAGAGGATGAGCAGCGGCAGGATCCGCCAGCCCACTCGCCGGTACAGGGCGTCGGGTGCCACGGCGGTGTTGGTCATGGTTGCTCCGTGCGGTTGCGGTGGCGACCGAAGACCGGTTCGCCGGGCAGGCGGTCGAGTTGGATCTGCTCGTCGCGGACCACGAAGGTGCCGCCCACGAGCACGTGGTCGATCCCGGTGGAGGGCCGGACCTGGGTTGCGGTGGCGCCGCTGGCGATCGCGCCGGGGTCGAACACCACGATGTCGGCGTCGGCGCCGACCTGGATCCGGCCCTTGCGCCTCATCGCGGGCGCCGCGGCTTCGAGGATCTGCGCCGGCAGCAGGGTGCAGCGCCGGACGGCTTCGGCCAGCGACAGCACGCCGAGCTCGCGGACCAGCCAGCCGAAGGTCCGCGCGTAGCAGCCGACGCTGCGCGGATGCGTGAAGATGTCGTCGGCGACCGGCCAGGTGTCACCGGCCTGCCCCGCCAGCGGCACCGCGTCCGAAGCGATCGCGGTGTCGGCGAACAGCAACGAGCGCTGCAGCGTCGCCAGGTCCGCCGGATCGGTTTCGTCGAGCCAGTCGAAGAGGATCAGCGCGCCGGGATCGGATTCCCGCAGCTCCGCCAGCCGCGCGGCGTCCGCGACGCGCTCCCCCGTGGCCAGGCAGAGGATGTTCTTCGGAACCATCCCGAGCCGGTGCAGCAGCTCGGGCGCCAGGAACGCCGCACCGATCACCGTCGACGCCGAGCCGTACGGGTAGGCCTCGGTGGTGACCTGCAGGCCGTATCCCCTGGCGCGGTCCACCGCGCCCGCGATGTCGTCGATCATCCGGTTCGACGTGCTGTTGATGTGGCACATGTGCATGTGCGCGCCGGTCCCGGCCGCCGCCGCGATCACCTCCAGCGCGCCTTCCAGCGAGGTCCCGGGCTCCTCGGTGGAGATGAACCGGGTGTGGGTGAACGTCGGCACGCCGAGCCGCGCGGCCAGCGAAGCCACCGCGAAGTACTCGTCGCGGCCCGAGTCGGGTGCATAGCCGACGAGCACCCCGATGCCGAGGGCGCCGTCGTGGATCTGCTCCTCCAGCAGGTCCAGCACCCGCGCCACATCGCGGGCACCGGCGGGCCGACGCCAGTTCGGCGCACCCTGGTGCTTCGAGAACATGTCGAACGACGTGCCCAGCGCGGCGTCGTCGAGCAGCCGCATCCGGGCCAGCGCCCAGCCCGCGGAGTAGCCGAAGTTGATCGGCCGCCCTTCGGCGGTCGCCTCGGCGTAGGCGGTCCGGACCGGCAGCGCACCGGCTTCCAGCTCCAGCGCCGTGGTCACGCCGTCGAGGGCCTGCAACCGCAGCCCGGTGACCGTCTGCGCGTGGCTGTGCATGTCGATGAAGCCCGGCGCGAGCACGCGGTCGGAGACGTCGACGACCGCATCGCCGGTCAGCCGGGACGCCGAGACGGCCGCGATCCGGCCGCCGCTGATGCCGACGTCGCGCACCTCGTCCAGGCCGGTCTCCGGGTCGATCACCCGTGCGCCCGCCAGGACCAGTTCGAACCGCTGCTCGCCGCTCACCATGCGATGCAGCGTGGGGAAACCTCGTCACAACAACCGCAGAACGATGGATATCTCCGCAAGAGCCGGTTTGAATGTCGGAAAACGACGCAGCCGTCATCCGGCCGTCACGCGCGAGGAGGTCGCCCGGTGCTGGACGAAGTGGATCTCGCGCTGGTGGACGCCCTGCAGATCAACCCGCGAGCGAGCTGGACCGCGCTGGCGGATGTGCTGGAGCTGGCGCCGATCACGCTGGCGCGCCGCTGGCAGCGGCTCACCGACGCCGGCGCCGCCTGGATCACCGTGGCGCTGGGCAACAGCTCGGCGAAGGGCGCGACCATCGAGTTCGCCTGCGCGCCCGGCACCGAGCTGCGGGTCGCGGAGCAGCTCGCCGAACTCCCGCACGCGATCACCGTCGGCGTGACCACCGGCGAGTACCAGGTCTTCGCGCTCGTCATGGCGCCGACGCTGGGCGCGATCTCCAACGTGCTGCTGCGGACCCTGCCGGTGCCGGCGGAGGTCACCAAGGTCCGCAGCCACGTCTTCGGCAGCACCTTCGGCGGCATCATCTGGCGGCTCGGCGTGATGAACCGGAGCCAGGCCGAGCAGGTCCGCGAAGCGGTCGGGCCGAGGCCGCGCGAGATCCGGCCGTTCGGCGCCGCCGACCGGGCCCTGTTCCTGGCGCTCGGCCACGACGGCAGGCGCAGCTACGCGAGCCTGGCGGCAGAGCTGAACACCTCGCCGCAGGCGGTGAAGCGCCGCCTTGACCGGCTCCGCCGCCACGGCGACATCGCCTTCCGCTGCGACGTGGCCCGGCCGCTGGCGGGCTGGCACGCAATGGCGCTGCTGTGGCTGGCGGTTCCGGACACGGAGGTGCAGCGCATCGGCAAATCCCTCGGCGGCTGGCCGGAGACCCGGCACTGCGCGGCGGTCGCGAGCCCGACGAACCTCGGCCTGATCGTGGGCCTGCGCTCGCTGAACCACCTGGACGACCTGCTGATCCGGATCGCCCACGACCACCCCGAGGCCAAGGTGGTGGACCGGAAGCTGGTCCTGCGCACGACCAAGGTCCACGGCCGGATCCTCGACGACGAGGGCCGGAGCGCCAGGGTCGTCCCGGTGGACCCCTGGGCGGCCCTCCCGACGTAGCGGAGTCCTTTGGGCTGTTGCAGAGGCTGTTTCGGGGTGCGGTAGGGCGGGTTTTCGAAGCGGCGCAGCCGCTTGGCCCACCTACGCAACCGGCAAAACGAGTCTGGAACAAGCTCGATGCCAACCCAGAAGACTCACGGGTCGACCGACAGCGTCAACCCGTGCTCATGCGCGTAGGTGACCGCGTGCACCCGGGTCCGCAGACCGAGCTTGGCGAGGACCCGCGCGACGTGCGTTTCGACGGTGCCCTCCTCGATCCACAACGCTCGGGCGATCTCGCCGTTGCTCAACCCGCGCGCGACCTGCAGCAGCACTTCGCGTTCCCGTGCGGTCAGCCGGGCGAGGTCCGAGCCGGCGGGTTGCGGTGAAAGCCGCGCGAAGCGGCGGACCAGCCGCCCGGTGACCTGCGGGTCGATCAGGCCCTGGCCGCGGGCGGCAGCGCGCACGGCGTCGACGAGTAGCTGCGGATTGTTGTCCTTGAGCAGGAATCCGGTGGCGCCGACCCGCAACGCCTCGAAGCGCTGACGACCTTCGACCTGGACGAGTACCTCTTCTCCTGATCCCGTCGGCGCGGGCATGCCGGACGGCGTTGGTCAGCGCTTCCTGGGCCAGCCGGTAGCCACCGTGCTCGACCAGCGGCGGCAGTGCGGTGACCTTGCCGTGCCGGACAACGGTGATCGGGCACTCCGATGTGGACAACCGGTCGGCCAACGCCTCGACGTCGTCCAGGGCGGAGCCACCGGGGTCGTTGTCGTCACGCAGCGTCTCCAACAGCTCGCGAACCTCCCCCAAAGCGGCTGCGGCGAGGGAATCGACCGTGCCGAAAGCGGTCCCCGCGGCGGGCGGGAGGTCGCGCAGTGCGTCGAACCAGTTGGTCAACTCGTCGAGCTGGCGTTGCACGGCAGGCAAGGCGAAGAGCACCGGGTTCGGCCCGCCGGGGTCGACCACCAGCGTGCCGAGCTTGGTCGCCTGATCGCGGGCGGGAAGCTTCCCCAACCCGATCTCGATCTGCGCTCCCCCGGGCTGCGACCAATCCGCGGGAACGGCGATCTCGCCGCACCGCAGACCGTCGAAGCAGTCCCGCCAGGCAGATCTTCCTCCCCGTCAAAGGCTTCCGCCTGGACAGACGTTCGGCCAGCCGGGTCCCGTGAGTACTTTTTGACGCTATAACGGACAAAAAGCACTCACGGCCCGGAGCCGGCTCAGGACTCGTCCGCGACGCCGAGCTCGTAGGCGTGCAGGGTGTCGATGAACATCCGCCGCTGCTCCGGCGTCAGCGGCGCGAGCGCGTTGCGCCACGCGTCGGCGCCGCGGGCCAGCCAGCCGTCGATCGCGGGCAGCATCTCGTCGGTGATGCTGACGATCCGGCGTCGCCGGTCCGCCTCGTCCTCCCGCCGCTCCAGAACGCCTTTGCGGCTCAGCTCGCCGACCATCAGGCTCACCGTCGTCGGCGCCACTTCCAGCCTGGTGGCCAGCTCGTTCACCGTCATCGGCCCGTCGAAGAGCAGGTAGGACAGCAGCGAGAGGTGCCGCGGCGCAAGCGCGAGCGACTGGAGCTCGTCGGGGATCCGCAGCCTCTTGGCGCGCCCGACCAGCCGCGGCATGAGCAGCAGCAGCGCCCGGATCGCCTCGTCGACGCCCGGATCACGGTCCTTCGTTGACATCAACCACGTCCAACCAATAACTTTGTTTACAAAGAAGCTTTGCTTTCAAAGCAAACCTTCTCCTCCATCGATGCTACGACGACCGAAGAGGCCGACCATGCCACACTTCACCGTGAAACTGCACGAAGAGATGCTCGACGGGAGCACCGAGCGCAAGCTCATCGAAGCCCTGACCAATGCGGCGACCGAGGTGTACGGGGAGGACTTCCGGTCACTGGTGGTCGTGGAACTGTTCGGAATCCCCCGCCACCGCTGGGGTTCCGGCGGAGCACCGGCGACACGGGAGGCAGTGCAGGTCACCCTGAACATGCGCGAAGCGGGCCTGACCCGCCTCGACCCGGCGATACTGATCACGTCGATAACGGACGCGGCGACAGAGGTGTTCGGCACCCAGATCCGGGAAGAGGTGACCGTCCACCTGGTCGGCGTCCCCGCGGGACGCTCGGGAGTCGGCGGCGAGGTCGCCTGAAACCACTACCGGACCGAGGTCCGGGCGGCTTCGAGCCCGGCCAGCATGGCGTCGAGCGCGAAGTCGAAGCGGGAGTTCGAGCCCTGCCGCCGCTCAACACGAGCGGCGGCCTCGGCCAACAGCGGAAACTCTGCTGCGTCCACATCGGACAGATGTCGCACCTGCTCGGAAGCCTCCCGCCGACCACCGGTCACGACGTGCCCGACGACAACGCCTTCAGGCCCTCGCGGTCGGCCAGCGCCATGGCCGCTTCGAGCACGGCGCGACGAGTCAGCCCGGCGCGCTGACCACGAGTGCGACTGGCCGACATGGCGCCCTCCAACGCCTGCGCGATGCGTCGGCTGGGCGCCGAGCTCGGTGTGGAGGCGATGACCCTCTACCACCACGTGTCCAGCACAAAGACGCCCTGCTGGACGGCTTGGTCGAGCAGCTTCTTGCCGACGTCGTGGTGTCTCGGATCGACGGCGAGTCGTGGCAGGCCGGGCTGCGCGACTACGCGCATTCCTTGCTGGTCGCGATGCTCGCGCATCCCAACGTGGTTCCGCTGGTGGTCTCGCGTCCTGCTGTCACCTCGCGAGGCGCCACCCCCATTGAACGGCCGAGACAGGACGCTGGTCAGCAACCAGGCCGAGAACGCTCCTCCCGCGAGGAGCCCGCGAAAGGCGCCCCTCGCACCGTGGGGGGCTTGGGGGGCTCGGCCCCCCAAAATGATGCGGAACGCGAAAAGGCGAAGCGCCCTGCGCGAGCAGGGCGCTTCCACCGCGTGGAGGTGCCGGGAATCGAACCCGGGTCCTCCGTCGCCTCACCAAGACTTCTCCGTGCGCAGTCCGCTGTGTCTCTGCTCGGCTTCACCGGTCCCGCGAACTAGCCGGTGTGACAAGCCCAGTCGCTGTTTGATGTCCCACCAGGTCCCGCGACCGGACCTGGCGGTTAGAGCCTCCTAGCTGATGCCGGATCCCGGGTCGGAGGCAATCCCGGTCCGACAGAGTCGCTCCTCGCTCAGGCGGCGAGGGCGAACTCGCGCTGACTCTTGTCGGCGCTTATTCGATTGCGGCGACGCTCACGGTGGCCTCCCGCCTACACCGGCACGCTTCCCTTGGATCAACGTACGGAGTCGAAACCGTTCACCCCCTTGCAGCCGGCTCGTCCTTCGAACCGGTGTACACCAGCATAACGCCTCGCGTCCCGGCGATCATTCCCATATCCCTTAAACGATCAAGTTCCGAGCCCGAGCAGCCGGGACGGTGTGCCGTGCAGCACGGCGCGCAGGAAGTCCGCGCCGAGGCGGTCGTCGGCTTCGGCCCAGCTCGCGATGGCCGCGAGCTGTTCGGCGTACGGGTACGGGATGTTCGGGAAGTCGGTGCCCAGCACGATCCGGTCGGGGTGGGCGGCCAGCCTGGCCGGCCAGTCCGCGGGCAACGGCGCGATCCGTTCGGTGAAGGCGACTCCGATCATCGTGGTGTCGAGGTGCACGCCCGGATAGCGGTCCACGAGGTCCAGCGCCACCTCGTAGTCGGGCATGCCCGCGTGCGCCAGCACCGCGAGCAGCCGCGGGTGGCGCCGCAGCACGCCTTCGAACACGTCGAGCCCGGTGTGCTCGCCCTTCCGCGGGCCGTCGCCGCAGTGCACCACGGCCGGCACACCTGCCTCGGCGAGCAGTCCCCACGCCGAGTCGAGCAACTCGTCGCGCGGGTCGAAGGCGCCGACCTGGACGTGCACCTTCACGCACCGCGCCCCCGCGTCGAGCGCTTTGGCCAGGTAGTCCGCGACGTCGGGTTCCGGGAAGATCGTCGCCGTCGGCACCGCGTCGGGCGTGCGCCCGGCGAAGTCGATCGCCCAGTCGGTCAGCCAGGCCGCCATGTCCGGCCGGTGCGCGTAGACCAGCGGCGCGAAGGTCGTCACCCCGACATCGCGGAGCGCCTGGATCCGGGCCTCCTCGGCGTACCGGTAGTGGATCGGCCATTCGAAGCCGTAGTTCGTGCTCGCCGCGTCGAAGTAGGCCCAGACCTTGCTCAGGACCCGTTCCGGCAGGAAGTGCGTGTGGATGTCGACCAGCCCGGGCAGCCCCAGCTCGGCCACCCAGGCGGGCACATCCGCGTCGCTGCGCGGCGGCACTACCGCATGCCCTTGCGAGCCCGACCGATCGCCTTCTGCATCTCGCGGTCCGCGTCGCGCTTGGCCAGGTCCTGCCGCTTGTCGTGGGCCTTCTTGCCTCGCGCGAGGGCGAGTTCAACCTTCGCCTTCCCGTCGCTGAAGTACAGCGTCATCGGGATCAGGCTCAGCCCGCTCTCCTTGATCTTGCCGATCAGCCGGAGGATCTCGTGCTTGTGCAGCAGCAGCTTGCGGGACCGGCGCGGCTCGTGGTTGGTCCACGTGCCCTCGGTGTACTCCGGGATGTGCACGTTGCGCAGCCAGACCTCGCCGTCGTCGACGGTGGCGAAGCCGTCGACGAGCTGCGCCTTGCCCTGCCGCAGGCTCTTGACCTCGGTGCCGGTCAGCACGATGCCGGTTTCGTAGGTGTCCAGCACCGCCCAGTCGTGCCGCGCCTTGCGGTTCTGCGCGATGACCTTGCGGCCGCGTTCCTTCACCATACGAACAACTCTAGCTTTCGTGTCACGTGACTTTCGGTGCCGCAGCCTGCAACGCAGGCCGCGGCACCGATAATCCCGCTACAGCGGCCGCTTTGGTAGAGGATTTGATCTCTACCTTTAAGCAGCGCAGCCGCTTAGCTCACCCTCGCAACCCGCAACGCAACGCAAAGCGAGTCTGGAAACAGGCTCTACAGCCGGACGTACAGGCGGAGCGTTACGTAGCCGGTAATGGCCGAGACGGCCGCCGCGACGAGGAGCAGGATCGGCGAGATCAGCGCGATGTCGCCCCACTCGACGTTGGGGATGATGCCCGTGCCGAACACCGGCGACATGACCCGGTCGATGAAGGCGGCCTTGGAGATCAGCAGGCCGATGATCGCCAGGAACGCGCCGATGAGACCGGAGACCACGGCCTCCAGGAGGAACGGCAGCTGCGTGTACCAGCGGGTGGCGCCGACGAGGCGCATGATGCCGGTCTCGGTGCGCCGGGTGAACGCCGACAGCTGGATCGTGTTGGAGATCAGCAGCAGCGCGGCGAGCGCCTGCACCAGCGCGATCGAGAACGTCGCGTTGCGGATCCCGTTGAGCACGTCGAACAGCCGGTTCAGGTACTCGGCCTGGTCGACGACGCTGTCCACGCCGGGCCGCCCGCTGAACTGCTGCTGCAGCGCCGGGAAGCGCTCCTGGTCGGCCAGCTTGACGCGCAGCGAGGCGGGCATCGCCTCGGCGCGGGCCACGTCGCGCAGTTCGGGCTGCGACTCGAAGACCTTGTTGAAGTTCTCGAACGCCTTCTGCCGGTCCTCGTACTGCACCGACTCGACGCCCGGGACGCGCTTGAGGTCGGCCATGATGTTCGAGCACGGCTGCTGGGTGCAGTCCTTGTCGTTGGCGCTGACGTCATCGGTCATGAACACCACGACCTCGACGCGGTCCTGGTAGGTCTCCTGCATCTTGTCGATCATCCGGACCACGAGGAGACCACCGCCGAGCAGGCCGACCGAGATGGCGGTCGTCAGGATCATCGCGATGGTCATCGTCACGTTGCGCCGAAGGCCGTTGACGACCTCGCTGAATACGAAGCTCGCGCGCATCTTGTGTCAGCTTTCCTGCCGGTCGGGGGTGTTGTCCTCAGGTGCGGGGCGACCGCCGTCGGGGCTAAGTCGTGTTTTGTTTCGAAACACTCTCTAGCGGCCGACGCCGTAAACGCCGCGGGCATCGTCGCGGATGACCCGGCCGAGGCTGAGCTCGACGACGCGGCGCCGCATCGAGTCGACGATGGAGTGGTCGTGGGTGGCCATGACGACCGTGGTGCCGGTGCGGTTGATCCGCTCCAGCAGCAGCATGATGTCCTGGCTGGTGTCGGGGTCGAGGTTCCCGGTGGGCTCGTCGCAGAGCAGCACCAGCGGCCGGTTGACGAACGCCCGCGCGATCGCCACGCGCTGCTGCTCACCACCGGAGAGTTCGTGGGGCATCCGGTCGGCCTTGCCCTCGAGCCCCACCAGCTGCAGCACCTGCGGCACCACGCGGCGGATGTCGTTGCGGGGCTTGCCGATCACTTCCAGCGCGAAGGCGACGTTCTCCGCGACGGTCTTGTTGTTCAGCAGCCGGAAGTCCTGGAACACGCAGCCGATGCGCTGGCGCAGCCGCGGGACGCGGCGCCGCGGCAGCTTGGCGACGTTCCAGTCGGCGACGAAGACCTGACCGCGGGTGGGCACGTCCTCGCGCAGCAGCAGTCGCATGAACGTCGACTTGCCGGACCCGGAGGGCCCGATGAGGAACACGAACTCGCCCTTTTCGATGCCTACCGAGACATCGTCGAGAGCGGGCCTGGTCGACGTCTTGTACGTCTTGGACACGTGCTCAAGGCGGATCACGGGGCGTGAGTTTACCTGCGACCGTTAGGGGGACATCACTCACCCGGACCGGCGGCGGAACCGTCGATCACCTGCGACTTCGTCGCCGGTCAGGGCCTTGGCGCGCAGTGCAGGTCAGGCCACGCTCTGCTGCTGGCGGCGCCAGCGGATGCCGGCCTCCAGGAACCCGTCGATGTCGCCGTCGAGCACCGCGTCGGGGTTGCCGACCTCGTGCTCGGTGCGCAGGTCCTTGACCATCTGGTACGGGTGCAGCACGTAGGACCGCATCTGGTTGCCCCAGCTCGACCCGCTGTCCTTGAGGGCGTCCAGCTCGGCGCGCTCCTCTTCCTTCTTGCGGGCCAGCAGCTTGGACTGGAGCACGCGCATCGCGGCGGCCTTGTTCTGCAGCTGCGACTTCTCGTTCTGGCAGGACACCACGATGCCGGTCGGGATGTGCGTGATGCGCACGGCGGAGTCGGTGGTGTTCACGCTCTGCCCGCCGGGGCCGGAGGAGCGGAAGACGTCGACGCGGATGTCCTTCTCCGGGATGTCGACGTGGTCGGTCTCCTCCACGACCGGCAGCACCTCGACGCCGGCGAAGGAGGTCTGCCGCCGCCCCTGGTTGTCGAACGGCGAGATGCGCACCAGCCGGTGCGTGCCCTGCTCGACGGAGAGCGTGCCGTAGGCGTAGGGGGCGTTGACCCGGAACGTCGCCGACTTCAGGCCGGCCTCTTCGGCGTAGGACGTGTCGTAGACCTCGGCCGGGTAGGAGTGCCGCTCGGCCCAGCGCAGGTACATGCGCATCAGCATCTCGGCGAAGTCGGCCGCGTCGACACCGCCGGCCTCGGCGCGGATGGTCACCATCGCCTCGCGCGGGTCGTACTCGCCGGAGAGCAGGGTGCGCACCTCGAGGGCTTCGAGGTCCTTCCGGAGGCGGTCCTGCTCGTCGTCGGCCTCGGACAGCCCGGCGGTGTCGCCTTCGTCCTCGCTGAGCTCGTAGAGCACTTCGAGGTCTTCGACGCGCTGCCGCAGTTCGGTGATCTTGCGCAGTTCGGCCTGCCGGTGCACCAGCTGGCTGCTGACTCGCTGCGCGTGCTCGACGTCGTCCCACAGATCCGGCTTGGCGGCCTCGGCCTCGAGCTCGGCGATATTGGCGCGCAGGGCGTCCAGATCCATCACGCTCTCGATGCCTTCGAGGGTGTTGGACAGTTCCTTGAGCGAGGCAGCGACGTCGGGATTCACAGTGCTCAGCGTACTTCACCGGGCACGGGCCGCCCACGAGGACGGCCCGTTTCCGGTCATGAGCGGTTTTGGCCGTTGTGGCGACCGCCACCGCTCACGACTGTTCGGTCCGGGGTGGTTCAGTCCGGAATCGAGTCCAGCAGCTTGATGATCGCCCGGTTGTAGGACACGGTGAAGTCCGCGGCGGCCTTCTCGTACGGGTCGGTCGCGGCCTTGGCGGCGTTCTTCGCCTCGTCCATCTTCACCGCGTACTGGGCACGGGCCGCCTCGACCAGCCCGGAGCGCTGCTTCGGGGTCAGGGAACCCGAGTAGACCAGGCGGAGGATCAGCGGGCTGCGGACGTTGTCCGGCCCCGGCTCGGTGTTCAGCCACGACTTGAAGGCGCGCTTGCCGGCGGCCGTGATCGCGTACTGCTGGCTGGAGCGCGGACCCTGCTTGCCGAGGCGCAGCAGGCCGGCGTCGGTCAGCGCGGGCAGCTCGCGGTAAACCTGGCTGCGGGTCACGCTGAAGAACCCTCCGAAGCGCTCGGTGGCGGCCGCAACCAGCTGGCCACCGGTCTTCGGACCTTCGTGCAGTAGTCCCAACAGGGCAGCGGATGTCGCATTCAGCTCGGTCACATCTGCCACGGTGCCATGCCACCGCTTCGCTGTCCACAGTGGTCCCCAGTTCTGTCCACAGTGGTTGCAGTGGACTGGTCCAAGTGGACGAACGGTTGCGCCATTGGCGCGCGCTCCGGACGACTGGCGAAGCGGCGGCCCCGGACACGGGGCGCACACGCGGGCGGCCGAGTGTCTGCACTCATTGCGACGAGCATTCCCGGGGTTCGCCTGGATGGGGGGTCTTCCTGGCGCAATGAGGTGCTATCACGCTCTGGAGCTGCCCAACTACGACAGGTGACACGCACCCTGCACTTGGCCGACCAGTCGGCGGCCGATGAGAGGCCGGTTCAGGAGGTGCGGAGCGTGCATCGCAGTTGGTTGCGTACCAAGGTCAACGAGAGCAGGACCAGGGTGACCAACAAGGTCACCGAGCAAGCGAAGCGAGCCAAGGCACTGGTGCCCATGCAGAGAGAGGGCGAAGCCGACGCCTGCATCGTCTGCGGCCGAGCGATGCGCCCGACGAACACGGTCCGAGGAGATGGCCGGGTCTGCTCCCCGGCGTGCGCCCGCCAATGGGCCAAAGGCCTCTCATAAGAGAACGACCTGACAAAACGGAAAGCCCCCGACCGAAGTCGGAGGCTTTCCGTTCGAATAGTAGCGGGGACAGGATTCGAACCTGCGACCTCTGGGTTATGAGCCCAGCGAGCTACCGAGCTGCTCCACCCCGCGCCGTGTGCGTTTTTCTGTTGTACGGAGTACTTTACACACCCCGAAAACGCCCCGAACAAGGGGGTCCCCAAACCCCAAAACC
>NZ_SMKW01000069.1 GCF_004348985.1 Saccharopolyspora elongata | reverse complement strand
CCTCGGGTCGGCTCGGCAGGATCAGCGCAGGAAGGAGCCGCCGCCGCAGCAGCCGCCGTCGCGCCGTCGCCCGGACGACTTCGACGACGACTTCGGCGGCGGCTCCTTCCTGCGCTGATCCTGCCGAGCCGACCCGAGGGGCCCTTTGCGATGCCGGACGAGATGAACGTCGTCATTGAGAACCTGCGCACCCATGCGTCCAAAGTGGATGGCGTGGTGGACCAGCTGAACGTCGCCATCGACGCGTCGCAGCAGGTTTCGCTGGACAACGATGCGTACGGGATCCTCTGCCGGCCCTTCGCCTGGATGCTCGACCCGGTGGAGCAGCACGGCGTCCAGACGCTGCAGAAGGCCGTCGAGGCGATGCAGGAGGTCGCCGAGAACGTGCGCGGCGCCGCGGAGGAGTACCAGTCCGCCGACGACGCGGGTAGCGACGTGATCGGCGGGATCGAGGTATGAGCAACCCGCTCGTCGCGCAGCAGAAGGAGAATCCGGACGGCCCCGGCCCGCTCACCGCGGGCACCGGCGACGCCGGGTGGGGCACCGGGATCGGCATCGCCGAGTCCATCAACGACGTCTCGTCGCTGAACGACGGTTCGAGCTGGGTCGAGAGCGGGCTGGCCTACGGCGGGCTGGCGCTGGAAGTCCTCAGCATCGCCACCGACCCGATCGGCACCCTGCTGTCCTACGGCCTCTCGTGGCTGATCGAGCACGTCGAGCCGCTGAAGGAGGCGCTGGACTGGTTCGCCGGCGACCCGGACGGGGTCAAGGCGTACGGCGAGACCTGGGCCAACGTCAGCAAGGCGGTGGGCGAGGCCGCCACCCAGTACAACGACGCGGTCAAGGCCGACACCGCGCAGTGGACCGGCGCGGCCGGCGACGCCTACCGCCAGCAGGCGGGGGAGAAGGGCGAAGCCCTCGCCGGTGCCGCGGAACTGGCCAACACGATCAGCACCGTGGTCACGGTGATGGGCGAGGTCGTCTCGTTCGTCCGCGAATTCGTCCGCGACCTGGTCGCCGACTGCATCTCGCGGCTGATCACCTACGCGCTGGAAGCGCTGGCCCCGCCGGGTGTCTCGCTGGCCTGGGTGGTGCCGCAGGCGGTCTCGTTCATCGCCAGGACGGTCGGCAAGATCACCGAGATCGTCACCAAGCTGATCAAGACGATCAGCAACGTGGCGCCGAAGCTGGCCAAGCTGGTCGAGGTCTTCGGCGACATCATGAAGGCCCTCGGCAAGCTGGGGAAACGAGCGGCCGACGGCGTGAAGACCGCGGCGACCAACGTCGGCAAGGTCGCGGACAAGCTGGACGTCGCGGGCAAGCTGGGCGACAAGCTGGCGGAGAAGACCTGGAAGAAGGTCGACGACGTCTTCGGCACGGACATCGTCGGCAAGCACAACGCCAAGTTCGGCGGCCCGGACGCCCCCGGCGGCGGCTCGGACGGCGAGAGCGACAGCGGCTCGTCCGGGACCGGGCCGGGTTCCTCGGGCAGCGGAACGGGATCGGGCTCGACCGGGACGGGCTCCGGCTCGACCGGGGACGGTTCCGGTTCGACGGACGGTGGAACGGGATCGGGCAGCGGCTCGGGGCCTTCAGGTGAGGGACCGGGTTCGGGCAGCGGCTCGACCGGCGATGGCTCCGGTTCTCCTGGCGGCGGAACGGGGTCGGGTAGCGGCTCGACTTCGAGTCCCTCGGGCAGCGGTTCCGGCTCCACGTCGACGGGCGGCGGCACCGACGCTCCCGGCTCGGGTTCGCACGGCGGTTCGGGTTCCTCATCGAACGGCCCGGATTCGCAAGGTTCTTCGCCCGGTGGCTCCGGCTCGTCGCCCGATGGTTCGGGTTCCCATGGCGGTTCCGGTTCTTCGGCCGATGGTTCCGGTTCGCACGGCGGTTCCGGCTCCTCGGGTACGCCGAGCGGTTCGGATTCGCCGCGCGCCGGTACGGATTCGGCCCCGCACGCGCCGGAATCGTCCGGTCGCAGCGCCGCCGACACGAGCCCCGGCGGATCGGCCGATGCGCCGCGAAGCGCGTCCTCAATGGACACCGGGCCGAGTGGCCACGGCGGCGCGGACGTGCGGTCCGCAGCCCCGGAAGGCAGCCCGCGCGTGGCATCGGCCCCGGATGGGCCGTCGGCCGGTGGTACCGGTGCGGGATCGCACTCCGGCGGCGGATCGGCGACCGGCGGGAGCGGCTCGGGCGCGAACTTCGGCTCGGGCGGATCGCCGCATGTAGGCGGCGGTTCCGGGGGCGGCCCGGCTCATTTCGGTGGCGGTTCCGGCGGTGGCCCGGCGCATGGTGGTGGCTCGGGCGGCAGCCCGGCTCCCACCGGAAGCGGTTTCGGCCCGGACGTCTCGAACCGCCCGCCGTCCACCCCGGCCCACACTTCGAGCGCCAGCGTGAGCGCGCCGGAACGACCGGCGGACATGGGCGTCGCCGCACCGCCCCCCAACGCTCCCTCGGCACGCCCGGACCAGCCCGCCACCGGAGGCGGAGCCGCTGGTGGCGCGGCCGCAGGCGCGCCGGGAGGCGCACCGTCCTCCTCGCCGGGCGGCAGCCGCCCGGGCTCGGGCGGTGGCTGGACGGGCACGCCCAGAAGCCCCGGCGCAGCCGGGCGAAGCATGCCCAGCGGACGCGCCCCCGAGGCGCCGCGGCCACGCGGCCCCGAGGGCACCCCGGCGAGGAGCGGACCGGCGCAGCCGGACGCGCCGCACCGCCCCGGCGGAGCCGGTCAGCGCCCGGCGCAGCCGGGAGGCCCCGCAGGGTCGCCGCGGGCCGACGGCCCGGCAGGACCGGTCCGGCCCGGCGGGCCGGGAGGTCCGGCGCATGCGAACAGGCCCGGACACCCCAACGGCCCGGCGCGCGCGGATGCCCCGGCGAACCCGAACGGCTCGGCGCGGCCCGACGCTCCGATGCGCCCGAACGGTCCCAGCGGATCGGCACACCCGGACGCCCCGGCCAGGCCGAACGGCCCGGACGGCCCGAATGCCCCGGCGCGCCCGAACGGTCCGGGGCGTCCAGACGCGCCGAACGGCGCACCGCGTCCGGACGCCCCGTCCCGCCCCAACGGCCCGACGAGTCCAGGCGCTCCGGACGCCCCGTCGCGGCCGAACGGTCCGATGCGACCGGATGGCTCGGTTCGGCCAGACGCCCCGTCGCGGCCCAACGGTCCGATGCGTCCAGACGGCCCCGCACGCCCGGACGCTCCGTCGCGCCCGGACGGTCCGAACGGCTCGGCCCGCCCCGACGGCCCATCACGCCCCGGTGGCCCCGATGGATCTGTCCGCAATGGACGGACGGACGGCGGTCCGGAGATGCCGCGCCAGCGGCACCCGGAAACCCCGTCCCGCCTGAACGACCCGGCCAATCCGCGCCCGCAGGGCACCCATCCGGACGCCCCGCGCCCGGATGCGCCCCGCGTCGAGGCGCCGCGCCCCGATGCGCCACACGCCGACGGCACGCGCCCTGACGCACCGCACGCGCCGCAGCCGATCCGCCCGCAGGCGGCCCGGCACGCCGACGCCGATCGCTACCCGTACGCGGACGTGAAGCACGAGGACTTCGCGCACGTCAAGGGCGAAGGTGTCCGCCACTGGGGCCCCGGCTGGCAGCAGCGGATGGCCGAGGACGCCCGGATCCGCGCCGAGTCCCTCGGCTACCACAAGCCGGACACCCCGCACGCCCCGGAACCGGCGGCCCCGGACGCGCCGCCGCGCTCCACTTCGGAGTCCATGGCCGCCGAAAGGCCGCCGAAGAATCCGTTCGAGCACCGCTGGAATAACAGGGTCGGCGAGGGCGAGCCGCTGGACATCTCCGACGAGCTGCGCGAGAAGCTCGGCGGAAGGGGCCTCGCGATCCGAAACACGGATTCCGGGCTCTCGATGATCCGGGACCTCCCGCGCTCCCACTTCAACCGGGCGCAGGACTTCGCCCAGCGCATGCCGCGGCCGGCCGTTGACCCGAAGCGCTTCACGGTCGAGGTCCACGGCAGCCCGAACGGCGTGAGCTTCAACGGCAAGGAGCTCTCGGCCAAGGAGCTGGCCGAGATCATCAAGGGCGCGCCGGGCTACAAGCACGGCGAGCCGGTGCGCCTGCTGTCCTGCCAGACCGGCGCCGACCTGCCGGACGGCTCCCCGAACTTCGCCCAGCAGCTCTCGAAGGAACTCGGCGTGGAGGTCCTGGCGCCCAACAAGGACGCCTGGGTCGACAACTTCGGCAACATGTACGCCAGCGGCAGCCGCGCGGAGTTCGACGTGGACGCCTCGGGCACGCCGCAACCGCGCTTCGACGAGCCGGGCCAATGGGTCAGCTTCAGCCCGGACGGAACGAAAGCGGTCCACGACAGCCCGTTCCCCCCGGGCCACGAACCGGAGTGGACCCGCTTCGGCCACCAAGCCGACGCAGCCCACCAGCGCGGCTACGGCGATCAGCCGCCGAAGGAGTTCCAGCATCCGGGCGGTCCCGCCTGGGGCGGTTGGCATTCGCGGCCCGACGCCTACAACGAGCCGGTCCCCGGCCACCTCATGCCGAACGGCGAGTTCGTGCCGCACGGCGAGTTCGACGTCCATGGCAAGTGGATCCCGCACGGCCAGCTCGACAACCTCAACCGCTGGGTGCCGGGACACCTGAACGCCAACGGGCAACTGGTCCCCAACGGGCACTACGACCAAAGCGGCGCGTGGGTCGCGCACGGCCGAACCGACGAGTTCGGCCGCTGGATCCCGGTCCACCGCGACGCCGACGGCTACCACGACCTGGGCCGGTTCAACCCGCAGAACCACCAGTGGGAACCCGCGGGCTACGTCGACCGGAACACCGGCCAGTTCGTCCCGAACAACCCGCCGCAGCAGGTGCCCCACGGCGGTCCGCCGCAGGCAGGACCGGGACACCAGTCGGCACCGAACGCAGGTCAGGCCCAGCAAACGCCACCCGCTGCGCCGCATTCGCAGCCTGCTCAGGCTCCGCAGCCGATGACAGCGCAGTCCGGATACGGATCGCACCAGCAGGCCGGACAGCACCCTGCGGCACCTCAGCAATCGCCGCCGCAGCAGCCGATGCAGCAGCAGGCTCCGCAGCAACCGAACTACCAGCAACCGGCTGCCCCACACGCGGGACAACAACCGATCCACCAGCAACCAGCCGCTCCGCGCGCCTGGCAGCAACCTGCACCCCCGCACGCTGGGCAGCAGCCGCCTGCGGCACCACATGCCGGTCAGCAGCCGCAGCCGATGCAGCAGCAACCGGCACAACCTCCGCGGCAACCACAACAGCCGCCGGCTGCTGCGCCGCAGTTCGGGCAACAGCCGCCGCTTGCACGTCAGCAGCAACCCCCGGCAGCCACGCCGCAGCAGCAGCAAGGGACGCGTCAGCAGCCGCCCGCTGCGAATGCGCAGCAAACGCCCCAGCAGCCCAACCGACCTGCAGGAGCACAACCCGCCGCAGGTCAGCAACGCCAGGCACCGCAGTTCCCGGCAAGTCGGCAGCCGAGCGCGCCTCAGCAGCCCGCAGCGCCATCTGCGCGTCCGTCGGCACCGCCGCCTGCGGATGTCAGCGGTCCGCGCCCAGCGCCTGCGGCTCCGCGCCAGGCGGCGCCGCCGGTGGATGTCCGAGGCCCTCGCATGGACGGCCTGTCGTCCCAAACGAGGGCGCCCGGCGGCCAACCGCAGACGCCTGGAAGTCCGCGTCCTGCCCAACCACCGGCAGACGTCAGCGGCCCCCGGCAACCGCAATCACCGGAAGCCCCGCGCCGACCGGATTCCGCACAAGGCCCGGGCACTTCGCCCCAGGCACCCACCGGCCACCGCTCGGACGCACCACCCGCCGAGACCAACGGCCCCGGGTCGAAGCCGGCCGATGCGCCGCCGCACGCCCCGGAGCCGGGCAAACCGACGGACACGACCACGCCGAGAACCAACCAGCAAGCCGAAAGCTGGCAGAACGACTTCGAACCCGAGCGGTCGAACGCGCCGGAAGCTCCGGCAGCGGACTCGTCGACGTGGCGGAACGACTTCGAACCGTCCGAGCCGGCCAGCCCGCCCAAAAACCGCGAAAACCTGGAAACCGAAGCGCCCGCCGCAACGGATTCCACGACGAATGCGCCCAAGCAGGACGCGGATGACTGGAGCCCGTTCGACCCGAAGCCGGACCCGGCCCCGTCGGGGCACTCCGAGGTAGACGCACCCAAGCAGCATGCGGACGATTGGAGCCCGTTCGACCCGAAGCCCGATCCGCAGTCGCCGGGGCACTCCGAGGTGGATGCGCCGAAGCAGGAAGCGGATGGTTGGAGGCCGTTCGATCCGAAGCCCGATCCGCAGGGTGATGCCCCTGATTTGAAGTCCGCTGATTCGGGTGGCTACGGCGATGCGCCGAAGTCTGATTTCGACCGTCCCGACGAGAGTGTGGATTTCGATCGAGATTCCATTGATCCCGACGAATTCATGGAACGGATCTCGGATCGAAACTTCCGTGCAGATGAGGTGACTGAAAAGGCTGTTCGGGGGGAATATGGGCGAGATCCGGAAGGTGTCAAGCTTGCGAAAGATCGCGACGATCTGCTTGCGAAGAACCTCAAGGAGATCGAATCCATCGATCCAGATCTCGCTCAGCGAATTCGGAGTATGAGCGATGTTGAGAAGCTGCAGCTTTATGCGTACACGCAGCCGGGTCACTTCTATGAGATGAATGACGCGCTTCGGCGACAGGACCCGGAGGCGATTGCTAAATATCGGGACAAGATTGAGGTTATGGTCTCCGCTCTCAATCAGATCCCAGATTTCAGCGGTCCTGCCCACCGGGTTATCAATACGGGCAACCCTGATTTTGCGGCCGCTATTGCGGCAGGGTATAACCCCGGCGAGCTTGTCACCGAAAATTCTTTCACGAGCACAAGTGTGCGGCCTGACCCGGACAATCCGTCGCAGCCCAAGAGTAAGTTTCCGGGCAATGTTGAACTTCATATGAACCTCAAAACCGGGAAGGATATACGATTCATCAACCCCAACACCGGGGAAGCGGAAGTCTTGCTTCCGCCGGGCTGTGTGTTCAAGGTTGTTGACAAGTGGTTCGACGAGGCTAAGGGAAAGTGGCACATCAAGCTTGACCAAGTGCTGGTCGAAGATATCCCGGACGGGAAGTTGCCGCCGCCGCCGAAGCTCGACTACACGCCGTCGCAAGAGGCTCGCAAGCCCAATATTTCGAATATGCTGGACGGGTTCGGATAAGCGCTGCGCGGGTGTGTGGAATGCACTGCGGCGTCAAGTGTCGATGAGCTTTTCAGTCGAAGAGCGGATGGGTTGTGATGGACAGGGCCGAAGGGGCGGGCGGCGACGCTCGAAGTGGTGCGCGGGATGAGTGGACCGCGCTGCGGCATGGCGGCTTCGTCGCCGAGCGCGCGAATCGGTTCATGGGTGCCGTTGTTGGTGCCTTGATCGGGGATGTGCTCGGGCGTCGCGTGCTGTCCTCCCGATGGTCTGAAATCAAGGAGGTGTTTGGCGAGCGCGGCGTCGTAGCGCTAGGGGAGGCTGGACCCGGCGAGCGCATGTCGGACGGCGCTGTCCTGATGGCGTTGACCATTGACGGTCTCATCAGGGCAGACCGGGCGCGGCTTGCGACGAAGGGCGTAGACCCGGTAGCCGAGCTGCGGCGCGCGTACGACCTTTGGGCTGTCGAACCCTCCGGAATCAGCGGAAGTTCCGCGGGTGGATGGTTGGCTGAGCACTTGCCGCACCACCTCGCCGGTTCGCGAAACGTGGCACTTCTTCGCGGAAAGATGTCCGGCGCTGGCCCGGGCGAGTCCCCGGAGGATGCTGTCTCCGCGTTGTACTCGGCGATCCCGATGGGAATTTGGGCTTCGTTCAGCGATAGTGTTTTCGGCTTCGTAGGACGAGCTATGCAGGTTACCGGTGAATGGGGTGAGACGACCGCGGCGGCCAAGGCTGTTGCGGTGATGGTTCAGCAGAACATCTTGACCGGTAACTTCGTTCGTGCCTTCGATCAGGTCCTCGAAGTCGATCCCGATCGGTTGGGGGCTGAGCGGACGTTGCTGCTGGACTCGCTCAACGCTGGACTCTCGTTGGCTCGCCGGGATATCACGCCTGAGGAAATCGAAACCCTGGGCGCTGGAGACACGCCTGCCTCCGCGTTGGCCATCGCGGTATGCGCGGTTCAGTCCGCCCAGACCAGCTTCGACGAGGCGTTGCGGATTGCGGTGAACCACTCTGGCAACAGCGCCATCACGGGTGCGCTGGCCGGGGCGATCATGGGTTCGAGTTTTTCAGGGGTGGCGGATATTTCCGGTGACTGGGCAAGGGGACTTGCTGGCGGGAAGCTGCTCTTTCGATTGGCGCAGGATGCTTGTGAGCAGTTCGCGCCGGAACCTCGAGATGATGCTGAATGGCAACGGCGTTATCCGACCTTGTCCGTCGGCGGTTCGGGCAACGCCGACCCCGGCATCCTTGCTGATCAGCCGCATCTTGCCGCGAATCGCGGCGCAGCGCTGACCGGGAAGGTCGCGGAGTTGTTGACACTCGACGAGCAGGTCGTGCTGGAGACCCGCGGTCGGTCGGACACGACGACGGACAACGAATGGCGCAACGGCGAACGCGTCATGGGCTATTGGGATGCCCAGCGCGTGCGGAGGGTCTTCGGACGCAGCAGTGACGAGTTCTGCCAGGAACTGCGCTACGACAAGACCATCAAGGACGCGTCCGTGTTCTACGGGATCGGGATGCATTTCCCGTTCGCGGCGTTGGAGTCCGCGCTGGCCGACATGGTCGTGCACGGACGGCTCTCCTCGTCGACCCAGATGACGCTGTTCTGCCTCGACGCGGTGGTGCGCACGGAGACCTGGCTGCGTCAGACGAAGAGGCTGACCCCGCGCACGATCAGCCTGCTGGGCCTGCTGCGATGGCTGCACACCCAGGGCGTCCCGTGGAATGGGGCCGTGACCGCGGGCATCTTGAAAGAAGTCCCCGAACCGACCGGGTGGCTGATCAAGGTCCCGGAACTCTTCGAGCGTCGCGACCCGGATCCGGTGTGCATCGAGGCGCTGTCCGCCTTCGCGGAAAGGGACGTGACGGGGTGGTTCTCGAAGCCGATCAACAGGGCGCGGACTCCGTCTGCGGTGCCCAGGGCGATCGCTCTGTCGGCGTGGTCGGACATTCCGGAGCGCGTTTTCGAGCAGGCCGTCGCGAACGCACTGCTCACCCACGGACACCCCGACGCATACCTGAGCGCGGGCGCGTACGCGGTCCTGGTCAACACGGTGTTGTCCGGGGGGACGCTGGAAGACGGCATCGAGGTGGTTGCGGACGAGCTGGTCAAGTGGCCGGACGAGAACGTTCGGCGCCTGCTGGATTCCTGCACGCTGACCGGTCCGCCGCCGTCTCCGAGCGAGCTGTCAGCGCTGGTGGAGGACGGTGCGGCTCCGAATGCGCTGGCCGTCGCCGTGGTGGTCGCGGCGCGGGACAACGATTTCGAGTCCGCCGTGCGGCGCGCGGCCGAGGTCCTGCCCGCCGCGGCGCCACTGGTCGGCGGCTTCCACGGCGCGCGAAACGGTGAGCAGGGACTTCCGAGGGAGTGGCTGGAGCGGCTGGAGCTTCGAGACGTGGTGGATCGGTTGGTCTTCGACGTCGCGGCCGTTCAGGTCGGACTGCCGGAGCGGGTCTGGACGCCCGACTGGGCCGGCCCCTACCCGGGGTTCTGAGCACGGGGAGTAGCAGATGAACGACAGCATCACGGCTCTGGACGAGCTGACCCCGAACGAGCGGAAGACGCTGCAGGCGTGGCGGGACATCAAGTCTCGGCCGATCCTGCTCCCGATGTCGTGGTTCGAGGGAGTCGACCGCCAGGTCGGGATGGTCTTCGGGGGTGATCGGAACGATCCGCTCGCCTGGCCGCGGCGGCAATACCAGGTCCTCGGCCGGGTGATGGGCATGCTCGTCGGTGGAGCTCTGGGAGATTCCCTCGGGGCCACGGCTGAAGCGGAAGGAATCGGGACCGGGGGTGGGCTGCTGGCCGCGATCCGGTCGCGGCCGTGGCAGGCACCGAACTCGGCGGCCTTGGTCAGTGCTGTCGAGATCGCGACATGCGCCCGCGCAGACCAGGGCGAGGGCGCGGATCTCGACGCTGCGTTGATGGAGCGTGCCCGCGAAGCGGAATTCGCCGGAACTCTCGGATGTTTCGCCGCGTCCATCCCGGCCGCGCTGGTCAGCATCACCAGCCCGGACGAAGACGCGTTCCGCCGAGCTGCGGGGCTGGCCCAACTGCTCAGCGAGCCCCCGGAGGAATGCGCCAGTGCGGGCGTGTTCGCCGTGGCGCTCGTACGAGCGCTCAACGGCCAGAATCTCCGTCTTGACCAGATCTCCGAGCTACTGCTGGAGCAGTTGGGCAGTGAGCACGCTGAGCTCCGCCGCAGGCTGGAATACCTTGCGACGGTGCGTGATGACGCCAACGAGCAGGGGATTCTCGCGGAGCTGGGCGGCGGCTCCTCCGGACCGGAGATCGTCTCCCGGGCGCTCTGCCTCGGTGCCCGCAACACCGGCGGATGGGCCGAGGTCCTCCACGTCTTCGCCGGAGGGAGCCGGTCCCGCAATGCGCAGGTGTCCGGTCTGCTCACCGGCGCCCGACACGGCGCGGAGGCATTCCCGCTGCTGTGGCGCCGGAAACTCGAACCCGCCGGCCAGCTCGAATCCGTCGCGGGAACTTTCATGACCGAATTCGGTCCGGACGAGGTGAGAATCACCCCGCAACCCGATTTCCGAAATGTGAATCCCCCGTCGCAGCCCTCTGATCCTGCTCCGGCTGAGCCTCCGCAGACCTTGGACGCCCACGAGCGGTTCATGGGTTCGATGGTCGCCGGGGCCATGGGCGATGCTCTTGGGTTTGCTATCGAGTTCCATGACATCGGGATGATCCGGCGGCACCACGGGGATGCCGGGCTCACCTCTCCTGTGCTCCGGGACGGCGTCGCTCAGGTTTCCGATGACACGCAGATGATGTTGTTCACCCTCGAGGGACTCATCCGGGCTCATGTCGCTCGGCGGATCAATCCGACCGACAACGATCCTGTTCCCGAGGTTCAGCACGCTTATCAGCGGTGGTTCCACACGCAGAGCCAGCCGTGGGATCGCGCCGGCGGGCCTTATGCGCAGCACTTGCAGCAGCCCGATGGGTGGTTGATCACCCATCCCGAGCTGTTCAGCTCGCGGGCTCCGGGGAGCACCTGCATGTCCGCCCTCGCCAACTTCGCGCGGACGCATCAGCACGCCACCCCGCAGTTCAAGATCAACGATTCGAAGGGCTGCGGCGGCGTCATGCGCGCCGCGCCGGTCGCGGTGTGGTCCAACGATCCCGCCGAGGTCTTCTACGCAGCTGTTGGAACCGCCGCGCTGACGCACAGCCACCCCAGCGGCTACCTCTCCGCCGGTGTGCTGTCAGTGATCGTGCACCAGCTGATCCGCGACGTGCCCCTGCCGGAGAGCATCCGGATGGCCCGGGATCTGCTGCTGCGGTGGCGCGGGCACGAGGAGCAGCTGAAGTTCCTCGACGCCGCCGTCGAGCTCGCGAAGAAGGGCCCCGTCAGCCCCGAGGAGATCAAGGACACACTCGGTCAGGGGTGGGTCGGGGAGGAAGCTCTCGCGATCGGGCTCTACGCCGCGCTGGCCACCGATAACTTGAGGGACGCGCTGCTGTTGTCCGTGAACCACTCGGGGGACTCCGATTCCACGGGGATCGTGTGCGGCAACATTGCGGGGGCTCTTTACGGGGCTCGGGCCGTTCCTCCGGAGTGGCTCGCGTCCCTGGAGCTGCGCGAGCTCGTCGAGACGCTGGCCAAGGATGCGCTGGTCGAGTTCAGCCCCGGGCCGCCGACCGATCCGGGGTGGACCCGGCGGTACCCCGCCTGGTGACCATGAGGGAGACATCGCGATGACCGACGCTCAACCGCCGCAGCTGTCGTGGGCCGAACGATTCCGCGGCGCCATGCTCGGCGGGGCCGTCGGCGACGCGCTCGGCGCCGGCGTGCGCAACACCAGCACCGCCGAGCTCCAGCAGTGGTTCGGTCCGCAGGGCGTCGTCGACTACCTGCCCGTTTTCGGGCGGCGCGGCGCGGTCAGCGATCTGACCCAGCTCACCGTGTTCACCATGGAAGCCCTGCTGCGGGCGAAGGCCGTGAACCCGGGCGGCAACGGGTGGTTGCCGACCGAGTTCGTCTTCACCAACTACCTGCGTTGGCTGCACACCCAGGGCGTCCCGTGGGATTACGCGATGTCGGCGTACCTGTCGACGGAACCCGCGCCCAACAGCTGGTTGCTCGAACGGCCGGAGCTGTACTCGACCCGCAACCCGGAGGGCGCGGCGATTTCCCTGCTCGGGCGGATGGCCCGGCAGTCCCCGCTCGGCGCCGACGGACTGCTGCGTCCGCCGACCGGCATCGACGGTTTGGCGGGCTGCGTGGCCTGGGCCGCGCCGGCCATGGTGTGGTCGAACGTGCCGGAGGCCGTGTACTCGACCGGCGCCGCGACCGCGAACCTGTTCACCTCCGCGCCGAACTCCGTCAGCGCGGCCGGCATGCATGCCGACGTGCTGGCCCAGCTGATCCGCGGGGTGCCGTTGTGGGACGCGGTGACCGCATCCGATCGCAACCGGCTCGGCAGCGCGTACCAGGTCCGCGAGGTCCCCGCCGACGTCCGGCGGACCGTGCACGCGGCGATGTTCGTCGGGCAGCGGGGCGTTCGCCCTTCCCCCTCGGACCTCGACATCGAGTTCGACACCTACAACAAGCCCGGCGAGCTCGGCATCGCGCTGGCCGCGGTGGGCAGCACCCGGAACTTCGCCGACGCGGTGCGGGTCGCCGTGAACCAGTCCAGCGACAGCGCCGTCACCGGTGCGCTGGCCGGGCAGCTCGCCGGCGCGATCTACGGGCCGGGCGGGATTCCCGCGCAGTGGGGCGAAGAACTCGAACTGCGCGAGGTCATCGAGATCCTCTGCGCGGACGCCACCGAAGCCTTCGCGCCGCCACCGCCGCCGCAGTGGGCCCAGCGGTACGCGCCGAACAACCGGCCGTTCGGCGGCCCCCGGGAACTCGCCGCCGGGACGCCGAACACCGTCGAAGGCTCCGCCGAGCAGACCATGATCATGCCCGCGATCACGGCCGCGCCGGACGACGCCGTCGACACGCCCCCGCAGGGCATCCCGCCGCAGAGCGCGCGCTCGGAGAACATCGGGGCGCCGACGTTCCCGGCGGCCCGCACCGAACCCCCGGTGGAATTCACGGCGACCGACCCGTCGAGCACCGGCCCGATCCCGGTGCCGCGCCTGCTGTCGAACGGCGCCCCGGTCGAAACCACCGCGGTGTTCCCGGCGGCCGACACCCCGGCCGAGCCCGAGCAGGCCGAACCGCAGATCGGGGCCTTCCCGCCGCTGGCCGGTCCTCGCGCCGCGGCTCGGGCCCCGGAAGTCCGCGCGATGCCTGCCGAATCCCCGGCCGAGCCCGATTCGGCACCGGACGAGACGCAGGCCGCGGACCAGGACTTCGGGCGGATCGTCGTGCCGGAGCCCGACGACATCGCCGCCGAGCGGCGTGCCGATGGCGCGGAGGTCGCTATCGGTGCGGAGGAAGAGGACGTCGCCGAGCAGGGGTCAAGCGTCGCCGACACAGCGCAGGAGCCCGCGATGTCCACATCGCTGGGAGCCTTCGCAGAGGACGTTTCCTCCGAAGACCAGTCCGTCGCCGCTCCACTGGTCGAGCGCGAGCCGGTCGACATGGAGCCGCCGTCGCGCGCACCGATCGACCTCGAACCGGCCGATTTCGGCACGACGCCGGCGGACCCGTTCGCCGCGGACGCCGAACCGGCAGAAGCCGACGAGCCGGAGGCCGATGGGGCGGTCTTCCCGGCCTTCGCGGAGTCCTTCCCGGTGGAGGTCGAGCGGGTGGAGCCGCTCGGGCTGTCCGACGCATCCGATGCCGGAGAAGCGCGGGCCGACGAGCCCGTGCTCGGTCCCGACCACATCGCCCGGCCGAGCGTCCTGAAGCCGGTCGTGGAAGACACCGCGGTCGAGGAAGCCGAACCGGAGCCCGCCGAGCTCGAATCGGTGGAGCCGCTCGACGCCGACCCGGTGGAGCCCGGAGAGCCGGACGGCATCGAACCCGTCGCGGCGGAGGTCGAGGCCGAGCCGTTGGGCGCCGATCACATCGCTCGCCCGAGCCTCGCCGGACCCACCGCGCCGGCCGCCACCGAGCTCGAAGACGTCGTGCTTCAGGACGCGGTGCTCGAAGATGCCGTGTCCGAAGGCGCCGCGCTCAAGGACGTCGTGCTCGAAGACGACGAGTCCGAAGAGGTCAAGCTCGAGGACACCGCGATCCAGGACGCCGTGCTCGAAGAGGTCGAGCTCCAAGGCGCTGAGCCCGAAGACGCCGAGCCGGAAGTGCAGGCCGAGGTCGACGAGCGCGAACCGGCCGCCGAGCCGGAGACGCCGGACGTCGTCGAGGCGCCGCAGGCGGCAACCGAACCGAAGTCCGCCGAGCCCGCCGCGGCGGTGCCGCCGATCGTCCGCGGCGAGCACGCCAAGGCCGACCGGCCCGACGACAGCGCGCCGTCGCTGACCGAGCGGGTGCTGGGCTGCTTCCTCGGCGGGGCGCTCGGCGACGCCCTCGGCGCCGACCTGGAGTTCATCACCGCCGAGGAGATCACCGAGCGCTTCGGCCCCGACGGGCCGAGCGGCCTGCGCGAGGCCTACGGGGTGCACGGCGCGATCACCGACGACACCCAGATGACGCTGTTCACCGCCGAGGGCCTGATCCGCGGCAGCGTCGCCGCCCGGATGCTCGGCGTCGAGGACCCGCTGCCCGAGGTCCAGCTGGCCTACCAGCGCTGGCTGCACACGCAGGGCGTCGAGTGGGATGCCGCCGCCGGGCGGTTCCTCGCCGACTACCCCGCGCCCGACGGCTGGCTGATCGAGGTGCCCGGCCTGTTCAAGACCCGGGCCCCCGGCAAGACCGTGTTCCGCGCGCTGGCCCGGTTCGGCGACGGCCACCCGGCCGGCTCGTTCATCGAGAAGATCAACGACTCCAAGGGCTGCGGCGGCGTGATGCGCGCCGCCCCGGCCGCGCTATGCTCCACCGATCCCGCCGAGGTGTTCCGGCTGGCCGCCCGCACCGCCGCGCTGACCCACAGCCACCCCGCCGGCTACCACTCCGCCGGGGCGCTCGCGGTGATCGTCCAGCAGGCGCTGCTCGGCCGCGGCCTCGACGACGGCGTGTGGCTGGCCCTGCAGGTCCTGGAGACCTGGGAGGACCACGAGGAGACCAGCGCCATGCTGAAGGCCGCCGTGGACCTGGCCGAGGCCGGCGTTCCGACCCCGCAGCAGGTCGCCGAGACGCTCGGCGGCGGCTGGGTCGGCGAGGAGGCGCTGGCGATCGCGGTGTGCGCGGCGCTGGTCGGCGGCGAGGACGTCGAGCTCGCGCTGCGGATCGCCGTGCACCACGACGGCGACAGCGACTCCACCGGTGCGATCTGCGGGAACATCGTGGGCGCGTTGCTCGGCGTCGGCGCCCTCCCGGTCGACTGGCTGGCGGAGCTGGAGCTGCGCGACGTCGTCGAGCAGGTGGCGCTGGACTGCGTCGCCGAGTTCGGCCGGGGCGCGTTCCAGCCGGGGCCGGCCGCGATCGAGCCGCCGACCGACGAGGACTGGAACGAGCGCTATCCGGCCCGCCCGCAGTGGTCGGTTCCGGAGCCGGCGCTGCGGACGGCCGGTGACGAGTCCGCCGCGGAGTTCCCGGCGCCCAAGCCCGCGCCGCGCCGCATCAACGGAGTCGTTCGCACCGAGACCTTCGAGGGGGAGGGCAAGTGATCCTCGGTACGCACATCCCGGGGTTGTACGGCGTCATCGACGGCGAACCCCAGCTGGTGATCGACCTGCGGAACGGCGGGGCGCGGATCAACGGCAGGCCGGATGCGATCCCGGTCGAGCAGGTGACCGCGGTGTTCTTCGAGCAGGAGGACGACGCCCACCCGGTACGCCCGCAGTTCCCGGCGCCGGCGTCCTACGGTTCGGTGCCGGACCGGTCGGCGTTGCGGCAGGAACTGGTCGACTCGCTGCTCGGCGCGCTCGCCGCCGCGCTGCCGGAAGGCTGGCGCGAGGCCCGGGTGAACTGCACGGCCCTGGGCACCCGGATCGAGATCACCGCGACCGTCACCACCGACGAAGAGCACCAGTGGATCCCGGCGCAGGAGGTCGTCGACGCGCTGCGCGGGCTCCGCAACGTCGAGTACCGCCCGGACACCGGTGCGTGGACCACGGCGAGCATCGCGATCAGCCGCGACGGCGCCGACTACCTGACCGGGCACGATGCTCCACAGTGGACGCGCGCCGACGAGGGCTTCCGCGCGTACTACGACGAGCTGCGCTTCTACCCGCGGACGACGGCGCCGGACTGGCTGTTCGAAGCCGCGTGGCAGCACCACGCGGACAACCGCGGCGGCTTCCAGGTCCCCAGCCCCGTCCGCATGGTCCAGGTCTTCGACGGCCGCGGCGCCGACGACCGCCCGTTCGCGCACCGGCCCGCGCTGTCGTGGGCGGAGAAGCAGACGGTCCTCGACTACCTCTACGGCGGCGAGATCCTGCTGTCGGCCCCCGGCACCTCGGCGGACGAGGTGGACCCGCAGCAGCCGCCGGAGGTGCCCAAGCAGTTCCACACCGACGGCACCTGGGTGTGGCCGCTGGCGATGGCCTACTACCTGGGAGTGCACGACATCGCGCCGCCGCGCGACTTCCTCGAGCACGTCCGGCGCAACGGCCACCGGCCGCCGGAGGTCGTCGCCGAGCGCGCCGCGGCGGAGGCCAAGGCGCTGGTGCTGGGCGCCGACGCGGACGCCCTGGAGAACGTCCCGCCGGCCGAAGCGATCGAGCTGGCCAGGGGATTCATCGGCGCGATGGGCATGAGCCGCCGGTTCTACAGCTTCGAGCAGCCCGTCGAGGGCGGCTGGTGCATGCGCCGCGAGCTCGACGGCTGGTGGGCGGTGTTCTGCGTCGACGGCGGCGCTGTCAAGAACAGGTCCAGGTTCCCGGAGCCGTTCGCCGCCGCCGCGCACCTGATCGGCGCGATGGCGCTGACCCGGGACCAGTTCCTGCGCGCGCCCGACGAGCCGCTGGCCGACTTCGAGTGCCCGATCCGGCCGCTGCCCGGCGAGCCGCCGCTGGACGCCTACGACGACAAGTTCCTCGTCGACCTGCGCGCGGGTGACGAGGTCGACAGGTTCGGCGACCCGGCGGGCAACACGGTCTTCGTCGCGGGCACGACGCTGCCGCAGCGATCCGCGCCGCCGCAGCAGCCGGCCGGGGACTACCGCAAGTACCGGGTCCGCACCGGGTTCCAGGTGATCTCCGGCGTGGCGAAGCCGGACTTCGGCCAGGTCGGCGGCGGCACCGCCTTCGTCCTCCCGGCGGACGTGCGCGCGCTGGTCGCGGACGGCTGGCTCGCGGAGGTCTGACCCATAGCCGGACTGACCAGCGGAAACATCTCCGCTCACCGGCGTCCGTTTGGGCCATCCGGGGGCGTGGACGAGGGCTCGGCCGCCGGTACGCTCCCGCAATGCGATTTTCGGGGGCGACATGGCAGGAGGCCGCATTGGCAACGCTGCGCAGGGCCCCTCTCACCACGCCCGCCGGCCCCGGGGCGGCGTCATGAGTCCGGCGCGCGGAGTCAACCGGTACCTCGACTACTACGGCGATCCGCGGCCCATCCCGGACCTGGTCGGCCGGACGCCGCTGGAGGCGCTCGCGGTGGCCAACGCCGTCGGCGTGGAGGTCGTCGTCGGCGGCCCGGACGGCGACCCGCGCCCGCTGCGCCGGGACCACGGCCGCATCCAGCGCCAGCACCCGGCGGCCGGGCGGCCGATCGGGCAGGCCAGCTGGGTCGTGGTGTGGCCTGCCGAATGACCCCGGCGGTGTGAGCGATCTCGCTCCGCGGGAGGCCCTTGTCAGCCTGGGTAGAGTGTCCGGGAGGGAAGCCGCGAGCTCGCACCCCGAGGTGGCGCCGTCGCAGTGCCGGGTGATCGAGCAGGTCAAGGGGGACCCCGTTTTGACCCTCTGAGAACGGGGCAGGTATCTTTGTTTATCGGACCCGACACCCATCGGGTCGATCCGCATGCCCGTGCATGACGTGGTCGCCAGCCGCTGGTTGAGACCGCGCCAGCGCCGAGGATGTGTGGAACTCCTCTCGACAACCCTCTGGGGTCGTTCCCATTGGGGCGCATCGGCGCCGAAAGGCCGAGGAGCGGGCGACACGCCCGACCTCGTGGTGCGGGAGGAGTCCCGAAACACAGTGCCTGACAGGTGCTCGACGCCAGGGCACGCCGAAGCTCGAACGAGCGCCGCTTGGTCGAGTACCAGAAGACGCGAACGCTGACAGAAAGCCGGTCCATGCCCACCATCCAGCAGCTGGTCCGTAAGGGCCGCCAGGACAAGGTCGCCAAGACCAAGACTGCGGCGCTCAAGGGGAGCCCGCAGCGGCGTGGCGTGTGCACCCGCGTGTACACGACCACCCCGAAGAAGCCCAACTCGGCCCTGCGCAAGGTCGCTCGTGTCAAGCTGACCAGCGGCATCGAGGTCACGGCCTACATCCCGGGTGAAGGCCACAACCTGCAGGAGCACTCGATCGTGCTCGTTCGTGGCGGCCGTGTGAAGGACCTCCCCGGCGTGCGCTACAAGATCATCCGCGGTTCCGCTGACACCCAGGGTGTGAAGAACCGCAAGCAGGCTCGCAGCCGGTACGGCGCGAAGAAGGAGAAGAGCTGATGCCCCGCAAGGGTCCGGCCCCGAAGCGGCCGCTGCACGCCGATCCCGTGTACGGCGCGCCGTTGGTCACGCAGCTGGTGAACAAGGTCCTCGTGGACGGCAAGCGCTCGCTGGCCGAGCGGATCGTTTACGCGGCGCTGGAAGGCTGCCGGGAGAAGACCGGCACCGACCCGGTCGTCACGCTCAAGCGTGCCCTCGACAACGTGAAGCCGACCCTGGAGGTCCGCAGCCGCCGCGTCGGTGGCGCGACCTACCAGGTGCCGATCGAGGTGCGCGCCGGCCGCTCCACCACCCTCGCGCTGCGCTGGCTGGTCGGTTACTCCCGGCAGCGCCGCGAGAAGACCATGGTCGAGCGCCTGATGAACGAGCTGCTGGACGCGAGCAACGGCCTCGGCGCGAGCGTCAAGAAGCGTGAAGACACGCACAAGATGGCGGAGTCCAACAAGGCCTTCGCGCACTACCGCTGGTGACGTCGGGTCGGCTCTTGCCCGCCTCGGCGCACCGATTCGACAGCTTGCACCTGCTGTAGGGAACGGGGAAGAAACTCGTGGCACGCGACGTGCTGACAGACCTGACCAAGGTCCGCAACATCGGCATCATGGCCCACATCGACGCGGGCAAGACCACCACGACCGAGCGGATCCTCTACTACACGGGGATCACGTACAAGATCGGCGAGGTGCACGACGGCGCCGCGACGATGGACTGGATGGAAGAGGAGCAGAAGCGGGGTATCACCATTACCTCGGCTGCTACCACGACCTTCTGGGGCGACACTCAGATCAACATCATCGACACCCCGGGCCACGTCGACTTCACGGTCGAGGTGGAGCGGTCGCTGCGCGTCCTGGACGGCGCGGTCGCGGTGTTCGACGGTAAGGAAGGTGTCGAACCGCAGTCCGAGCAGGTCTGGCGTCAGGCGGACAAGTACGACGTTCCGCGCATCTGCTTCGTCAACAAGATGGACAAGCTGGGTGCGGACTTCTACTTCACGGTGCGGACGATCGAGGAACGCCTCCACGCCCGGCCGCTGGTGCTGCAGCTGCCGATCGGCGCCGAGTCGGACTTCCAGGGCGTCGTCGACCTGGTCCGCATGAAGGCGCTGACCTGGCGCGGCGAGGTCAAGAAGGGCGAGGACTACGAGGTCGAGGACATCCCGGCCGACCTCGCCGAGAAGGCCGCGGAGTACCGCGAGAAGCTGGTCGAGGCCGTCGCGGAGTCCGACGAGGCCCTGATGGAGGCCTACTTCGGTGGCGAGGAGCTGACCGAGGAGCAGATCAAGGCCGGCATCCGCAAGCTGACCAACAGCCGCGAAGCCTTCCCGGTCCTGTGCGGTACCGCGTTCAAGAACAAGGGTGTCCAGCCGATGCTGGACGCGGTGGTGGACTACCTGCCGTCGCCGCTGGACGTCCCGCCGGTGCAGGGTCTGCTGCCCGACGGCGTCACCGAGGCCGAGCGCAAGCCGAGCACCGACGAGCCGTTCGCCGCGCTGGTCTCGAAGATCGCGGTGCACCCGTTCTTCGGCAAGCTGACCTACGTCCGGGTCTACTCGGGCAAGGTCGCCGCGGGCACCCAGGTCATCAACTCGACCAAGGAGCGCAAGGAGCGCATCGGGAAGATGTTCCAGATGCACTCCAACAAGGAGAACCCGGTCGACGAGATCCAGGCCGGTCACATCTACGCGGTGATCGGGCTCAAGGACACCACGACCGGTGACACCCTGTGCGACCCGGCGAACCCGATCGTGCTGGAGTCGATGACCTTCCCGGCTCCGGTCATCGAGGTGGCCATCGAGCCCAAGACGAAGGCCGACCAGGAGAAGCTGTCCACGGCGATCCAGAAGCTCGCCGAGGAAGACCCCACGTTCCAGGTCAAGCTGGACGAGGAGACCGGTCAGACCATCATCAAGGGCATGGGCGAGCTGCACCTCGAGGTGCTCGTCAACCGGATGAAGACCGACTTCAAGGTCGAGGCCAACATCGGCAAGCCGCAGGTGGCCTACCGCGAGACGATCCGCAAGTCGATCGACAAGTACGAGTACACGCACAAGAAGCAGACCGGTGGTTCCGGTCAGTTCGCGCGCGTGATCATCGGCCTGTCGCCGATCGAGCAGACGTCGGAGAGCGCGACCTACGAGTTCGAGAACAAGGTCACCGGTGGGCGCATCCCGCGCGAGTACATCCCCTCGGTGGACCAGGGCGCGCAGGACGCGATGCAGTACGGCGTGCTGGCCGGCTACCCGCTGGTCGGCGTGAAGGTGACCTTGCTCGACGGCCAGTACCACGAGGTCGACTCCTCGGAAATGGCCTTCAAGGTCGCCGGTTCGATGGCGCTGAAGGAAGCCGCCGCGAAGGCCTCCCCGGCGCTGCTCGAGCCCATGATGGCGGTCGAGGTGACCACGCCCGAGGACTACATGGGCGATGTCATCGGCGACCTGAACTCCCGCCGTGGTCAGATCCAGGCCATGGAGGAGCGCAGCGGTACCCGCGTCGTCAAGGCCCTCGTGCCGCTGTCGGAGATGTTCGGGTATGTCGGCGACCTGCGGTCGAAGACCCAGGGCCGTGCCAACTACTCGATGGTGTTCGACTCCTACGCCGAGGTTCCGGCGAACGTGGCGAAGGAGATCATCGCCAAGGCAACGGGCGAGTGACCCGGTGTCCGGTCGCGGCTGAGCCGGGACCGGGCACGAGGCAACGCCTCGCGAAGGCGACCGGGGAGCAATCCCCTCCAGTTCGGCGGCGGACGGGCCGCCACCCCGCAAGGACAGTGTTCTTCCGGGGTTGGGGGCCCACCCGTCACCTACCCGACAGGACTCCGCCTGGCACAACAAGTCGTACGGCGGAAAGTTAACAAGTCCAGGAGGACAATCCAGTGGCTAAGGCGAAGTTCGAGAGGGACAAGCCGCACGTCAACATCGGGACCATCGGTCACGTTGACCACGGCAAGACCACGCTCACCGCGGCCATCACCAAGGTTCTGCACGACAAGTACCCGGACCTGAACCCCTTCACGCCGTTCGACGAGATCGACAAGGCGCCGGAGGAGCGCGAGCGCGGTATCACCATTCAGATCGCGCACGTCGAGTACCAGACCGAGAAGCGCCACTACGCCCACGTGGACGCCCCGGGTCACGCCGACTACGTGAAGAACATGATCACCGGTGCCGCGCAGATGGACGGCGCGATCCTGGTGGTCGCGGCCACCGACGGCCCGATGCCGCAGACCCGCGAGCACGTGCTGCTGGCCCGCCAGGTCGGCGTTCCCTACATCCTGGTCGCGCTGAACAAGTCCGACATGGTCGACGACGAGGAAATCCTCGAGCTCGTCGAGATGGAGGTCCGCGAGCTGCTGTCGGCCCAGGAGTTCCCGGGTGACGACGTGCCGGTCGTCCGCGTTTCCGCGCTGAAGGCGCTGGAGGGCGACGCCGAGTGGGGCGCCAAGATCGTCGAGCTGATGGACGCCGTGGACGAGAACGTCCCGGACCCGGTTCGCGAGATCGAGAAGCCGTTCCTGATGCCGATCGAGGACGTCTTCTCCATCACCGGCCGCGGCACCGTGGTCACCGGCCGCATCGAGCGCGGTGTGGTCAAGGTGAACGAGGAGGTGGAGATGGTCGGTATCAAGGAGAAGCCGATCAAGACCACCGTCACCGGTGTCGAGATGTTCCGCAAGCTGCTCGACGAGGGCCAGGCGGGTGACAACGTGGGTCTGCTGATCCGCGGTGTCAAGCGCGAAGAGGTCGAGCGCGGCATGGTCGTCGTGAAGCCCGGCACCACCACCCCGCACACCGAGTTCGAGGCTCAGGTGTACATCCTGTCCAAGGACGAGGGTGGCCGGCACACGCCGTTCTTCAACAACTACCGTCCGCAGTTCTACTTCCGGACCACCGACGTGACCGGCGTGGTGACCCTCCCCGAGGGCACCGAGATGGTCATGCCGGGCGACAACACCGAGATGTCGGTCCAGCTGATCCAGCCCATCGCGATGGACGAGGGTCTGCGCTTCGCGATCCGCGAGGGTGGCCGCACCGTCGGCGCCGGTCGCGTCACCAAGATCAACAAGTGACGTGGCGAGGGCCCGCTCCCGTTCTTCGGGGGGCGGGCCCTCTTGCTTTTCAGGTGACAAACCTGCCGAAGTTTCGTCTTCGGGCGGCGAGGCCGCTCGGCCCCGACCGCCGGTGTCCGGGATCCCGCCACGGGACCGCCCGGGCGAGGTGAGCCCGGCAACAGTTCTCCCGTAATGCCACCCCCGGTTTGGGCTGGATAAACGGGTGTGTCATCCTGTATGGGTTGCTCGTTCAGGGCGGCCGGGTTTTGAACTGATCGAAATCGAGAAGGTTCGAAGCAACGGCCGCTTTGCTGCGAGGGCCTCGCGCCCTTGTTCTGGTTCACCGGCTGTTCTCAGGCGGTGCTGGTGTCGCCGGTTCGCCGGTGGCGGGCCGAACAGGGCACAAGAAGGTGTACGGGCCGCAAGGCCCACCCCATCGGCGACGTTCGAGGGGACCGGTATGCGGTAGCCGGGCGACACGCCCGACCGCGTGTACCGGGCACCAGATACCTGAACAGGGGCGGACTGAGAGCTGTGGCGCCTCCCGGCATCGGGATGACGCAAGGCTGAGGCCGCGTGGGGCACCACCGCCCGCGAGGGTGCGGTGCACCCGCACCCAAGACGAAACCGCGGCACGAGACTAGAGGAACGGCAAGCCACTATGGCGGGACAGAAGATCCGCATCCGGCTCAAGGCCTACGACCACGAGGCGATCGACGCGTCCGCACGCAAGATCGTCGAGACCGTGACGCGCACCGGCGCTCGGGTCGTTGGGCCGGTGCCGCTGCCCACGGAGAAGAACGTCTACTGCGTCATCCGCTCCCCGCACAAGTACAAGGACTCGCGGGAGCACTTCGAGATGCGGACGCACAAGCGGCTCATCGACATCCTCGAACCGACGCCGAAGACGGTTGACGCGCTGATGCGCATCGACCTGCCGGCCAGCGTCGACGTGAACATCCAGTAAGCGCGGCGACGAGGTAGCTGGAGAGAACGAGACCTATGTCTGACAGGCAGATCAAGGGGATTCTGGGCACCAAGCTCGGCATGACCCAGGTCTTCGACGACCAGAACCGGATTGTCCCGGTGACCGTCGTCCAGGCCGGGCCGAACGTGGTTACCCAGATTCGGACCCCCGAAAAGGACGGCTACGCGGCCGTGCAGCTGGCGTTCGGCGCCATCGACCCGCGCAAGGTGAACAAGCCGCGCAGCGGCCACTTCGCCAAGGCCGGCGTCACCCCGCGCCGCCACGTCGTGGAGCTGCGCACCGCCGACGCCGGTGAGTACGAGCTGGGCCAGGAGCTCGGCGCGGACGTCTTCGAGGCGGGCTCGGTTGTCGACGTCGTCGGCACCAGCAAGGGCAAGGGCTTCGCGGGCACCATCAAGCGGCACGGTTTCCGCAGCCAGGGCGCCAGCCACGGTACCCAGGCCGTGCACCGCAAGCCGGGTTCCATCGGTGGCTGCGCCACCCCCGGTCGCGTGTTCAAGGGCATGCGGATGGCCGGGCGGATGGGTTCCGACCGCGTCACCACGCAGAACCTGAAGGTCCACAAGGTGGAGTCCGAGACCGGCCTGCTGCTGATCAAGGGTGCCGTCCCCGGCCCCAAGGGCGGCCTGGTCCTGGTTAAGAGTCCCGCGAAGGGTGGTGCGTGATGAGCCTGACGCTCGATGTCCGTACCCCGGACGGTAAGACCGACGGCACCGTCGAACTGCCCGCCGAGATCTTCGACGTGCAGGCCAACGTGGCGCTGATGCACCAGGTCGTGGTGGCCCAGCTGGCCGCCGCGCGCCAGGGCACGCACTCCACGAAGACGCGTGGCATGGTGTCCGGCGGCGGCAAGAAGCCGTACCGCCAGAAGGGCACCGGCAACGCCCGGCAGGGCTCCATCCGGGCCCCGCAGTTCACCGGTGGTGGCATCGTTCACGGGCCGCAGCCGCGGGACTACTCGCAGCGGACCCCGAAGAAGATGAAGGTCGCCGCCCTGCGCGGTGCCCTCTCCGACCGGGTTCGCGCCGGCCAGCTGCACGTGGTCACCGGCGTGGTCGGCGGCGAGACGCCGTCCACCAAGTCCGCCAAGACCGCGCTGCGGAACTGGACCGAGGCCAAGAAGGTTCTGATTGTGCTCAACCGCCACGAGGAGGAGAACTCCTGGCTGAGCCTGCGGAACCTGCAGAACGTGCACCTGATCGACCCGGGTCAGCTGAACACCTACGACGTGCTGAACAGCGACGACGTTGTGTTCACCAAGGCCGCGTACGAGCGCTTCGTCGCGGGCCCGGTCAAGGGCCGGTCGGTCAAGGCCGCCGCGTCTTCCGCAGAGGAGGCAGAGCAGTGAGCGCCGACCCGCGAGACATCATCCTTGCGCCGGTGATCTCCGAGAAGAGCTACGGGTTGCTCGAGCAGAGCCAGTACACCTTCCTGGTGGACCCGCGCTCGAACAAGACCGAGATCAAGATCGCGATCGAGAAGATCTTCGACGTCAAGGTCACCAGCGTCAACACGATCAACCGCAACGGCAAGCGCAAGCGTTCCCGCACCGGGTTCGGCAAGCGCAAGGACACCAAGCGGGCGATCGTCACCCTGTCGCCGGAGAGCAAGCCGATCGAGATCTTCGGCGGACCGGCCGCCTGACCGGTGCTGATTAGGACGAGGTTGCGTTAACAATGGGCATTCGCAAGTACAAGCCGACGACGCCGGGCCGTCGTGGCGCGAGCGTGTCCGACTTCGCCGAGATCACCCGGTCGGAGCCGGAGAAGTCGTTGGTGCGTCCGCTGAACAAGAAGGCGGGCCGCAACGCTCAGGGCAAGATCACCACGCGGCACAAGGGTGGCGGTCACAAGCGGGCTTACCGCGTGATCGACTTCCGCCGCAACGACAAGGACGGTGTGCCGGCCAAGGTCGCGCACATCGAGTACGACCCGAACCGCAGTGCTCGGATCGCGCTCCTGCACTACGCCGATGGCGAGAAGCGCTACATCATCGCGCCGAACAACATCAAGCAGGGCGACGCGATCGAGAGCGGTGCGCGTGCGGACATCAAGCCGGGTAACAACCTGCCGCTGCGCAACATCCCGACCGGCACCGTGATCCACGCGATCGAGCTCCGCCCCGGACAGGGCGCGAAGATCGCTCGCTCGGCCGGTGCCCGGGTGCAGCTGGTGGCCAAGGACGGCCCGTACGCCCAGCTGCGGATGCCCTCGGGCGAAATCCGCAACGTGGACGCGCGGTGCCGGGCCACCGTCGGCGAGGTCGGCAACTCCGAGCACGCCAACATCAACTGGGGCAAGGCCGGCCGCATGCGGTGGAAGGGCAAGCGCCCGACCGTCCGCGGTGTCGTCATGAACCCGGTGGACCACCCGCACGGTGGTGGTGAGGGCAAGACCTCCGGTGGTCGTCACCCGGTCAACCCGAAGGGCAAGCCGGAGGGTCGCACCCGCCGCCGCAAGCCCAGTGACAAGCTCATCGTCCGCCGTCGCCGTACCGGCAAGAAGCGCTGAGCAGGGAGGTAAGCAAACATGCCACGCAGCCTGAAGAAGGGCCCGTTCGTGGACGACCACCTGCTCAAGAAGGTGGACGTGCTTAACGAGTCGGGCAAGAAGACCGTGATCAAGACCTGGTCCCGCCGGTCGACGATCATCCCGGACATGCTGGGCCACACCTTCGCGGTGCACGACGGCCGCAAGCACATCCCGGTGTTCGTCACCGAGTCGATGGTCGGGCACAAGCTGGGCGAGTTCGCCCCGACCCGTACTTTCAAGGGCCACGTCAAGGACGACCGGAAGTCGCGCCGCCGCTGAGCCGGGGCTGTGACACGAACGAGTAAGAGCAAGGGGTAGCAGGATGACAGCCCGTTCCGACGACACTGCTGCGGAGTTCCCGCACGCAGTGGCGCGGGCCCGGTTCGTCCGCGTGTCGCCGATGAAGGCGCGCCGCGTGGTCGAGCTCATCAAGGGCCGGAGTGCCGCCGATGCCCTGGCCGTGCTCCAGTTCGCGCCGCAGACCGCCAGCGGTCCGGTGTCGAAGGTGCTCGCCAGTGCGATCGCCAACGCTGAGAACAACCTCTCCCTCGACCCCGAGACGCTGGTCGTGCGCCACGCGTACGTGGACGAGGGCCCGACGTTGAAGCGGTTCCGGCCGCGCGCGCAGGGTCGTGCGTACCGGATCCGCAAGCGGACCAGCCACATCACGGTCGAGGTCGAGTCTCGGCCGAAGGCGGCGACCAAGTCCCGAAAGAGCCAGAAGGGGAGTGCCCGGTAGTGGGTCAGAAGATCAACCCGCACGGCTTCCGACTCGGCATCACCACGGACTGGAAGTCTCGCTGGTACGCCGACAAGCAGTACTCGGAGTACGTCGCGGAGGACGTCAAGATCCGCCGGCAGCTGTCTCGCGGTATGGAGCGCGCTGGGATCTCGAAGGTTGAGATCGAGCGCACCCGCGAGCGGGTCCGCGTGGACATTCACACCGCTCGGCCGGGCATCGTCATCGGCCGCCGCGGTGCCGAGGCGGACCGCATCCGCGGTTCGCTGGAGAAGCTGACCGGCAAGCAGGTCCAGCTCAACATCCTCGAGGTCAAGAACCCCGAGGCGGACGCCCAGCTGGTCGCGCAGGGCGTGGCCGAGCAGCTGTCCAACCGCGTGTCCTTCCGGCGCGCGATGCGCAAGGCCATTCAGTCGGCCATGCGCTCGTCGCAGGTCAAGGGCATCCGGGTGCAGTGCTCGGGTCGCCTGGGCGGCGCGGAGATGTCCCGCTCGGAGTTCTACCGCGAGGGCCGGGTTCCGCTGCACACGCTGCGCGCGGACATCGACTACGGCTTCTTCGAGGCCCGCACCACCTTCGGGCGCATCGGCGTCAAGGTGTGGATCTACAAGGGCGAGCTGGTCGGTGGCCTGAAGCAGAAGCAGCAGGAGTCCGAGGTCCGTCCGCCGCGCGGCGGCGGCGACCGCGGTGACCGCGGTGGCCGTCCGGATCGCGGTGGCCGTCGCCGGGGTGCCGGTGGCGCGGACCGCGCTGCAGCTGACAAGTCCGCCAAGGCCGAGAAGGCCGCGGAGGGCGAGCAGCCGCAGGCTGCTACGGCTGAAGAGAAGACGGAGGGCTGAGACGTGCTCGTCCCACGCAGGGTGAAGTGGCGCAAGAGCCACGCCCCGAAGCGCAAGGGCATGGCCAAGGGTGGTACCCGGATCAGCTTCGGTGAGTACGGCATTCAGGCGGTCGAGCACGGCTACGTGACCAACCGTCAGATCGAGTCGGCTCGTATCGCGATCACCCGGCACGTCAAGCGTGGCGGCAAGGTGTGGATCAACATCTTCCCGGACCGCCCGCTGACCAAGAAGCCCGCCGAAACCCGTCAGGGTTCCGGTAAGGGCTCGCCGGAGGCCTGGGTCGCCAACGTCAAGCCCGGACGCATCATGTTCGAGCTGACCTTCCCGAACGAGAAGACGGCGATCGAGGCGCTGACCCGTGCGGCGCACAAGCTCCCGATGAAGTGCAAGATCGTGTCCCGCGAGGGTGGTGACTTCTGATGGCAGCGGGTGTCACCGCATCCGAGCTCCGCGAACTCAACGCCGAGGAGCTCGTGCAGCGGCTGAAGGAAGCCAAGGAGGAGCTGTTCAACCTCCGCTTCCAGATGGCCACCGGTCAGCTGAGCAACAACCGGCGGCTGCGCACGGTCCGGCAGGACATCGCCCGGATCTACACGATCATGCGTGAACGCGAACTGGGCCTGACGGTTTCCCCCGAAGGCGCTGAGGAGGGCGCGGCATGAGCGAGAAAGGACAGGGCGTGGAGCGCAACCGTCGCAAGGTGCGCGAGGGCTACGTCGTCTCGGACAAGATGGACAAGACGATCGTGGTCTCCCTCGAAGACCGCAAGAAGCACGCGCTCTACGGCAAGGTCATGCGGCAGACCAGCAAGGTCAAGGCGCACGACGAGGCCAACACGGCCGGTGTCGGCGACCGCGTGCTGCTGATGGAGACTCGTCCGCTGTCGGCCAGCAAGCGCTGGCGACTGGTCGAGATCCTCGAGAAGGCCAAGTAAACGAAGGTGTGCGGCCGGCCGGCCGCCGGGAACCATCCCAGCGGCCGGCCGTTCTCGTGCCGGAAGTTGACCGCGCGCGTCAGGTCGGAAATTTGGCGCGCCAGAGTGTGCCCGGGCCAGGTCCGGGTACTTAGGGTCAGGAGAAAGACGTGATCCAGCAGGAGTCGCGACTGCGTGTCGCCGACAACACCGGGGCCAAGGAGATCCTCACGATCCGTGTCCTCGGTGGGTCGGGTCGCCGGTACGCGGGCCTCGGGGACATCATCGTGGCGACCGTCAAGGAAGCCATCCCCGGTGCCGGTGTGAAGAAGGGCGATGTGGTTAAGGCCGTCATCGTCCGGCAGAAGAAGGAAAAGCGTCGTGCGGATGGTTCCTACATCCGTTTCGACGAGAACGCCGCGGTGCTGGTCAAGCCCGGTGGTGAGCCGCGGGGCACCCGTATCTTCGGTCCGGTCGCCCGCGAGCTGCGCGACAAGAAGTTCATGAAGATCATCTCGCTCGCGCCGGAGGTTTTGTGATGAAGATGCATGGAACACGGCGCGACACGGGGTTTGCCAACTTGACGACCGCTTTGTCCCCGGAGGTGTCGATCTGATGAAGATCAAGAAGGGCGACACGGTCGTCGTCATCTCCGGCAAGGACAAGGGCGCCAAGGGCAAGGTCATCAAGGCCATCCCGCAGGAGCAGCGCGTTCTGGTCGAGGGTGTCAACCGGATCAAGAAGCACACCAAGGTCTCGCGGACCGAGCGTGGCGCGCAGTCCGGCGGCATCGTCACCCAGGAAGCACCGATCCACGTGAGCAACGTGATGGTCGTGGACTCCGACGGCAAGCCCACCCGGGTCGGCTACCGCATCGGTGAGGACGGCAAGAAGGTTCGCATCTCTCGTCGTAACGGTAAGGACATCTGATCATGACTACCGCTGAGAAGATCGTCCCGCGGCTGAAGACCCGTTACCGCGAGGAGATCCGCCAGGCGCTGAACGAGGAGTTCGACTACTCCAACGTGATGCAGACGCCGGGCGTGGTCAAGGTCGTGGTCAACATGGGTGTTGGCGACGCCGCTCGGGACAGCAAGCTGATCGAGGGCGCGGTCCGCGACCTGTCGATCATCACCGGTCAGAAGCCGGAGATCCGCAAGGCCCGGAAGTCCATCGCGCAGTTCAAGCTCCGCGAGGGCATGCCGATCGGTGCGCGGGTCACCCTGCGCGGCGACCGGATGTGGGAGTTCCTGGACCGCCTGGTCACCATCGCGCTGCCGCGAATCCGCGACTTCCGCGGGCTGTCGCCGAAGCAGTTCGACGGCAAGGGCAACTACACGTTCGGCCTCAACGAGCAGTCGATGTTCCACGAGATCAACCCGGACAACATCGACCGCCCGCGTGGCATGGACATCACCGTCGTTACCACGGCCACCAACAATGAGGAGGGCCGGGCGCTGCTGAAGCACCTGGGCTTCCCGTTCAAGGAGAACTGAGCGATGGCCAAGAAGGCGCTGGTTATCAAGGCGGCGCGCAAGCCGAAGTTCAACGTCCGCGGCTACACCCGCTGCCAGCGCTGCGGTCGGCCGCGTGCGGTGTTCCGCAAGTTCGGCCTGTGCCGCGTGTGCTTCCGCGAGATGGCGCACGCCGGCGAGCTGCCCGGTGTGAGCAAGTCCTCCTGGTGACTGCCCGCCTGCTGGGGTGATACCGATTGCCGGTACCCTCAGCAGGCGCTACCAGGGCTGATGCCCACGCTCCGCGGCGAATGCCGTGCTTGCACGCGAATTGACAAGGGAACCGGCTGCTCGGCCGGGAAACCCCGAACTTCGTCCAGGCCAGGGCCCAGACGTCCACCTCAGGGTGGTGCGCGATCGGGGCCCATCGGAACCAGACGAGAAAGGTTGAGCAGGTCATGACGATGACCGATCCGATCGCAGACATGCTGACGCGTCTGCGCAACGGAAACTCGGCATACCACGACGAGGTCGTGATGCCGCACTCCAAGCTGAAGGCGAACATCGCCGAGATCCTCAAGCGCGAGGGCTACGTGTCCGGCTCGCGCGTCGAAGAGGGCGAGAACTGCAAGCAGCTCGTCGTCGAGCTCAAGTACGGCCCGAACCGCGAGCGGAGCATCGCGGGCCTGCGCCGGGTCTCCAAGCCCGGCCTGCGGGTCTACGCCAAGTCCACCAACCTGCCGAAGGTGCTGGGTGGCCTGGGCGTCGCAATCATCTCGACCTCCGGCGGTCTGCTGACCGACCGGCAGGCCATGAAGAAGGGCGTGGGCGGGGAAGTCCTCGCCTACGTCTGGTAAGGGAGGAGGAGCGGCAATGTCGCGCATCGGAAAGCTGCCGATCACCGTCCCCTCCGGCGTCGAGGTGACCATCGACGGCCCGGCGGTGACGGTCAAGGGCCCCAAGGGCAGCCTGCACCACCAGGTTGCCGAGCCGATCATCGTCGAGAAGGACGAGGACGGCGCGGTGCTGGTGAAGCGCCCCAACGACGAGCGGGAAAGCCGTTCGCTGCACGGGCTCACCCGCACGTTGGTGAACAACATGGTGATCGGCGTCAGCCAGGGATACCAGAAGAACCTGGAGATCCACGGCGTCGGTTACCGCGTGATGCAGAAGGGGTCGAACCTCGAGTTCGCCCTCGGCTACAGCCACCCCATCGTGATCGAACCGCCGGAAGGCATCCAGTTCGCGGTCGACGGCCCGACCAAGCTCTCGGTCAAGGGCATCGACAAGCAGCTGGTCGGCGAGATCGCGGCCAGGATTCGCAAGCTGCGCAAGCCCGACCCGTACAAGGGCAAGGGTGTCCGCTACGCAGGGGAGATCATCCGCCGCAAGGTCGGGAAGACGGGTAAGTGACCATGAGCGAGACGACAGCTACCAAGCGCAAGCCGGTGGGCAAGGACATCTCGACCAAGCGTCGGCTTGCCCGTGCCAAGCGGCACACGCGCATCCGCAAGAAGATCGTCGGCACCGCCGAGCGCCCGCGCCTCGTCGTGACCCGTTCGCTGCGCAACATCGTCGCGCAGGTCATCGACGACACCAAGGGCCACACCCTGGTCTCGGCTACCAGCCTGGAAGCCGATGTCCAGGCCTTCGAGGGCGACAAGAAGGCCAAGGCCACGAAGGTCGGCGAGCTCGTCGCCGCCCGTGCCAAGGACGCCGGCATCGACAAGGTCGTGTTCGACCGCGGCGGTAACGCCTACCACGGTCGCGTGGCCGCGCTGGCCGACGCCGCCCGTGACGGCGGACTGGAGTTCTGACAAGTGGCTAAGAACGAGAACGGAAGGGACGCCTGATGCCTGGACGCACTCGGCGTGAGGGCGGGGAGTCCGGCGGCAAGGACCGCCGGGACCGCCGCGACGGCGGCCGTGGCGGGGCGGCCCAAGAGAAGACCCCGCAGTTCGAACGCGTCGTGACCATCAACCGCGTCGCGAAGGTCGTCAAGGGTGGCCGGCGGTTCAGCTTCACCGCGCTGGTCGTCGTCGGCGACGGCGACGGCATGGTCGGTGTCGGTTACGGCAAGGCCAAGGAAGTTCCGGCGGCGATCGCCAAGGGCGTCGAGGAGGCGAAGAAGAACTTCTTCCGCGTCCCGCGCCTGGGCGGCACCATCACCCACCCGGTGCAGGGCGAGGACGCCGCGGGCGTCGTGCTGCTGCGTCCGGCCAGTGCCGGTACCGGTGTCATCGCCGGTGGCCCGGTGCGTGCGGTGCTGGAGTGCGCCGGTGTCCACGACGTGCTGAGCAAGTCGCTGGGCAGCGACAACCCGATCAACATCGTGCACGCCACGGTTGCCGCGCTGAAGATGCTGCAGCGTCCGGAGGAGGTCGCGGCTCGTCGCGGCCTGCCGCTCGAGGACGTCGCGCCAGCGTTCATCATGCGGGCCCGTGCGGCGCAGCAGGGGGCCTGATCGACATGGCACAGCTGAAGATCACCCAGGTGCGTGGTCTGGTCGGCACCAAGCAGAACCAGCGCGACACCATGCGCACCCTCGGGCTGCGCAAGATCCGTCAGTCCGTGGTGCGTCCGGATGACTCCAACGTGCGCGGCATGATCAACGCCGTCCGTCACCTGGTGACGGTCGAGGAGGTCGACTGACATGGTCATCAAACTGCACGACCTGCGTCCGGCCCCCGGCGCCAAGCGCGACAAGGTCCGCGTCGGTCGCGGTGAGGGCTCCAAGGGCAAGACCGCGGGCCGCGGTACCAAGGGCACCAAGGCTCGCAAGAACGTCTCCCCTCGCTTCGAGGGTGGGCAGATGCCGATCCACATGCGGCTCCCGAAGCTGAAGGGCTTCAAGAACCGCTTCCGCACCGAGTACCAGGGTGTGAACATCGGTCGGCTGGTCCAGGCGTTCCCGGAGGGCGGTACCGTCGGCATCGACGAGCTGATCGCCAAGGGCCTCGTCAAGAAGAACGAGCTCGTGAAGATCCTCGGCGACGGGGATCTGGAGGGCATCAAGCTGGAGGTGACCGCGCACGCGTTCACCGGCAGCGCCCAGGAGAAGATCACCGCTGCGGGTGGTTCGGTCACCAAGCTGGACCGCTGACAACGGTTAACCCAGCCGAGGGCCGGGCGACGACAAGTCGCCCGGCCCTCGGCCTTTTCCCGATCAGGTGAAGTGCACGGGGTGTGCCCGATCGGGCAACTCGGACTTGCGGGCCCTCGAATTGCGTTGCGACGCTGCCGAGTTCGCGGATTCCGGGAACACTGCCACGTGGTTTTCCCGGTTTTCGGGGAAATTGTGAATGTCTTTGTTCGCCAATGGCTGATGCCGTGATCAGCAGTGAGGCTTCGGTCGCCGTCCGTGGCCGCGTTCGGGCCTGCTAGAGTCGCCCCGGCAGTGCCGTAAACATCGGGTGCTGCGGAAATTGCCGCATCTTTCCCGGCCGGTTCCGACCGGCTCGCGTACAGGAGGTTCGCGTGCTCGGCGCCTTCCGCTCGGCTCTGGCGACGCCGGACCTGCGCCGCAAGATCCTGTTCACCCTGGGCATGGTCGTGCTCTACCGGCTCGGTGCCACGATCCCCGCCCCCGGGGTGTCGTACCCGAACATCCAGCAGTGCATCGAGGAGATCCAGGGCAGCGGTTCGCAGAGCGTTTACTCGCTGCTCAACCTGTTCAGCGGCGGTGCGTTGCTGCAGCTGTCGGTGCTGTCGCTGGGCATCATGCCCTACATCACCGCGAGCATCATCATCCAGCTGCTGCAGGTGGTCATCCCGCGCTTCGAGCAGCTGAAGAAGGAAGGCCAGTCCGGCCAGTCGAAGCTGACCCAGTACACCCGGTACCTGACGATCGCACTGGCGATCTTGCAGGGCACCGGCATCGTGGCGCTCGCGGTCCGCGGCCAGCTGTTCCAGGGTTGCTCGACGTCGGTCATCCCGGACGACTCGGTGCTCAACCTGATCACCATCGTGGTCGTCATGACCGCCGGCGCCGCGGTGCTGATGTGGATGGGTGAGCTGATCACCGAGCGCGGCATCGGCAACGGCATGTCCCTGCTGATCTTCGTCTCGATCGCCTCGCGGATCCCGGCCGAGGGCGGCGCGATCCTGCAGTCGCACGGCGGCCTGGTGTTCGCCGTGGTCTGCGCCTTCGCCGTCGTGATCATCGCGACCGTGGTCTTCATCGAGCAGGCCCAGCGCCGGATCCCGGTGCAGTACGCCAAGCGCATGATCGGCCGCCGGATGTACGGCGGGACCTCCACGTACCTGCCGCTGAAGGTGAACCAGGCCGGTGTCATCCCGGTCATCTTCGGTTCCTCGCTGCTGTACCTGCCGCAGCTGCTCGGTCAGCTCGCCGGCAACCAGGACACCTGGTGGGCGCGGTTCATCCAGACCTACATCGTGTCGCCGTCCAGCTGGGTGCACATCCTGCTGTACATGTCGCTGATCATCTTCTTCGCGTACTTCTACGTGTCGATCACGTTCAACCCGGAAGAGCGCGCGGACGACATGAAGAAGTTCGGCGGCTTCATCCCGGGCATCCGGCCCGGTCGGCCGACCGCCGAGTACCTGAGCTTCGTGCTGTCCCGGATCACGCTGCCCGGCTCGCTGTACCTGGGCATCATCGCGATCCTGCCGAACTTCTTCCTCGGCATCACCGGTGGCCAGGGCGGGAACCAGAACTTCCCGTTCGGCGGCACCGCGGTGCTGATCATGGTCAACGTCGGTCTGGACACCGTGAAGCAAATCGAGAGCCAGCTCACGCAGCGCAAGTACGAGGGTTTCCTCCGGTAGGCTGGACGGTCCGGGCGCGCGTCGACGCATGCCCGGATACCCCCGTTGCGGGTGGGGCGACCTGGTGCGTCGCCCCATGCGTAGGGTGTGAGCGCGGCTGCCCCGATGCAGGTGGGCGCCCGCGGAGCTCGTCAGCAGTTGGCGCGCGATCGGATTGATTCGGAGGCAGACCCTTGGTGCGATTGGTTCTCGTCGGCCCGCCCGGTGCGGGCAAGGGCACCCAGGCGGCCGTGCTCAGCGAGCAGCTGGACGTCCCGCACATCTCCACCGGAGATCTGTTCCGCGCGAACATCGGCAACGCCACTCCGCTCGGCCAGAAGGCCAAGAGCTACCTGGACACTGGCGACCTGGTCCCGGACGAGGTCACCAACGAGATGGTGCGCGACCGCCTTTCCGACGAGGACGCGGCCAAGGGCTTCCTGCTCGACGGCTACCCTCGCACCACCACGCAGGCCGAGGTGCTGGCCGAGATGCTGCGCGAGCGCGGCACGGAGCTGACCGCGGTGCTGCAGTTCGAGGTGCCGGAGGAAGAGCTCGTCACGCGCATGCTCGCTCGCGGGCGCGCTGACGACACCGAGGACATCATCCGGCGCCGGCTGGCGGTCTACCGGTCGGAGACCGAGCCGCTGCTGGAGTTCTACAGCGACCGGATCGTCAAGATCGACGCCGTCGGCTCGATCGAGGAGATCACGTCCCGCGCGCTGGAAGCGCTGCGCAACCGCGCTTGAGCCGGTCGGCCGGCCGCAGCGGCCGGCCTGAACCGCAATCCTAGAAAGAATCCTGAAGGTGAGTGCCTTGTTGCGTCGGGGTAAGGGCATCGAGCTCAAGTCGCGGGGCGAGATCGAGGCGATGCGCGCCGCCGGCCTGATCGTCGCCCGCGCGCTGGCCGCGGTGACCGAGCACGCGAAGCCCGGTGCGACCACCGGTGAGCTGGACGCCGTCGCGGAGCAGGTGATCCGGGACGCCGGCGCGGTGCCGTCGTTCAAGGGCTACCACGGGTTCCCGGCGTCGATCTGCGCATCGCTGAACGAGAAGGTGGTGCACGGCATCCCGTCCCGCAGCGAGGCCCTCGCCGAGGGCGACCTGCTGTCGGTGGACTGCGGCGCGATCCTGGACGGCTGGCACGGCGACTCCGCGGTGACGCTGGCGATCGGCGAGGTCAGCGCGCAGGACCGAGCCCTGTCTGCGGCCACCGAGGCCAGCATGTGGGCCGGGATCGAGCAGGTCCGGGCCGGGAACCGGCTCACCGACATCTCCCACGCGGTGGAGACCGCGGCCCGCGCGGCCGCGAAGGCCGACGGCCTGGAGTACGGGATCATCGCGGAGTACGGCGGGCACGGCATCGGCACCCAGATGCACATGGAGCCGTTCCTGCCGAACCTCGGCAAGCCCGGGCGCGGCCCGAAGCTGCGGGTCGGCATGGCGATCGCGGTGGAGCCGATGCTCACGCTGGGCTCGGCGGAGACCGAGGAGCTCGACGACGCCTGGACGGTCGTGACCGACGACGGCTCCCGCGCGGCGCACTGGGAGCACACGGTGGCGATCACCGAAGACGGCCCCTGGGTCCTCACCGCCGCCGAGGACTGATCGGGACCCGACGCAGGTTCCGTTGGGGTTTCCAACCTCGTTTTGCGTGGCGGTGCGGGTGGCGGAACCTCAGAGGCTCCCTGGTCTGTGGGTGCCCTGACTTATGTATGTCCAATACACGGCGTCAGGGCCGTCCCGCCCAGGAGTGCCCCAGGGGCACGGGCACAGTGAACCCGCGGCGGTGCAGGTGTCGTAGGTGGGTTATGCGCCTGCGGCGCATGCGGCACCCCATCGACGTGCAGCTTTGCTACTCGCGACTGCGGGGCCGGACCAGGATGAAAAACGCTCATTGAAATCGGACCTTCGATTTCAATGGAACTTGCGTTCCTGCGGCGTGTCGGGTCACGACACGCCGAGGGTTGTGGACCACTTGTTCGATTTCGGCGGAAATCGAATGTCTGGTCTCGATGGAAGTCGCGCCGGGTCGGGTCGCCGTCACTTCGGCCGGCGGCAGGCGTAGATGCGGGCCGGGGGCACGTTCCGCCAGATCGCGGTGCGCGGCAGCACCTCGTCGAAGGTGTCCTCCAGCGCCGACACGAACTCGCGGGTGGACGGTCGCCACAGCGTCGTCAAGTAGGTGACCGTGGTGAACACCCCGCCCGGCGTCAGCACCGAGACCGCCTGCTCCAGCAGTTCGCGCTGCTTGTCCGGCGGCAGCAGGGTCCACGGGATGCTGCTGATGACCGCGTCGACCCGGTCGACCCCGGCGGCGTCCAGCAGTTCGCGCAGGTCCGTCACGTCCCCCGCGATGACTTCCAGCCAGGGCTTGGTGCGGTGCAGGTAGCGGACCATCTCCGGGTCGATCTCGACCGCGAGGTGCCGCGCGCCCTCGGACAGCCGGCGCTGGATGGGGCTGCTGAGCGCGCCGGTGCCCGGGCCGAGCTCCAGCACCGTGGGCGTGCCGAAGCTGGGCACCACAGTGGCCACCGCGGCTGCGACGTGCCGGGAGGTCGGCAGCACGGCGCCGAACGTCGACGGCCGGCGGACCGCGCGGCTCAGGAACGTCCAGTACTCGCGCAGCTTCTTTCGCTTGCTCACGGCTGCTCCTGCCCGTTCGCCGGACGCGGCGGTGGTAGCTGGTGCTTCCATCGCAGCGTCCCGCTGCGGTCCGCGGGTCGCAGCGCGTGGCAGGGCGTTTTCACGAAGTCGCGTTGCGGGGGTGCTCTCGCTCATGCGCAAAGCCTGCGCCCCCGTCGTGCCCGGCGGCCTCCGGGGTTGCCCCGGACGAGACCCGAGCCACCCCCGGTCGGGGTCTCAGCGCAGGGGCCGGCGACAGATGTAGTGCAGGATCGGCGGGATATTGCGCCAGGTGGTGTGGGTGATGATCTCGTCGAACGTCTGCGTCAGGCGGGCGCGGAAGCGGCGGCCGCCCGGTGTGTGGTCGGCGGGCAGGTAGGTCAGCGCCGTGAACGCACCCTGCGGGGCGAGCGCCTCGGCGGCCTGGCGCAGGATGTGGTTCTGCGCGTCGCTCGGCAGCAGCGACCACGGGATGCTGCTGATGACGGCGTCGACGCGGTCGATGTTGTGCTTGTCCAGCAGCGCGAGCAGGTCGCTCGCGTCGCCGTGCACGATCTCCATCCACGGCTTGTGGGCCCGCAGGTGCTCGACCATGCCTTCGCCGAGCTCGATGCCGACGTGCCGGGAGCCAGTGGGCAGCCGGCGGTGGATGCCGTCGCTCAACGAGCCGGTCCCGGGACCGAGCTCGACAACGACCGGGGTGCCGGTGGTCGGCACCACCTGGGCCACCGTGGCGGCGACGGCGGCGGACGTCGGAGTCGCCGCCCCCACCATCCTGGGGTTGCGCACCGCGGTCTGGAAGAAGGTCCGGTACTCGTCCAGCTTGCTGGTCGCGTTCTGCCCGACCTTGCCGATCTGCTGGTCCTGCTGGGGTGTCACGCTTCTCCTCGGTTGTCCCACGGCGTCGGCCTCGACCCCGGTGTCGAGCGTGATCGAACGTAGTGAGGCTCGGAGCACCCACGCAACCCGCCGCATTGGTGCGGTGGTGCAGCGTGACATCAATGTTGCGCGGAGTAACCGGGGCGGCGTTGAGCTGCCCCGATGTGGAGTGCCCGATCGGCGGGGCGTACAGTGGAACATCGGCGCACTCGTAGCGCCGGTTCGTTGTGCCTGGGTATCCGCTTCCGAACATCCGGATCGGGTCGTCATCGGTGTTTCGGGCCGGGCTGCGGTGTGCCCGTCGTGGGTGCCGGGGCCTCCGGTGCACGCGGCGGGACTTAGGTCCGCAAAACCGTCACCGTCACGAAACGCGGAGGACATGGGCAAGAAAGACGGGGCCATTGAGGTCGAGGGTCGGGTGATCGAACCGCTTCCCAACGCGATGTTCCGTGTCGAGTTGGAGAACGGCCACAAGGTCCTCGCACACATCAGTGGCAAGATGCGTCAGCACTACATCCGCATCCTGCCCGAGGACCGGGTCGTGGTGGAGCTCTCGCCGTACGACCTTTCCCGTGGGCGCATCGTCTACCGCTACAAGTGACCTCCACGGTGTCCGGGTGACCGGACACGCGTCCGAGCAGGAGAGCACGACCGTGAAGGTCCAGCCGAGTGTGAAGCGAATCTGCGACAAGTGCCAGGTCATCCGCCGTCACGGGCGGGTGCTGGTGATCTGCGACAACGCCCGTCACAAGCAGCGTCAGGGCTGAGCGCAGCACAGCGTCGCAAGGATCGAGAAGGAACTCCCTTGACCTGTCGGCCCTAACGTGGGGCCGACTGACCCCCGGACCAGGCCGGGGCTCCGCACCAGTTGCGGGGGCGGCGAGGGAGCAGACCTGGAAAAACGAAGGAGAACCGGCCAGATGGCACGGGTCGTCGGCGTTGATCTGCCGCGCGAAAAGCGCATGGCGATCGCGCTTACCTACATCTACGGGATCGGCAAGACCCGGTCGAAGGAGATCCTCTCCGCGACCGGAATCTCGCCCGACGCCCGGCCGCGCGACCTCGATGACGAGCAGCTGACCAAGCTGCGCGACTACATCGAGAGCAGCTACCGGGTCGAGGGTGACCTCCGCCGCGAGGTCCAGGCCGACATCCGCCGGAAGATCGAGATCGGCTGCTACGCGGGGCTTCGGCACCGCCGGCACCTGCCGGTTCACGGGCAGCGGACGAAGACCAACGCCCGTACCCGCAAGGGGCCGAAGAAGACGGTCGCCGGCAAGAAGAAGGCCGGGAAGAAGTAAGCCTCGCTAGGAGTCAGCTAAGCCATGCCACCCAAGTCTCGCGCTGGCGCCGTCAAGAAGGTGCGGCGCAAGGAAAAGAAGAACGTCGCTCACGGCCAGGCGCACATCAAGAGCACGTTCAACAACACCATCGTTTCGATCACCGACCCCACCGGTGCGGTGATCGCCTGGGCCTCCGCCGGCCACGTCGGGTTCAAGGGCTCTCGTAAGTCCACCCCGTTCGCCGCGCAGATGGCCGCCGAGAACGCGGCCCGCAAGGCCGCCGAGCACGGCATGAAGAAGGTCGACGTCTTCGTCAAGGGTCCGGGTTCGGGCCGCGAGACGGCGATCCGCTCGCTGCAGGCCGCCGGTCTCGAGGTCGGCACCATCCAGGACGTGACCCCGCAGCCGCACAACGGCTGCCGGCCGCCGAAGCGGCGTCGGGTCTGAGGCGCGGGAAGGAGTAGACAAAGATGGCACGTTATACCGGTCCCGCGACCCGCAAGTCCCGCCGTCTCAAGGTTGACCTCGTCGGTGGTGACCAGGCGTTCGAGCGTCGTCCGTACCCCCCGGGTCAGCACGGCCGCGCGCGCATCAAGGAAACCGAGTACCTGCTGCAGCTCCAGGAGAAGCAGAAGGCGAAGTTCACCTACGGTGTGCTGGAGCGTCAGTTCCGCTCGTACTACGAGAACGCCAACCGGCGCCCCGGCAAGACGGGTGACAACCTGCTGCAGCTGCTGGAGTCCCGGCTCGACAACGTCGTGTACCGGGCCGGCCTGGCCCGCACCCGCCGCATGGCGCGTCAGCTGGTCAGCCACGGCCACTTCACGGTCAACGGCAAGAAGGTGAACGTCCCCAGCTTCCAGGTTTCGAAGTGGGACATCGTCGACGTCAAGCCGAAGTCTCTGGGCACCACGCCGTTCATCATCGCCAAGGAGACCCTGGGCGAGCGTCCGGTTCCGGCCTGGCTGCAGGTCGTGCCCTCGAACCTGCGGATCCTGGTGCACCAGCGCCCGGAGCGCGCGCAGATCGACACTCCGGTCACCGAGCAGCTCATCGTCGAGCTCTACTCGAAGTGACGCGTCCCGCCGGCGGCTCCCTTCGGGGTACGGCCGCCGGCGGCTCGCAGCCAGCGGTGGCGGTGCAGGAATCCGCCACCGGCCCGCGCTTCGCGGGCAACGCCATTCCATCGGCGTCAAATAGCGGGCGTCGTGAGGAAAGGAAAACGAAGTGCTCATCTCCCAGCGACCCACACTGTCCGAAGAGGCGGTGTCGGAGACGCGCTCCCGGTTCGTCATCGAGCCGCTGGAGCCGGGCTTCGGCTACACCCTCGGCAACTCGCTGCGTCGTACCTTGCTCTCCTCGATCCCGGGGGCGGCGGTCACCAGCCTGCGCATCGACGGTGTGCTGCACGAGTTCACCACGATTCCGGGTGTGAAGGAAGACGTCACCGACGTCATCCTGAACATCAAGGAGCTGGTCGTCAGCTCCGAGGAAGACGAGCCGGTGACGATGTACCTGCGCAAGCAGGGTCCGGGTGAGGTCACCGCGGCCGACATCGTGCCGCCGGCGGGCGTCACGGTGCACAACCCCGACCTGCACATCGCCACCCTCAACGCGAAGGGCAAGCTGGAGATCGAGCTCGTCGTCGAGCGTGGTCGTGGCTATGTCCCCGCGATGCAGAACAAGCAGACCGGCGCCGAGATCGGCCGCATTCCGGTGGACTCGATCTACTCGCCGGTGCTGAAGGTGACCTACAAGGTCGAGGCGACCCGTGTCGAGCAGCGCACGGACTTCGACAAGCTGATCCTCGACGTGGAGAGCAAGCCGTCGATCACCCCGCGCGACGCGGTGGCTTCGGCGGGACGCACCCTCGTCGAGCTGTTCGGGCTCGCCCGCGAGCTCAACATCGACGCCGAAGGCATCGAGATCGGCCCGTCGCCGGCGGAAGCTGACACCATCGCGGCCTACGCGATGCCGATCGAGGACCTCGACCTGACGGTGCGCTCCTACAACTGCCTCAAGCGGGAGGGCATCCACACCGTCGGCGAGCTGGTCTCGCGCAGCGAGGCCGACCTGCTGGACATCCGCAACTTCGGTGCGAAGTCCATCGACGAGGTCAAGATGAAGCTGGCCGGCCTTGGGCTCGCGCTCAAGGACAGCCCGCCCGGATTCGACCCGTCGGCCGCGGCGGCCGAGTACCCGTCCGAAGGCTGGTCCTCCGAGGAGACCACCGTCGGCGCGGTCGGGCCCGTCGAGGACAACGGCTACGACGACGGTCAGGACTACGCGGAGACAGAGCAGCTGTAGCTGTGTTGCGCGTCCGGGGTACACCGGCGCGCCCTGAGAGGAGCAACCGATGCCCACCCCGACCAAGGGTCCGCGTCTCGGCGGGTCGCCGGCGCACGAGCGGCTCATCATGGCCAACCTGGCCACCTCGCTGTTCGAGCACGGTCGGATCACCACCACCGAGGCCAAGGCGAAGCGGCTGCGGCCGATCGCCGAGCGGCTGATCACCAAAGCCAAGAAGGGCGACCTGCACAACCGTCGCGAGGTCATGAAGACCATCCGCGACAAGGACGTCGTGCACAAGCTCTTCGCGGAGATCGGCCCGCACTTCGCGGAACGCAACGGCGGTTACACCCGCATCATCAAGACGATGCCGCGCAAGGGTGACAACGCGAAGATGGCCGTCATCGCGCTGGTGACCGAGCAGCTCGTCACCACCGAGGCGGAGGCCGCTCGCGGTACGAAGTTCGCCAAGGACGAGGAGGCCCCCAAGGCCGAGGCGACCGAGGCTCAGGCGGAGACCACCGAGGCCGCTGAGGCCCCGGAGGCGACCGAGGCCAAGGCCGAGGACACCGCTGCCGAGAAGAAGGACGAGTCCTGATTCAGGCACGTAGTACTGCTGTGGACGAGCCCGTCGCTCCCGCTGGGGAGGGCGGGCTCGTTCGCGTGCGCCTCGATTTGTCCTACGACGGAACGGATTTCTGCGGCTGGGCGACTCAGCCGGGCCAGCGCACCGTGCAGGGCCTGGTGGAGGATGCGCTGGCGAAGCAGCCGCCTGGGCGCTCGGTGCCGCGGCACGTGGTGGTCGCGGGGCGGACGGACTCCGGGGTGCATGCTTCGGGCCAGGTCGTGCACTTCGACGTAGTGCCCCACGACCCGGCCGGTGGCGGGCGGATTTCCGTTGACGAGCAAGGGATTCCGGACCTGGGGCGGATGGTCCACCGGTGGAACCGGATCCTGCCGGCGGACGTGCGGGTGCTGGGGGCCCGAGTGGTGCCTGCGGCGTTCGACGCGCGATTCTCGGCTCTGCGGCGGCATTACAGGTACCAGGTGTCGGATGCGCCGTGGGGCGTGGACCCGCTGCGGCGCCGGGACACGCTCGCCTGGAACCGGCCGCTGGAAGTGGCGGCGCTCAACGCAGCGGCCCAGGAGCTGTTGGGGCTCAACGACTTCGCGGCGTACTGCAAGCCGCGGGACGGCGCGACGACGGTGCGCGAGCTCCAGCGCTTCGAGTGGGAGCGGGTGGCGGAGCACCTGATCGTCGCGCACGTGAGCGCGGACGCGTTCTGCCATTCGATGGTCCGGAGCCTGGTGGGCACGCTCCTGATGGTCGGCGACGGCCGCAGGGCCGAGCCGTGGCCGGCGGAGCTCCTGGAATCCACCACCCGGACAACGGCGGTGGCGCCGGCCCACGGCCTGACGCTGACGGCGATCGACTACCCGTCGGACGAAGAACTCGAAACCAGGGCCACCCAGACCCGGGCGATGCGAACCCTTCCCTGACCGGTTCTGGAGCCGCGGTGCGCCCAATTTTGCCTAAAATTGGAGGTCCCTCGAGGCCTCGCGGCGTCCGCTGGTGTTCCGATTTTGCCTAAAATTGGACAGGCTCACCCATTCGGGGCTGGTCGTCTATCCACAGAGGACTCGGCAGTCCACAGATCCGCTCGACCTCATTGTGCGGATGGTGATCGCTCAGCAACCTTGGGTGCATGACTGTCAACGCACTTGCCCTTGGTCAACGCCCCGGGTTGTTCACCCGCGTCGAAGCTCTCCAGGCCGGCCTGACCGACGACGACCTGAAGAGCTCCGAGTACCGTCGCGTGATCCACGGTGTCTACAGGACTGAGAAAACGCCCCTAACGCACGAGCTCCGATGTCGCGCCGTGGCGATGAAGCTTCCGCCAGGAGCGGTTATAACCGGGAAGTCGGCAGCGACGCTGCACGGCGTCGCCCTGGCCCGGCCGCAGGATCCGGTCGAGGTCCTCGTCAAGGGATGCAAGAGGCTGCACGGAATCCGATGTTGGGCCGTGCGGCACTACGAGTTCGAGAGCGCTCCGTGGTCTGGGGTTCGCCTTGCGGTCTTGGAGCGGGCCGCGCTCGACATCCTCATGCGGAACTCGCTGCACCAGGCGGTTGGGCTTTGCGACATGTTGTTGCACGCCAGAGTGATCGATAAGGAGACGATCGGGAAGTACATGGAGGGGCGGCACGACTACGGAATCCGGCGGGCTCGAAGGGCCTTCGAGTTCCTCGACCACCGGGCGGAGTCGCTGCCCGAGTCGGTTCTCCGCGTCATGTTCGTGATGGCTGGGCTCAAGCCGGTGCCGCAGTTGGAGATTCCCGGGGAAAACGGCACGATGCTGCGGGCCGATCTAGGCTTCGATGACGCACGGGTGCTGGTCGAGTACGACGGTGCTTGGCACGCGGAGCCCGAGCAGTTCCGGCGCGATCAGCGGCGGCTTCGATGGTTGCGAGCCAGCGGCTGGCACGTCATCGTCGTGACCGCTGAGGATTTGGCGAAGGCACCGCAGCGAATCGTGGACGAGGTCCAGGCTGTGGTGCAGAGGCGGACACCCAATTTTGCCTAAAATTGGAGTCTTCCGAAAGCTCGGCGGCCTGCGCGTCGACGGTCGCCGCCTGGAAGTTCCCGGTTCGGATCGCTGTTCGCGCAGCGTTCGGAGTGAACAGCGGCTATTACCACTCGTTGTGCGCAGTGCCGGAAATGAAGAAGCCCCGACCGGTTCGGTCGGGGCTTCTCCGTTGCTTGCCGGAGAGGTCAGTCGCCTCGGCGGATCGGGCCCAGGATTTCCTGTTCCATCGCCTTCGTCACCAGACGGATCATCGTCCACGTCATGTTTCCGAGGGCGATCGCCTGGTCGTCCTTGAGCTGGGTGAGCTGTTGGACCTGGTGGCCGTGCAGGCTCCAGATGCGCTGGGCGAGCTGCGCCTGGTTCAGCGGAAGGCGCTGCAGGAGCACCAGGTCCGCCGTGTTCGCCGCCGTGCCGCTGCTGACCTGCGGGTGCAGGTAGGGCAGCACGTACATGGTCGTCTGCCACGGGGCACGCGGCGGGAACAGTTCCTGCGGCACTGCACCGCCGTCGTGGATCACCAGCAGCGGGGTGTCCTCAGTGGACCGGGGCAGGTCGAACGGCGCCAGCCGCCGGATCTGCACCAGCGGCACCGGCTTCCCGTCCGGGGTCTGGCCGGCCGCCCGCTCCAGCATCTTCCACGCCGCCGGCCGCCCGGTGGCGACGATCACCCACGCGCCAGTGGCCATCGCGCGCAGCGCCAGCTGCCGGGCGAGGTACAGGCCGCCGACGGTGACCATGCGGGTCGGGTGCGGCCGCAGCATCGACGCGGCCTGCGCGTTGCCCTGCGGGTCCGAGCCGATGATCACGCCGCCGCGGTCGGCGGACGGGCTGATCGCGTCCAGAGTTTCCGGGGTGACCAGGAATTCCGGTGCCGCGCCGCGGCTGCCCGGCACGTCGATGGTTCTGCTTCGGCTCATGCCGCACCTCCGAGCGGCAGCGTCGCCGCGTAGCCGGCCAGTTGCGAGCCGCGCAGCGGGGTCAGGGTCAGGCCGATGCGGCCGCTGATCGCTTTCAGCCGCTCGTCGGCGGTGTCGAGTTCGGCGGGGGTTCGGGCGCTGACCCGGACCAGGCCGCGCAGCCCGACCTCGTCCGTCTCGCCGACCGGCGAGATGGACAGCGCGATGCTGGTGGACAGCGCGCGGATCCCGGTGAGCACGTTGAGGCTGTCGTTCATCTGGTTCGGCCAGCTGGTGATGGCGTAGCTGGAGTGGCCGACGCCACCCGCGGTCACGCCGTCCCACCGCTCCTTGAGGCCCACGGGCCGCTGCGAACCGAGCACGTTGTGCAGTTCTGCCGAGGAAATCCCGGCCTGCAGGAGCTCGTCCGGGTCCAGCGGGCGGGTCGGAATGCCGCTGCGCTCCAGCGCGTTGCGCACTCGGGACAGCGCGCCGATGAGCGCCCGCTGCGCGCCGAGGATGCCGCCGCCGCGCTCACCGATCGCCTTGGCGCAGCGCTGCGGGTCCAGCCGCACCGCGATCCAGGTGGTGCGCCGCGCCGCCGCGGGCAGCCGGCCCTGGACCTCTAGGTAGGAGTTCAGCGCCGGGGAATTCGACGGCAGCGCCGCGCTTCCCGGGTAGCAGTGCCAGATGACCTGGATCGCGTCGAGCACCACGCCGCGGTCCTCCAGGCACGGCGTCAGCACGCCCAGCGGCAGGTTCGGCGTGTCCTCGATGGGGTTCAGCAGCGACGGCGACGGCTCGGCCATCAGTACGGCGGTCCACTTGCCCTTGTGCCAGGACATCCCGACCGGGTTGCGGTCGTGGTCCTGGGCGCGGGAGATCACCAGGTCCTCGACGACCAGGCGCAGCAGCGCGACCCGGTGGTTCTCGTCCGGGCCGATGATGCCGTCGCCGTCCTTGTCCTCAGCCGGTTCCATCGCGTCGACGCTGGCCGGCTGGGAAACGCGGGTGTGGTTGCGGCCGCGGTATTCGAGCACCAGCCCGAACCACTGCGTGAACCAACGGCCGCGCCGCCGCAGCAGCGCGATGATGATCGACAGCAGCGCGATCCCGGCACCGACCGGCAGCAGCACCTGCACCAGGTTCAGCTTCGCGCCGATGATCGCCAGGATGAGCCCGATGGCGAGGCCCACCTCGATGAGCACGATGTTGGCCGCCGGAATGCCGCCGAGCGTCACGCCGTTGATCCGCCGACGGCGCGCGCGAATTCGAGCGCGGGGCGGATTGGCGGGCCCGGGAGCAGTCGGCTGGGCCGGATGTTGTGTGGTCACGGACATCCGTTCGGTCTCTCCCCCTCGCAGGTTTGGTGCGGCGCACGGCGCGCTGGGACGCGTTCTGGAGTCAGCCGCCTGACGAGAATACTGACGGACTCGGTCGAACCGCACCCATTCGGTATCTCTCTGCGACTATCCTGCGAAACCGTACCTCGGACGGGAGAGCTGTAGGCGAAGAATGGCATCAACACCCACAACGAAGTCACAGGTTCAGGCGTATCGGTTCGTGCTGCGCCGCATGGAGTCGGCGCTGGTGCGCAAAGACGCGGTGATGCTCCACGATCCGATGGGCTCGCACAAGCGGGCCACGGTCGCCGGCGCGGTGCTCGCCGCGATCGGCATGATCGGTTTCCTGGTTTGGGGTCTTTTCGGCGGCAAGGGTTCGGTGCCGGAACCGGGGTCGATCATCATCGCGAAGGAAAGCGGCAGCGTTTTCGTCGTCACTTCCGACCAGCAGGCCCAGAAGCGGCTGATCCCGATGATGAACATGGCATCGGCGAAGCTGCTGGTCATGGCCCAGGGCGGCGGCCAGGGCGGCGGTCCGGTGCCGACCACGACGGTGAAGCAGGCCGCGCTGGCGGACTTCCCGCGCGGCGCGCTGACCGGCATGGTCAACGCCCCGACCTACCTGCCGGACGCGAAGAACGTCGCCGAGGCGTCCTGGGCGATCTGCGATGTCGGCCAGGTCCGGGACACCCTCAGCAGCGCCCGCGTCGAGGCGTCGGCGAAGGTGGAGACGACGGTCATCGGCGGTGACGGCAACCACGGCACGGAGATCGCGCCGAACCAGTCGCTGTACGTCAAGGACCAGACGTCCGGCAAGGAATACCTCGTCTACCGCGTGAAGGACCTGCCGGGCCGCGCGCACACCCACGCGGTCAAGTCGGAGATCGACCAGACGGAGACCGCCGTCATGGACATCTTCCGGCTGCGGGGCGCCACCCCGCGGACGATCAGCACGAACATGCTGAACGCGATCCCGGAGGTGCCCGCACTGCAGGTGCCCACCGTTCCCAACGAGGGCACGCAGCTGAGCTACATGTCCCGCTACCAGGTCGGTGACGTGGTCAAGCGCACCGTGCCCGGCCAGCCGGACCAGTTCTTCCTGCTGCTGCCGAGCGGGAAGCAGGAGATCAGCGAGGGCGCGGCGGCCGTGCTGCACGCGTCGAAGAACGACAGTCAGGACATCCCGAACGCGACCGGTGCGGTCACCGACGCCCAGCTGGCGGACACCTCCGAACAGCTCAACCTGTCGGGTTTCCCGATGGCGGTGCCGACCCCGGTCACCTTCCAGCAGTCCGACACGTCCTGCCTGAGCTGGAAGAACGTCAACGGTGACCAGAACATCACGGTGACCGTGCACAAGGGCTCACCGACGGCGAAGCCGCCGGTGAAGCTGGCCCAGTACGACGGTGCCCAGCAGAACGTGGACTACTTCTACATGCCGCCGGGCAAGGCGGCGGTGGTGCGCGGCGCGTCGAACGAGGCGGGCGCGGACAGCGGCCCGATCTTCCTGGTTTCCGACCAGGGCGTGCAGTTCGGCATCAAGGACGTCGCGACCGCGCAGGGACTCGGCGTGATCGGTGGCGCCGGGGACATCAAGGCCGGGCCGTCCTGGCTGATGCGGGTGCTGCCGAAGGGCGACTTCCTCGACCCGGCGAATGCGAGCCTGACCTACGACTCGGTCCCGGTGGGGCCGGGCGGGGTGAACCGCCCGCCGCAGAACCCGCAGCAACAGCAGCAAGCCGGAGGCGTCCAGCCAGGTAGCTGACGGTTCGAGGGTGGTCGTGCAGAACCACCCGCGAACCTGGAACCGAACAGGTCGGCTCGAACGTCCGAGGAACAAGCGATCCGCCCGCAGCCCACGGTGAGCTGCGGGCGGATCGTTTTAGGAGCGGTCTGGCGAACTCGTCCTGCGTGGCGGTGCCGGTAGCGGAACCCGCGGCGGTGCCGGTCGCGCAGTGGCTGAGCGGCTGCTTGAAAGACAAACGCTTGAGAGCGACCAACGTGGGAGGTGCCGGATGTCGGGGATCCGGATCGACGTCGAATGGCTGGCGACGTGCGCGCGCGAGGTGCGCGTCGCCGGCGAGGAGATCGCGGCAGCGCAGCCGGCCATGGCGGCCGCGGAACTGGCCCCGGAGGCCTTTGGCGCGCTCGGCCGCGAGGCGGGCGCTGCCGAGGCGTACCAACGGCTTTGCGAGCTGCTGCTGGACCAGAGCCGCAGAGCGGGGGAGACGCTGACCCGGGCCGGTGATGAGCTGGGCGAGGTCGTGGACTTCCACAGCGGTGGCGACGACGACAGCGCCGTCGAGTTCCGGAAGCAGGAGGCGTGATCATGGCCAAGAGCCCCGAGGTTGCCGAACACCTCGACTACCTGTCCCGCGTCGCCGACGAGCTGGACTTCGCGAACTCGATCCCCGCCGACCTCGCCGAACTGGTCGGCCGCCACGAGGAACTGCTCGAAGCCGCGCGGGTCTGGCGCAAGGGCGCGGAAAGCATCGAGCACGCCGCGGAAGGCGTGCAGGGCAAGCTCGGCGGGATCGATTCGGCCTGGCAGGGCAAGGACGCCGACGCGTTCCTCGGGCACATCCGCGAGGTCGGCGTGGCGGGCCACGACCTGGTCGACACGATGCGCGCGCTGGCGGATGTGCTTGATCACACGGTGGAAGCCCTGCAGTCGCAGTTCGAGGACCTGGGCGCGCTGGTCGCCGAGGCGGCGGACTCGGTGTCCGGCGCGCTGCTGGAGCCGGAAGACGGCCACAAGCGGGCGCGCAAGCACCTCGCGGAGCTGGCGCAGCCCGCGCAGGAACTGGCGGAGTCCATTTCGGACAGTTATCGCGCGTTCGCCCGGTTCTGCGACGACGTGGCCGCGGGCCGCTCGGCGGGGCCGGCGAAGCTCGAACACCGGATGCCCGCCGAGGCTTGGGACTTCAGCGACCCGGCCGCTCCGGCGCCCGCCGATCCCGCCGCGGCCGAACCGGCTGCTGCCGGTGGTGGCGGCGCGTCCGGTGGCGGCGAACCGGCCGGTGGTGCTGGTGGCGGCGGTTCTGCCGGTGGTGGCGGTGGCGCGGTGGGTGCTTCGGGCACCGCGGCTGCCGGAGGTGCCGAGCAGGAGCTCGCCCCGGGCGACACCACGCGGGCCGGGGAGCCTTCGGCGATTCCGCCCGCGGCCGCTGCCGCCGCCGGTGGCGCGGCCGTGGCGGGTGGCGCCGCGGCCGGTGGCATGTACGGCGGCATGATGCCGATGGGCATGATGGGCGGGATGGCCGGCGGCCAGGGCGGTGGCCAGGAGCGCAAGAACCAGTCCCGCCTGAAGAGCAAGCCGGAGGAGCTGTTCGGCACGCCGCCGGACGCGGCCCCGCCGGTCTTCGGCGAAACCCAGCGGGACAAGCCGGAACCGGCCAAGCCGACGACGCCGCAGTCGACGCCGAGGCTGGGTGTCCCGACGATCATCGAGCCGACGACGCCGCGCCCGTCGATCGCGGACGCCCTGCACCCCAAGCAGCCCGAAACCCCGAAACCGGCCACGGCCTCGGTCGGCGACGCCCCGCCTCCGAAGCCGAAGACCGGCACGGCGTCCGTGGGCGACGCGCCGCCACCGAAGCCCAAGACGGCATCGGTGGGCGACGCGCCACCGCCGAAGCCCAAGACCGGCACGGCATCGGTGGGTGACGTACCGCCACCGAAGCCCAAGACCGGCACGGCATCGGTTGACGATGCGCCGCCGCCGAAGCCGAGGACCGGCACGGCGTCCGTGGGTGACGCACCGCCACCGAAGCGTCGGGGCTAGACCCTCGCGCTTCGCGATCTGCCGCTCGCGGAGCGTTTGCGTGGCCCCGGGGTCGTGGGTGTTAGGCCGCGGCGGAGGCTGTTCGGGGTTGCCCAGAACGCCGTTTTCGCGCGAAAGCGGCGTTCGCACGCCTGCCGGATGACGGTTTCGCGCTTGGTCTCAAGGGGTGGGTGCAACATCTCCTGGAATGATCTTGGTGGAGGTGTTGTGGTGTCGGTGGTCGAGCGGCATGGCGATGAGGTGTGGCGGCTGTGGTTGGAGGGGTTCGGGCAGCGGGAG
>NZ_SMKW01000068.1 GCF_004348985.1 Saccharopolyspora elongata | reverse complement strand
GGTGTGTATAAGAGACGGGTGGAGGTGCTCGCACCGCCGGAGCTTCGGGAGCGCATCGCCGCATCGGCACGGACCATGGCGACGCTCCACGACTGAAGGTGATCTCGCCCGTGCGTGCGGCAAGTGGCGCACTCAGCCACACCCGGACGAACCGTCAGCATTGGGAATCACTCGTCCAGTCCGGATCGTGCGAGACATCAAACGCTCCTCGGGCACGGCGAGACCGTGGCGTCGCAGTCATCGGGCGCGCCCGATGACTGCGGACTATCCGGGCCGTGGTCAGGCTCCCCGAACAGCGCCGCCGCACTCGCTGCGGTGGACTTGGCCCATGATCCAGTGCTGAGCAGGGCCAACAGCAGGACGCCCAGGCCGAGGCAGAGCACCATCCACCACACGCCCTGCGCTAGTTCGGTGTAGCTGGCCGGCCCAGCCGTCAGGGCTGGGCCGACGATCGTGCCGGCGATCGCGACGTCCAGAGTGGTGCCGGTTTGCCGGCCGGCGGATGCCAGCGATCCGGCCACCCCGGCCATCGACCGGGCATTCCAGCGACAGCCGTGTTGGTGATGGGTGGGTTGACCATGCCCAGGAAGATGCCGATCAGCAGGCAGACCGCGAGTACGAATGGCAGCGGCGTCTCGGGTGACAGCCACATCGATGCCCCTCCGCCCAAGGCAAGGGCCGCTCCAGCGATCACGAGCGGGATCCGCGAACCACGTGCCCCGACCAGCCGTCCGGTGAAGGGCGAGAGCACCACGACCAGGGCCCCGACCGGAACCAGGCACAGTCCCGCTGACAACGCCGACATACCACGCACGTCCTGGAAATACAGGGTGGTCACGAACAGGAAGGCGCTGAACCCGCACAGAGCGAAGACCGCCATGAGGATCGCCGCGCTGAACGGCACACTGCGGAACAGGCGCAACTCCAGCAGCGGGTCGGTCCGACGCGGTCCGTAGAAGACGATGCCCAGAGCACTCACGATGGCGACTTCGTTCAGGTGCGCCGGGCTTGGACAAGCCAGTGTGCTGCGCCGTACAGCACACCTCGGTCGGTGAGGTGGTCGGCGATGTTGCCCCTGAGGGTGTCGAGGGCGCGGGATTCGTCGTCGAGTTGTCCAAAGGCCGAGGCAAAATGGTTGGCGATGAAGTCGAATGCGTCATCGACGTCACGACCGTAGTACATGGGGATGGTCAGGCCTGTCATCTCGATGTCGACGAAGCCTGCTCCGCGCAGCAGCTGACGCACTCGGTCAGGGTCGCTCAGCGAGAATGGCGTTGGAGCCTCGGGTGGTGGCGGTGGCAGTTCACGACCGCCGGACGCGATGGTGCGGAACGTGCTGATGCTCTCGTTGCGGTCGAGCGCTTGCCAAGTCAGCTGCACGAATCGGCCGCCTGGCCGGATGGCGCGCGCGATGTTGGCGAACGCCGCCTGACGATCGCCGAAGAACATCGTGCCGTGCCGGCCGACGGCGATGTCGAAGCGCGACTCACCGAAGTCGTGGACTTGCGCATCTGCTTGGACGAACGTCGCGTTGTACAGCTGGTCCTTCACGGCCAGTGTGCGTGCGAGGTCCAGCAGCGTTGACGACAAGTCGACACCCAGCGCCGAACCTTCGTGGGCGATGCGGGCCGCGTCGCGAGTGACCTGGCCACTGCCGCATCCGATGTCCAGTACCAGCGAATCCTGCTGGATGTCGGCTGCATTCAACAGCTCACCGTGGTAGCCGGAAATGCCCTGATCGAAGCGTTGGGCACGCTCGGTCCAGAATGCTCCACTGCCGCCGTCCCAGGAGCGGAACTGATCGGTGTTGGACGAGTCGACTTTCGGAGTATCGCTCACGGTCTCTCTCCTCGAGTATCGGCGGCCTAGTTCATCTGGCCGCAGTTGCGATCGTGTCGATGATGTTGCTGCCGGCCTCAGAAGGCCCAGTCATACCCGCGCAGTTCGAGGACGCAGATCCCGGCGTACATCAGCAATCCGATTGCACCCCCGATGCGGATCCGCCCGAGCTCTCCGTCACTGGGCCAGTCGACATCTGCGTTGCGGGTCTTCCACTACCACCATGAGAACGGGCTCAATGCCGCGAACGCCGCGGGAGGCACGAAGAACACGCCGTAGATGATCGTGAAGGAATCCATGCCAGTTCCCCTTTCCCCGCCGGCGATGACAGGCGGAGCCGACCACTGCCGCAGGTGCTTCGTCGTGATCATCAGCGGAAGCCGGTGATGGTGGTGCTGTCGAATCTGTCGGCGAACTGTGCGGCGACAAGGCTGCCTGGTGCCGCCACCGGGGCGAGTTGCCACGGCTCCCAATGTGAGCGGTTCCAGTCGTCGAGTTCAGGGGTGGGCAGAACGGTGCCGGTGGCGCGGTCGAGCAGCAGGAGGTCGCCGTCGGCGTAGCCGTCACCTGCCGCGATCGCGGCGATGGCGTCCGGAAGGAAGGCGAAGGGCAAGCCACGAGTGTCTGCCAACTCGAGGGTTTCGTTCGTCCAGCGCACGGAGCCGTTGACATCAACGAGATGCCACGGCCCTTGCGATTCCAACCGGTTCAGAGTCCTCTGGTCTGCTCGTTGGTCGCCGACGAGCACGTCTGAGCCGTGCGGATCCGAGTAGCCGGCTCCCAAGCGGGGTGGGCCGCTGATCTCGATCCCGGTTCGCGCGTCGAGTGCACGCAGCTCGCCCTGCGGGGTTTGGACCCCGATGAACCCGTTTTCCGTTCCTGTGAGCACCTTGTCGCCGGGAGCTGTCAGCCGCCATAGTTCGCGGCCGTCCCGGGCATCGACCGCGACGGCGTCGCAACGCATCACGACCACATCGGAGGTCGTCACCGGGTACTCACCGTTCTGGCACGACCTGACAGTGCCCGGTCGCTGCCACAACAGCGCGTTCGTGCGCGGATCACGGGCCTCGACACTGGTTGGCTCGGCATTGTTCACACGGGCGACGATGAGCGCCTGTGCGGTCTCGGTCGTCGTGATGCGTTTTTCCATGCCGTATACGGGGTCAGTGGATTGCCAGAGCCGTTCGCCGGTGAAGGCGTCGAAGGCCACGAGAGAATGGTGGTACGCGGGTCGATCGTAGGGCTCGTCGTCCACCACGCCGGTGTACGTCGTGAAGCCGAATACCACCGTTCGGCCGGAATCGAAAACGTGCACACCGGTGACGGAATCGATGTCATCGCGTCGGTACTGCCAGCGTTCGCCGCCGGTTGTGCCGTCCAGCGCGACAATTCCGGATTCAAGCCAGACGACGACACCGGCGCCGGCAGCACGAATCTCGTACTCCTCCTCGCCTGGAAATGTTCGTTGCCATGCGGGTCGCAGGCGGGATGTCGGCAGGGCGGCGGGCGCAGCAGGTGCAGCGGTGGTCGCGTCAACATGCCGGGAGTCCCCGATGCGGACATCCACCAGCACTCCGGCGGCGATCACAACCACGAGCCCGGCGACCGGCAAAGTCATGCTGGACACCGGGTGCGGCCGAGCGCTGTGGGCACCGATCCCCACCAGCACGGTGCCCACGCCCGCACCGATCAAAGCGGGAAGCGCCAGCGCGACCTGATTGCCCGGCGCATAACCAGGCTCGGGATGACCGGAGACCAGCAGCACCACCAGCACGGCAGGGACACAGACCACGCCTCCAACAGCGGTGACGGCAAGAAGGCGCGACCACCGCCACAGTGCGACGGCCACGAGCACCGCCAGCAGCGGCACCAGCACCCACCCTGCCAGCAGCGCCGCGGACGGAGCAGCGAGATCGGCCGGAAGGCCGGAACCGGTGGTGCTCAGACGCCCGCCCGGATCGCGACCCAGCCACGCGAACAGCATGAGCCCAGCCGCGCCGATCAACAGCCCCACACCAACCAGCGCTAGCCATCCCCGCACCCGGCTCCCAGAAGTGCGTCGGGCCGAGGACTCGCAGGCCCTTGTCGTTGGTTTGGTCGTATCCGTCACGAACAAGCTCCCGCATCAGCCGGATTCATCGCCGGGTCTGACGCAGGAACACCACACTCTGGTTCCTCCTCATCGTGAAGCCGAAGAATCCCACCGCCTGCTCGACGGCGTCGCCAACTTCTTCAACGCTCGCCTCGAAGAATCGCTGGGATACGACACGACCTGCACCGTCCACATCAGACCTTCACGAGGTCGGGGGCCCACCCTCGTGTGCTCGACGGTCTGCTGTCGTGCTCGATGGATTCCGTCGCCCGCCGCTGCGGGCTCGCGCTCATCCGAATCCGATGAGCTCGGTCGTGCCGGGAGTGGGGCTCGCGTGGGGGGATCTCATAACGATCAGCGTTCCGGGGGCGGCTACGACGCTGAGCTGAATCTCATTCGCCGTGCTCCCCTCCACGTCGTACCACGGAGTGCTGTGCAGCTCGCGTAGTTCCGCGCCGGTGTTTCGATCGAGCAGCACCAGCCGCTCACGGGACTGCCCTCCGGATTCGTCGTTGCCCGGTGCGAATTCGTGGTCGACCAAGGCGACTGCATCCGGCAGGAATGTCAGAGCCTGCTGGCCTTCGGACACGGACACCATGTCGAACCGCGAGCCGTCGACCTTCCACCGCAAGCCCTCGCCGGGCTGGACTGCCACAGCTCCTGGCCGGTAAAGGCGTCGAATGCGCGGTGCTGGTCGACGTGCTCGTCCCCCGATTCGAGCCGGAGCGTCACGACGATGGTGCGGCCGTGGTCCAATGCGAGGACCTGGTAGACGACGTCGAGGTCGTCACGGCGGTAGTGCCATCTCTCGGCGCCGGTGGCTCCGTCCAGCGCGGTGATCCCGGAATCGGTCACGAGCACTGGTCCGGCCCCGGCCGACACCACGCCGTAGAGCCTGTCCCCGGTTCGCCAACGCCACTTCTCAGTCAGGTGCGAGGTGGGCAGCGGCGCGGCGACCCCGGGCTCGGCGGTGGTCGCGTCGACGTGCTTCACCTCGGACAGCAGAATCCCCACCGAGCTCGCGGCGATCGCCACCGCCAAGAGCCCGTCGGCGACGGACACCGCCGCTCGCCGCGTTCGGAGATCGATCCTCGGCGCTCGGACACCTTGCGTGGCCAGGAACGTTCCCACGGCGGCCGCAATGGCCGCGACCAGTGTCAGGAACGACTGGTCTCCTGGGCGCCCTGCCCGGTAGAGCCCGGAAACCGCCAGCAACACGAGCAGCACGACCAAGCAGCCGAGCCCGGCCAGGCCCACAGCGCCGACTCGACGCCCACCGCCCGCCGGCGTACTCGCACGGCCCGCCCGCCACTGGACATACGCCAGCAGCGCGGTCCACACCGGAATGAAAATCCAAGCCAGGACCACGATCAACGGTGGGGCGAAGCGGCCCCCGCCGGGCACCCCACCCGGATCGCACCCCCGGGCTGAGTTCCCGATCGACGCAGTCCCGGCCATGCTCAAGCCGGGCAGATACCGCACTGCCACCGCCGCGGTGCGGGCTTTGATCGCTATTGAATCGCTGTGCGGTACGTGCGGCGGCAAGCGTCCAGGTGACTGTGAACGTTCGGATCTTGCCTGCTCGCGCAGCGGCTGTTTCGCCGATCCGAGGTTTCGGCCAAGATCCGCAGGTGGGCGCGACCGCCAAGCCCGAGCCGCGAGGAATTCACGAGTGCGGCTGGAAGCTGCCCAGCGGTGTCCGGGTGGACGTGTCGTTCGATGTCGGATCCAGGGACCCCAGCGGGCTGCCCGCGGATGTCGGCGGGAAGCCCGCGTCGCTCATCCCGGACCCCCCGGATGCCTCCTGCCAGATCGAGTGGGAACACCGGCCGCAGCCGGACGAAAGCAGGTTCCCGACCGAGAAGGTCGTGGTGGTCGCGACCAATCTCAATCCGACCCAGATCGACCCCTGTGCGAGCGCGGTCGGCTTCGCGCAGCAGGTGAAGGCCAAGCTGCCACCCACCCGACGCCGCGGACGACCCGGCCGAGGTCGCGAACCTCCTGAACCAGGGCAACATGGACACGCTCGTCAAGAGCATGCAGCCCGACACGGCCCGGCAGGCCTTCACAGACGTGGCCGGTGCCGCGTACACCGGAGCCCTGCACACCGTGTTGTGGATCCTCTTCGCCATGTTCGCCATGTTCGCCATCGCCGTACCGGTCGTAGCACTGCTGCTGCGTGACCGGCGCAGGCCCGCCATGGAGAGCAGCGTCGGCGATCCATCGATGCCCCAACCGAACGCAGAGGCCCAGCAGGCTCCAGTGAGTGCCCTCTCATGACCCACGCCGAACGACGCCAATCCCGCATCCGTGCACAAGGTCCTCTGACCGGCCCCCCGACGCCCACAGCCCGGGCAAACCCCGCAGGGCCTTGCCCGGGCTTGGACTTTCAGCGCCAATGGACTCAACAGTCCACAAGGGATGATCTTCGGAGAGAACCGTCAGGACACGTTCATCGACGAAGAGGTCCGCTACTCCTTCGCGGTGAGCTCACGAGCGGTACCCAGTGGGGTCGGCCTGTTCTTGCCCGCTGAGCATGCGGGCAGGATTGGTCCGGGTGAGCGTCTCGATCCAGTCGTCGCCGACTCCGAGCACCCGCAGCATCTCGGCGAAAACCGTTGGCACGAATGCGAATCCGTTCCCGCCGTGGCGAGTCCACATCTGCTTCAGGAAGACGTCGTGGCTGAGCAGCACCCGATGGCCGTGGCCGGCCTCGACGAGCCCCGCGACGGCCGCCGCGCTCACCCGGCTCGCCGGGGCCTCGCCCTCCTTCGGGAACGTGATGTCCATGCCGATCATGTCGAACTCCAGCCAGACCCCGCGATCGGCGATGCCGGCCTGGTAGGCGGTGTCCGCTGCCGACGGGTCCATGTGCGACAGCACCACCCGGCCGGGGTCGACGCCGATCTCGTCGAGCACGATGTCGAGCACCTCGTGCCCGCGGCGCTGCCAGCCGGGCAGGTGGATCATGAGCGCCACCTCGGGGTGCTCGCGCTGGGCGAGCGCGGCAGCCCGCAACGAGGCCGACTCCGCCGGGGTGAAGTCCGGGGAGACACCGATCTCGCCGATGATCCCCGGCCGGGCCCGGTGCTCGCCGACGCCGCGGGCGAGCTCGTCGCCGATGCTCGCGGCCTGCGCCTCGACCGAGTTCGCCGTGATGCGTTCGCCCTCGAACTTCTCCAGGTAGGCGCCGCAGCCCATGACGATGTTCAGGCCGGTGCGGCGGGCCGCCTCCACCAGCTTGTCGGGGTCGCGGCCGATGGCCGCGCTGCACGTGGCGTCGACGATGGTCCGACCGCCGACCGCCTGGAAGGCCGCGACTTCGTCGACCACGCCGTCGACCGGTTTGGCGGCCAGGTTGTCCGCGCAGCAGTACGGGTCCTGCCGGAGCGCCCACGCCGCCGATGCGTCGACGGCGCGATCGGCCAGGAACTCGGTGAACCGGTAGCTCGGCGGGTCGAGCACCCCGGACAGGTCGTTGAAGAGGTGCTCGTGCGGCAGGACGAGCCCCAGTTCGCCCGCGGGCACCGGGCCCGTGACGGTCTGCACGAGCCCGCCGGTCACCGCGCGGCTCCCGGTTCACCGGCCTGGCGGGAGGGGATCATCCCGATCCCGGCGGCGACCAGCGCGAGCACGGTGCCGATCACGGTGACGAGGTGGATGGGGTGGCCGACCGCGGGCACGACGAGGTCGAGCAGCAGCGAACCGACGAGCTGCCCGGCCACCGAACCCAGCCCGAGCAGGAGCAGGCCGAGACCGCGCACCAGCAGCGCCATGAATCCGATCGACAGCAGGCCCAGCACCCCGCCGGTGTACATCCACCAGGTCGGCGGCAGCGAGAAGTGCGCCGTCCCGATCGCCAGCCGGACCAGCAGACCCGCCAGCAGGACGACGAAGCCGACCAGGAAGTTGAACGTGATCGACACCAGCATCGAGCCGCTCTCCCGCGCCACCGCCGCGTTGCCCGCCGGCTGCCACCCGGCGAGCAGCCCGGCGACGAACGGCAGGACGGCGAGCGCGATCGCGTGCGGCACGTGGAAGTTCGGCGAGATCGTGACCGCGGTGGCGGCGACGGCCAGCGCGGCGCCGAGCCCGCGGGCGACCGAGATCGGCTGCTTGACCGTGGCGGTGACGCCGATCCGGTCGCAGATGACGCCGGAGATGATCAGACCCGCGATCAGGGTGATCTGGAAGACTGCCACCCCGAGCACCCCGACCGAGACGCCCTCGGAGAGCACCACCGCGCCGCCGCAGAGACCGGCGAGGTAGTTCCACCAGCCGATGCGGCGGCTGCGGATCAGGCGCGGGATGCCCAGCGCCTGCCGGCGGGTGCCGGGCCGCGCGAACACGATGACGAGCATCAGCACCAAGCCGCTGCCGAACGAGATCACGGCCGCGCTGTTGCCGTCGCCGACGGTCTCGCCGAGCGCGCCGTTGACCGCTGACTGCAGCGGGCTGAGCATGCCGGCCAGCACCGTGGCGATGACCAGGGCGGTCGTGGTGACGCCGCGGGCCGCCCGGCCGGACGTCGCCGGCGGGGCCACCGGAGGAGCGGGTGTATTGGTCATGGCGGTGCGCACTCCCTAGTTTTCCGTGGTGCACCGGATGGGGTGAGACGGGGGCAAGGCTTGGACGTCGATGTCGCGCCGAGGCACACCGCGGGTGACGTGGGCAGCCCGGCGGGGCGCGGACCGGGCTACCGGTCGCCGGCCAACCAGGTGACCGCCTGGTGGAACAGCCGACGGTACCCCTGCCACTCCATGAACTCGGTGGGTGCCCAGTGCGGCGAGATGTCCGAGGCGAAGGCGAGGGTCCGGCCGGCTCCTTCGGCGCGCACGGCCAGCAGCGGCCGGGATTCGACCGTGGCGAGCACGGCCGCGTCGGGCTTGGCGATCAGCCGCTGGTAACCGAGCAGGATCGGCCACTGCGCGTCCAGGCCCTCGGTGACCGGGTGCGCGGTTCCGGTGAGCTCACCGGCGACGCCTTCGGGGCATTCCACCCGGTCGTCGTAGGGCAGGATCTCGACCGGCAGCACGTCCTCGATCGGCGTGCCGTGGAAGTTCGCCTTGGCCTGGAACCCCTGGAAGCTCAGGTAGCCGCCGGCCATGGCCAGCCCGCCGCCGCCCCGCACCCACTCGGCCAGCAGCTTGAGCCGGTTCGGGAAGGGGCGTCCCTGGTTGAACACCTGCGGGTGCAGCAGCAGCGAGTTCGCGCCGATGTCCGACAGGATCACCACGTCGTATTTGTCCAGTTCCGCCGTCGACGCGGGGAAATCGGTCGCCACGGCGTGCGACGGCAGGTGCACCACCTCGTGCCCCTCGGCGCGCAACGCCGCGAGCAACGCCTCGGCACCGATCTCGAGCTGGGCCCGGTCGATGGCATCGAAGCCCTTGACGTCGGTCGTTCGAGCGACCCAGGACTCCCCGGCCAACAGCACCCGACTCAATTCCGCCTCCTGGTGAACGTACGTTGCGCAAATTTTGCGCTCGATGTTGCGCAAACATAAGCGGACCCGTTCGGCGCGTCAAGAGCCATCCCCCGGAGACCTGCCGATACACTGCGATCGAGCACTCGACGAAAGGGGCGGCGATGACGTTGACGCGCGTTGCGCAACTTGCGCAAGTGTCGACCTCGACGGCGTCGCGCTACCTGCGCGGCCAGCTGAAGGTGCAGTCCGAAACCGCTGCCCGGATCGACGCCGCCGTCCGGGAACTGCACTACGAGGTGCGCCCGTCGGCATCCCCGGATGGCGCGCGCGACCACGGCCCGGTAATCGCGCTGATCGTCCCGGAACTGGTCAACCCGTTCTTCGCGGCGCTGGCCGAGGAGATCGCCACGGCCGCCGCGGTCAGCGGCGCCTCGCTCGTCATCGGCGTGACCGGGCGACAGGCGCAGCGGGAAGCCAAGGTGAGCGATTTCGTCGCCGGCGCCGAGGAAATCGACGGGATGATCTACGTCGGGATGCACCGGGAGAACCCGCGACTGCTCCAGGCCATCGCCGACGGGCTGCCGGTGGTCGTGCTCGACGAGGAGATCGCCGACACCGCCGGGGTGGACACCATCGGGGTCGACAACTACGGCGGCGCCTACCAGGCAACGGCGTACCTGGCGCAGCTGGGACACCGGCGCATCGCGCACATAGCCGGACCGCGGGAGCTCTCCACCACCCGCGACCGCCTCCGCGGATACCGCGACGCGATGCTGCACGCCGGCCTGGAGGTCGACGAGGACCTGATCCTGCACGGCCCCTACACCGAGCAGTTCGGCGCGAGCACCTTCCCGTACCTCACCGGCGCCGCGCAGCCGCCCACCGCCGTGTTCGTAGGCAGCGACATCGCCGCGGTCGGCGTCCTCGGCGCCGCCGAACTGCACGGCCTGCGCATCCCGGAGGACCTGTCGGTGATCGGCTGCGACGGCATCCGGGTCGGCGAATGGCTGCGCCCGAAGCTCACGACCCTGCAGCAGCCCGTCGCCGACCTGGCCCACGGGGCCCTGGAACTGGTCCACGCCCGAATCGCCGAACCGGAGACCGACACCGTGCGGCGGACCCTCCCGCTGCAACTGGTCATCCGCGGTTCCGCGACCCCACCCCAGCACTGACCACGGAGGACCCGTGACCGATCCGATCGCGCTCGCCCAGCAGCTCGTCCGACTCGACACCCGCGCGGCCGGCGAGAAGGCCGCCGCCGACCTGCTCGCCCCGATGCTGAGGTCGGCCGGTTTCGAGGTCGCGGTCGACGAACCGCGCCCCGACCGCGCCAACCTGGTCGCCAGGTTCGGCACCGGCACCCCGATCACCCTCACCGGACACCTCGACACGGTGCCCGCCGACCCGACGACGTGGTCGTTCGACCCGCACAGCGGCGAGATCCACGGCGACCGGCTGCGCGGCCGCGGCAGCAGCGACATGAAGGCCGGCGTGGCGGCGATCGCCGCCGCCGCGATGCACTGCGCCCGCACCAGCCCCGACGACCTGGCCGTGCAGCTGGTGTTCACCTTCGGCGAGGAAACCGGCTGCGAAGGCGCGGCACTGCTCCCCGAGCTCGCGCCCAGCCCCGCGCTGCTGGTCGCCGAGCCGACCGCCAACCGGATCGTGCTCGGGCACAAGGGAGTCCTGTGGCTGCGGCTGACCGCGCACGGCCGCAGCGCCCACGGGTCCCGCCCGGAACTCGGCGAGAACGCCCTCGCCGCACTAGCCGAAACCGCCGTGCGCATCCACCGGCACGCGGACTGGCCGACCAGCCCGACGCACGGCCCCGCCACGGTCAACGTCGGCGCGTTCCACTCCGGTGTGCAGCCGAACCTGGTCCCGGACCGGGCCGAGCTGGTGCTCGACATCCGCACCACGCCGGAGTTCACCGCCGCCGAAGCACGTGCCGCGATCGGCGAGCTCGCGCTGCCCGGTACGGACTTCGCCACCGAGCTGGACCTGCCCGGCGTCACCACCGACCCCGAGAACCCGTTGGCGCGCACCATCATCGACGCCTTGAGCCCGGCGGATGCCGACCGGCGACCCGAGTACGCCACGTACTTCACCGACGCCTCGGTGCTGGCCACTGCCCTCGGCTCGCCCGCGGTCGTCATCTACGGCCCGGGCGACCCCGATCAGGCGCACGTCACGGACGAGACGTGCTCCGTCACGGCGATCCACGAAGCGACCGAGGCGCTGACCCGACTGCTCACCACGTGGCGGTCGGGCCAGTAGGGCTTGCTCGCTCTGGGATGTCGATTCCGCAATCCAAGGCGGCCGGCCCCTTGATCTTGTGGCTGACTCCCTGAGAATCGAAACACATGGACTCCCCGAACAGCGACCCCGACATCGGTAACCGCAGCCGGCGGCGGAACATCCGGCTGGCCCTGAAGCCACGACAGCTCACCGCCGACACGAAGCGCGGCGTGGGCGCGACGTTTTTCGCCGTGGTGATGCTGGTGGCGGCAGCCCTGATCGATCCTGCCGCGTGGTTCCGCAACGGCCAGCCCCTGTACAAAGCCGCTGCGATCGGGGGCGCGATCGTGTTCGTCGCGCTGGGATCGGTCGCCGTGCAGAGCCTCGCGAGGGAAGCGGGCCGCCGCGCCAGGGTTCGGCTCAGCGCAAGCCATGCCGGGGCGATCCGATTGGTCATCTCCCTGGCCGGTTATGCCCTCGTCGCGGTCCTGACGCTGGGAGAGCTGGGCGTGCGCGTGGACCAACTCCTCCTCGGCGGCGCCGTCACCGGAGTGATCATCGGCATTGCGGCACAGCAGTCGCTCGGCAACGTGTTCGCCGGCCTGATGCTCGCCACCGCGCGCCCTTTCAACCTCGGCGACCACCTGATCGTTCACTCGGGGACTCTCGGTGGGCCTTTGGAAGGCCGCGTAGCCGAAGTGGGCCTCGTCTACCTGACGTTGGAAAGCGACGACGGCATGATCAAGCTGCCCAACACCGCCGTCCTCAACTCCGCCATCGCGCCCAACAACGGGATCAATGCGCCGCAAACCGACCGGCCGAACGCCTCCACCGACACCGAACGAGGCGCAAGCAGATCGAAACCGTGCCAATGCGGGGAGTCGTCGTGATCGGCGAGGGCTGAAGAAGCCGGAGTTGTCGTCACTGGCGCAAATCGCGACGTCGGTCCGTTGCGTCCAGAGCGCATCTCCTACCCGACGCCGGCGGGCGACTCGGCACACTGCTAACTCATGCGGCGCAGGACGAGGTCATGAGCTGCCCTCAGGATCCGGCGACCAGTACTACTGCCCGTTTCCGCCGCCCCGGGGAGCGGGCGAGCCCCAGGGCGGGGAGCGCTACCCGCGAACTGCATCGCCCGGTACGGCCAGTTCTGCTCGGTGTTCCACTGGCTGACGACCAGGTGCAGGTCGTCCAGCGTCGAGCCGGGCACGATGTACCCGCCGTAGAGCTGCGCGACATGCCCGCTGCCGTGGTTCTCGCCGTGCCACGAGCAGCCGTGCAGCACAGCACTGCGGACCGCTTCGTACAGATTCGACGTCGGCCCGTCGAGGTTCATCACGTCGATGCGGTAGTTGCCGGCATCGAAGAACGACAACAACCAACGATCGTCGACACGGCGCAGGCACAGTTCACCGTAGGCACCGGTGAGCGCGATGGTAGGCGGATTTCCCCACGCCCAGACGCCACCGCGGAAACCCCAGCCCTCCCACGCACGGGGATCGGTGAGGCGGTCGGCCGGGACGCGTTGCAGGACCAGGCCCTTGTCCCGCTGGAACCCGGTCGAGAAGGCGTAGACGTAGCCGTCGTCGCCCAGTTCCCAGGTCAACATCTGGAACAGACCGCCGTGGTGGTCGCCGGGCCACCACGCACCGGTGTGCTCCCAGGACTCACCGTTATCGGTCGAGCGGTGCACCTCGGTCCAGTGGACGTCGCCGAGCCCCGCGCACACCATCACGTGCAGGTACATCTCGAGGATCTTCATTGCCGACCGGTAGGACTCGTGCGGAAACAGGCACAAGACCAGCGTGAAGTAGAACATCAGCCGGGCGGGCAGTGCGCGGGTCCGCTGTTCCCTACGCCAGTACTGATCAATAACTCGATCGACCAATTCCACAGGGAACGTTCGGGCCAGCACGCCGACGGCGGCCCGATCGGCCACGCTGACACCCGCGCCCGCACCTGCCTCAAGATCCACAAGCACGCAGGCTACCGGCCACGCGACAACCTAAACGACCGGCATTGCGGCTAGGCGGTCCTGATGCGCGGTCAATGGAAGGCCACCTCGACGCCGTCGAAGCCAGCGCCACCACCGCCCGGCTGCTCGCTGTGGAGAAAGAGCGCCCGCTCGTGTGCGTGACGCAGACTTGCCCGTCCGACCGCGGAAGCGTGCTCCTGCACACCGAGGTGTACCCGAAACCGGGACCGAGGAGGCTCATCTCCCGCGCAGCTCGAGTGCGACCGCGCCAAGCACCAACGCGCCCCCGATAAACGCACCAGCCCAGAGCGACTCGCCGAACACGGTCGCGCCGATCGCGGCGCCGACAAGCGGCGTGACGTAGGCGTAGGTACTGACCAGCGACGCCGGCGCGCTCTCCAACAGGCGCGTGTAGAGCATGAAGCCGACGAGCGAGTCGAAAACGAGCAGAAACACCACCGCCCCAGCCGAGGCCCAGCTGACGTCCGACCACCGAATCGGGGCGAATTCACCGAGCGACAACGCAACCAGCAGCAACACGGTCCCACCGGCAAGCAACTGAACCGCGCTGGCGACCACTCGATCGACCGTCCCGGCGACGTTCGCCATCAACAGGCTCCCCGCAGCCCACAGGATCGGCGCAACGCAGAAAGCCGCGACCGCCCACGGCGCCCCGCCGATCGCACTACCCGGCGCCGTCAGAACCACGACCACGATGCCACCGAACCCCGCCACGAGGCGCACCCGCGACGCGACCGGTACACGGGTTCCGATCAACCCGCTCAGGAGTACCACCCACAGCGGGATCGCCGCAGCGAGGATCGCCCCGAGACTGGCCGTAACCGCGGTCAGCGCGACCGTGGCGAGCCCTTGCCCGCCCACCAGCAGCAGCACGCCGGCAACCGCCAGGTGCCGCACTTGCACCCGCGTAGGCCGGGGACGCCCACGCGCGACAACAGCAAGCACGACCCCGCCGAGCAAGAAGATCAGCGCCGCCCCACCGAGCGGCGGCACGCTGTCGACCATCAGCTTCATCGCCGGAATCGCCGAACCCCAGCACGCATAAAGCGCGAACAGCAGGAACACAGTGCGATCAGGAGGCGCCACGCCCGTCCGCCCACCACCCCGGCGCTGCACAATTCTGCCGATGATCACCGCGAAACTCCTCACGATCCGTCAGTCCACACCATTCGTCGGTTTGGACGCCCACATCGCTTCATCGACCGAACAGGTGATCACGGCTCCTTCGGCATTCGGCAGGCGTTCCGGCCGGCCGCGACCTGCCAGGGTGCCGTTGGCCAGGCGTGGGCGAACCTTGGCGATGCCGACCTGAGCCGCGGCACCAGCGGCCTTCGTCGCTCAGAGCGACCTCGGCCTGCTGATGGATTCGGCGGTTCTGTAACGATTGCCGGAAATCAGTAGGCGTGGTTCGGCGACGTTCTTACTGTTCATTCGTGACATTGCCACCTGTTCAAGGGCAAGGCGGACAGCCCCAGGAGGGGCTTCCCCAGCCGGAATCATCCGACCAGGGCGGGCAGCCGCACGTCCAGGGCAGCGAGTCGCCGCATCCGCAGACCGGCTTCCTGGACGCGCAGCACGGTTATCCGCAAGCGCCGTACGGGAATCCGTTCGCGGCTCCACCGGTGCCCGCACAAGAATTGGCCGAACCGCGTCGGCCGCGAACGATCGAGATGGCGTTCTGGATCGCAATGGTCGTACCACTGCTGGTCAGCCTGCTGGACACCGTCTTCGTCCACCTGACGAATGACGTGGTCACCTCGGGTCTCAACGCCGCCTTGGAGCAGTACGGCGTAGAACCGGTACCAGCCCAGGACACGGACTGGATTTTCACCGCAGTCATGTACGCCGTTCTGGTCGCGCTGTGGATCGCATTCGGATTCCAGTTGCGGGCGGGCCGAAACTGGGCTCGGGTGACACTCATCGTGCTCGCTGCGGTCTGGCTGTGCTTCGAGCTGTTGGGCGGCCTCCTGGCACCCGTCTTTTACATGGCGCTCGGGATGCCGTGGGATCTCGGACTTCCGATTGGGATGGTCGTCTTGGCCTGGCTCGTCCGCGCACTGGCCCTGACCGGCACCATCACGTTCATCGTCCTGGTCTGCCGCAAGCCCTCGAAGCAGTACATCCAGGAAACCCGCTACTTCCAGATGGCCCAGTGGCGCGCCCAAGCGGCCCCCTGGCAGTGACGTCGATCGTGCGGCAGGCCTTCCCGACACCCATCGCCCCCACCAAGCCCGCGACCAACGGGCACCCTCGACGACCCGAACGTCCCGCATCATTGCGGCACCGCGGGCCCCGGAGCGACGTTCGCTCCTTCCGGGATCGGGAAGTTCACCCCCGTCAGGGGAGTGACGTGCGAACTCTGGATCTTCCACTTCCCATCTTCGACCAGGTACCGGTCGCGATATTCCAATGACGCCTGCTCGACGACGCCGTCGGCGAGGTTGACCCTCATGAACCAGAAGGTCCAGCTGCCGACAGCGGTGTTCGCGTCGATCAGTTCGATGTCCGGGTGCATGCCATGGTGGATGTCGTTGTAGAGCCAGCGGTCGCCGTCGCGGCGCAAGGCCAGCTTGCTGTACAGCTCGACGAGCTTCTCGCGATCGTCGAAGCCGCCGAGGCCGGGGCCGTAGTCGATGTCGGCGCCCTCGCTCACGAAGCACTCCCGGAAGGCATCGGGATCCTTGCTGTCGCATGCTCGCCAGTACCGGTACTTCAGGCGTTCGATCTCCTGGATCGCCTCCAGGCGCGCGACCCTACGAGCGAGGTCACGCACATCCACGTCGCCGTCATCGAACACTTCCGCCTCCTCGTTCGCCAGACTCGCCAACAGCCATCCCACGTTCGGCGGTTCAGTACGTCAACGGCGGGGTCCCGACCGAGGCCCGGAACCATCAGGCGACGAACGTCGATCGCGCTCCCGTCAATCCACAATGGAGGTGCTGAACTCGACCGGGGCGCCGAGGAACTCCCGGTGCGACGCCGGGGAGGTGCCGTCGACGTCGACCACGCCCAGTTCCTCGCCGACCTCGGCTCCGACCAGCACCCGCCCGGTCCACCGCATCCGATCGGGGTGCTCGGCGAGCGCGGCGATGACCCGTCCGGTGAACTCCGGCGACTCGGCCATCGCGGTCAGCTCGCCGTAGCGCTCGGGATCCGTGTTCAGCACCGCCTCGGTCCGCTCGGTGCGCAGCAGTCCCATCCAGATCGACACGGCCGCCACGTCGAACGGTTCGAGGTCCACCGCCATGTCGTGCGCCATCTTGTCCACACCTGACTTCACCGCACCGTAGGCGGGCCCGTGCATGTAGCAGGTGGCGCCGAAGGACGAGGTGTTGACCAGCAGGCCGCCACCGGTGCTGACGAGCAGCGGCGCACCGTAGTAGCTGGACACGTAACTGGAACGCAGCCCGACCTCGAACATCTCCTGCAACGCCAGCGGCTTGGACCAGAACGGCCCCTTGGTCGCGAGCTGGTCCGGCACGATGAACGCGTTGTTCACCAGGATGTCCAGCCGGCCGTGATCGGCGCGCACCCGCTCGAACAGTGCCGCGACCTGGGTGTCATCGCGGTGATCGCAGACAACGGGAACTCCGGTGCCGCCCCTGCGGTCGATCTCCTCGGCGGTGGCGAAGACCGTGCCCGGTAGCGACGCCTCGCCCTCCCGCCGAGTCCGGCCGGTGACGTAGACCGTGGCGCCGGTTTGACCGAGCGCGAGCCCGATTCCCTTGCCCGCACCCCGGCTCGCGCCGGTGACCACCGCGACCCGTTCGCCGCTCACAGCTCGCCCGCCATGCCGAGCGGCCCACCGCACGAGACGACCGCGAGATCGTCGACATCCGAGCGGAGAACCGCTTTTGCCGAAGACACCGGCTTGCGGTGCCTGGCCCGTCCCCTGATCCCGATGATCACCGCCGGGCGAAGACTGCTCGGCACCTCCCGCTCGGACGTTCGTCCATCGGCCATGTACCCGCTCCCGGTCCCTGACGCACGGTTCGACTGCGACAACGAAAAACCAAACGCTTGCTTGAGCGTATCGAAGGCGGTCGGCAAGTCAAGCCCCGATAGCGGATCGCCGGGCACGCCGTGCCCCGTGCGCGACCAGGGCGTCGTAGAGCATCACCTGGTCTGCGCATCAGGTGATGAAGGGGAAGACACCGAATTCCGCCTCAGCGCCTCGTCTTTGGGCCGCGCCTCGGTTGCCACCAGATCGCCGAACCGGTATTCGGCGATTCGGGCGACCTCCAAGGCAGCGGCGTGGCATTCGTAGGCGGGAGCGTTGTGGAGCCGCTGCGCCCCGTGGTCCAGAACTGCTTGGAGATGTGGGCGCTCACGCAGGCACATGATGAGCGGGAAGCCGAAGCGGTCCCGGTAGGCGTTGGTGAGTTCGTCCAGTTGTTCCTGCTCCTGATCGGCCAGCTTGGTCAGCCCGGGAACGGAGTGGTCGCGGAGGGACATTCCGTCGCTGTCCCCGGGTCCCCCTAGGTCCGGTAGAACGACAACAGCCGCCGCATTTCGTCCTCGCTGGAGTCGAAGAACGCCGTCAGGAGGGCCGTCCTGAGGTCGGTCACGTCAGCGAACGGTCGCTTCTCGCACGCTCGATCGATGGCCCGCGTCGGACCTTGGAACAGAGGCTCGAAGGCGGCTTTGAACTCCTGGGCGGTCATGTCGTTGATCTGCTCCAGCGGAAGTCGGGCGGCACTCGACTCCTCGTCGTTCGTGGCCTTGCGCCGTCTGCCGAAGTGGTGGAAGACCAGGTTCAGGAGGATCGCCGTGATGGCGCCGATCGTGGTCCCGCTGCCGCCGAAGATCTGCGCCCAATCCGGGACGGCGTCCTTCACCTCGGGCACCATCGTGACGTACATGGCCATCCCGATGCTGGCTGCGACGATCACGGAGTTGCGGTGATCGCGGAAGTCGACCCGCGACAGGATCTGCAGCCCCACCACGGCGACCATGGCAAACATGGCCAGGGAAGCGCCGCCGAGCACAGGTGCGGGGATCGCCGTGACGACGGCCGCGAACTTCGGCACCAAGCCGAGCGTGATCATGAAAAGCCCGGCCACGCTGATCACCCACCGGCTCTTCACCCCGGTGAGCCGCACCAGGCCCACGTTCTCGCTGAAGCAGGTGTACGGGAACGAGTTCAGGGTCCCGCCGATCACCCCCGAGAGCCCGTCCGCCCGCATCGCGCGGGTGATGTCGTCGCCCCGCACCCGCCTGTCGACGATCTCCGAGACCCCGGTCACCGCGCCGGTGGTCTCGATCGCCGTGATCATCATGACCACCATCATCGAGACGACCCCGCCTATCGAAACCATCGGACTGCCGAACTGGAACGGGGTCGTCAACCCCACCCAGGAGGCATGTCCCACCTCGTCGAAGTCGGTGTCTCCCAGCGACCAGGCCGCGAACGTGCCGAGCACCAGTCCGAGCAGCACGCCCACTGTGGACAGAAATCCTCGCGACACCTTGTGCACCAGCACGATGACGGCGAACGTGCCGAGAGCATAGGCCATGTTCCGGCCGCTTTCGGGATGGAACGCGGAACCTTCACCTCCGGCCGCGCTCGTCGCCGCGACCGACAGCAGGCTCAACCCGATGATGGCGATGACCGACCCCGTCACGACCGGCGGGAAGTACCGCATCATGCGCCCGAAGACAGGTGCGATCACGAAGGTGATCAGCCCGGCCACGATCACGGCGCCGTAGACCATCCGCAGCCCCTCCGCGCCACCGCCCGCACCCAGCCCGATGGCGACCATCGGCGCCACCGCCACCGCCGACACCCCCTGGAGCAACGGGAGCCGCACTCCCACCTTCCAGAACCCGACCGACTGGATGATGGAGGCGATACCGCAGGTCAGCAGGCACGCGTTGATGAGATGCACGAGCTGACCGCCGTCCAACCCCAGGGACGACGCCAGCAGGGTCGGGATGACGATCGCCCCACCGGCGAAGAACGCCAGCACGTGCTGGAACCCGAAGATGGCCAGTTTCGCCACCGACGGCACCTCGTCCACGGGGTGGCGGCGAGGCCGCGCGTCGCCGCTCATGACGGACGTCCCGCGGCGACGCGGAAGATCCCGGGCATCAAGGGCATTCCCGGCACCCGCTGGACCCGATCGCACCAGCGCCGCACGGCGGGATAGTCCTGGCGGGATATGCCGCCTTCCTCGCAGAGCGCGACATCTCCGAAACAAGCGATGTCGCCGAGCGAGAACGCGCCCACCAGGAAGTCTTCGCCCTGCCGTTCCATGAACCACAGGTGGCGGTCCAACACGCGCAGCAGCCGATGCGCCTCTGCCTGAACCTGCGGAAGATCCGTCGGCTCACCGAAGGCTTCGTGCCTCCGCGCCGCGCCCGCGGAAGCGGTCAGTGCACGCCCGAACGCCAGCCAGTCCAGCATCGCTGCGTGACCGGCAGGATCCTCACCGCGCACGAGCGCGCCCTCGCTGTCGTAGACCCGAGCCAGGTACAGCACGGCCGACTCGGCATGATGCGCAACCGCCGCGGGGTCCACCTGTTCGTCGACGAGCACCAGAGCCGGCCGACGAGCGTCCGGGGCGAACTCGTACTCCTCCAAGGCCACCGAACGGAATTCCAACCCGAGGACGCCCAGCAACGCGCGGACCTGGTAGCACTCCGCGGACGTCTCGTCGTCGTAGAGGACGATCATGGCGCGAACTCCTCACAGGTCCAGAGTCAGCTGGGCGGTGAGCGACCGGGAGACGCACGTCATGATCGAGTCTCCGGCCGCCCGCTCGGCATCGTCGAGGTAGACGTCCTGGTGGTCCGGCTCGCCGTCGATGACCGCGACCCGGCACGTGCCGCAGGCCCCCTGCTCGCACGAGGACGGAACCGTCACCCCGGCCTCGCGCACGGTTTCCAAGATGCTGCGCCCGGGCTCCACCGTCAGGTTCATGACCGACCGGGCGAGGACGATCTCGAAACGACTGCTCTCGTCGATCTTCTGGTCATTGCGGAAGTACTCGAAGTGCACGGCATCGCGCGGCCGGCCGGTCCGGTGAGCGACATCCCTGGCGACGTCGAGCATCGGCGGGGGTCCGCAGATGTAGACCTGGCAATCCGCATCGTCCGTGGCGCCGAGGATCCGCTCCAGCTCGGCCCTGGTCTCCTCCGGATCCAGGCCGATGATGGTCCGGACGTTGCCGAGCCGCGACAGGCGGTCGCCGAAGGACACGTCGGCTTCGCGCGCGGCGAAGTAGTGCAGCTCGTAGTGGAGACCTTGGTGCTCCAATGCCTGCGCCATCGCGAGCAGCGGTGTGATCCCGATTCCGCCGGCGACCAGCAGCGTGCCTTCGCGGTCTTGCCGCAGCGGAAAACCGTTGCGCGGTAGGGACACCGCGAGCACGTCACCTTTCCGCACCCGCTCGTGCACGGATATCGATCCGCCTGCGGAGTCGGAGGTCAGCTTCACGCCGATCACGTAATGCCCGGTCTCACCGGGCCCGTTCACCAGGGAGTACTGCCGGACCAGGCCACCGGGCAGGGCGACGTCGAGGTGAGCACCCGGCTGGCCGCTGGGGAGCGGACTGTCGCCCACCGGACCCAGCTCCAGGCCGCGGACGCCGGTGCCCGCCTCCCACACCCGTACCACCCGGACCCGCGTCGGCAGCTCGTGGTGGCCACTGCGGGCGGGCATCGACGCCAAGTGCTTCGGGACCGGCTCGTAGCGGGGCAAGAGCGGTTCAGGTGCGGGTTCCTCCGCAGCCCGATCCTGGGCGAACTCACGAAGCCGGGTCAGGGCGAGGTCGAAGTGCCGAAGCAGCCGCAGCCGCCCGCCCACCGGTGCGGGGCTGCTCAGCACTCCCCGGATGATCGCACGGCCGGCATCGGTGGGCTGCACCGCGAAGAAACCAACCCCCTCCAGCTCGACGACGAAGTCCCCGTGTCGTCTCGTCGCCGGCGGCTCGGTGTTCGGGAGCGCGGGTGGCTGCTCCAAGAGCAGGGTCAACACGTCCTCTGGTTTCGCCCGCACCGGCATGGGGCGGAGCACGAGACCCGCATCGAGTTCCGGTGGTTCGTCAGGCGGCTCCGCCAACGCGGTCCACACCAGCCCGCCGCTGGTGCGTACCGGGTAGGTGCGATTGGTGATGGTCCGCGCGGGCGCATCGGCGGGATGGGCCGGGATGTACGTGCAGGACGCGGTTCGGTTGGCGTAGCGCCAGCCGTGGTACTGGCATTTCAGCTCGCGGCCGTCGTTCATCGCGATCGACAACCGGACACCGCGGTGCAGGCACCGGTTCTCCCAGACGTTGACGTAGTCGTCGTCAGCCCGCCACACGGCCAGTTCCTGTCCTAGCAGTTGGCCGTGAAACACGTGCCGGTAGACCAGATCGCTTTCGGACGCGACCGGGTGCCAACTCTTCTCCGCGCGCAGCAACAGGTCCTCACGCATCACGCGGCTCCCGGGATGACGCCGTAACGGACCCCCAACTGGCTCAGCCACCTGCGGTAGGCGACCCCGGACTTGTCGGCCCGGATCGGTGTCTCCGCTCTCGGGTCGAGCGGCAGGCGGCGCGGCAACTGGTTCTCCAGGATGGGCTTGTCCTGGCCGAAGATCGATACCTGGAACCGGCGCAGGGCCCAGTCGGGCTGGTCGTCGTCCAGCAGGCACAGCCACATGTGGGCGCGGATGCGTTCCTGGTCGAGGGCCTGCACGAACAGACCGATGACGTCGAACCGGCCCTCGGCCCCCGGGCTCGACTTGTACAGCACGGAGCAGTGCGGATGCGGAACCCGGAAGACGTAGTCGACCTCCGCCCCACCCTGGCTGGAGAGAGCCGCTCGAGGCTGGTAGAACACGCAATCCGTGGCGAGGATCTCCCCGTCGGCGACGGAGACCTCGACGTTGTAGTCCTTGACCTCGGTGTGCGGCTCATCGCCGAGGACGGAGGTGTGGACGAACGGAAAGTGCCCCATGTCGAGGAAGTTCTCGATGCCGCGGGGCGCGGATGTGCGGGCCGTGACCGAGATGGCGTGCAGCACACGTCGATTGCTCTCGTCCGCCTCCGGAATTTCGAACAACGGGCGTGGCGTGCCCAGCGACGTCCACAGGTAGCCGTACCGCTCGATCACCGGCAGGGTCGAAGCGGGAGGCCCTTCAGCGGGCCATGCCGCCGACTCGGGATCATCGTCCTGTCGCCTCCACACGGCGAGCCTGCCCTCGGACGATCTGCTCAGCGTCAGCGGCACACCGAGCAGCCGGTCTTTCCAGGTACGGTTTCGGGGCATCGTCTCGACGGCACCCAGCGGATGCCAGAGGTCGAGCAGAACCTCGTCTTCGCAGGGTTGTTCCAGGATTTCGGGAGCCATGGATGGCCTCCTTGCACAGACGGTCGGGAGGGGAGGGGTACGGCCGAAAACGCCATCCCGCTCCGGAGGTCGACGACGCGACCACGGATCCGGCGAAGATCACTCCCGAACTGGTGCCAGCCAGCAAGCTAGCACCATCCGACCGAAAAATAAACAAACTGTTGCAAGCTGTCCAAGGCTCGACCCCGTCAAAGGCCTGCCTCGACCGGCCGTTTCCGCGGGAAGACGGGTCCCGCTACGTCATTGGGATGACTCGTGCTTGCGGCGCCCCACCTCCGTGGGGCGCCGCAGTGATACGCGGGATTGTGCAGCGAGATCGCGATCCCAAGTGGACTCTTTGCGTCAACGAAGATCTTGTACGGCTCGGCGAAGTACTCCCGCGCGGCGTGGTACTCGCGTAGTGCGGGGCATCAGATGGCCGGGCCGGGCGTCGATCATTTACGCCTCGCCCGCAGGTTTCCTCGGATTCACACCGTCACGCTGCCCACGACGTTCATGGGCGCTGCAGCTGGCCACGGCGTGGCCGGCGCCGCGTCCGTCCGCGCGTGCCACGATCATCCCGTCATGCACCCGGATCGCGACCTCGGTGCAGTCGTCGATCGAGTTCCAGCCGATGGCCGCAGGAACCGTGCCGCCGTCATCGAACACGATGCGCGGCCGCGGTAGCTCCTCGGCCACGAACACCCGCCGCAGACAGCCGATGAGATCGACGATCCGAAGCCGGGCCAGTCGACCGATCTCGGCAGGATCGCTTGTCACGACGACGAACGTCACCTCGTCGCGTAGCCGCGCCGAGCGAACCGCCTCCGCGGCCGCGGACAGACGCCCCACGCCCAACACGACGACCACACCATCGGCACCGAGGTCGACCTGGCGGCCGGTGATCTCGTCGCGTAGTCCGCGGGGTGCCGCCCACTGGTCTTTCGCCGACTGCGCCGGAGCGACGAAGGGCAGGTGCGCCGGCTCCGCGTCGTCGATGAAGGCGATGCCCGCCAGGTGCTCGGCGGCGCGGGCCAGGTCGAACGGATCGCCGACCCCGGGGGCGTTCTCCGCGAGACCGGCCGCGCCGTGCAGCAGCGTCAGCGCCAGTTCGGCCAGTCGCACCGTCCGGGTGCGCACCGCGGTGCGCGGCTCGAGTGCCAGAGCGAGCAGCAGGGCTTCGAACCGGACGAGTTCGGCCAGCGCGGCCCGGGCCGACTCGGTATCGAGCACTCCGGACACCGAGCGCAGCTGAAGATGCCCGCTCGCCGGTGTGTCGCCGACGAGGGGCAGTCGTTCGAGCCAGACCCGGGCGAACGCGCCGAGTGCTCGCCCGACGGAGCCGGGCGATTCCGCCGGCGATTCGGCAGCGACTCGAGCCCGTTCCGCGGCGTCGGCGAGCACTGCGAGGTAGAGCGCACGCTTGCCGGTGAAGTTGGAGTAGACCGCTCCCCTGGTCAGTTCGGCTCGCTCGGCGATCCGGTCGATCTTGGCCTCGACGTAGCCGTACTCGGTGAACTCCTGCCGGGCCGCGACCAGCACCGCCGCACGGGTTCGTTTCTGCTGCTGCGCGCGGGTCAGCCTCGCCATCGTGTCCCCTTCCGCTCCTGTGCCGTGTCATGATACAACCAACATCCAGATGTTGAGAACATCTGAAAATCGCGAACATCGGAGATTGATCGTGGGTGACAAGGGATTCGAGATCGACGGCCTGGTCAAGAGATTCGGCCGGACGACCGCGGTCGACGGGGTGAGCCTCTCGGCTCCCCAAGGGCATGTGCTGGGCCTGTTGGGGCCCAACGGCGCCGGCAAGACGACCGTCGTCCGCGTGCTGGCGACCCTGCTGCGCCCCGACGCGGGCCAGGTACGCGTGGCCGGGATCGACGTTCGGCGAGACCCGGCTCAGGTCCGCCGGCGCATTGCGCTGTCGGGGCAGCACACGAGCGTCGACGACGAGCTGTCCGGGCGGTCCAACCTGGTCATGATCGGCCGGCTTCTCGACCTCGGAGGGCATGACGCCCGCCGGCGGGCCGACGAGTTGCTGTCCCGCTTCGGCCTCGACGATGCGGCCGACCGGCCCGTCGGCACCTCCTCGGGCGGGATGCGACGCCGACTCGACCTCGCCGCCAGCCTGGTGGGGCGGCCCGAGGTCATGTTCCTCGACGAGCCCTCGACCGGGTTGGATCCCGGAAAGCGCGAGGAGTTGTGGCAGATGATCCGCGGGCTCGCCCTTGACGGTGTCACGGTCCTGCTCACGACGCAGTACCTCGAAGAGGCCGACGCCCTCGCCGACGACATCACCGTCATCGGCCACGGACGAGTGATCGCGTCCGGCACACCCGCCGATCTCAAGCGCGAGGTCGGCGGGCACACGATCGTTCTTCGACCGGCCGATGTCAACGACCTCGACCCCGCCGCCGCGATCGTCGCCCGAGTCGCGGGGCGGGAGCCCGACCGATCACGCCGCCACGAACTCATCGTGCCGGTCGCAGGCGACGCGGAGTTCTTCGAGATCACCGCCCAGCTCCGGAATCACGGCATCGAGGTCAGCGAGCTCGCGTTCCGCCTTCCCAGCCTCGACGAGGTCTTCCTGTCCCTGACCGGCACCTCCACCACCGACGCCAAGGATGCTGCATGACCACGACCCTCTCCGGAACCGCCCGGCCCCGACGCCTCGCCACGCTCCGGCACAGTGTGGTTCTCGCCAAGCGCAGCCTCGTCAAGACCACCCGGAACCCGGGCCCGATCATGAACGGCGTCGTCACCCCCGCACTGTTCATGATCCTGTTCCTCTACCTGTTCGGTCGCCCGGTCGCCGGTTCCACCGCCGGATATCTGCAATACCTGTTCCCCGGAATCCTCGTCATGGGTGCCGGGTTGGCCGGCATGGTCTCCACCGGGTCGGCCATCAACCTCGACTTGAAGAACGGCGTCACCGACCGGTTCCGCAGCCTTCCGATCAGCCGCACGGCGCCGCTGCTCGGCTCCGTGATGGCCGACATCCTCCGTTACCTGATCGCCGTGGCGATCCTGTTCGCCATTGGCGCACTGCTCGGGTTTCGGGTCCGGGGAAGCGTCCTCGCCGCGCTGGGAGCGGCTGGACTCGCAATCCTGTTCGGGTTCTGCCTCAGCTGGCTCACGGTCTTCATCGGCGTCCTCGTCAAGAGCGCCGACGCCGTGCTGGCGTTCAGCTTCATCGCCTTCCTGCCACTCCAACTGGGCAGCAGCCTGGCCGCCCCGACCGACACCCTGCCCGGATGGCTGCGCGCCTGGGCGGACATCAACCCCGTCACCCACGTGATGAACGCCTGCCGCGCTTTGCTGAACGGGACACCGGACGCCGGAAGCATCAGCCTCACCCTGCTGTGGTCGGCCATCCTGTTCGTCATCTTCTGCCCACTCGCGGTCCGCGCCTACGGCCGCCCGGAATGACGATGCCGATCGACGGCACGCAGCCGGAGCACACCAGTTCCGCGCAGCCGCGAAGTCCGGATCGCCGGTGTCGCGCGACGACCAGCCGACCACCCGCCCCGGCGTCGGCATCCCTCGGACAACTGATTTCCGGAATCGTTTCGCAGAACCCGGAAGCGTCCGAGATCAAGCACGTCGCCACGGCGGCCGCACTCGCATCAGCCCTGAACCACACCGCTGGACAACTCGTCGAGCACTTCGTTGAGAATGCGCGCCGCGAAGGAAGGTCATGGAGCGAAATCGCGGCAGCCCTGGACGTGTCAAAGCAAGCCGCGCACAAAAGATTCGTGCCGCGAGTCGCAGACACGCTTCCCGCAAACCGAACCGCACACCGAGGGGACACGACATGACCTGGCCCGAAACTCACGGGACGGACACCAACCTGTTGGTGCTGCACGCCCTGCGCTGCGTCGGCGCCACCAGCCCCGCCCGTCTCCATTCGGTCACGGGCCTCGACGAGTCCGATATCGAGTCCGAGCTCATCGATCTCGGGGCCGACGGTCTTGTCACGCGAACGTCCGGCGACATGCCCGGTTGGTGGCTCACGGACGCCGGCCGCGCCGCAGACGCCGAGCGAATCACCCACGAGCTCGAGTCGGCCAATGCCCGCGGGGCCGTGCGGGCGGCATTCGATCGGTTCCTCGTTCTCAACCCGGAGCTGCTCGACCTCTGCACGGCATGGCAACTCCGGAACATCGACGGCATCATGCGCGCCAACGATCACGGCGACCCTGCCTACGACTCCCGAGTCCTCGACCGATTCGCCGATTTCGACCGACGCGCTGCCGTCGTCTGCGCTGAGCTGTCCGCGGCACTGCCCCGATTCGGTCGTTACCGCGACCGCCTCGCCGGAGCCCTCGATCGCGCCGCCTCCGGCGCGCTGGAGTACGTGACCGACAGCACCGCGTCTTACCACACCGTGTGGGCAGAGCTGCACGAAGACCTGCTCGCCACGCTCGGGATGCAGCGATGAGATGGATTCGCACGATCTCCGCCCAGGTCGAGGAGCCGGCGGAGACGCTGGGCAGCAAGGCACGTGGCCTCGTCCTCCTTCACCGTCTCGGGTTGCGAGTGCCGGCCGGATTCGTCGTCACCACAGCGGCATGCCGCGCTTTCTTGCGGGAAGGACGTCTTCCCGACGGACTCGACGACGAGCTCGCGACGGCCATCGCCGACCTCGAGATCGCCACCGAGCGCGCCTTCGGCGGACCGCAGAGGCCGCTGGCAGTGTCTGTTCGCTCAGGGGCCAGCGTGTCGATGCCCGGCATGATGAGCACGATCCTCAACCTCGGCCTCACGACCGAAGCCACTGCGGGCCTGGCCGTCGAGACGGGCGACCGGCCATTCGCATTGAATTCGCGGCTGCGGTTCCTGTCGAACTTCGCCTCCGCGGTCGCGAACGCGGACGGGGCGAGCACCATCCACAAAGGACTTTTTGAGCGAGGAACCGCGGACGAGGAAGCGCGCCTCACCGATGCGATAAAGGCAGTCGAGAACTTCGTTCGAACGCGAGGCGATCAACCGATTCCGGACGACGCGACCCGCCAGTTGGAGTTGGCGGTCGAGGCCGTGTTCTCGTCCTGGGACGCACCACGCGCACGGACCTATCGTGCGGTGAACGACATCCCGCACGACCTCGGCACAGCTGTGATCGTCCAGACGATGGTGTTCGGCAACCGCGACGACCACAGCGGCACCGGAGTCGCGTTCAGCCGCAATCCCAACACCGGCGAGAACATCCCGTTCGGCGAAGTCCTGTTCGAGCACCAGGGGGAAGACGTCGTCTCCGGTAGATCGATGACCCGGCCTCTGCGCGAACTCGCCGAGCGGGCGCCGACAGTGTGGACAGAGCTGCTCGACGCCCTGAGCCGGATCGAAGGACACTACCGCGACGCCTGCTACGCCGAGTTCACGTTCCAGGCCGGCGAGCTTTGGATCTTGCAGGTCCGGCCTGGCCGGTTCGTCGGAGGTGCTGCGGTCCGCGTGGCCACCGAACTCGTCGACGAGCGGGTCATCGGGCGTCACGAAGCGCTGCTCAGGGTCTCATCGCAGCATCTCCGGCACGTCCGCACGCCACGCATGGCGTCATCCGAGGAGGCCGACATCTTCGCCCGGGGGCTCGGCGCCTGTCCTGGTGTCGCAGTCGGCAAAGTGGCGACCACGGCGGACGGAGCAGTCCGAATGGCCCGGGACGCCCCGGTCATCTTGGTACGCCCGGAGACCTCCCCAAACGACATGCATGGCCTTGCTGCCGCCACCGGAATCGTCACCGCTCGTGGCGGGCCGGCCAGCCACGCCGCGGTCGTCGCGCGAGCGATGGGAAAGCCCGCGGTCGTGGGCGTCGCCGATCTCACCGTCGACGTCGGCACCGAATCTGCAACAGTCGGCGGTCGCACCGTCAGGGACGGCACCCTCGTCACCATCGACGGGACCAGTGGTGAGGTTGCTCTCGGCAGCCCCCGCGTCGTCGCGAACGCAGCCGATGACCACCTCCACCGACTGCTCGAATGGGCCGACGACATCTCGGGCGACCACTCCGAACGCGATGAATCCGAGCGCCTCGCTGCGGCCCATGCCGCACTGCACCACCGCTGATGCGGAGCGAGCCGCACGGATCGATCATCACGAGCCAGGCCTGAAAGGGGAATCGGCGATGGCAACTCGGCACGTGTACTTGGTACGGCACGGAGCGGCGGACCCGTTCGGCGAACTGACCGACGTCGGGCAGCGGCAGTCGGAACTGGTCGGGCAGCGCCTGGCTGGGCTTCCGATCGACGTGGTGTGGCATTCGCCCCTTCCCAGGGCGGTGCGATCCGCGCAGATCGTCGGCACATACCTGCCGAACGCCGCCGTGCGGGAAGCGGCCGAGCTTGTTGATCACGTGCCGCACGTACCGGACAACGCGCCGCCGGCATGGGCGGCGTTCTTCGACGGGTACGGCGCCGAGGAAGCCGCAGAGGCTGAACGCTGCGCCGATGCCCTTGCCGACAGGTTCGCACGCCCCGCCGAAACCGAGACCCACGAGGTCCTGATCACCCATGCCTATCCGGTCGCCTGGCTGGTCCGGCACGCACTCGATGCCCCACCCATGCGATGGCTCGGTCTGAATTGCGGGAACACGGCGCTGACGGTGATCGAGTACCGCGACGGCACGGCGCCGACAGTGCTGCTGTACAACGACATGGGTCACCTTCCGACCGATCTGCGGTGGACGGGGTTCGGGGCCGCCGTGCGGCCATGAGCGATGGTGCAGCAGGAAGCCGTCAGTTCGACCATTGCGGTCTGTTTCCAACCACGACGCGTACGGCAGGAGATGCGGCCCGCGGACCAGGGTTACACAGGTGATATCTCGATTCGATAACAGGTCTGGTCGTATTCGTGGCCAGCGGATGAAGGCTTGTCCGCAGCCATTCCCCCTGATGGTCGCCCGTCAATAGCGTCCCGCGCTGTGAACAGACTCCTACGCGCAGCGGCGAGCATCTGCCTCGCGTCGCTGTTGGCGGTCTTCGGTCTGGGTGCCGCACCGGCCGGTGCCCATGTTTCTCCACAACACGGTGAACTCATCGTCGCCGGCCACGGCGACACCACCAGCGGTCGGCTGATCGTGCACCGCGACATCGTCTCGGCGCCGGACGCCGGCGGGTGGGCGCAAAGCCTGCTGGCCGCCCCCTGTGCCATGACCGGTTCGGGCGTGCCAGGCGACAACGGCGGCGTCCCCGAAGGCGTTGTCGTCGAGCTGGCCTGGAACTGTCCCGTCGAGCAGCTCGATCTAGCTCCGTTGCTGGAGAAAGCCGGGTTGTCGCAGGTCGTCGTGCAGTTCAACGGCACTACCGTGAACGCGACGCCGGAGCTGCCGGTCGTGGATGCGACGGGCGCTCACGAACCGCCGCAGTTCCCGCTGCTCGCCGTGCTGCTCGCCGCCGGGTTGCTGCTCGCTGCCGTCGGGATCCGCCAGTACGGACCACGGCTCCGCGACATGGCGGCGCGCACCCGCCGTCCCTTGCGCGTGGCGGTCGCGAGCGTGCTGGCCACCGCGTCGCTGACACCCGCGGTCGCTTCGGCGGCTCCAGCGAATCCGGCGACCTTGCCCGTTGAGGGCACGGTGTTCGCCGACGCCAACGGAAATGGCGCGCGGGACCCCGGTGAAGCTCCGCTGCCGGGTGTGTCGGTGACCGATGGTGCGGTGTGGGCCACGAGCGGCCCCGACGGTTCCTACCGCATCGACATCGACCCGGCGCGGCGCGAGACCGATCTCGTCAACGTCGTCTCCCCCAATGGCTACACCCCAGCGCTACGCGCCGACTTCGTGCCGCAGTTCTTCCGCGAAGTGCGGTCCGACGCGCACACCGGCATCGATTTCGCACTCGTACCCGACGCGAACGCGGCCAACCCCACCGAGAAGTGGCTGATGGTCTCCGACACCGAGGTCGGCAACCGCACCGACCAGGAAGCCACCACCGCGCTGCCGCGATGGACCGGCCAGGTCAACGCGATGTCCGAAGTGGACGGTGCGACGATGACGATCACCACCGGTGATCTCACGGTCACCGACTATGCCGCGGAACCTCGCCGGCAGGGCGGCTACGACCTGCTGCGCAAGGGTCTGACCGACGGCGCGTTGGGCCACCCGTTCTACCCCGTCATCGGCAACCACGATTTCGGTGGCACGGCCACCTCGGTGGGCTACGGCGGCAGTGTTGAGTACTGGCGCCGCAACGTGGGCCCGGAGTGGTACAGCTTCGACCGCAACGGCCGCCACATCGTCGTACTGGAGGACAACTACGACGCGAGCGGCCTGGCACCGCAACTGGAGTGGCTTCGCGAGGACCTCAAGCGGCACGCCGCCGGCAAGCAGGTCTTCGTCTTCGCCCACCGGTCGCTGCTCACCCGCTGGGGTCCCGGAGCAGGGATGCAGCCGATCGTCGACGAGCTGGCCCGCTACGACGTGCGGATGTTCGCCGCCGGGCACAACCAGCAGGCCGAGTTCCGCCGCGGCGCTTTCCAGCGATCGGTCGAGGTCAACAACCAGGGCACCTACGGAATCGACGGCGCCCGCCCGGATTACAAGATCCTCGACTTCGCCGGCATCACCGACGACCCCACCACCAAGATCAACGAGGACACCGGTCACGTCACCGGCACGCATCGGCAGTTCGACGTGGACGACGACACCGCACTGGTCAGCCCGGCGCAGGGCAGCATCCACCCGGCCAAGCGCGAAATACCGGTCGAGCTCTACGCCGAGGACAACGGCAGGACCCCGGCCGGCGCGACGCTGACCATCCGCGACGAGCGCGGCAAGACTGTCCGCGAGGAACGCGACCTGCGGTTCGGCGCCGAGGTCGGCCGGCAAGGCATCGCGAACTGCTACACCGCACCCGGTGGCACGGCAGAACCGTGCCCGGAGGCCAGAACGTCGTGGACACGGGTGAGCCACCGCATCAAGGGTCTGCAACCCGGCACCTACACCGCCGAGATGACCGCCGCCGACACGACCGGCAAGGCCTTTCCTGCGGCGCGAACCACGTTCCAGGTCGTGCGCGAGGACGACGTGAACAAGCCCGAGACCGGCCAGGACTGGATTCGTCAAGGCGGCGACGAACGCGGTCGATCCGCCAGCGCCGACGACCCGGGCCCCCAGCTCGACCTGCGCTGGGCGGCCAACACCGGCGAGCAGTTCCACCTCAACGGTGCCGCCATCGTCGACGGCAAGGCAATCGTTGCATCGCAAGCCTTCGACTCGCCGTACAACATGGTCCTCGCCTATGACCTGAAGTCCGGGCGGGAGCTGTGGCGGACCTATGTGGACGGCGACGCCGAGTCCTTCCCGACCGTCCACGGCGGCCGGGTGTACCTGACGACCGGCGTGGGCCGGGTCTACGCGCTGGACGCCAACGACGGCAAGGTCGTCTGGGAAACGATCGACGCCGAGGAGCAGCACGGCGACACCATCCGCCGCTACGGCCGCGCGGGCGGCCCGGTGAGCGTGTTCGACCTGCCCGCCGAGAACCGCTCGGTGGCCGTCTACCACGAGTGGGACGGCGTGGTCTGCCGCGACGCAGGGAACGGCCAACGCCTCCCCGGCGGTTTCGCAGCCCCAGGCGGCTGGGGTGAATTCCACAGCACCGCGGTCCGCCGGCCCGGCTCGGACACCGCATACCTGCACTCCGGATCCAGCCAATCGCTCATCGCGATGGACCTGCGCACCTGCACCCGCACGGCGGAGGTGAACACCCAAGGCGACATCTTCAGCCACTCCTCGCCGGCCTTCACCGACCCGGCCCAGGGCGAACCCAAGCTGGTCACGGCGACGCAGTCCGGGGTGCGCGGGCACGACCCGGCGGCGAACCTGGCGGTGGCCTGGCACGCGAAGGCTGCTCCGCGCAACGGCGCCTGCGAGCCCGGTCCCCCGCCGGTGACCAGCCCGGCCGTGTGGGGCGATATCACTTACGTCGCGAGCATCGACGGCGTGATCCGGGCCTACGACACCCGCGCTGCCGATCCCACCAGGCCATTGTGGGAGACACCGGTCGGTTACCTGCCCGGGGAGAACCCGCTGGAGGACGAGTGGCGCGTCGGCTACGGGTGCACCACCGCGCCCACCGGTTCGCCGGCCATGCACGCACTGGCCACCGAAACCGCGGTTTACGCGGGCACCTGGGACGGACGCCTGCTCGTCCTGGATCGCGCCACCGGCAAGCTGCTGGCCGAGCACAACCTCGGCGGTGGTGTCGCGTCGGCGCTGTCGGTCAGTGGTGACTGGCTGTACGCCCTGACCGACGACGGCACGATCCACGCCTTCGCCGCACGCCGCACCCCGTAACAACACCCCCCGGGCCTCACGAGCCGCGCGCGCCGCGGCTCGTGAGGCCCTGTCCCCCGTTCCGACCGATTCTTCGCACCAGGAGTTCGACCGTGCAATCTCGCAACGCGCCGTGGAGGCCGCTCCGCGCAGCCGCCATCGGCCTGCTCGCCGTCGCAGCACTGCTCGGCTTTGCGAGCCAGGCCACCGCACACCCGCTGGGCACACCGGCGGTGGCCAAAGTCGAAGCGCGCGGTGCCGTCGTCGAGCTCAGCTGGTCAGCCGCTGCCGATGATCTCGTCGCGCTCGGCCGCAAGACCGGGGTCCTGCCGCCCTCGGACGTCTCGACCGATGACGCGGCGCAGGCCCAGCGGCTGTCCGGATCGACCACCGTAGTCGCCTACCTGAGTTCGCACATCGGCGTCAACCAGAACGGTGTTCCCTGCCGCGAGGACGCAGTGGACACCAGCAGCATCGCGCAGCAGGGCGCCCAGCTGCGCTATGCGTGCCCGGAAACCGTTGGCGCGGTGGAGATCACCATCACCGCCTTGACCGACATCGACCCCGCCTATCGCACGATGTCGGTGACCGAAAAGGGAAACGGTGGCCTGCACACCGCCACCGCACCGAGCCGGACGCTCGTCCTCGCAGGTTCCTCAGATGCCGCGCCCACCGATCGAACCGAACAGTCGATCTGGACCACCGATCTGACCCAGTTGCTGGACAGCGGTGTCTTCCTGCCGTTGGCCCTGCTCATCGCGGCATTCGTGGGCGCCTTCCACGCCTTCGCCCCCGGCCACGGGAAAACACTCGCCGCAGGGTTCCTCGTCGGCGGACGCGGCCGGATCCGGGACGCCCTGGTGCTGGCAGCCATCGTCGCCCTGATGCACACGGTGTCCGTGACAGCGCTCGGCATCGGGTGGTGGATCGCCGCCGAACACGTTCCGGACATCGCAGCCGTGACACGGTGGCTGCAGCTGATCGGCGCGCTCCTCGTCGTCGGAGTGGGCGTGGCGCTCCTGCGCCGCCACCTGAGCACCCGACACCACGGGCACGGGCACGGGCACGGGCACGGTCTCCCGACCGAATCGCTGCTGACCTGGCGGGGAATCGTGCTGCTCGGCGCATCAGGCGGACTGCTGCCCTCGCCTTCGGCATTCCTCGTTCTCCTCAGCGGCCTGCTCGCCGGCCGAGCCGGTGCCGCAATGCTCATGGTTGCTGCCTTCGGCATCGGAATGGCAGCGGCACTCGCCACTGTCAGTCTGGCGGTGCTCCGCGGCCGCGACGCACTTCTCACGCGTGCGTCGACGTCTCCCCACCTGCGAACGTGGAGCCGCCGCCTGCCACTGGCAGCCGCGACGATGGTGACGATCAGCGGCGCAGCGGCAGCCGTAGTAGCCGCAGGCGGCATTCTCGCCCCCTGAGATCAACCACCTGGACCAGGAAGCCGAACCTGTGGTGGAAGCCGGCGTGGCTGCGGGGCTCGCGCCGGACTACCAGCGTCGGCATGTTCTCGCTCGACACCGGCAACGTGATCACCCCAGCGGCGAACCGTTACCCGGAAAGGCTCACTCAGCCAATCTCCGCAAGACACATTCCGCAACTGACGGGTCTATTTCTGCTTTACAGAAGCTGAACAATTGACGACGACAGTCAGCAGCAATGTTAGGACGATCACCCATTCTTCCTTTCGCTTGCGCCACAACGATCTTCTCCAGGAACCTTTTTCGGGTATGGCAGTCGTCAGACCGCGACGCGCATGAGGAGGCAGCAGATTGGACCGCGTTTCGGCGGACTCCGGACACATCGCGAGGACAGCGAAGGCTCTCCGCGAGGTAGCCGAAGGTATGCGCAGTTCGGGCGATCAGTTCGCGGGCAGCTTCCAGGGAAACGGATACGGGAACCTGCCCGAATCCGACGAGGCCACAGCGCAGACCCGGGCGGTCGTGCAGGCCGTCCTCGATGGGGTGCGCGGGCAGGTGAACGAGTTGCTGAGGCACGCGGACGCGCTGGAGCGGCAGTCCTCGGATTACCGGTCAGCCGAGAACCATGCCGAGCAGGCCGCCACCAGACTGAACCTCGGCCAATGAGTTCGGCAGGCGAGCAGAACGCGGTCAACGGAGAGGGTTCATGACCTACGACGCGGCGGCGAAGACCGGCGACCCCGCCGTGCTCGGAGCGCAGGCGCAGGCCTGGAGCACGCTCGCCGCAGCCCTGCGCAGCCACGAGGCGGACCTTCAGTCCCGGCTTGCCCATTCGCAGACGGGCGGCGGCTGGACCGGCCCCGCAGCGGACGCCTTTCACAACGCGACCGACGGCCTCACCGGGCGCATCGACGCGCTGTCCACCTTCTGCGAAGAAATGGCGCAAGCGCTGGGCCACCACGCGCAGCAGCAAAAACAGATTTCGGAGATTCTCAAAGAAATCGCAATTCAGATCGCGGCACTGGTCGCCTACATTGCGGCGGCGGCATTCTTTCCGGCGCTGATTGCGACTGCGGAAGCATACATCGCGACCCTGGTCGCACAGTCGAACCGCATGCTTGCCCTGCTCGCCCAGATACTCGCCACACTCACCCGTTGGCTCGCCTCGGTGCGAGCCGCCGTTCAGCGGCTTGCGGCGGCGAGCTGGCGGGGGGAGAGCTTCAGCTTCGGTTATGGTCGTGCACTGGTCGAGGGTTTCCGCGACTTCGCCATCGACATCGCCGCCAGTAGCACGGCGGCGGGGATCACAGGCAAGAACATCAACCCGGAGCACCTGTTCACCAACGCGGCGATCAGCTTCGGCGTCGGAGGCGTCTTCGGCGGAGTAACCGCCAGTGGACTGAAGAGGAAGCTCGACAGTTCGGGCGAGATCTTGCGCGCGCCGGACGGGCGGCCTGATTTCGTGCCTTTCAGCGGTCAGATCGACGCCGTTGTGCAATCGCTGCGGTGGAACCCGTCGGGTCGGCGACAGGCCACAACGCCGCCGGAACCGAACTCGCCTGTCCCGCGCCCACACCGAGAACAGGCAATCCGGAGGCTCGACGATGCCCGGGCCAACGCCCGCGAGCTTGGCTTGCGGGGAAACCCGCGCGAACACCGCCATCTCAGCGGCGAGGCGGACGCCGCGCACGAACGTGCCTCCGACGCCCGCGAGAAGCTCTCCGCCGCACAATCTGCGCTGCAGCGCGCGGAAATCAGCGGGGCAGAAGCCCACACGGCGTTGCAAGCAGCGCGGAGCCGCGTCGACCACGCCGAACAGCGACTGTGGCGTGCGGAAAGCCTCCTCGCCGTCTACCAGCGATCGGGAAACCAGCGCTGGCAGGACGATGCGGAGAATTTCGTCCGGGAGGCCAGAACGGAGCACCACGCCGCCACCCAACACGTGACCGCAGTGCGTGAACAGCACGACCGAGCGGTGCAGGCGCTCGACAAGGCACGTGACTCGACAGGGGTGGCGCTTCGCGAGGTGGAGCAGACCGAGGACGTTGTCAACGAGCTTCGGCGGATGCTGGCCGCGTCGAACGAAGTCAGGGCGGCGGCGATCCAGTTCAACATGCATGGCACCTTCGACGACAAGCTGCGAGAGGTGTGGCGGCACAACGACTGGCGGGACTCCTTCGGCACCGCCAAGCCCTGGCAGTCGATCGTCTTTCACGAAAGCGTGCGCGACATCGCCAAGGGTGCGTCCGGCTCCGCCGCACAGTCGGCCGCTGGAATCGCGAACGGCAGCCGGGACCCGGGCACCACTGGGCGTGACGTTCTTATCGGTGCGCTTGCCGGCGGCGTGCGCGGGGTTGCCGTTGGCTCCGCCGGCAACCGAGCTTTTCCCGACATGGGCCTCGAAGAAGGGCTCTTCCGAATCGGTTTGAAGTCCACCGAAAGTTTCACCCGTGAACAAATCAACGGGCCACGATAAGCCCTCTCGCCGCGCCCCGAGCTGACCGCGGAGGCCAGCAGCGAGCTCTCGGGTGTTCGCAGCTGCAGCAGGACGATTACCGGACTGGCAGGATTTGCACGCGCGCCCCCTTGCCCCCGACCCCTGATCGTCCGCGCTCCAGTCCGGTCAGGCGGTTCGTGCTTCGCGTCGTGAGCGGATCGCGAGGCGTCGCACGTGCCATGCCGAGTAGATTCCTCCGCACGTCATGAGCCACGGGACGGCGATCACCGAGCCCGACAGGACTGTTACGACCGCGACCAGCACGATGCCCAGCGCCGAATCCGCAAGCCGGACGAGGAAGACGTGGCGCGACATGCGCCGGGCGACCACCTCGGTGACATGGGGCAGTCCCGCTGCCCAGACCATCAAGTACGCGACCCACCCGAGCACCAGCAGGGGGTCCACGGCTTGACCGGTCAGCAAGGTGCCCAGGGGGTTGGCGAGCAACGTCAGCGCGACGCCGCCGACTCCGGTGCCGGTGATCAGCAGCCACGTCGCGCGGTGGACGAGCCGCTGTGCGGCGACGGCGTCCTGCCTCACCTTGGCGACGAAGTTCGACAGCAGGAAACTGCCCGCGCCGTTGATCACGACCTGCAGCGGTGCGACGACGAGGCGACCGGCTTCGAGCATTCCCACCGCGGCCGTGGACACCAGCAGCGCGACCAGGGCGCGTGAACCGAGGAGTGCGGCCGGACGCAACGCGGCCTGCAAGGATCTCCAGGCGGCGAACGACATCACCGCGGGCAGATTGGCGGCTCCGGCCCGCAGCTGCCGCAATTCCGCTGCGGGCAGCTGCACAACGCCCACGAACACCGCTGCGGCCGCTCCGACGGCCATCGACAGGAACAGTGCCGGCAGCGAGACCCCGGCCACCGCTGCTGGTACGAGCGCGAGCACCGTCCCGGTGACGTGCACGATGTCGTTGCCTACGAGGTGCCAGAACTGCAATCTGGCCATGAGCAACCGCCGCACCGTTTCCGCGGCCAGTCGCAGCACTGCCATCGTCCCGAAGGCCAGTGCGGTAGCCGGTTCGCCGTCGCGCAGCAGCAGGGCCGTGCCGACTGCGGCGGCGAAGCACAGCATCCAGCCTGCGAGGGCGCTGGTGACGATGCCGGCCCGGGTGCGGGGTTCGTGGCGGTCGAGGACCGCTAGCGAGTCACCCACCCAGCCCGTGTACAGCGCGATCGCCGTCACCAGCAACGCCAGCAGCAGCACGAAGGATCCGAACTCGGCGAGCCCCAGCGTGCGGGCGGCCAGCACTTGGAGCACCAGGCTCGTGCCCGCGGTGATGCCCTGCGACAACACCGGGGCGGCGACCTTCGCGACGAGGCGCCGTTTCGGCGCTCGCGCGCCGGTCGTGGTCATCGGGATGGTTGCGGGGCGGGAGATTCGCCGGCGCGCCAGGCCGGGGCCGCCCCGGCGAAGGTCAGCACGTACCCGGTGATCGTCCCGCCGAACAGCTGCAGCTGCTCGCGCAACCTGCGCAGCGAACCGAGATCGCCGTCCCGCCGCACCGTCACCACCACCCCGTCAGACGCGCTGATCAGCGACGTCGTCTCCGGCTGGGTCATCAGCGGCGGCAGGTCCACCAGCACCAGGTCGTAGCGCGACCGCATCTCCGCGATCACCTGCTGCAGCAGTCCGGAACGCAGCTGCTCCCGGGAGTAGGGCTGTCCGTGCCCCGCGGGCACCACGCTGAACCCGACCCCGTTGCCCAGGTGCACCGGGTGCGCCGACTGGGCCAGCGAGGCGGTCCCGGTGGCGATCGAGGTCAGCCCGGGCCAGTCCGCCAGCCCCAGCATCTGCGACAAGTCGCGGGAACGGAACGCGGCGTCGACCACCAGCACCTGCAAGCCGTCCCGGGCGGCGGCGCCGGCGATCTGCAGCGTGGTCGTCGTCGCTCCCTCGCCGCCAGACGGGCCCGTGACGAGTACGACTCCCCGGCCCACCGTCGACCGCAGACCGGAGGCCACCAGCTGGTAGGAACGCAGCGGCGGGACGCCCGGTCTGCGCAGCGCCAGGATGCCCTGGGCGGGCAACGTCTCGATCTCGCCGAGCACCGGTTCGTCGACGACGCGGGTGAGGTCGTCGGCATCGCGCACCCGGTGATCGCGATCGGCGCGGAACCAGGCCAGCGCGGCCGCGAGCATCAGGCCGACGGCCGTTCCGATGGCGAAATCGCGCAGGACCCCGCGCCAAGGGCTCGTGCCGTCCGGCGACGCGACATCCACGAACGACACCCCGTCGGCGAACTGGGCCGCCACCACCCGGATCCGGGTGATCTGCTTGTCCAGATCGCTGAGCGTCGAGCCGGCGGCCGAACCGACGGGGCTGCCCGGCGAGACCGTGCCGGCATCGGCCACGATCGCCGCGCGTTGCGCGTTCAGCGTCTCCAATGCCTTGTCCGTGGTGGCGACCACCTCTGCCCTGGACCGCTCCTGGTAGGCGGCGATGACAGCGTTGGCGATCAGCACGGAACGCTCGAAGCCCGGCCCGTCGACGTTGATCTCGATGGACTCACCGCTCGAGGAGGCGTCCGCGGTGATGGCGGCGCGCAGCTGCAGCACGGTCTCGTCGCCGCCGAGCCGGGCACGCGCGTCGTCGAGCACTTCGTCGGAGGTGACGAACAAGGCCCGCTGCTTCACGTATCGGAGGAAGCTCGACTCGCTGGCCATCTCGATCCCGAGCACGCCGGTCTGGTCGGGTGCCTTGAGCACGATACGTGCGTGGGCGCTGCGGCCGTCGCCCGCCACCAGCGGGACCAACAGGCTCGTCAGCACCGCTGCTGCCACGATCCCCAACGAGATCCAGCGATACCGCCACAACGAACCGAAGATCGTCGGTGCCGGGTGGGCGTCGTACATCGACCGTCATTCCGCTCTGTGTGCCAAAAGGGGGATTCCTCCGGGCAGGCCGACGCTCATCGGTAACGCACCGGGCCCCTGCGGCGAATACCGCGTGAGCGCAGTGATCGGAAACCGCTAGGAAGATCGCGGCTGATGAGGCAAGTCGACCGGTCGGGCTACCCGAGAGGAGAACTACCGATATTTTCAGTATTCAGACGATGGTGATCGCCTGTCAAGTTCCTCCTCCCGGCGGCGCCGCCCCTTGGCCTACCCAGTGATTTCCGCGCGTGTCGCGCAGGAACGAAAGGCTTCGATGACCAGCACCGACATGCCGAAATCCGGCTTCGCGGCGGCGTTGCGCCGGTTGCCGTCCGCGCAGAAGTCGGCCAAGGGGGCGCCGGCCTACTCGCGGTTCGTCAACCGCAGAGCGGGTGGCTACCTCGCGGCGGCCGCCTTCCTGCTCAAGGCGACCCCGAACCAGGTCACCGCCGTCAGCGCGCTGTTCACCTTCGCCGGCATCACCGCCGTTGCCACCGCCGCACCGTCGTGGCCGCTGGGCATCGCGGTGGGCCTGGCGCTGGTCGTCGGGTACGCGCTGGACTCGGCCGATGGGCAACTCGCCCGGTTGCGGGGCACCAGCAGCATCGCGGGCGAGTGGCTGGACCACGTGATCGACAGCGCGAAGATCGCCACCCTGCACCTGGCCGTGCTCGTCTGCGCGTTCCGGTTCTTCGGCCTCCCCAGCGGTTTCCTGCTGGTCCCGCTCGGTTACGCCGCCGTCGAGACCGTCATGTTCTTCGCGATGATCCTCAACGACCAGTTGCGCCGCGGCCGTCATTCCGATTCCCGCGCGCCGGCGCCCGCCGGGGGGCCACCTTCGATCCTGCGGTCGTTGCTGGTCCTGCCGACCGACTACGGGGTGCTGTGCCTGGCTTTCCTGCTGCTGGGATCCCCGATGGCGTTCTCCGCGGTCTACGGCGCGCTCTTCCTGCTCAACACCGCCTTCCTCGCCGCGGCGCTGCCGAAGTGGTTCCGCGACATGGCACGCCTCGACGGCGCCGCTGCGAAACAGGTGCGGTGAGATGCCCACCATCGGATACGCGCCCGGCGCCTTCGACATGTTCCACATCGGACACCTCAACATCCTGCGGCGAGCCAGCAAGGAATGCGACCACCTGGTGGCGGGTGTGGTGACCGACGACGTCCTGCTGAAGGTGAAGGGCCGCAAGCCGGTCATCCCCTTCGAGGAGCGGTTGGAGATCGTGCGCAACATCCGGTGCGTCGCCGAGGCCATCACCGACCGGTACGAGGACAAGTTCCGCATGTGGGAACACCTCCGGTTCGACGTGCTGTTCAAGGGCAGCGACTGGCGCGGCACGGCACGCGCCGACGCGTTGGAGCGCAAGCTGTCCGCCGTCGGGGCGCGGATCCGCTACTTCAGCTACACCACCCACACGTCCAGCACCTTGCTGCGGCAACGAATCTCGCTCCCCTCGCCCAGCATGCTCGGCGAGCTGGAGCCCGGGCCGACATGAACCGCCCGCGTCGCCGCGGCCGGCTCGTGCCCGCAATCGCCATCGTGACCGCGCTGCTGGCGGCCTGCACCGCGAACGACAACGACACAACCGCAGCACATCCCATCGACGCGACGATCACCACGACTGACTATCCGGTGCCCGCCGGCGCGCTCTTCGTCGCCACCAACGGGAAAGACTCCGCGCCGGGCGATGAAGCGCGACCACTGCGCAGTCTCGGCGAGGCGGTGCGCCGAGCGCAGCCCGGCGCCACGATCGTCCTGCGAGAAGGGACGTACCGGGAGACCGTCGGCATCATCGGCAAGAAGTTGTCCATCCAGCCGTATCCGCGTGAGCGCGTCTGGCTCAAGGGCAGCCGGGTGGTCGCGCAGTGGTCCCGCGACGGCGATGTGTGGCGGCACGCGGGCTGGAACGCATCGCTGTGCCGGACCTGCTTCCTGCCTGAGATCATCGACCCGGCGCATCCGCTGGCCGGGCTTCCGGACATGGTTTTCGTCGACGGCAGGCCACTTCGGCAGGTGGGCGAGCGGAGATCGGTCACCGACGGCACGTTCTACGTCGACGTCGCGCGCGAGGAGTTGGTGATCGGCGAGGACCCGGCCGGGCGGTTCGTCGAGGCGACCGAATTCGCCTGGCTGCTGCAGTTCGACGGCGCGGGAGCCGCGGGCAGTTCGATGCGCGGGATCGGGATCGCGCACTACGGCTCGAACCAGAAGTACGGCCAGCGCGGCGCGATGGTCGTGGTGAACGCGCCGTCGGTGGTGTTGGAGAACAACACCTTCGCCGCTTCCGCATCCAGCGGCGCAGCGGTCTTCCAACCCGATGCGAACGTGATCGGCAACCAGTTCGTCGACAACGGTCTGGTCGGCTTGATGGCCAACCGGGCCGACGGGCTCCGGCTGACCTCGAACACTTTCGCGCGCAACAACAACGAGCGCTTCGCCTTGACCGGCGAGGCCATCGGAGCGGCGGGTGCGAAGGTGACGCGCACGAAGCGGGCGTGGGTGTCCGACAACACGTTCGCCGACAACATCGGCACCGGCTGGTGGTGCGACCTGGGGTGCACCGACGCCGTGGTGGTCCGCAACATCGCGCGGGGCAATGCCGTGAACGGCCTGTACTACGAGGTTTCGGCGAGAGCGCTGATCGCGTCGAACGTCGTGGTTGCCAACGGCGGGCGCGGCATCAAGGTCTCCAGTTCCGACCACGTCCGGCTCGTGCACAACACGTTCGTCGACAACGAGATCGAGCTCGGGCTGTACAACGACAAGCGGTCTGCGAGTTCGGACCCCTACAGCGCGGAACTGGGCCTGTCCTGGATCACGTCCAACACCGAACTGGTGAACAACTTCCTGATCAGGCAGCACGACACCGAGCCGTTCATCGAGTCCGCCGACTACAAACCGCACCCCAAACCGGCGTCACCGTTCCTCTCCGTCAGCGACGGCAACGCCTTCCTGCGGGCGGTGGGCTCGGCACCGCTGGGCACGTGGTCGCTCGGCTCGGGTGACGTCCTCACGATCCACACGCTGCGTCAGTTGCGGGAGCGGACGGGACTCGACCTGCACAGCCTCGCGGTAGCACCGCCACCCGCCCCGTTCCGCGATCCAGACCGGGGCGACTACTCGCTCCGCCCGTCCACGCCGGGTGTCCGCGCCGGTCAGGCCCTGCCGCCGGATGTCGCCCGGATCGTCGGCATTCCACCGCTGGACCACCCCGACATCGGCGTGCTCACCGGCCCACGCGGGTGAGCGCGGGGACGCCTGCTCCGACGTCCCCGCTGGATCAGCCGATGCTGCTGCGCGGGGTGCTGAGCACCGCGCCGTCGGCGTCGACCGCTCTGACCCAGTACTCGTTCCTGCCCTGGGGCGCTTGGTCGTCGGTGAAGTTCATCGACGTCACCGACCACGGCCAGGCGCTGCTGGTGGTGGTGTAGATCGGGTTCGCGGTTCCGCCGCGCATCACCTCGTAGCGGATCTCCCGGTTCTGCGCGTCCCAAGTTCCCGTCCACCTGATGGAGATTCCGCCGAACAGCTGCCGGTTGAGCTCCGGGGCGGGGAAGGGCACCTGCGGCCCGTTGTTGACAGCGCCGGGCACACCCCGGGCGGCGAACCGGGTCAGCGACTGCTGGGCGCTGCCGTTGACCACCGTGAACTCGCCGCCGACCACCACGTAGCGACCGTCGGCGTCCACTGCCCACGGCCCGTTCAACCACGGGCTGCCGGCGGGGCCGCCGTTGGTGTTGGGCAGCCACGGCAGCAATTCCGGAACCGGGTCGCCGAAGCGCACGTGGTTCACGTTGCGCTGGGCCGTTCTGGTGGCGATCGTCGTTTCGGCGAGCAGCCGGTGGTAGTCGATCGGTCCGTTCTCGGGGACGGCGTCGATGGCCTCGCAGTTGTGGGCGTGCGAGGCGCTGTAGAGCACACCCCCTGCTACCGCGACGCTTTGGGTGTCGCCGTAGCAGCCGTCCAACCAGCGCGGCTTGCCGGTGGCGATGTCGATGGCGCCTCTGCCCTCCAAGCGGGGATTCCCGCCGCGCCAGTTGTAGGAACCGAGGTAGACCGTCCCCGTGCCGTCGGTGACCAGGTCCGTGATCGTGTCATCGGGCGAGGGCGTGACCCATTCCCACGGCACGAGGGCACCGCTGGCCGCGTCGACCGCGGTGAGTCCGTGCCGGTAAGTGCCGTTGACGTTGTCGAAGGCTCCCCCGATCACCGTGCGCCCCTGGGCCGGGGCGGCCAGGACCGCGAAGACCTCCCGGTCCGCGGTCGGAGCCCAGGGCAGCAGCGCACCATTGCCGGTGGACACCGCGGCGAGCCGGGTGCGCGGCACGCCGTCGACGGCGTTGAAACCGCCGCCGAGGTAGACGGTGTCGGCGGTGATCGACAGGCCGCGGACCCGGCCGGCCACGCGGGGCTTGAAGTTCGGATCCAGCGCGCCGGTCGCGGCGTCGAAGGCGGCCACGCGCGAGCGCCACTGACCGTCGACCTTGTCGAAGTCGCCGCCGACGTAGACCTTCTTCCCGTCCGGGGAAACCTCGATCCGGAACACAGTGTCGCAGATCCAACGCCCGGCGTCGGCGGGCTTGCAGAACGGCCCCGGGTCCGCGCCGGAGAAGACGCTGCCGCTGACCACCGGTGCCCACGGCAGGAGCTCGCCGCTGGTCACGTCGAAGGCCAGCAGGTTGTTGCGGGTGACCTCACCTGGTCCCCCCGGCGCCACGCCGGCCGGGCGCGCCTTGCTGAACCTCCCGCCGGCGATGGCGGTGTTGCCCGCGATGGCCACCGCGAAGACGACACCGTCGGTCTGCGGCGTCGGCAGCGCCCCGGCGGTGACCGGCTGCGGCAACTCCGCGGCGATCGCTACCGGCCCCGGCACCACCGATGCCGACAACGCGGCGACGGCCACTGCGGCGACGCACGACAGCTTCCGCGCGCGATTCATCGGACCTCCTTGGTTTCCGGCATGGACACGGCCGCTGTGACGGCAGCCCGCGCGCCGGGCAGCCCGCGCGGCGTGGGTCTGCGCCTGTCCACGAGCAGGACACGGGCGGCCAGTTCTTCGTACTTCTGCGCTACCCCGTCCCACGTGTAGCGGTCGAGCGAGGCCACCTGCTCTTGTCCGCGCAACAAGGTGCCCGACGGGTCGGCTTCCGCCGCGTCGCACAACGCCGCGAGATCGCCAGGATCGCGGAAGTAGCGGCCGAACGAGCCGAGGACTTCGCGGTTGAACCGCACGTCGAAGGCGGAAGTCGGGGCGGCGGCGCCCATCGCGCGCAGCAGCGAGGGGTTGGTGCCGCCGACGGAATGACCGTGGATGTAGGTCAAGGCGTTGCCGTAGAGCTGGTCCAGCAGCCGCTGGTCCCACACCGCGCCGAGCAGCCGCACGCGGGGATCGCCCTTCGCCGCTCGCGCGATGCTCGCGGTGTATTCGTCGGCGTAGGGCGCCGACCCCACCACGACCAGCGGGTGGCGGGCGTTGCTGCGGAGGTAGCCCTCGACTGCCACGTGCACGTGGTTCTCCGGTTCGAACCTGGCCACGACCAGGTGGTAGCGGCGGGGGCTCAGCCCGAGTCCGGTGATGCCGTCGGTCCCGACCTCGGTGAGAACCGGTGCCCCGTAAGGGATGTATTCGGTCTCGGTGTTGAAGCGATCGCGGTAGTAGTCCTGGATCCCAAGGGCGTCGGCGATCAGCGCGTCGGACCACCGGACGGCGAGCGCTTCGGCGCGGCGGTAGTAGGCCGACCCCGCAGGTCCCCACTTGGCCCGCTTCCACTCCAGGCCGTCGACGTGGGTGATCGTGGGAATTCCGCGGAGCCCCAGCAGGGGCAGCAGCGGCGCGTTGGCGGCGTTGAACACCACCGCCACCTCCGGCGGCCGCACCACCGCGTGCAACGCCGAAAGGGCAGTGTGGCTCAGCGTTTCCAGTGTCTTGCGCCGCAGTGCGGGAAGATGCACCAGGCGCATCCCGAGGTGGCGCTCGGGGCGGGGGCCGCGCCCGCCGAGGTTGCGGCAGTACACCGTGACCTCGTGCCCGCGCTGGACCAGTCGTCTCCCCACCTCCTCGACGCACGTCTCGAAGCCGCCGTAGCGCGCGGGCACGCCGCGGGTTCCGATCATCGAAATCCGCATGTTTCGTTCTACCGTTTCGTCGAAGTGCAGCCATCGGATCACGACGGGCGGCCCTGAAGCCGCACAGCTGTTTTCGTACGGCTCACTCGATTCGGCGCCCAGCTTGTAATATGTCGACGGCGGGCAGTCGTTACATCGATTCCGCAACCCGCCTTCGGCGCATTCGCGCCCGAACCCACCTGATCCGAGGACCGGCCGTGAGCTGGAATGCCCTTCGACGCCGCTATGGCGTCGCGCGTCGCCGGGCCTTCGACGCCGAGCGCTGGCCGGTCGTGTGCGTGCTCGCACTGATCGTGGCCAGCGAATACAAGTTCCGCGTTCGCGCCGACGACCAGTCGGTGTCCGGCTCGCCCGACCTGTTCGTGCTGGCCGAAATCGCCGTCTACGCGGCCGTGGCGTGCTTCCTGTTCCTGCGCTTCCGCCCCACGTCCCAGGTGCAGCGCGCCGACTGGATCACCTGTTCGGCCTATGCCTACGCGGCGCTCCTGGTGCTTTCGGCGCTGTACTCGCCGTACCGCGAACTGGCCCTCGTGCGGGCCTGCCAGGTCGTGGTCGTACTGGCGCTGAGCCGTTCGATCGCCCGCCATTGCGCCCGGGATGCGTTGCACCGCATCGCCCACGCCTTCGCGGTCCTGGTCAGCGCCTCGGTCGTCTTCGGCGTGGTCGTGCCGTTCCCCCGGCTTCCGACGCAGCCCGACAGGTTCACCTGGCTGCACCTGCATCCGGTGGACGCGGGTCAGTTCCTCGCGCTCGCGGTGGTGATCCTGGTGGCGTACGCCTTCGGCCACCGGTTGGCCCGGCCCGGCCCGCACTGGCCGCTGCCCGTCTACCTCGTGCTGCTGGCGATCTGCGCCGCCGGGTTGATCGGGAGCAACACCCGGGGGGCCGCGTTCGGGGCGATCGTGGGTTGCCTGGTGATCGCGGGATTGCGATGGCGCGGCCGCCGGCGGCTGGAGATCGCGGTGGCGTTGACAATCTTCCTGATCACGGCGTGGCTCGCCGCGGGGTCGCTGGTCGAGGCTTTCTTCGTCCGCGGTGAGTCCGCCGAGCGGCTCGCGTCTTTGAACTCGCGAACGGACCTGTGGGCCTACGCGTTCGACGCGTTCCTCGAACGCCCGCTGTACGGCCACGGTCTCACCGCCTCGCAGGGTTTGTTCCTCGACGAGATCGGGTTGGGCGGCGGGCACAACGGGCTGGTGAACCTGCTCGTCGACGCCGGACTGCTCGGCACGGTGGTGTGGCTCGTGCTGCTCGGCTGCATCTTCACCGCTGCGGTCGCGCTGCGGAACCTCCGGCCCGAGCCGCGACTGGATCGCATCCTGATCCTCGCGGCGTTGTCGGGCTTGCTCGCCAACTCGATGTTCACCGAAGGGCTCGGTGCTCCGGCGAACGTCGCCTGCGTCTGGCTTTTCCTGCTGGCTGCGTGGACGAGCATGGCGAGTACGCGGAACTCAGCCTCGGTGCTGCCATCCCACATCCCCGTCGAAGAGGTGGAGTGACGTTGGTCCGACGAACCGCGCTGATGGTCCATCCCGGTGCCGAGCTGTACGGATCCGACCGCATATTCCTGGAATCGGTTATCGCGTTGACCGAGGCGGGCTGGCGGGTGGTGGTCGCGCTGCCGGAGCGCGGGCCGCTTGCCGACCGCCTGCGCGACCGGGGCGCGGACGTGGTCCTGTGCCCGACCCCGGTGCTGCGGAAGGCGGCGTTGCGCCCAGCCGGGTTCCTGCGGCTGCTGCTGGATGGCCTGCGAGCAGTGGCACCGACTTTGCGCTTGCTGCGGAGGACCCGCCCCGACGTCGTGTACGTCAACACCGTGACCGTGCCGCTGTGGCTCCTGCTCGCCCGCTCGATCCGGCGATCGGTGATCGCCCACGTGCACGAGGCTGAAGACAGCGCACCGCGCCTGATCAGGACCGCGCTCGCCGCTCCCCTGCTGTGCGCTGGCTCGGTCGTGGTGAACAGCGAGGCCACGGCTCGCGTGATCACGCGAGCGCTGCCCTGGCTGCGTCGCCGGGTCCGCTTGGTCTACAACGGTGTTGCCGGGCCGGTGCATGCCGCGGCCCGTGGCGGTGAGCGACCCGATCCGGTCCGGATCGTGCTGGTCGGTCGACTGTCACCGCGCAAGGGCACCGACGTCGCGGTGCGCTCGATCGCCCGCTTGCGCGCCGATGGGCACGACGTCGTCCTCGAATTGCTGGGGTCCGCGTTCACCGGCTACGAGTGGTACGAGCGGCAGCTGGAGGACCTCGTACGGCGTCACGGCCTGGCCGGGGTGGTCGCCATCCGCGGTTTCCGCGCGGACGTGTGGGATGCCTACCGGGACGCCGACATCGCGCTGGTCCCGTCGCGGTTCGAGCCTTTCGGCAACACCGCCGTGGAGGCGCAGCTGGCCGGAACCCCGGTGATCGTGACCGATGCGCAGGGCTTGCCCGAGACCGTCGCGCAGGGGCGCTACGGCCGCGTCGTGCCCGCCGACGACCCCGACGCGCTCGCCGAAGCGATCAGCGATGCGCTTGCCGATTGGCAAGGAACTCTCGACACCGCGGCGCAGGCTCGCGAGCACGCCCAGGAGGTGTTCTCACCGCAGCGCTACCGCGACGACATCGCCGCGATAGCAACCGACGTCGCCCGCTGCCGCTGACGGACCCAACGGCCGTCAGTACGCGCCCTGTTTGGTCAGCACCGCGCGCACGGTCTTCCAGAGGATCACGGCGTCCATCGCCAGCGACCAGTTCTCCACGTACCGCAGGTCGAGCCGGACGCTTTCGGCCCACGACAGGTCACTGCGGCCACTGACCTGCCAGAGCCCGGTGAGCCCCGGCTTGACCAGCAAGCGGCGCCCCACCTCGTAGTCGTAGGTCGCGGTCTCCTCCGGCAGTGGCGGCCTCGGACCGACCAGCGACATGTGCCCGGCGAGGACGTTGAACAGCTGCGGCAGCTCGTCGAGCGAGTACCGGCGCAGCAAGCCACCGACCTTGGTCACCCTCGGATCGCGGCGCAGTTTGAACAACGGCCCTTCCGCATCGTTGACCGGGCGCAACGCGGTTCGCATCGCGTCCGCGCCCACCACCATCGTGCGGAACTTCAGCATCGTGAACGTGGTGCCGCCTCGCCCGGTCCGGCGCTGCCGGTAGATCACCGGTCCACCATCGGACAACTTGACGGCGAGGGCGATCACCAGCATCGCCGGCCCGATCAGGCCCAGCAGGAGCAGCGCGCTCACCCAGTCGGCGAGAGCCTTCACGACTCGGCGACCACCGGTGAAGGAGGGTTCGCTCACCTTCAGCATCGGCATCCCCAGCACCGACGACACGTGCAGCCGGGGACCGGTTATCTCCATCAGCACCGGGGCGACGACCATCTCGGCGGAGGTGTCCTCGATCTTCCACGCCAGTTCCTGCAGGCGACGTGGAGTCCAGTAGGAATCGGCGGTGATGGCGACCACCCGGTACCCGCCGCGCCGGACGTGCTCTGCGAGCTCGTCGACATCACCGATCACCGGAACGCCGTCCACCTCGCAGATCAGTCCCTCGCCGGCCTCGGGACGAAGGCAGAGCGCTTGGATCTGCCATCCGACATGCGGCTGCCGGCGGGTGCGGGCGATGAGGTCGCGCAGCGTGCACGTACTGCCCGCCGCGATCACCGGTAGCAGGCACCTGCCGCCGCTGCGGGCGCTGTGCAAGTAGCGGCGCAGCACGTACCGCTGCGCGAGCACCAGAAGCGCAAGCGCGGGTAGGACACCGAAAACCCATGGCCGCACGTCCAACGGCGGTACCGCGAGCCCCGCGACCGCCAGGACGACGCCAGCGGAGAAGATCCCTCGCCCCAGGCGCCGGTACTCCTCGTGTCCTTGCCCCAGGACCCTGACGTTCCAGGAACCGACCAGGGCCGACAACACGGCCACCGCGGTGAGCAACGCCAACACCGGCGGAGGGAGAACCGCGATGTCCAGCACTGCCACCCAGACCGCCCCGGCCGCCGACATCATCGCTGTTGCGATGGCATCGCTGGCGATCACAGCGAGCCGGTATCGCCGTTCCCACGCCATCTCGGGAAGTGCGGGGAGCAGGTGGGCTGGGGGCGCCGTCGCGTTCAACCGCGGAGCCCGGACCATTCCGGCCGACCCCACCCCGTCCGGCAATGACATCGGTGCGCGCATCGGCTCCTGCATCGGACCCCTCTCCAGTTGGCAGAAACGTCCGCGCGGCGGAGGCGATCGGACGTCAGAGCTATCGGGGCCATCACGAATCCGTTACACGTTCCCCGACGAGAGGTGAACGGCCGTGCGGACTGGAAAAGCTTCGTGCCGCGGCTACGTTCGGCCGGGGCGCGGACTCGTCTGCCTCATCGACGGCCCGCTCCGCCCTGGCGTGCCCATCTTCGCCGCCGCGCTGCCGGCCAGTTCGCACGCGGCGCCGTTGGCGGGCCAGCATCAGCATGGGCTCGTCGCGCGGTGGAGAAGTACACGCGCCACCTACCAGAACCCGGCCTCGCTGGACATCACCGTGACGGTCGATGTCGCGCTCTGCCGCGAATACTCCGGAAGTCCTAAAAGGACTAGGCGAGTTCCGGACACGAACCTCGGCCCACGGTTCTCCATCCGCGGTAGCGGGCAGCGGTGACGACCGAACGCGCCGTCAGGGGTCATTTCAGAATGGTGCGTGGGCATGCGGCCGGCTGGGGTGCAGGGCGCCGTTTTCGCGCGAAATCGCCGCTCCTCGTGAGGGCCGGATGGCGATTTCGCGCGAAATCGCCATCCGGCGTCAGGCACCGGCGCCTTCGGCCTCAGCCGGGCGGAGCCATTCTGAAACGACCTCTTACTTAGCCTGGATGCACCGAGGAATTGTTCTTGGATAGCAACGTTTAATGAGTGAAGGTGCCTCCTGACCTGCGATGATCAGAGTTGCTGAAGCACTGATGTCGCATGGATCGGGAGGCACTTTCGGT
>NZ_SMKW01000067.1 GCF_004348985.1 Saccharopolyspora elongata | reverse complement strand
GTCCCGAGCCGACCGCGGCTGCCCGGCCGCCCCGAACGGATTCCCTTCCTGCTGCTGCGGATCAGTCGTGGTCATCTGCGTACTCCATCAACTATCGGATCTTGTACACAACCCACCTGACACCCCCCGCGTTCGCTCACGCCCTGAAACGCTACGGCGTTCCCGAGGAAGTGTTGACCGACAACGGAAAACAGTTCACCGGCAAGTTCGGCGGGCCACGCGCAGGAGAAGTGCTGTTCGACCGGATCTGCCGGGAAAACGGCATCACCCACCGGCTGACCCAGGTCCGCTCACCCACCACCACCGGCAAGATCGAACGATTCCACGGCAGCCTGCGGCGGGAACTACTCGACCACCACGACCCGTTCGACTCGATCATCCACGCCCAAGCAATGATCGACACCTGGGTCACCGACTACAACATCGACCGCCCGCATCAAGCCCTGAACATGGCCTCCCCGATCGACCGGTTCACCAGCACCGACAGCGAACCAGAACAACAAGCCGCGGTCCTGCCGCTGGTGCTGCCCGCCGAACTAGACGTCATCAACGGCCAGACGCCTGACCCAGTCGTCGAGCCGGAGCCAGCCCCGACGATCGCCACCATGCCGGCGAATCTGTTGCGCTTGAAGGAAATGGGGCCTTCCCCGGCCGCCGCGCCGATCACCATCGAGATGGACACTGTCGTGCCTGCCTCAGGCAACATGTCGGTGCGGGGCCAACAGCTCTGGCTCGGTCCCGACCGGGCCGGGACACCGATCACCCTGCGGATCTCCACCACCCACCTGCGGGTGCTGCTGGCCGGTGTCCTGATCAAGACCGTGGGCTCGAAACTGGCCGCCTCCGACCTGCACGCCCTGGTGCACAGCGGCAAAGCCCGCCAGGTCGACGACGAGGCTCCCACCGCCCAACAACCGGCCAGCACCGTCATCGAGGTCGAACGGACCGTGAACGCGGCCGGCTGCGTCGGCCTGGCCAACAAGGCGGTCAGCGTCGGCTTCCCGCTGGCCGGCCGACGGGTCGTGCTGCGGTTCGAGACCACCACCATGACGGTGCTCGACGCCGCCGAACGGACCCTGCTGCGCTCGATGCCCACCCCGTTGACCACCAGGGCGGTGGCCTACCTGCGCGGCGCCCAGCCCGGCGGACCCCCACCCACACCCCCGCCGACCGGACCGGTCACGGTCGAACGGATCGTGTCCAGCAGCGGCGGTGTCATGATCGCCCGCCAACGCATCCAGATCGGCCGCACTCACGCCCGCAAACTCATCACCGCCACCATCGACGACCAGCACATCCACGTCCACGACGGCCCGAACCTACTGATCACCGTCCCCCGCACCACCACCCTCGAGATCACCCACAGACGCGCACAAAACCACTAACCTGCCAAGGTCCGACGTCAAGGATCAAGTGAAGCCAAAACGTCAAGGATCATCTGAAGCCCGACAGACTGCGGCCTAGCGGCGTCGACACGGAGGCTGCTGGTTGACGTCGACGGCTATGGTTGGTCACGTGGCCGCCCCGAACCCTGTTCCGAGCAGCACTCCAGGTCCACCGCCTGCGGACGCTGCGAGTATCCGAGCGTGCCTGACCCCGCAAGCAGCCGCCGAGTTCGACGCGGAATGGGAACTGGTCCTTGACCGCGCGAAGCGCTCTCACGACCTCACCGAGGTCTTTGGTCTGCTGCAGAAGTGGCAGCATTACGCGCACACCGAGCAAGTCGCGCCGGGGACATACGCGCGGGTATTGGCCAAGGCTGAGCAGATCCTTCGAACCGGCAAAAACCCTGATGCTGTACCGCTCGATGTCATGCAGGAGACCATCCGTCGGCGGTTGGGCCGGTAGGTGTACGACATCGTTCCCGACGACTCGGTCAACGACCAAGTCGCCGCGCTGCCTGGTCATGCCCTGACTGCCTACGCTGAGGCGTTAGACGTCCTGCGGCTCGCGCCGTGGAACGGCTTCCCGGTGAACGGCGCCAATCCTGATGGTCCCGTACGGCGTTGGGATTTTGGGTACGGCCACGCTGGTCACGTGCTCTACCTCATCCTCGAAGAACAGCGGGAAGTCCACCTGCTGTTGGTGCAGTGGTTCGGAGCCTAGAGCAGCACTCCGAAGATGGGGGTAAAGTGGGGGTTGATCTTGAACTAGATCAACCCCCGCTTCGTTTACCAGCGGTTTTGCGCCCCCGGCAGGATTCGAACCTGCGACACCCGCTTTAGGAGAGCGGTGCTCTATCCCCTGAGCTACGAGGGCTTGGTCTTCGACCTCACTCGGAGCGTACCTGGCTCGCCGGGGTCGGCTGACACCCGGTTGGCGTCCCCTGCGTCCCGCCTGTCGCAGGCTTCCGTCGCGTATCGTCAGGTGATCGTTACCGTTCGGCGCCACTGGGGTGGGTATGGGCAACGAGAACAGCGGTCCGGTGCACAACTTCGTGCAGGCCGGGGCCATCCACGGCGACGTGCACTTCCACGAGCAGGCGCCGGAGACGCCCGGGCAGCTGTTGCCGGAGCCGGTCAACTTCGTCGACCGGGAGCCGGAGCGCGAGGCTCTCGACGCGCTGCTCGCCGAGGCGCGTGGGGCTCGGGCCGGGTGCGCCGTGATCAGCGGGATTCGCGGGGTCGGCAAGAGCGCCCTGGGTACTTACTGGTCGCACCGGGTGATCGACTCGTTCGAGCACGGCCAGGTTCGGTTCGACTTCGGGCTCGGCCAGCGGTCGCTCGGTGAGGCCGCCGAGCACTGCTTGCGTTCCCTCGGCGTGGCCGGGGACCGGATTCCGTTGTCGGACGACGACAAGATCGCCCTGCTGCGCACCAAGACCAAGGGGCGGAAGCTGCTGTTCTTCTTCGACAACGTGGGCGACCTCGCGCACGTTGCGAAGCTGCTGCCCGCCTCGGCTGAGAGCGTGGTGCTCTGCACGAGCCATCACGACGCCGCAGACCTGGTGCTGGACGGCGTTCGGCCCATTCGGCTGACCGCGCTCGAACCGGCGCATGCCCTCGACTACCTGCGGCGCAGCGGTCTGGGGGAGCGGATCGACGCCGATCCGGTCGCTGCCGCGGAGCTCGTGGACCGGTGCGGCAGGCTGCCGCACGTCCTTCGCCTGGTGGCCGGGATGCTCCGGCGCCGGACGTCCTGGAGCATCGCGCGTGCGGTTCGGGAACTGTCCGACAAGAGGAGGCGGCGCGATCACCTCCACGAGGCGTTCGCGGCGCTCGACCTGGCGGTCGAGCAGCTCTCGAGCGCCGAAGCGGAGCTTTATGCGTGGCTGGGGGTGTTCCCCGGGGCGGTGTTCTCGGCGGGGGCGGTGGCGGCGTTAGCCGATCTCGCCGAGTTCGATGCCGAATCCCGTCTCGCCGAGCTGCACAGGACTTGTCTGGTGGAAGAGAACGACCAAGAGCAGTTCCTCCTTCACGATCTCGTGGGAGAACACGCCTCCGAAGCCGCTCGGGCGCTTGGCGCCGCGAAGCGCGACGACGCGTTGCGACGCCTTGTCGGGTGGTACCGGCGGCAGGGCGCGTTCGCAGATCGGATGGTGATGGAACCCAGCCGGCTCCGCGTCGTGGACGACGAGGTCGGCGGCGAGAACCCGTTCGGCACGCGGGAAGAAGCGCTGGAATGGTTGGAGCGCGAGCGCGTCAACATCCTCGGAATGGTGCGACTGGCGGGCGAAAGTGATTTGCACGTCGACGTGATCGCGCTCTGCGACGGTCCACTGTGGGCGTTGCACAACCAGCACAAGCACTACTCCGACACGTTGCCGGCGCTGGCATCTGCCATCGAGTCCGCGGCTGCGATCGAGGACCCCGTTGCGGAAGCGCGGATGCGGAGCCTGCGCGGTCAGCTGCTGATGGAGTGCGGCGAACTCGACGAGGCGCACGAGGAGTGTGCGAAGGCGGTCGCTGCGGCTGAGCAGGCCGGGCACCGGCGAATCCTGGCCTCCGCGCTGGAGTTCCAGGGCAAGGTGCTGCACGCGCGCGACGAATTCGCCGAGGCCATCGGGAACTTCGAGCGGGCGCGGCGGCTCAACGAGGAGCTCGGGCGGCGTCGCGGCATGGCGCTGCAGGAATACCTGATGGGCAAGTCGCTGTCCGGGCTCGGCCGGCACGACGAGGCCCTGGCCGTGCTGCGGACCGCCCTGGACCGGCTCGCGGAATTCCCCGAGGACAAGCGGACTCCCGGCCGGATCGGGGTCGCGACGGCTCGGGCGCACCAGGCGCTCGGGCAGCACGAGCAGGCCGTTTCGGTGCTGCGCGAGGTCATCGCAGCGACGCGGGAACGGCAGGCATCCTTCGACCTCGCCGAGCCGCTGGAGCTGCTCGCCGACTCGCTCACCGCGACCGGGCAGCCGGGTTCGCGGGAATGCCTGGCGGAAGCGCTGGAGATCTACGATCAGGCCGAGAGCCCGAAGGCGGAGCAGGTAGCCCGCAAGCTCGGTCGTGAGTGATCGTTCCGGGTCTTACCGGAACAACCGCTCACGAGTGGAACAGGTCGACCGGCGCCGGCCGGGCGGGCCACGGCGGCTCCGGGAGGTCCAGCTGCCGGTAGATCAGGCTGCGCAGCCGTTCGCAGGCGCGGTCTTGGAAGGCCAGCCCCGCGAGCTGCTGGTGGTCGGGTACCGGTCGCGCCGCGTCGATCTGCGCCCGTACGTCTCCGGTCGTGTCGAGGCGCTTCGCCCGCTCGCCCAGCAGCGCCATCGGGGAGCCGGGCACCACCTCGTCGGTGCCGAAAGCCGCTAGCAGCAGCGGTTTTCCCAGCGCTGCGGCGTAGCACGACAGCGAGCCGTGATCCGAGATCACGACGTCCGCGGCGATCAGCGCGGCCTGCCACTTGCGCAGCCTGGGCACCAGGACGAGCCCGTCGCGCAGGGCGGTCTGCAACCAGGTCCGGATCTGCAGGCCCTCGTGCCTGCTCCAGATGTTCGGGTGCAGCACCAGGGCGACCTGGTAGTCGGCGGGCAACGCGGCGACCAGATCCCGGGCCAGCCCGCCCTGCCTGCCGAACAGCGAATGCGGGCCCCAGGTCGAGGCGAGGACCACGAGTTTTCGCCTGCCGGTGCCGAGGGCCGCGCGGTAGTGCTCGCGCATCGGCAGGCTGACCTGCAGGCGCGCGAAGCAGGGATCGCCGATCACCTCGGCGCGCGCGACCGCCTCCGGGCAGTCGCGCCTCAGCGCGGCCAGCTGGCTCGGGTGGGAGAGGCCGACGACCGCCGGAACCACCCGGCCCTCGTGCATCAGCTGCGCGGCGGACAGGCCCGAAACTTCCTCCGCCACACCGGATTCCGTGGCGCGGAGCTTGTGGTGCCCGGCGCCGTGCGGCAGCGTCAGCACCGGCATCTCCAGCTCGTGCAGCCGGCCGTTGCCGCTCGGCGAGATCGCGAGGTCGAAGTCCTTGCCGACGGCCTGCTCCCAGTCCGCGACCCGGGCCTGCGAGCGGTGCAGCTCGTCGGTGAGGTTCGCGGCGAACTCCGAGCCTGCCGCCACCGCGAAGCGCGTCTCCACCCGCATGTCGTCGGCGAGCACGGGGAGCACGTCCAGCAGGCGATCCAGCGTCGTCAGGGTTCGCACGACGCCGAGCACCCGGCGCTCCACCGGCGCGGTGTCCCAGCGTTTCGCCCGCTGCGGCTCAGCGGCGACATGGCCCACCGCCGGGCTTCCGGGCTTCCGGGCTTCCGGGCTTCCGGGCTTCCGGGCTTCCGGGCTTCCGGGCTTCCGGGCTTCCGGGCTTCCGGGCTTCCGGGCTTCCGGTGTCGATTCTACCTTGCTGCGCAGGGGAAACCCGTCGATCGGAGATAGCAGCGCGGTGGACATGACGATCGATCCTAATCGAGCCGGGTGCGCCTCAACTCGTGGTCGAGCTGTCCGCGGTCGGCCGGTCCCCATCGATCTCCCACCGGTTGCGCCCGGCCCGCTTCGCCCGGTACAGCGCGATGTCGGCGGCGGCGAACAGGTGCTCCAGGTTCGCCGGACCCGCGGCGACGCCGATGCTCACCGTCGGCGCCTTGGTGAGCCGCCCGAGCACCAGCCGCCAGTCGTGCCGTTGCACCGCGGCGCGGATCCGCTCGGCGACGATCGGCCCGGCGTCGCGGGACTCCTCCGACGCGTCGACGAGCAGCACCACGAACTCGTCGCCCGCCCAGCGGCAGATGAGGTCGTCGGCGCGGCATTCGCGGCGCAGCAGGTTCGCGACCTCTTGGAGCACCACGTCGCCCGCGGTGTGCCCGGCGAGGTCGTTGACGTCCTTGAACCAGTCCACGTCCAGCAGCAACAGCCACGGCACCCGGCCGGCCGCCGCGGTGCTCTCCAACAGCACGGGTGCGCGCCGCTCCAGGCCGAGGCGGTTGGTGAGGCCGGTCAGCGGGTCGCGCAGCGCGGCTTCGCGGGCGGCCACCGCCATGCGCTGCGCCTGCACCGCCACCCGGCGCTGCTCCAACGCCTGCCCCAGCCCCTCCTGCAGCACCTCCACCGCGGTGCTGCTCGCGGCGACCGTTCGCCGCAGCGCGGCGGACTCGCCGACCGGGTCGGACAGCTCCTCGCAGATCGCCGCGAGGTCGAGGGAGAACTGCATCATCAGCATGGTGTCGCGGATCGTTTCGGCGCCTTCCAGGGCACGGCTGGCGAACGTGCGGGCTTCCTCCAGCCGGTTCTGCTCGCGGCGCACCACCGCCAGCACCCAGTTCGCCTCGGCCGTGGTGAACCAGTCGTCGGCGCCGCGACCCAGCGCCAGCGCCTCCAGGGCGGTCCGCTCGGCTGCGGCCGTCTCGCCGACGCCGGCCAGCGCCCGAGCGAACCCGGCCAGCGCGGAGCGCTTCACCTGCCCGGGCTTGGCCAGCCCCTGCGACTCGTCGAACAGGTCGCGGGCCAGCTCGAACTGCGCCCTGCTGGTCTCGTCGGGCCGGGTCACGGCGCGGAACACCCGCGCGTTGCCCTCCCGGCTCAGGCAGTGCGCCAGCGCCGCCTGGTCGTCGGAGTCGCGCGCGATCTGCACCGACAGCGCCATCAGCTCCAGCGCTGGGCCGCGGTGGCCGATGGTCTCCAGCAGGTAGCCGAGCATGCTGATGGTGTGCGCGGCCGCCGGGCCTTCCGGGCGGTCGACGTCGAGATCGGTCCAGCCCTCGGCGATCAGTTCCAGGGCGAGCGGGATGCGCCCCAGCCGCCACGCCACCGACGCCCGGTGCACCAGCACGGTCGGGCGGTTCCAGTGCTCGCCGACGTCGCTGGTCCCGGCCTTGATCAGCTCGTCGAACGCCGCGTTCGCCTCGGCGAAGCGGCCGGAGTCCAGCAACAGCCGCACATGGCGGTCGTGGGCCGGCAGGTGGCCGACCATCAGCGGATCATCCTGCAGCACCGCGTCCTCGCAGGAGCGCAACTTGTAGTGGAACCGCGTGCCGGAGCGGTTTCGTGCCGTCCAGGCTACCGGCTGCGACCTTGTCCGTACTTGTCGTAGTGCACGACCTGTTCAAGCGGCAACCGCTGTCGCCAGCCGTGCCGCTCCAGGTCCGGCGTGTCGGCAAGGGATCGCACCGGCCCTACGCACAACCATGCCACCGGACGCACTCCCTGCGGAATGCCCAGCAGTCGGCGGAGGAACTCCTCGCGGTAGAAGCTGACCCAGCCGACGCCCAGGCCCTCGGCGGTGGCGGCCAGCCACAGGTTCTGGATGGCCAGGCACACGGAGTACAGGCCGGCGTCGGCGATCGCGTGGCGGCCGAGCACCTGCGGTGCGCCGCGGTTCGGGTCGTAGGTGACGGCGATGCCCAGCGACGATTCCACGATGCCCTCGACCTTGATCTTGGCGAAGGTCTCGGCGCGCTCCCCGTCGAGCTGGGAGGCGAAGACGCTGCGCTCGGCCAGCACGTGCTCGCGGAAGGCGCGGCGGGTGGCGTCGTCGCGGACCAGGACGAAGTCCCACGGCTGGGACAGTCCGACGCTGGGCGCGCTGTGCGCGGCGGTCAGGACGCGGCGCAGCACCGGTTCGGGGAGCTCGCCGCCGGTGAACTCCCGGCGCACGTCGCGGCGGCGGTTGATCACGTCGTAGAGGTCGGCGGCGGGGGCGGTGTCGGTCAACTTGGAAGCTCGTCCGGCGATCGTCATCGTCGACCATCCTGCCGCTGGCGCTGAGGGGCGCGAGGTGAGGGGCGCCAACAGGAGGTTTTGCCTGCTCAGGTGTCGTGAGCGTGTTGGAGCGCTCTGGCGATCCAACACGCTCACGAGCAGCTACCTGGGCAAATGGTTCATTTCCGGCCGTTCGCGGGGTAGGGCAGCAGGGCCATCTCGCGGGCGTTCTTGATCGCCCGCGCCACCTCGCGCTGCTCCTGCGTGGTCAGGCCGGTGACGCGACGGGAGCGGATCTTGCCCCGGTCGGAGATGAACTTCCGCAGCAGCGCGGTGTCCTTCCAGTCCACCTGGACGACGCCTTCGCGCTGGAGCAGGTTCGGCTTGCGGCGCACGCTGCGCCGGTCGTTGTGCACCACGGCTCACCAACTCGACTTCGTCACGCCGGGCAGCTCGCCCGCGTGCGCCAGCTCGCGCAGTCGCACCCGGGAGACGCCGAACTTGCGAAAGTAGCCGCGCGGACGCCCGTCGACGGCATCCCGGTTGCGCAGGCGAACCGGGCTCGCATCGCGCGGCTGGCGCTGCAGCTCGCGCTGGGCGGCAACGCGTTCCTCGGGGCTGCTGCCGGGCGCGACGATGATCTGCTTCAGCTCGGCCCGCCGCTGCGCGTACCGGGCGACGATCTCGCGACGCTGCTCGTTGCGCGCGATCTTGGACTTCTTGGCCACTCGGCCGTTCCTTTCACTGCTCGAAGCTCGTGAGCGGCAGTTCCGGTAAGAACCGGAACGACCACTCACGAGCAGGGATAGGAGGATCGGCAGCGAGCGCGCTCGACCATGACTCCCGTCAAGCAAGCTGCGCAGCCGCCTTTGCTTTCCGCGATCGAAATCGCCACCGCGACGCTTAAATCCTTCAGCGCTCTTCGCGGAACTCGACGTGCTTGCGGGCCACCGGGTCGTACTTGCGCAGGACCAGGCGGTCCGGGTTGTTCCGGCGGTTCTTGGTGGTCACGTACGTGAAGCCGGTGCCTGCGGTGGATCGCAGCTTGACCACCGGGCGGACGTCGGTGCTCTTGGCCATCAGACGCGTTCCCCTCGCGCTCGCATCGCGGCCACCACGGCCTCGATGCCCAGCTTCTCGATCGTCTTCATCCCCTTCGTCGACACCCGCAGCCGGATCCAGCGACCTTCGGACGGCAGCCAGTAGCGCTTCCGCTGCACGTTGGGCAGCCAGCGGCGGCGGGTTCGGTGGTGGGAGTGGGAGACCTGGTTGCCGTAGCCGGGTTTCTTCCCGGTCACCTGGCAGCGGACGGACATGACCTTCCTCTCGATAATGACATCCATTTTCATTTCACCGCCGACGAGGGTAGCGTGTGTCCGCGTCAGATGAAAACCGTTGTCGATTGAGGTGGGGATGGGAACCGAGTCGTCCGCGAACCGGCGGACTCCGCTGATCATGGTGGCCGGGATCCGCGCGGAGCAGGTCGCGGCGGTGGCCGGAGCGGCGTGGCGGGAAGACCCGGCCGGCACCGCGCTCGTGCACCACGACCTGCGCGAAGTCACCCAGGGCGTGGTCCGGCGCCTGGTCCGGCACGGAGACGCCGAGACCACCGAGGTGCTGGAGCTGGCGCACGGCTGCGTGTCCTGCACCCTGCGCCTCGACATGCTGCCGCTGCTGCGCAGGCTGTCCGCCGCGCCTGACGTGACCCGGATCGTCGTGCAGCTCGATCCGGCGCTGGAACCCGAAACGATCTGCTGGGCGCTGCAGAACGTCCTGGTGGACGACCGCCCGCTGGTCGACGACGTCGAGGTCCGAGCCGTCGTCACCACCGTCGACCTGGCCACCTGGCTGGCCGACGCGACCGGCGAGGAGGAGCTCGTCGAGCGCGGCCTCGGCGGCAGCGCGGACGACGAGCGCACCGTCGCCCAGGTCGCGGTGGGGCAGGTCGAGTTCGCCGACGCCATCGTGCTCGCCGGCCGCTCCGGCGACCGGTGGAACCGGGTGCGCACCGAGGCGGTGATCGCCCGGCTCACGCCCAATGCCCCCGCCGCGCACTTGGACGACCTGGACGTTTCCGTGCTGCTGGCGAAGGTGCCCGCCGACGCGCGGCGCGGTGTGGTCGACGGGCCGCAGGGGAGGTTGCTGCGCGGGCAGCCGTCGCTGGACACCGACGCGGGAGTGTCGGTGGTGCTGTTCGAGGAGCGGCGGCCGTTCCACCCGGAGCGGCTGCACGAGGCGATCGACGTGCTGCTGGACGGCGTGGTGCGGACCCGCGGCCGGGTCTGGGTGGCCAGCCAGCCGGACGTCGCGCTGTGGCTGGAGTCCGCCGGCGGTGGCCTCGGCGTCGGCCACGCCGGGCCGTGGCTGGCTGCGCTGGAGCCCGGCGACTGGGCGGACGTCTCGGCCGAGCGGCAGGTCAGGGCCTCGCTGACCTGGGACGACTACTACGGCGACCGGATGCAGGAGCTCGTCGTGATCGTCCACGAGGCCGACCCGCGGGACATCGACCACGCCCTGCGCCGCGCCCTGCTCACCGACGACGAGCTCGCGGCGGGGCAGCGGGCGTGGGCGAGCTACTACGACCCGTTCGGCGAATGGCACACCGATCCGTGCGGGGACGACCCGGCGGAGACCACCGCGGACGCCACCGGCGAGACCGGCAAGGCGTAGCGGCCGGCCGGGCGCATCACCGGGCGCCGTTTTCGCGCGAAACCGGCGCTCCCACGTCTGCCGGGTGCCGTTTTCGCGCGAAACCGGCGTTCGCACGCGGGCCGGGCGGCGTTTTCGCGCGAAACCGCCCCACCCCGCACGGGACCGATTTCGAACGACCTTGGAGGAGAACTAGTGAAACCCGGGATCCATCCCGAATACCGGCCGGTCGTGTTTCAGGACCGCACCACCGGCGACCGCTTCCTGACCCGCTCCACCGCCACGTCCGATGTGCGGACGGAATGGGCGGACGGCAACACGTACCCGCTGATCGTGATCGACGTGACCGCCTACTCGCACCCGTTCTGGACCGGCAACCAGCGGGTGCTCGACACCCAGGGCCGGGTCGAGAAGTTCCGCCGCCGCTACGGCGACCGGATCCGCTGACCAGCAGCCGTGCGTCTTTTGCGTCGCTATGGCAACACAAAACACGCACGGCCCATGAGCAGCGGAAACACCGGAACCACGAGAGGACCGACATGGCCGTTCCCAAGCGGAAGATGTCCCGCAGCAACACCCGCCACCGCCGATCGCAGTGGAAGGCGACCGCGCCCGACCTGGTGCCGATCGTCGTCGACGGAGAGCGCAAGCTGGTGCCGCGCGCGCTCATCCGGCACTTCCAACAGCGGTGACCGAACCGGCGCGCGCGATCACCCAGGGTGATGGTGCGCGCCGGAGTGGCACTCGGGTGGAGATGGATGTCACGCGGTGCCGCGACGCACGGCGGGTTCTCAGCTGCTTCTCAGGGCCAGGAGTAACACTGTGCCCATGCGCATCCTCGTCGTCGACGACGATCGTGCCGTGCGGGAATCCCTGCGAAGGTCGTTGCAGTTCAACGGGTACCAGGTCGAGCTCGCTGCGGACGGTCAACAGGCATTGGACTTCCTGGCGGGCAACCGCCCGGACGCCATGGTGCTCGATGTGATGATGCCCCGCCTGGACGGTCTGGAGGTCGCGCGGCGCCTCCGCAGCACCGGCGACGATCTGCCGATCCTGGTGCTCACCGCGCGCGACGCCGTGTCCGACCGGGTCGCCGGGCTCGACGCGGGCGCCGACGACTACCTGCCCAAGCCGTTCGCGCTCGAAGAGCTGCTGGCCCGGCTCCGCGCCCTGCTGCGCCGCGCCAGCCCGCCGGATGCGGGACTGGACGAGCTGCCGCCCGCGCTGCGCTTCGCCGACCTGGAGCTGGACCCGGGCACCCGCGAGGTCCGGCGCGGCGAGCGCCCGATCAGCCTGACCCGCACCGAGTTCGCCCTGCTGGAACTGCTGATGGCGCACCCGAAGCAGGTGCTGACCCGCAGCCGCCTGCTGGAGGACGTGTGGGGCTACGACTTCCCGACCTCGGGCAACGCCCTGGAGGTCTACATCGGGTACCTGCGCCGCAAGACCGAGGCCGAGGGTGAGCCGCGGCTGATCCACACCGTCCGCGGCGTCGGCTACGTGCTCCGCGAGACGCCGCCGTGACGGTTCCCGCACCACCCCCGCCGGACCTGGAGCCGCACGAGCGCCCGAAAGGCCGGTTCCAGCGCGTTTCGCTGCGCAACCGCGTCACCTGGCTGGCGGCGGTCTGCGTCGCCGGCGCGGTGGCGCTGGTGTCCGTCGCGGCCTTCGTCACCGTGCGGGACAGCCTCTACCAGCAGCTGGACGACAACCTCGTCGAGCGCGCGGTGGAGGCCGCGGAGGGCCCGCTGGTGCGCACCGCCGACCTGCAGCAGGTGCCGGTGGCGTTCTTCGTCGCCCAGAACTTCAAGATCAGCGTGCTGTCCGCGGACGGCGTCGTGGTCGGCCCGGCCGACCGGCCGCCGATGAGCATCGACGAGCTCGCGGTCGCCAAGGGCGAGACCCGGGAATCGCTGCGCACCGATCAGCGCACCAACAGCCGGGTGGTGGCGGTGCCGACCGGGCAGAACGCCGCGCTGGTGATGTCCACGTCGATGGACCCGACGCAGCGGACGCTCGCGCAGCTGAGCGTGGTGCTGGTGGTGATGGGCGGTGCCGGAATCCTGCTCGCGGCGGCCGCCGGGACGGCGGTGGCCCGCGCCGGGCTGCGGCCGGTGCAGCGGCTCACGGCGGCCACCGAGCGCGTCGCGCTCACCGGCGACCTGCGCCCGATCCCGGTCGGCGGGGACGACGAGCTGGCCCGGTTGACCACCAGCTTCAACCGGATGCTCGGCGCCCTGGCCGAGTCGCAGGAGCGGCAGCGGCGCCTGGTGGCCGACGCCGGGCACGAGCTGCGAACTCCGTTGACCTCGCTGCGCACCAACCTGGAGCTGCTGCTGATGGCCTCGGCCCGGCCGGACGCGCCGGAGCTGTCCGAGCAGGACCGGGCGGAGATGTTCGCCGACGTCCAGGCCCAGGTGATGGAGCTGTCCGCGCTGGTCGGCGACCTCGTCGAGCTGGCCAGGGAGGACACCCCGCAGGCCGTGCACGAGCCGGTGGACCTGGTCGACGTCGTGGAGCGCGCGTTGAACCGCGCGCGGCGCCGCGCCCCGCGCATCGAGTTCGACGTCCGCCTGGAGCCGTGGGTGATGATGGGCGACGCGACGGCGCTGGAGCGCGCGGTGCTGAACCTGCTGGACAACGCCGCCAAGTGGAGCCCGGACGGCGGCCGGGTGCGGGTGGACCTGCATCCCGAACCGGCCGGCGGCACCACAGTGCTGGAGGTCGCCGACAGCGGTCCCGGCATCGCGGCCGGGGACCGGCCGTACGTGTTCGAGCGCTTCTACCGGTCCTCCGACGCCCGGACCCTGCCGGGCTCCGGGCTGGGCTTGTCGATCGTCAAGCAGGTCGCCGAGCGGCACGGCGGTACGGTCTGGGCCGGCGAGGCCCCCGAGGGCGGCGCGCTGCTGCGCATGACGCTGCCGGGCAGTCCCCAGTACATCGAACAGCAATGAACAGCAATGCTCCGGGCGCTGCCTTGGAGCAAGCACCATCCGCCGGTAGCCCGGTCGGGTAGTGTTGGTTCTTGTTTGCTTGGGCCGCGCAGGTGGGCTCGTGAGTGATCGTTCCGGTAAGAACGGAACACTCACGAGCCCCGCGCGGCCGTTCGACGGTCTGAGGGGACGGTGCTGTGCTCGCGCGGCAACGCCAGGAAGTGATCCTCGACGAGGTGCGGCGCACCGGTGCGGTGCAGGTCGGCGAGCTGGTGCTGCGGCTCGGCGTGTCGGACATGACGATCCGCCGCGATCTCGACGCGCTCGCCCGGCGCGGTCTGGTGGAGAAGGTCTACGGCGGCGCCACCTCGACGATCGGCCGCAGCACCGATGAGCCGGGCTTCGAGGCCAAGTCGGTGCGCCAGCTCGCCGAGAAGGAGGCGATCGCGCGGCTGGCCGCCGAGCAGGTCCGGCCGGGCACCGCGATCGGCCTGTCCGCAGGCACGACCACCTGGACGCTCGCGCGCCACCTCGACGACGTCGCCGACCTGACGGTGGTGACCAACTCCGTGCGGGTCGCCGACGCCTTGCAGCAGCGCGGCCGCACCGACCGCACCGTGGTGCTCACCGGCGGCGTCCGCACCCCGTCGGATGCGCTGGTCGGGCCGGTCGCCGTGCAGGCGCTGCGCTCGCTGCACCTGGACCTGGTGTTCCTCGGGGTGCACGGGATGGCGCCGCGGGCCGGCTTCACCACCCCGAACCTCAACGAGAGCGAGACCAACCGGGCGCTGGCCGAGGCGGCCGGGCGGCTGATCGTGGTCGCCGACAGCGCCAAGTGGTCGACCGTCGGGATCTCCACGATCGTCGACTTCGACGAGGTCGATCTGCTGATCAGCGACCAGGGGCTGCCGGCCGACGCGCGCGAGCTGCTGGCCGAGCACGTCGAACTCCTGCTGGCCGATCAGCTGGGTGTGGAGGAGGAGCGGTGAAGCGGACGGCGCGACGCCTGGCCGACGGGCGGGAGATCATCTACTTCGACGCCGACCCTGCACGGGAGCGGCTGGCCGAGGACACCAGGGCGCTGCCGCCGCAGGCCCCGGCTTCGGAGATGCGGCGCGACCCGCTGACCGGCGAGTGGGTGGCGATCGCGGCGCACCGGCAGGCGCGGACCTACAAGCCGCCGGCCGAGCTCTGCCCGCTGTGCCCGAGCGTGCCCGGACGGCCCACCGAGATCCCGGAAGCGGACTACGACGTCGTCGTCTTCGAGAACCAGTTCCCGTCGTTCGCGCAAGGCATTCCTGGCGATGAGTCCACTGTGGATGGCATGCCGATGGTGCCGGTCGCGCCCGCGCGGGGCCGCTGCGAGGTGGTGTGCTTCACCGCCGACCACGACTCGTCGTTCGGCGCGCTCCGCCCGGACCGGGTGCGCACCGTGGTGGACGTCTGGGCGGACCGCAGCGCCGCGCTGGCCGAAACGCCCGGCGTGGAGCAGGTGTTCTGCTTCGAGAACCGCGGCGAGGAGATCGGCGTCACGCTGCACCACCCGCACGGCCAGATCTACGGCTATCCGTTCGTGACGCCCAAGACGGAGAAGATGCTGCAGGTCGCCGAGAAGTACCTGGCGCAGCACGGGCGGCACGTGCAGGGCGACGTGCTCGCCGCCGAGCGTGCCGCGGGCGAGCGGGTGGTCGTCGACTCCGAGCACTGGACCGCGTTCGTGCCCGCGGCCGCGCGGTGGCCGGTCGAGGTGCACCTCGTGCCGCACCGCCAGGTGCCGGACATCGCCGCGCTCTCCGACGCCGAGCGCGACGACTTCGCCGTGACGTACCTGGACGTCCTGCGCCGCCTCGACGGCCTCTACGACCGCCCGCTGCCCTACATCGCGGCCTGGCACCAGGCGCCGGTGCGCACCGGCCGGGAGCTCTCGTGGCTGCACCTGGAGGTCTTCTCGGTGCTGCGCTCGGCGGACAAGCTGAAGTACCTCGCGGGCTCGGAATCCGGCATGGGCGTGTGGATCAACGACGTCACGCCGGAGCAGATCGCCGCCCGGCTGCGGTGAGCGCGGCCGGGCGGCCAGTCGCAGATCACAGTTCCCCGGCTGGTTTTCAGGCTGTCGCACAGCCTAGTCTCAGGCACTTCTCAGCCGTCTGGAGCAGAGTGGAGTCATGACCGATCACCCCCCGGGCTACTCCGGCGATCAGCCGGACGAACCGAAGCCGCAGGCGGACGGGCCTGTCGCAGGTACCGGCGACACGCCACCTGCCGGGGTTCCGCAGCAGCCCTACCCACAGCCCCAGCAAGTGCACGCCCAGGCCGCGCAGCAGCCCCAGCACGCTGCGCAGCCGCCGCATGCGACGCAGCAGTTCCCGCACGCGCAGCCCTGGCCTTCCGGCGGCTACACCGCCGCCGCCCCGGTGCCGCAGCAGCGGAACCGGCACGTCGGGCTGGTCGCGGGCGCAGCGGTCCTCGCGCTGGTGGCGGGCCTCGTCGGCGGTGGCATCGGCGGGTACGTCGGGTACCAGCTCGGCGGTGACAAGGGCGCCGTGACGTCGCTGGACCAGTCGCGTCCGGCGCGCAGCGCCAGCACCGCACCGGCGGGCTCGGTGCAGCAGGTCGCGGAAAAGGTGCTGCCCAGCGTCGTCCAGCTGCAGCTGGTGACCGCGCAGGGCGGCGGCGAGGGCTCCGGGATCGTGATCAGCAGCGACGGTTACATCCTCACCAACAACCACGTCGTCGAGGGTGCCCAGAACGGCCGGCTCACGGCGCTGTTCCACGACAACCGCTCGGCGCCGGTGCGGATCGTCGGCACCGACCCGAAGTCGGACCTCGCGGTGGTGAAGGCCGATATCACCGGCCTCACGGCGGCCGATCTCGGCCGCAGCGACGACCTGCCGGTCGGCGCGCCGGTCGTGGCCATCGGCTCGCCGTTCGGCCTCTCCGGCACCGTGACCAGCGGCATCGTCAGCGCCAAGGACCGCCCGGTGCGAGCCGGTGGCGAGTCGGGCAGCCAGGACACCGTGCTCAACGCCCTGCAGACCGACGCCGCGATCAACCCCGGCAACTCCGGCGGCCCGCTGGTGGACATGGACGGCAACGTGGTGGGCATCAACTCCGCGATCTACAGCCCGGGTTCGAGCCAGGAGCGGGCCGGCTCGGTCGGGCTGGGCTTCGCGATCCCGATCGACCAGGCCAAGCGGATCTCCACCGAGCTGAAGGACACCGGCTCGGCCACCCAGACCACGCTGGGCGTGGTGATCACCAACTCGCCGCAGCAGGCGGGCGCGCAGGTCCGCGACGTCACCCCGGGCGGGCCTGCCGAGCAGGCCGGGATCCGGTCCGGCGACGTCATCACGAGGATCGGAAACCGGGCAGTCCTGGACACCGACTCGCTGATCGCCGCGGTCCGCTCGCACGCGCCCGGTGATCGGCTGCCGATCACCGTCACCGGCCCGGGCGGGGACCGGACCGTGGAGGCCACCCTGGCCGGCCAGAAGGGGTGATCCGAACGCGCGGCCGTTCGCCGGCCGCGTTCCGCGTCGACCGTGCCGGGTCCGCTCTGCCCCCTCCGGGCGGCTCGGCGCGGTCGGCGGCGCAGGCTTCGCAAAACGGTCGAAAACCGCTCGGGGGCATTGCAGAACTGGGAGGAACATGTCCGACGAAACAGGCACCGTGGTTCCGCGGCGGGCCGTGCGAATGGTCGATCTCACCGGCTCGTTGGATCTGAACGGGGCACACCTTGGCACTACGGTTACCGGCATGGAACGCAGCGCGCAGCGGTTGGGCCGGGCCCTCGTCGTCGTGGTGGACGACCGGGTCGCCCAGGGCGAGCAGGAAGACAACATCGGTCCGCTGGTGACCGAGTTGCTGGAGGAAGCCGGTTTCATCGTCGACGGCACCGTCGCGGTGGCCGGGGAAACAGTGGACATCCGCAACGCGCTGAACACCGCGGTGATCGGCGGGGTCGACGTGGTGATCACGGTCGGCGGCACCGGGGTGTCGCCGCGGGATGTCACGCCGGATGCGACGGCGGGCGTGCTGGACCGCCCGATCCCGGGCATCGCGGAGGCCCTGCGGGCCTCCGGCCTGGCGGCGGGCGCGGTCGAGGCGGGCGTGTCGCGCGGCCTGGTCGGGGTCTCGGGCAGCACGCTGGTGGTGAACCTGGCGGGTTCCCGGGCCTCGGTCCGGGACGGCATGGCCACCCTGACGCCCCTGGTGACCCACGTGATCGAACAACTCTCGGGCCTGGAAACGGCCTGATCCGGGCGAGAACGGCGGTGGCGGCTCCCGTTGGGGGCCGCCACCGTCGTGTTTCACGGGCTTTCGTTCGGGTCAGGGGGTTTTCGGCGGTTCCGCGCCGCCTTCCGGGCCCTTCTCGTCGGGGCCCTTCGGGGGCTGGCCGTCCGGGTGGTGGTCCCGCTTGATCATGCCCTCGACCTTGTGGCTGACGTTCTCGATCTTGTCGTGGTACTTCCCGCCGGTGGCCTTGTCCAGGCTCGACTTGGCCGCGTCGAGCCCCTTCGCCGCGCTCGGACCCGCCTTCTCGGCCAGTTCCTCGGCCTTGCCCTTGGCCTGGTTGGCCAGTTCCTTGGCCTTGTCCAGGAAACTCATCTCTCGCCTCCCGTGGCTTCGACACCCGGTGAGCCACGCCTGGCGCCGCTCCCGCAGCCTCGACGTCTAGCAGTCTTAACTGTAACCGACTTCACACCTGCATCCGGCCGTCCGTACGCGCACTCGCGGCGATGGGGGACGATGGAGGCGTGACCGCGAACGATTCCGGCAAGACCTCCGATCCCGCCGAGCGGGAACGGCGGCGCAAGCTCGCCGAGATCTTCGGCGACGTCCTCCCCGAGGCCACCTCCGACGACCGCCCGGACCGGGCCCCCGCGGGCGACGACGAGCGCTGGTACCGGGAGAACCGGCCGCCGCACCACGACGCGCGCTGAGCCCGGCCGCAGGCTCACTTCTGCTGGCCGTTGCCCGAGACGCTCGTCTTCTCGTTCACGGCGAGGCCCTCGATCTTCGGCAGGCCCTGCTCGTGGCGCAGCAGGTCGCGGATCTCCTGCAGCAGCTCCACGTCGGTCGGGTCGGCCGGGTCTTCCTCCTGGCCCTTCTTGCGGCGCTCCGTGAGCTTCTTCATCGGCAGCACGAACAGGAAGTACACGACGGCCGCGGTGATGAAGAACGTGATCACCGCGTTGATCACTGCGGCGAAGTCGATGATCGACGCCTCGTTGCCGGCGCGCAGCTGGATGCTCAGGCCGGTGACGTTGCCGCCCCCGGTGGCGGCGATGACCGGCTTGATGATGCTGGTGGTGAACGACGTGACCAGCGCGGTGAACGCGCTACCGACGACCACGGCGACGGCCAGTTCGATCACGTTGCCGCGCATCAGGAAGTCCTTGAAGCCCTTGAGCACGCTGGGAGCTCCTCTCCAGATCATGGGTGTGTCCGGGCGAACGCCGGTTCGAAAGATGCGACGTCCGCGGCCCGGATGGATGACGCGCCGAATCGATAGGGATCGGGCGCGTGACGCGTACTCAGCGGAGGGTAACGGTGACCGATTGGCTCAGGGCGGCTGCGGCGACCGTCGCAGCGGCCTGCTCCGGCAGCCCCACGAAGATGAGTCTGCCCTGGTCCCGATGGCCCTGCGGGGCCTGCACCGCGACGACCTTGACGTCCTCCGCAAGCACCGAAGCCGCACCCGATCGAGTGAGGGTTGTGACGAGGTCCACTCGTCTGCCGGGCACCAGGAAGTCCGCCACCTCGGGGTCGGCGAGGCGGATCGGCGCGGCCGCCGTCCCGGCGCCGCCGGAGGCCACCGCGGGACCGTTGAACCGGGCGTCGGTCAGCGGTTCGCCGCTGCGCGCGGCGCTGCCGAGCACCCGGCCCTCGGCGGTGGCGATGTCGCGCAACGCGCCGTCCGGCACCAGGTCGGCGGGCAGCTCGCGGCGCGCCACGTCCGCTTTCGACAGGACCCGGCCGGGCGGCAGATCGCGGGCGGCGACGAGAACCGCGACGCGTGACTCCGGCGGTCCGTGACGCGGCTGCACGGTCAGTCCGGCGGCGAGCAGCAGCAGGGCCACGGCGGCCGCCCTGCGCAAGGCGTGCAGGCGAAAGCCCGGCCGGCCAAGGAAAAGCGCGCCGATGCGGTGCAGCACTGTCGAGTTGAGACGGTCCTTCGGTGCCATGATCCACTCCTCGCTCGCGGCGGTCGACGAACTCCGAAGTTAGGGATTCGCCGGCCCGGGCGGGAGGGGGAAGCGGAAATCTGTGGACAAACCGGTCCTCTGTGGACAACTCGGCTCACCCGGACGGATTGCTCCTGCGGCGAGGGGATCACCCTGCGCGCACACGAAAGTCGCCGACCGCGGTGACTGCGGTCGGCGAACCGGAGGCGGGGATCAGGAAGCGGCGGCCGTGGTGGTCGAGGAGCTGCTGCTCGAAGACGACGAGCTCGACTCGGAGGACTTGCTGCTGCTCGACGACGAGGAGGACGACGAGCCGTTGCTCGTGGTCGAGGACGACGAGTTCGACGACCGGTTGTCGGTGCGGTAGAAGCCCGAGCCCTTGAACACGATGCCCACGGCGTTGAACAGCTTGCGGAGCCGGCCGGTGCACTTCGGGCACTCGCTGAGGGAGTCCTCGCTGAACGACTGCACCGCCTCGAACCGGTGATCACATTCGGTGCAGGCGTACTGGTAAGTGGGCACGGCCGTGAACCTCCGACATCTCGTCCTGGCACTCGAACCGCAGGAGTGCTAATACGATAATGCGTCACGTTGGGTGCCCAGCGCAAACACTCCTATGTCACATGGGTAGCGCCACGATCCCACGACCGGGTGTCAGCACACCCGTCATCCGCACGTCGTGCGGTTCCCCGGGCAGCTCGGCGACGAACTCCTCGTCCCGGACGACGCCGATCCGCGGCGCGTCCGGCGCGGCCAACGGCAGCGACCGGTCGTAGTGACCGGCGCCACGCCCCAGCCGAACGCCCCGGTGGTCCACGCCCAGCGCGGGCACCAGCAGCGCGTCGGCCTCGCCGATCGCGGCCGGGCCCAACCGCTCGCCTGCCGGTTCCAGCAGGCCGAAACCCGCAGGTCGCAGCGAATCCGGACCGGTGAACTCCGCCCACTCCAGCGGCCCGTCGCGGACCACGACCGGCAGCAGGACCCGCAGCCCGGCGTCGCGCAGCGCATCGAGCGTGCCGGGCGTCCCCGGCTCGCCGCCCACCGGGACGTACGCCGTGACGGTCCGCACCTGCTGTCCGTCCAGCCAGCGCAGCAGCGCCTCCTGCAGCGCCGTGGCCTCGGACGATCGAGCGCCCTCGGCGACGTTCCGGCGCGCTTGGAGCAACGCGCGGCGCCACTCGGACTTGGTAGTAAGCGATTCGTCCAGTGAGCTCACAAGTCCACTCTAGGGCTGCCCGATAGGCTCCCTGGCCATGAGCAGCCCGACGAGCACGCCCAAAGCGTTCCGGACCGCCATCGTGCCCGCAGCCGGCCTGGGAACCCGGTTCCTGCCGACGACGAAGGCGGTGCCGAAGGAGTTGCTCCCGGTCGTCGACACCCCCGGGATCGAACTGGTGGCTGCCGAGGCCGCCGAAGCCGGCGCGCAACGCCTGGTCATCGTGACCTCGCCGGAGAAGCGGGCGGTCGCCGAGTACTTCCGGCCGCAACCCGAGCTGGAGCAGACCCTCGAGGACCGCGGCAAGGACGAGTTGCTGGCGAAGGTCCGCCGCGGGCCGGCGCTGATCGCCGCGGAGACCGCGGTGCAGGAGCGGGCCCTCGGCCTCGGCCACGCCGTGGGCTGCGCGGAACCGAACCTGACCGATGACGACGACGCGGTCGCGGTGCTGCTGCCCGACGACCTCGTGCTGCCGCGCGGCGTGCTCACGCGGATGGCCGAGGTGCGCGCCCGCTTCGGCGGCAGCGTGCTGTGCGCGTTCGACGTACCGCGCGAGCAGATCTCCTCCTACGGCATCTTCGACGTCACCGACACCGATGACGACGATGTCAAGCGGGTCCGCGGCATGGTCGAGAAGCCGGCGCCCGACGAGGCCCCGTCCACCTTCGCCGCCGCCGGTCGCTACCTGCTGGACCGCGCGGTCTTCGACGCGCTCAAGCGCATCGAGCCAGGTGCCGGAGGTGAGCTGCAGCTCACCGATGCCGTAGCGTTGTTGATCTCCGAAGGACACCCGGTGCACGTGGTGGTTCATCGCGGTGGGCGACACGACTTGGGAAATCCTGGCGGTTTCCTCAAAGCTGCGGTGGACTTCGCGCTGGAGGATCCCGAGTACGGGCCGGACTTGCGAGACTGGCTCGTCCAACGGATGAGCAGGAGCTAACACGCTGCGCCAGGCCACGGCTCGGGCACGCGGGAAGAGGTCAGCCATGAGGTCAGTGGACGAGCAGCTCGCACGCGTACTCACGGCGGCCGTCCGGCCCGCGCCCGTCCGGGTCGCGATCTCCGAGGCGCAGGGCCTGCTGTGCGCCGAAGAGGTCGTCGCCGAGCAGGCGCTGCCCGGATTCGACCAGGCCGCGGTCGACGGTTACGCGGTGCGCAGCGTCGACGTGCAGACGGCCGCCGATGGGTCGACCGTGCTGCCGGTCGTCGGGGAGATCCCGGTCGGGTCGCGGCAGCCGCGCCGGTTGCAGCCGGGGCAGGCGGTGCGGGTGGTCACCGGTGCGCCGCTGCCGACGCTGGCCGACGCGGTGGTGCCGCTGGAGTACACCGACGAGCACCCGGCGAAGGTCACGGTGCGGCAGGCGGTGCCGTCGGCGGCGTTCGTCCGTCGCACCGGCGAGGACGTGCAGACCGGCGACGTGGCAGTGCGACGCGGCGCACCGATCGGCGCGGCGCAGGTCGGGCTGCTGGCGGCGGTGGGCCGCAACAAGGTGCTGGTGCACCCGCGGCCGCGGGTGTCGGTGATCTCGGTCGGCGACGAGCTGGTGGACGTCGACCGCACGCCCGGGCAGGGCCAGGTCTACGACGTCAACTCCTACGCGCTGGCCGCCGCCGCGCGCGACGCCGGCGCCGAGGTGACCCGCGTCGGCATCGTCAACAGCGACCCGCGCCGGCTGCGCGAGGTCGTCGAAGGGCGACTGCTGCTGTCCGAGATCGTGGTGATCGCCGGCGGTGCGGGCGGCGCGGCGGGCAATGAGGTCCGGGCGGCCCTGGCAGACCTGGGCGAGCTCGACGCGAGCCGGGTGGCCATGCAGCCCGGCTCGGTGCAGGGCTTCGGCCGGCTCGGCCCGGACGAGATCCCGACCTTCGTGCTGCCCAGCAATCCGGTGAGCGCGCTGGTCGTCTTCGAGGTGCTCGTGCGGCCGTTGATCCGCGCCGCGCTAGGCAAGATCAACCCGCACCGCCGCACCGTGTCCGCCGAGCTGCTCACCCCGATCAGCTCCGCGAAGGGGCGTCGCGGCTTCCTCCGCGGCCAGCTGCTGCGCGACCCGAAGAACGGCTCCTACCTGGTGCAACCGCTGGGCACCTCGGGTTCGCACCTGCTGGCGTCGCTGGCCGAGGCGAACTGCCTGGTGGTGGTCGACGAGGACACCACCGAAGTCGCGGCCGGCGAAGACGTGCAGGTCCGATTCCTCTCGCAGCGCGCGTGAGCCACCGATGCAGCCCGCCGACGCCGATGGGTTCCCGATCGGCCGCCACCCCGGCTGGCCGGCGCGCCTCGGCCCGCTGATCACCGCGCGGGGCGCCGTCGCGCTGCGCCCGCCCCGGCTGCGCGACGGCGCCGCCTGGAGCCGGATCAGGCTGCAGGATCGCGCCTACCTGCAGGAATGGGAGCCCACCGTGGTCGGCGGCTGGCAGGAGCGGAACGCGCGGATGGCCTGGCCCGCGCAGTGGAGCGCGCTGCGTGGCATGGCCCGCCGCGGCCAGGCGCTGCCGTTCAGCATCACCGTCGACGGCGACTTCGCCGGTCAGCTGACCGTCGGCAACATCGTCCGCGGCGCGCTGCGCTCCGGGTGGATCGGCTACTGGGTGGCCTCGCGGCTGGCCGGCGGCGGGATCGCCACGGCTGCCGTCGCGCTGGCGGTGGACCACTGCTTCGGCGCGGTCGGACTGCACCGGCTGGAGGCCACGGTGCGGCCCGAGAACCAGCCGAGCGTGCGGGTCCTGGAGAAGTCCGGTTTCCGCCGCGAAGGGCTGTTCCACCGGTACCTGGACGTGGCGGGCGCCTGGCGGGACCACTACGTGTACGCCCTGACCATCGAGGAGATCCCCGGCGGCGCGGTGCACCGGCTGATCGAGTCCGGCGGTGCGAGCCGGCCCTGAACGCCGAGATCTTGATCACGCACCGTCACCGCAGAACCCGCGATCACCGGGTGAAATTAGCCCGAACGGACGCAAGATCGTAAGCATTTGGCGGTGCGGAAGCCGACACGCCGGTGTCGATGTTGTCGCCGGCTGCTCTGAACGTGCGGTTTTCTTGTCCCTGGGGAACCACTGTGACTCGGCGTGGCTCCGAGACAGAAGTGGCTGATGTGATTAGCGTGGCGATCGCAGACTTGTGTGCTGCCGGTGGCCAGGGGGAGGTGGCGAGGCATGCCCAGCTCGTTGATCTTCGCTGCACTGGCGGCGGCGTGGCTGGTGGTACTGGTTCCGATGTTCGCCCGCCGTCGCCAAGAAGTGTCCAAGACCACCGACTCCGCACTCGCCGCACGAGTTGTGCGGCGAGGCAGCGGACGGCGACCGGCGACGCCCGGAGCCGCGACAACCGACCAGGTGGAGGAGGCTTTCGGGATGCCTGACACCGACCGGGACGAGGCCCTCGGAGAGATCGAAGAGCACGAGGCGGACGGCTCGTGGCGACGCGTGCACAGCGACGACGTCCGGGCCGGGCGCCGATACCGCCCCGGCCGCGGTGGCTTCGATCCGGAAGCCGCCGCGCTGGCCGCGCGCGTGAAGTACGCCCGTCGGCAGCGCATCGTGCTCGTCATGCTGCTGCTGGCCGTGACGACCGCGCTGCTGGCCGCCCTGGTGTGGCCGGTCATGTGGTGGGTGCACGGCATCACCGACCTGTCGACCGTGGGCTACCTCACGTACCTGCGCCGCCAGGTCCGCATCGAAGAGGACGTCCGCAGCCGGCGGCTGGCCCGGATGAGCGGTGAGCACGACGAGTACGGCGAGTACGACGACGCCGAGATCGACGACCAGCTCGTCGACGAGTACGACGAGGACGACGACCGCGAAGACGGCCGTCCCGCGGACCGCCGGCCGGACTCGAGCGCCGTGCGCGTGGAGATCGACGACGAGGACCCCATGTTCGATGAGCTGGACGAACGCACCTGGGAGCCCTACCGGCGAGCCTCCGGCGAGTAGGCCGCGATCCTTTGGAGGGGGGTGCTGCGAAGGCTGATTTCGGGCCTTGCTAAGCTTTCGTCAGCACTCAACAAGGGGCTGTAGCGCAGTTGGTAGCGCGTCTCGTTCGCATCGAGAAGGTCAGGGGTTCGATTCCCCTCAGCTCCACGCAATAGAAGGCTCGTGCTCGCGGAGAGCACGAGCCTTTTGCGTTCCGCGTAACACTGGGGGGCCGAGCCCCCCAAACCCCCCACGGTGCGGTGGATTCTTCTCGCCGGCTCCTTGCGGTGGGGGGCGTTCCCGGCCTGGTCACCTACCAGCCGTCCGGTGTCGGTGCCGAAACTTGCTGGGCTGCAGCTGATTGCTCTTGCTCTTGTTCTTGCTCTTGTTTTTGGTGTGGTGGGGATTACTCAGATGCTGGGCACCGGGGACCCGGCGTTGACGAACCCGAGCCTGCGGGCCAAGTACAAGTCGGCCTACCTGCGCGCGGTGCCGCTGCCGGAGCAGGTCGCCACGATCTACCGCCATCTGACCACATCGGACTACCGCAACCCGGACGCGTTGCTGCTGGTGGCCTCCTACGGCGTGCGGATCAACAGCGCGCACCCGCGGGCGACCGCCGTCGCCTAGCGCGATTCGGTGCTGAAGCTGCTGTTCGAGGACTTCTGGTCGGGCCCGGCCGAGGACGACGCCCGGACCGGTGGCGTCATCTCCGCCGCAGGGTGAGCAGGCTGAGCGCGATCGCCGCGACGTACGCGGCCGCGGCGATCGTGAAGGCGAACCCGTAGCCGTCGGCCGTCGCGACGGCGGCGTCGGTTCCCCCGCCGGTCAGTCGGCTGGTGTGGGCGCCTGCGATCGAGACCGGGAGGGCGAAACCGATCGTCGGCCCGCCCTCCATGGCCGTGTTGAGCACCCCGCCGGCCAGCCCGGCCTGCTCGTCGGGCACGCCGTCCATCGTGGCCGCGGTCGCCGCCGAGAAGATCAGCGCGGCGCCCACGGGGAAGACGACGAGCCCGGCCAGGAGGGTGCCGACGTACGGCGAGGCGACGTCGAGCTGCCCCAGCAGGGCCAGCCCCGCCGCGCCGACCGCGAATCCGATGGCGGTCATGCGGCGCGCGCCCGCGGTCACGGCCAGCCATCCGGCGAACAGGCCCGTGGCGAACATCGCGATCCCGTAGGGCAGGAACGCGATGCTCGTCATCAACGGCGAGAACGCCTGCTGCTGCTGGAAGTACAGCGGCAGGAAGTAGGTCGTGGTGAACGTGCCCGACGAAGCCAGCATCACCCCGAGCAGTCCCATCAACCGCTTGCGGGAGCGGAAGAACGACAGCGGGACCAGGGGATGCTCGGCGCGCGCCGCCCACAACGCGAACGAGCCGAGCGTGACCAGACCGGCCAGCAGCGGGACGAGCACGCCCGCGGCCGCCCACCCCTGCTCCGCTGCTTCGACGAGGCCGTAGCACACGCCGCACAATCCGGCCGTGACCAGCATCGCGCCGAGCACGTCCACCCGGATTCGGCGCGTTTCCGGGGCGGGCGGCATGACCCGCGGCAGCAGCACGAGCACGAGTCCGACCACCGCCGCGGGCACGACGAAGGCCCATCGCCAGGACACCCAGTTCGCCACGACGCCGGACAGCAGGATGCCGGACGTGGCCCCGACGACGGGCAATCCGCCCCAGATCGCGATCGCCCTCGCACGGCGCTGCGGATCCCGGAACACGATGCCGGCCAGGGCCATCGCCGCGGGAGCCGTCAGCGCCGCGCCGATGCCCTGCCCGAAGCGGGCCAGCAGCATCACCGCGAAGCTCGTCGCCGCGGCGTTGGCCACCGACGCCAGACCGAACGCGACCATGCCGACGACGAGCGTGCGGCGGAGCCCGAGCAGATCGCCCAGCCGGCCGCTGAGCAGCAGCAGCCCGCAGAACGACACCGCATAGGCGTTGTTCACCAGCGCCAGTTCGGCCCGGTCGAGGCCCAGGTCGCGCTGGATCGCGGGCAGCAGCACCGAGATCAGCGTCATCGCGGCGATGAGGGTGATCTGCACGGTGCCGAACACGGCGAAGGACACCCCGGGGCGCCGCTGCCAGAGCGGGAGGTGCGCTGTCGCGGGTGCGGCGATGTCCTGCTGCACCAGGTTCTCCTTCGTGATCGGGTCAGGCTTCCTTGAGCATTCCGCCGTCCAGGACGATGTCCGAGCCGTTCATGTTGGGCACCCGGCCGGAGGCGAGCAGGACGACGAGCGTGGCGATCTCCTCGGGCTCGGCGAACTTTCCGGTGTTCAGGCCGGTCGCCTGCGGCACCTGGGCCAGGAACTCCTCGTGGCTGACGCCCAAGCTCTTGGCCCAGCCCGCGGCCATTTCGTCGTCGGCAGTCCAGATCGCGGTGCGGGTCGGCCCCGGCGAGATCGTGTTCACGCGCACGCCCTGCCCACCGAATTCCTCGGACAGGGCCTTGCCGAAGTTGGCGAGCGCGGCCTTGGAGGCGGCGTAGTCGATCAGGCGCGGCAGTGCCAGCCGGGAGTTGACCGATCCGATGTTGACCACCGCTCCGCGGCGCTCGATCAGGCTCGGCAGCGCCGCGCGGGTGGTGCGGACCGCGCTGAAGAAGTTCAGCTCGAAGGTGTGCTGCCACTCCTCGTCGCTGATCGCCAGGAACCCGTCGGTCCGCGCCGGCGATCCGCCGACGTTGTTCACCAGCAGGTCGACGCCGCCCAGCTCGGCCAACGCCCACTCCGCGAACTCGGCGTTCTGCTCCGCCGAGGTCAGGTCGGTCCGGCGGACGAGGGGCGTGGCCTCCAGCAGTGCGTCGCTGATGGTGCGGGCGCCCGCCGCGACCCGCACCCCTTCCGCGGTCAGGGCTTGGACGACGGCCAGTCCGATTCCCCTGCTGGCGCCCGTGACCAGCGCCGTCTTACCCGCGAGCTTGAACTCCATGCCATTCCTTCCGAACGGTGAATACACCAGTGAAGTTGTACACTAGTGCACACAAATGAAGGCTGTCCATCGCACAGGTGCGCGCCGCGACGGGCGCTCCTGCGGGGAGGTGCGGCGGCTAGGATCGACCGACCAGCGGGAATGGAGGGGCGTCGTGAGCACGCATGCGTTCGAGGACTGGTCCGTCCACCGCGGCGCTCCGGCCGAGGTCGCGCTCGCGGTGGACTTCGCGAACACCGTCGACCAGCGGGACTTCGGCCGGTTCACCCCGCAGGAATTCCTCGTCGCCGCCGGCGACCTCGTCGGCTGGCTGCGGGACCGCGGCTTCGCCGTGGACGCGTGCTCCGAGAAGGACTTCGCGCGGGCTTTGGCCCTGCGCTCGGCGATCCGCGAGATCGCCGCCTCCCACCAGTCCGGCGTTGCCGTCCGGGGTGACGGGCCGGATCTGTCGGCCGCGCTCGACTTCCCGCTGCGGCCCCGCCTCGACGAGACCGGCGCGGTCCGGCTGCGGGCCGTCGAGGACGGCGTGCGCGGGGCGCTGGCGGACATCGCCTCGGCGATCGTGATCGCCGAGGCCGAAGGTTCCTGGTGCCGGGTCAAGATGTGCTCCGCGCCCGACTGCCGCATCGTGTTCTACGACGGTGCCAAGGCCCGCAACAGCAGGTGGTGCGCCACAGCGGGCTGCGGGAACCGCATGAAGACCCGGACCTACCGAGCCCGCCGCCGCGCCGACGGCGCTTGAGGCCTTCTTGCTGAAGAACTCGTTCTGCGTGGCGGTGCGGCTGTCCTCGCGAGCAGACCTCTGAGAACCCGCGGCGGTGACGGCCTCTTGAGTCCTCGCCCGTCGTGCAGCCACTGGACGAGCGCGGTTCACCTCGTCGGATCGCTCCAATGTGGACAGGTGGCCGCTCTGTGGGATCGCGATGCGCCGTGCGCCGGGCACCGCCTCGGCGATCTCGGCCGAATGTTCCGGCGGGATCAGCCGGTCCTCCGCCCCCGCGAGCACGAGCGCGGGGCACTCGATCGAAGGCAGCAGCGGCCGGGAGTCCGGCCAACCGATCGAGGCGCGCTGCTGCCGGACGAACACCTCCGGGCCCGTTTCGGCCGCCATGGCGCGCACGGTCTCGCGCAATTAACGCCGGGTGTCGTCGGGGCGGGGCTAGGATCGAGGTGCTGCTTCCGGCCGGCGGGTTCAGCCGAGGGGAGGCTTCCGTGGGGACTCGCGAACGGGTTGAGGCGGCCGTCCGGTTCGGTGTCGCCGAACTGATTCCCGATCGCCTCCGGGCCGGTGGGTGGACCGTTTCCGTCGACGGCGTCTCCCAGTCCTATGTGGATCTCGACGATCCGACCCACCTGAAGATGCCCTACACGGACTGGATCGCTCAGGCGATCGACCGGCACTGGCCGCCGGGCGCCGTGTCGGCGCTGTTCGTGGGCGGCGGTGGTTTCGCGTTGCCCCGCTACCTCGCCGCGACGCGGCCCGGCTCGGAACAACTCGTGTTCGAGCTCGACGGGAAGCTCGTCGAGCTGGTGCGCGAGCATCTCGGCCTCGACGAAGTGCCGGGTTTGGAGGTCCAGGTGCAGGACGGCCGGGCCGGTGTCGAAGGTGCGTTGGACGACAGTGCCGACCTCGTCGTGCTGGACGCCTTCCAAGGCGGGGACGTCGTCACCGGGCTGGCCACCGTCGAGTTCTTCACCGAGGTCTCGCGGGTGCTGCGGCCCGGCGGGTTGTTCGCGGCGAACCTGTGGGATGCCGCCGAACTCGGTTTCGCCCTGCGCGCGATCGCCGCGGCCTGCGAGGTGTTCCCGCACGTGCTGGTCTTCGCCCACCCCCGCGTGTTGGCGCGGCGTCAGTCCGGCAATGTCGTCGTCGTCGCTTCGACGCGCCGCCTCCCGGCGGCCGAACTGGCCGAATGGGCGGTCTCGGCATCGGAGCGGGTCTACTGCCTGACGCCGGAACGGCTGGCCGACGTGTGCGGAACCGCCGCGCCGCTGACCGAGGCCGATCCGCTGCTCGACCCGGTGCCGCCCGTTCGCGGCTGGTGGTCCGGCTCCCGCCTCGCCTGACCGTTCGAGTTCACCCGGCAGCGGTACACGTCCCACGCATGCCGCAGCGAAAGAAAATCTTTCTCCGAAGCGCAGTCTTTACTGAAGGATGTTGCTTATCTGCGGAATACTGATGTAATTCTTCTTGACAAGTGATGCTCGACACCGCACCACACGGCGCCGGGAGGCCGAACATGACCGCTCAGCACGAGACCGTTCGCGACGTCGTACCGACCGAAGTCCCGAGCCAGCGAGACGCGGCGACCGACGTCGTCGCGGCGCTGAAAGCGCACGTCACCGGCGACCTGATGGACATCGTCGTGGACCTCGACGCCGGCGACGGCTGCCGGCTCCGCGACGCCCGTGACGGCACCGAGTACCTCGACATGACGATGTTCTTCAGCTCCGCGCCGCTCGGGCACGGCCACCCCGGCCTGCGCACGTCCGAGTTCGAGGCGGAGCTGGTGCGCGTCGGGCGCGTCAAGCCGTCCAACCCGGACTTCGCCACCGCCGAGCAGGCCCGCTTCGCCGAGACGTTCCGCCGCGTGGTCGGGGTCCCCGAGCTGCCGCTGCTGTTCTTCATCGACGGCGGCACCCTCGCGGTGGAGAACGCGCTGAAGGTCGCCTTCGACTGGAAGACCAAGGTCAACGCGCGCAACGGGATCGCGGTGCGCGGCAGCCGCGTGCTGCACCTGGAGCGGGCCTTCCACGGCCGCAGCGGCTACACGCTCTCGCTGACCAACACCGATCCGTCGAAGATCCGCGACTACCCGATGTTCGACTGGCCGCGCATCCCCAGCCCCGCGATCGAGCCGGGCGAGCGGTGGGACAGCGACGAGCTGCTGCCGGAGGAGACGATCGCGCTCGACGCCGCCCGCGCCGCGCTGCGCCGGTACGGCAACGAGATCGCGTGCTTCGTGTACGAGCCGATCCAGGGCGAGGGCGGCGACCGGCACCTGCGGCCGCAGTTCCTGCGCGCGGTGCAGGAGATCTGCCGGGAGCACGACGTCCTCACCGTTGCCGACGAGGTGCAGACCGGCGCGCTGACCGGGCGGGCCTGGGCGCACGAGGCGCTCGGGCTGGAGCCGGACCTGGTCGCCTTCGGCAAGCGCCTGCAGGTGTGCGGGGTGATGGGCGGGCGCCGCGTGCTGGAGGTCGCCGACAACGCCTTCCGCGAGGCCAGCCGGATCAGCTCCACCTGGGGCGGTTCGCTGGTCGACATGGTCCGCGCGACAAGGATCCTGGAGGTCGTCGAGCGCGATGGTCTGTTCGAGCACAGCAGGCAGATGGGCGAGCTGCTGCTGGGCGAGCTCCGCGACCTGGCGGCGGAATTCCCGTCGGTGATCCGCGACCCGCGCGGCCGCGGCCTGATGTGCGCGATCACCTTCCGCGACCCGGCCAAGCGCGACCGCGCGCTGGCGATCGCCCGCGACAGCTATCGCACGCTGTTCCTGCCGTCGGGTCCGGACGCCCTGCGCTGCCGTCCGCCGCTCTCGGTCCGGCCGGAAGAGATCGTCGACGCGGTGGCCGCGCTCCGAAAGACCCTGGCCGACCTGGCCTGAGGGGGCGGGGTTCGCGCGTGGTCGTTCCAGACCGGAGCGACCACGCGCGGCTTTTCGGCTCCGCGCCGCCGTGCCCGCTCAGGAATTGGCGATTTCGCGCGAAATCGGCGTCAGATCCAGCCCTCTTCCCAGGCGCGGCGGGCCGCTTCGTGCCGGGTGGCGACGCCGAGCTTGGTCATCGCCGCCGACAGGTAGTTGCGGACCGTGCCGGGCGCCAGGTGCACCGCCGCCGCGATGGTGGCGATCGTGCCACCCTGCAGGGTGTGCCCGAGCAGTTCGAGTTCCCGGTCGGTGAGCGGGCAGGCGCCGCCGGTCAGCGCGCTGGCCGCGATCTCCGGGTCGATGTAGCGGGCGCCGGCGCGCACGTCGCGCAAGATCACGGCCAGCCGGGATGCGGGCGTGGTCTTGGGCACGAAGCCGCGGATGCCCGCGGCGAGCGCCCGCTTCAGCACCCCGGGTCGGGCGTGCCGGGTGACCAGCACGATCGGGAGCTGCCCGTCGAGGCGCTGCGCGGCCTGCACGCCGTCGAGCTCCGGCATCTCCAGGTCGAAGACCGCGATGTCCGGCGCGTGCTCGCGGACCGCCCGGAGCGCTTCCGCCCCGTTGCTGCACTGGGCGACCACTTCCAGGTCCGGCTCCAGGTCGAGCAGCGCGGCGAGCGCGCCCCGGATCAGGTCCTCGTCGTCGGCCAGCACCACTCGGATCACGAAGTCCTCCCGGGTTCGTCGGCGGAACCGCGCAGCTCGAACCGGTCCGCCACCCGGTTCGCATCGACCCGCCCGCCCAGTGTGCCGAACCGCTGGCGCAGCCCGTCGATGCCGGACCCGGCGTCGCCGTTCGGCGGGTTCGGGCGGTCGTTGCACAGCACGACCTGCGTGCGCGGTCCGTCGACGGCGATGATGAGTTCGCAGTTCTCGGCGCGCGAATGCCGGAGGATGTTGGTGGTTCCTTCGCGCACCAGCGCGCCGAAGAGCGGTTGCAGCGGCGGCGGAACCATCGCCGCGTCACCGCGCACCGCGGTCCGGACGCCGGCGGCCTCCAGGATTTCGCGCGCGTTGTCGAGTTCCGTGATCAGGTTGCTGCGCCGGTAGCCCTGCACGACCTCGCGGGTGTCCTTCAGCGCGGTCCGCGCGAGCTCGGCCACCTCGGCGGCCTGGGCGCGCGCCCGGTCGTCGTCGGCGCCGACCAGGCGTTCGGCCAGCTCCGCCTTCAAGGCGATCGCCTGCAGGTGGTGGCCCTGGATGTCGTGCAGATCGGCGGCGAACCGGAGGCGTTCCTTGGCGACGGCGAGCTCGGCGCTGACGGCCCGGGCCCGGTCCAGCTCCAGCACGATGTCCCAGAACCAGACGGCGGCGAAGACCAGCGAGATCACCGCGGCCACGGTGACCACGGCGGGGACGGCGGTGACGACGGCGAGCATCGGGTGCGGCATTCGCGGCAGGGCCGCGAGCCCGGCGACCGTGCTGATCAGCAACGTGGCCGCGACGGCCAGTTGCCAGCGGAACCGGTGCGGGCCGGCCGCGATGTGCGCCGCGGCGAGCCCGCTGACCAGCACCGACCAGATCAGCCCGCTGCCGTCATGGCTCAGCGCGTACGCCATGGCGGCGAGGGCGAGCGCGAAGATCGCGCCGTGCAGGAGCGGGCGCGACGTGCCCTGGCCGAGACCGCGCATCAGGCTGATCGACAGGACCGTGCCGTCCACCGCGATCGCGACCAGGGCCAGCGCCAGGACGACGATCTCGGGCGTGCCGTAGAAGCCCGACCGCGCGCCGGCCACGAGGTTGAGCACCGGGAACAACGCGTACATCGGCATCAGCGGCACGAGCGACCACCACGTGTAGCGGCGCAGTCGCACGATGCGGCGCGGGTCGAACTGGACGGGGTCGGGTTCGCTCACCGGTCCAGCATCCTGCATCCGTCCCGCCCCGCTCGCCGATTCCGGCATGACATCAGTCATCAATTTCCCTGACAGGACTCGCGCTCGCGGCTGACGGAACGCTCTACCGGTGCGAACGCGATCCGGCGAGCCTTGACGGCATGACGACACCAGTGATCAGCGTCAACGGACTGCGTTGCCGCTACGGCGATTTCGAGGCGGTCCGCGGGATCGACTTCGACGTGCACTCCGGTGAGCTGTTCGCGCTGCTCGGCACCAACGGGGCGGGCAAGACGACGACGCTGGAGACCATCGAGGGGCACCGGGCGCCCACTGCGGGCGCGGTGCGGGTCTTCGGCCAGGACCCCCGGCGGGATCGCTCGGTGCGCCGCCGGACCGGGATCATGTTGCAGGAAGGCGGTTTCGCCGGCGATCTGACGGTCCTCGAAACCGCCCGGCTCGGCGCCGCGCTGACCTCCCGCAAGTCCGATGTGGACGAATCGCTGGCGGCGGTGGGGCTGGCGGCCCGGCGCGCGACGCGGGTGAAGCAGCTCTCCGGCGGCGAGCGCCGCCGGCTGGACCTCGCGCTCGCCCTGCTCGGCGATCCGGACCTGCTGTTCCTGGACGAGCCGACCACCGGTATGGACCCGGAATCCCGCCGCGCCACCTGGGAAATGGTGCGCGCCCGCCTCGCGCGGGGCACCACGGTGCTGCTGACCACGCACTACCTGGAGGAGGCCGAACGGCTGGCGCACCGGCTGGCGATCATGCACCAGGGCCGCATCGCGGTGTCCGGCAGGCTGGTCGACGTGCTGGCCTCCCAACAGGCGCGGATCAGCTTCGACCCAGGCGACCTCGTCGAGCTCCCGCCGCTGGCCGGGACGGCGACGTGGACCGGCACCCGCGTGGAGGTCCGGACCCCGGCCCTGCAGCGCGACCTGCACGCGCTGCTGTCCTGGGCCGACGGACGCCTGGACCTCGCGGGCCTGCGTGCGCACCAGGCGTCGCTCGAAGACATCTTCCAATCCGTCCGCCAGGAGGTGGCCGTCCCATGAGCACAGCCGTGCTCGCATTGAGCAGCGCCGAGTGGAAGCTGCTGATGCGCAACAAGACCGTGGCGCTCAGCGCGACGCTGATGCCGCTGCTGCTCGGCCTGCTCCTGGGCACCAGCGTGCCCGGCAGCGCCGACCTCCAGGTCTGGTCCGCGACGCTGACCACGCAGCTGCTGGCGGTGCAGGGCCTCACCGTCTACTTCACGGTGACCACCGCGCTGACCAGCCGCCGCGAGGACCTGTACCTGAAGCGGCTGCGCAGCAGCGAGCAGTCGGCCGCGACGATCCTGACCGGGCTGCTGAGCCCGGCGGTCCTGCTCGGGTTCGGCCAGATGATCGTGCTGTTCGGGATTTCGGTGGGCCTGGGCGCGCCACTGCCGGCGAGCCCGGTCGCGCTGGTGCTCGCGATGATCCCGGGAGTCGCGCTCGCCGTCGCGGCGGGGGCGGCGACGAGCGGCCGGACGTCCACCGCGGAGCAGGCGCAGATCACCACGATGCCGTGGCTCATCGTGCTGCTCGGCAGCGCGGTGTGGGCGTCGCTGAGCACCTCGCCGGCCGTGGTGCTGCTGCCCGGCGGGGCCTTCGGGGACCTGGTGCACCGCGCGATGTCCGGGGTGGACCTGTTGGGCGGGCTTCCGGCGCTGGGCGTGCTGGTGGCCTGGACCGCGGTGCTGGGCCTGCTGGCCCGCGCCTGGTTCCGCTGGGAACCGCGCGCCTGATCCTGTTTCCGCTGGTCACGGGCCGTGAGTGTGTTGGGGCGCCGCAGCACCCCAACACACTCACGGCCTGGTAGTTGCGGTCAGCGCCAGGAGGGGAGCCATAGCTCGGCCTGCCAGTGCTCCTGGGTGATCGGCTCGCCGTTGAGGATCGGCCACAGCCACACGAAGTTCGCCACCACGAGCCCCACGTACAGCGATACCGCGAGCAGCCCCGTCTGGCGCCGCTCCAGGTGGTCGCGCGCCGTGCCCAGCACCTCGCCCAGCACCAGCACGATGCCCAGCACCAGGAACGGCGCCAGCGGCGTCGCGTAGAAGAAGTACATCTGCCGGTCCAGGTTGGTGAACCACGGCAGGTAGCCCGCGCCGTAGCCGACCAGGACCGTGGCGTAGCGCCAGTCCATCCTGCTGGTCGCCCGCCAGACCGCCCAGCCCGCGACGGGCAGCGCCAGCCACCACATCGCCGGCGTGCCGATCAGCATCGTCGCCCCGACGCAGTTGGACCGGCCGCAGCCCGAGATCCCCGACTCGTAGTAGTAGAGCATCGGGCGCATGCCCATCGGCCACGCCCACGGCTTCGACTCCCACGGGTGCGGGTTCTTCGGCGTGACCAGGTGGGTGTGGAAGTCCAGCACGTTGAGCTGGTAGTACAGCAGCGACCGCAGCGCGTCGGGCAGCGACCCGAAGCCGACGTCGTCGGCGGTGATCACGGCGTGCCGGTCCGTCGCCGTCTCGCTGGCGAACCAGCCCGCCCAGGTCGCGAAGTAGACCAGCAGCGGGATCGCCACCAGCGACCACAGCGCCGGGGCGGTGTCGCGCACCAGCGCCGCCCGCCACGGCCGCCGGACCCCCGCCGCGCGCCGCGCCAGCGCATCCCAGACGACGCTGAGCAGGCCGAACGCCATGATGTAGTAGATGGCGTTCCACTTCACGCCGCAGGCCAGCCCGAGCATCAGCCCGGTGCCGAACCGCCACCAGCGGAACCCCAGCCGCGGGCCCCAGCCGCTCGGGTCCAGCCGGCCCTCGACGCAGACCTGCCACATCCGGCTGCGCACCTGGTCGCGGTCGGCCAGTAGGCAGGCGAACGCGGCGAGCAGGAACATCGCCTGGAACACGTCGAGCATCCCGACCCGGGACTGCACGTGGCTGAGCCCGTCGCAGATCAGCAGCACGCCGGCCACCGCGCCGAGCAGCGTGGACCGGGTCATGCGGCGCGCGATGCGCACGACGAGCAGCACCATCACCGTGCCGCAGAGCGCGGCCATGATCCGCCAGCCCCACGGGTTGTAGCCGAACAGCCACTCGCCGATCGCGATCAGCTGCTTGCCGACCGGCGGATGCGCGACCAGCTCGTAGCCGGGGTTGTCCTCGTAGCCGCCGTTGCGCAGCATCTGCCACGCCTGCGGCACGTAGTGCTTCTCGTCGAAGACCGGGGTGCCCTCGTTGGTGGCGCGCCCGAGGTCCCACAGCCGCACGAGGCCCGCGACGACCGTGACCGCGATCGTCACCAGCCAGCCGCGCAGCCGGTCGGTGGGCATCGTCACGTCGAGCAGGGGACGCGGATCGGTCTCGCCCGGCTGCCGGGCCGGTGGCCTGCGGCCGACGTTGACGAGTTCGTCGGCGCTGCGGCCACCGGGATTGGGGACGAGGACGCTCACAGCCCCCGATCGTAGGAGACCAGCCGCGAAGTCGGTGGCCCGCCGCCCCGGGGGGCGCGCCCGCGGAAATACGCTGTGCGGTTATGGACTCCGGCACGCTCCTGCTAGCCGCCACCCCGCTCGGCGACGCCCGCGACGCTTCGGCGCGCCTCATCGACGCGCTCGGCTCGGCCGACGTCATCGCCGCGGAAGACACCAGGCGGGTGCGCGCGCTCGCCAGCGCGCTGGGCGTCACGCCCGGCGGCAAGGTGGTCAGCTACTACGAGGGAGTGGAAGCGGCGCGCGCGCCGATGCTGCTGGACGCCCTGCGCGAGGGCCGCACGGTGCTGCTGGTCACCGACGCCGGGATGCCCAGCGTGTCCGACCCCGGGTACCGGCTGGTGGCGGCCTGCGTCGCCGAACAGCTGCCGGTGACCTGCCTGCCGGGGCCATCCGCGGTGACCACCGCGCTCGCGGTGTCCGGGCTGCCGTCGGACCGGTTCTGCTTCGAGGGGTTCCCGCCCCGCAAGCAGGGCGAACGCCGCCGCTGGCTCGGTCGGCTGCTCGCCGAGGAACGCACCTGCGTGTTCTTCGAGGCGCCGCACCGGCTCGCCGACACCCTGGCCGACGCCGTCGAGGTGCTCGGCGGCTCACGGCGAGCCGCGGTCTGCCGCGAGCTGACCAAGACCTACGAGGAGATCCGCCGCGACAGCCTCGCGGAGCTCGCCGCCTGGGCCGCCGAAGGCGTGCGCGGCGAGATCACGGTGGTGCTCGGCGGAGCCGAGCCGCCGGCGTCCACCGACCCGGCGGAGCTGGTGGCGCAGGTGGAGGAGCGCGCCGCCGAAGGCGTGCGGCTGAAGGACGCGGTAGCGGAGGTCGCGGAGCTCGCGGGCGTGCGGAAGAAGGAGCTGTACGACGCGGTCCTCGCCGCCCGGCGGTAGAGACCCGGCCGCGTTCTCGGGCAAGATCGAATGATGCGATGTGCAGTGCTGGGCCTGCATTGGCAGGTCAACGTGATCGAACCCGAGGGATTCTTCGGCGGGATGCTCGCCGAACCGGTGGCGCGCAGCGGCGTGGTCGAGCGCGCCGCGCGGTTCCACCGGGCGGCCGGCGAGGCCGGGGCCGAGCTGGTGTTGACCCGGTTCACGGTGCCCGTCGGGGAGGGCGGGCTGGTGCGCAACACGGCGTTCATGCGCGCCGTCGGCGATGCGCAGGAGGCGTTCCGGCCGGACGCGCCGGGCTCCGGGTTGATCGCTGCGATGGCGGACTCGGGCGGCCGGGTGGTGGACAACCAGCGGCTTTCGGGCCTGGCGGGCAACGACCTCGTGCCGTGGCTGCACGAGCAGGGCATCGACACCCTGCTGATCACCGGCGTGGCCACGAACCTGACGGTCGAGCAGACGGCCCGGCACGGCACCGATCTCGGCTTCACCGTGCACGTGGTGCGCGACTGCGTGGCGGCGGCCGACGAAGCGGTGCACGCCGCGTCCCTGGCGAACCTCGACCTGGCAACGGCGGGCGGCCTGACCGCCGAAGAGGCCCTCGCCCTCCTCGGCTGACGCGCCCGAGCGCGGCTACTTCTGGGGTTGTTCTGCGTGCCGTTTTCGCGCGAAACCGGCGCCCCGCTCCGCCTGCGGGTGACGTTTTCGCGCGAAACCGGCGCCCCGCTCCGCGCGGCTTCGCCTTTCCGAATGTCAGAAGCCCTACCGCATTCCGGGCGACGTACCCGACCCGAAGCGCTCAAGCCGGCCTGCGGCTAGCGGTCCAGCAGGGACAGGACCGGGGCGGCCTTGGTGAGCACTTCCTGCCATTCCCGGCCCGGGTCGGAGTCCGCCGTGATCCCGCCGCCGACGCCCAGGTGCAGCACGCCGTCGGCGAATTCCAGGGTGCGGATGGCGACGTTGAGTTCCATGCCCGCGACGGGGGAGACCATGCCGACCGCGCCGCAGTAGACGTCGCGCGGCTGCGACTCCAGCTCCGCGATCAGCTCCAGCGCCCGCGCCTTCGGCGCGCCGGTCACCGACGCGGGCGGGAACGCAGCCGACAGCAGCGCCGAATTCGGCAGCTCCAAGGGGATTTCCGCCCGCACGTCCGACACCAGGTGCCACACGCCGGGGTGCGGCTGCACGTCCAGCAGCCGGGGCACCGTCACGCGCCCGACCTCGGCGACCCGCCCGAGGTCGTTGCGCGCCATGTCCACGATCATCACGTTCTCCGCAACGTCCTTCGTGGACGCTCGGAGCAGTTCGGCGTTGCGGTCGTCCTGCGGTCCCCGCCGTGGCAGCGTTCCTTTGATCGGGCTGGAGCGCACCACCCGGCCGTGCCGGGCCAGGAACAGCTCGGGCGAGAACGACGCGACCGCGCCCCACGGCCCGGCCACGTAAGCCGCCCGCGCGGGCTCGAACCGCGCGCTGCCTGCGGCGAACACCTCCAGCGGATCGCCCCGGAACGGCACCGCGAACCGGCTGCAGATGTTCGCCTGGAAGATCTCGCCTCCGGCGATCTCCTCCACGCATCCGCGCACGGCTTTGCCGTGCCGGTCGGCGTCCGGTCTGCCGACCGGCCCCGCCTCCCAGGAGGCCTGCGGCGGATCGCCTCCGGCGACCACCTCGGCGAGCTCCGCGACCAGGCCCGGTTCTGCGGCGCCGAGCGCCTCGAACAACCACTGCCCGTCCGGGTCGAGCCGCAGCACGTGATCGGCCCAGCCCCACGCGGCGAGGGGCAGCCGGCGGGGTTCGGCGTGCCGGCCCGGGTCGGTGAGGCCGTAGCCGAGGTAGCCGATCCAACCGCCGCCGACCGCGCCGGGTCGGGCCTGGCACGTCGGCATGTCGGTGGTGGTGAAGGCCAGTTCCGGCGCGGTGGCGTCGATCCGCACCGACGGGGCGAGGACGGCGGAGCCGCCGAACCAGTCGCCGGTCAGCGCGGCCGGCGGCGGCAGCCCGCGGCGGCGCGCGCGAGCCGCGAGGCGCCGCAGCACCTGGGCTGCGCTCGCCTCGCCGTCAATCGGACGGGTGAAGACCGGCACGCCGACAGTATGACCGCGCACCTAGCCCGGACCACAGCCCCGGTTACAGATGTTTGCGCTGGTCAATCAGGTGGGGCGCGGCTCGGGGAGTGGCCGAGGTCATGTCCCGGCCAGGATCCCGAGCCATCGGGCGGCGCTGCGAGTTCACGGCGGCTACCTGCGCGAACGCCTTCCCCGTGGGACGTGGCCGCCGTGCGTACGGTGGCCGCATGGTGCGTGTGATCGGTGCGACCAGGCTCACGAGGATCACCGGCGAGGACTCCTGCAACAGCACCGCCAGCCGGTTCGGCATCCGCGCGACGGATCTCGGGATCATGTGGGACGACGGCCGGGGCGGCGTGCTCGCGGCGTTCGGCGACACCTACGGCGATGGTTGGGGCGGGCACGGCGCGGGCCCCAAGAGCGCCGACTGGCGGTACAACGTGATCGCGCGGTCCACCAACACCGATCTGGACGCGGGCCTGAAGTTCGACTCGGCCCTGTCGCGCGAGGACGGCATGGCCGGGCAGGCGCTGCCCGGCGACCGGACCGGGGTGCGCGAGCACACCGTGATCCCGACCGCGGGGATCGCCATCGGCGGCCGCAACTACCTGCACTACATGTCCGTGCGGCGGTGGGGGATGCCGGGCGTGTGGCACACGAACTACGGCGCGCTCGCGTACTCCGACGACGGCGGGGCCACCTGGACGAAGTCGGAGACGGCGGTGTGGCGGAACTCGCGGCAGCCCTGGGTGAGCCGGTTCCGGCGCCGCGACCCCGGCGGTCACCCGTTCCAGATGATCGGTTTCGCAGGCGTCCTGGACGGCCGCGCCCACCTGCTCGGCACCCCGAGCGGCCGGTTCGGCGCCGGGCACCTCGCCCGCGTCGGCGCCGACGACCTGCTCGACCCGGCGGCCTACGAGTACTGGACCGGCACCGGCTGGGGCGACGACCCGCTCGCCGCCGCGCCCGTCCTGCCCGCGCCGGTCGCCGAGCTGTCGGTGCAGTACAACCGGCACTTCGACCGGTGGTTCGCGGTGCACCTCGATGAGCAGCGCGCGGCGATCGTGCTGCGCACGGCGCCGGAGCTCACCGGGCCGTGGACCGGCGGCGAGGTCGTGGTGTCCGGCGCCGACTGCCCGGGGCTCTATGGCGGCTTCCTGCACCCGTGGGCCGCGGACCGGCCGGCGATCTACTTCACCCTGACCCAGTGGGGCCCGTACAACGTCGACTTCTTCCGCGCCGACCTCGCCTGACCAGCCGCCGAACCCGTGCGCACTTCTTGTCGCTACAGCAGCACAAAGTGCGCACGGGCTTAAGCCCGCGGCCGGCTGGGCCGTCGGGATGATGTTGCGGTCGGCCGCGTCACTTCCTGGTTCCGAGCCCGTTGTGCATCGGAAAGTCGCACGACGAGGCGAGGTTGAAGATGCGCATCAGAGGTGCCCTGGCCGCCCTCGCGGCCCTGCTCGCGGTCACCGCGGCGGCGACGCCCGCGACGGCCCAGTCCGACGCGGCCGCCGCGCCGTCCGGCGTGAACGACTGGAGCTGCCAGCCCAGCGCCGAACACCCGACTCCGGTGGTCCTGGTCCACGGCCTCGGCGGTGCCGCCACCACGAACTGGGCGTACCTGGGGCCGGTGCTGGCCGACCAGGGCTACTGCGCCTTCGCCCTGACCTACGGCCTCCCACCCGGGGTACCGCAGATCACCGGCGGATTCGCGCCGATGGAGGAGAGCGCGCCCGAGCTCGCCGACTTCGTCGACCGGGTGCTGGCCGCCACCGGCGCCGGGAAGGTCGACCTGGTCGGCCACTCCGAGGGCACCGTGATGCCGCAGTACTACCTGAAGTTCCTTGGCGGAGCCGAGAAGGTGCAGCGCTACGTCGCGATCACGCCGCTCTACGACGGCACCACGCTGCAGAACACCTCGGAGCTGCTGGACCGGCTGGCCGAGGAGCTGCCGGTCGTCGGCCAGGTCCCGGACGAGCTGTGCGGTTCGTGCCGCCAGTTCTTCAAGGACTCCGAGTTCATGACGAAGCTCAACGCCGACGGCGCCGCGGTGCCCGGCATCGAGTACACGACGATCATGACCAAGTACGACCAGCTGGTCACCCCGTACACCAGTGGCCACCTGGACGCAGCGAACGCGACCAACATCGTGCTCCAGGACGTCTGCCCGCAGGACTTCTCCGAGCACGTCGCGGTGGCGTTCAACCCGCACGTCGGGCGCATGGTGCTCAACGCCCTCGATCCGGCCGGGGCACAGCCCGTGCGGTGCTGATCCCGGTCGTCGGCGGCCGCTTCCTCTCTCGCCGCCCTCGTCACTCGCACCGCTACCGGCACTGCTGCGCGGGACGAGCCCGGAACACCTTCATTAACGAGAACCGGTTCGAGGTCACGACCCCTCGAACCGTAGGCTAAGCACCATGAGTGCCTCTGTGTTGACCGCTGTGGCCTGGCCCTATGCGAACGGTCCACGGCACATCGGCCACGTCTCCGGTTTCGGTGTGCCCTCGGACGTCTTCTCTCGCTACCAGCGAATGGCCGGCAACCGGGTGCTCATGGTGTCCGGCACCGATGAGCACGGCACGCCGATCTCGGTGCAGGCCGAGAACGAGGGGCTGACCACCCGCCAGCTCGCCGACAAGTACAACCGGGTGATCGCCGAGGACCTGCAGGGCCTCGGCCTGTCCTACGACCTGTTCACCCGCACCACCACGGGCAACCACTACGAGGTCGTCCAGCAGATCTTCCTCGCGCTGTACCGCAACGGCTACGTGCTGCCGAAGACGACCACCGGCGCGATCAGCCCGTCCACCGGCCGCACGCTGCCCGACCGCTACATCGAGGGCACCTGCCCCATCTGCGGCTACGACGGCGCGCGCGGCGACCAGTGCGACAACTGCGGCAACCAGCTCGACCCGGCCGACCTGATCAATCCGGTGTCCCGGATCAACGGCGAGAAGCCGGAGTTCGTCGAGACCGAGCACCTGTTCCTGGACCTGCCCGCGTTCACCGAGTCGCTGGGCAAGTGGCTGTCCACGCGCACCGGCTGGCGGCCCAACGTCCTCAAGTTCGCCCAGAACCTGGTCGACGACATGCGGCCCCGGGCGATCAGCCGGGACCTGGACTGGGGCGTGCCGATCCCGCTGGACGGCTGGCGCGACCAGCCGATGAAGCGGTTCTACGTCTGGTTCGACGCGGTGATCGGCTACCTGTCGGCCAGCGTCGAGTGGGCCCGCCGGACCGGTGACGCGGACGCCTGGAAGCAGTGGTGGACCGACCCGGCCGCCCAGGGCTACTACTTCATGGGCAAGGACAACATCACCTTCCACGCCCAGATCTGGCCGACGCTGCTGATGGGCCACAACGGCCAGGGCGACCGCGGCGGCGAGGTCGGCCCGTACGGCGAGCTGAACCTGCCGGACGAGATCGTCTCCAGCGAGTTCCTCACCATGAGCGGGTCGAAGTTCTCCACCTCCCGCGGCACGGTGATCTACGTGCGGGACTTCCTGCGCGAGTTCGGGCCGGACACCCTGCGGTACTTCATCTCGGTCGCCGGGCCGGAGAACCAGGACACCGACTTCACCTGGGACGAGTTCGTCCGGCGCACCAACTTCGAGCTGGCCAACGAGTGGGGCAACCTGGTCAACCGGTCCATCTCGATGGCCGCGAAGAACAACGGCGCGGTGCCCGCGCCGACCGCGCCCCAGGCCGCCGACGAGGAGCTGAAGGCGTTGTCCCGCAATGCCTTCGACACCGTCGGAGGGCACCTGCAGCGGTCCCGCTTCAAGGCCGCCTCGCAGGAGGCCATGCGGGTCGTGTCGGCGGCGAACAAGTACCTGTCCGACCAGGAGCCGTGGAAGCTCAAGGAGGACCCGGACCGGCGGGACGCCGTGCTGCACACGGCGCTGCAGGTGGTTTCCGACGCCAACACGCTGCTCACCCCGTTCCTGCCGCACTCGGCGCAGAAGGTGCACGAGCTGCTCGGCGGCACCGGGGTCTGGTCGGCCCAGCCGGAGATCCGCGAGGTCACCGACCTGGACGACCCGAGCATCGAGTACCCGGTGCTGATGGGCGATTACGCCGGCGAGCAGGCGGCGTGGCGGTCCACCGAGATCGAGGTCGGTCGGCCGCTGCAGAAGCCGACGCCGCTGTTCGCCAAGCTGGACCCGAAGCTCGGCGAGACCGGCCCGGAATGGGCCCCGATCGAAAGCTGATCACCCGAGGCGAGGGGCACCCGTGAAACCCGCGGGTGCCCCAACCCTCGTTGGACCACAGTTTCAATTGAAACTGCGGTCGAACCACCCGAGTGCTGCCTGCGTTGGAGGGGTGCGATGAGCAAGCGGAAGCGGGAGCTGCCGCCGGTGCCGGAGGCGCTGCCCGCCTCGGCGGTGGACGCGCACACCCACCTCGACGCCTGCGGCGCGAAGACGCCCGACGAGGTGCGCGCCATGGTGGACCGCGCGCAGGCCGCCGGGGTCGGCCGGGTGGTGACCGTCGCCGACGACATCGCCTCCGCCGAGTGGGCCGTCGAGGCGTCCACTTGGGACGACCGGGTGTTCGCGGCGGTGGCGCTGCACCCCACCCGGGCGAAGGACTTCGACGACGCCGACCGGCAGGTGCTGGAGCGGCTCGTCGCGCACCCCGGGGTGGTCGCGGTCGGCGAGACCGGCCTCGACTACTACTGGGATTACTCGCCGCCGGAGCCGCAGCAGGAGGCCTTCCGCTGGCACATCGACCTGGCCAAGCGCGTCGGCAAGCCGCTGATGATCCACGACCGCGAGGCGCACCAGGACATCCTGCGGATCCTGTCCGAAGAGGGCGCCCCCGAAACCGTGGTGTTCCACTGCTTCTCCGGGGACGCCGAGTTCGCCCGGTCCTGCGTGGACGCCGGCTACGTGCTGTCCTTCGCCGGTACGGCGACCTTCCGCAACGCCAACGCCAAGGGGCTCCGGGAGGCTGCGCAGCTGGTGCCGCTGGACCAGTTCGTGGTGGAGACCGACGCGCCATTCCTGACCCCGCACCCGTTCCGCGGACGCCCGAACGAGCCGTACTGCGTCAATTACACCCTTCAGGATCTTGCGGAACTCCGTGGCATGACGCTTGAAGAACTCGTGGTAGCGACCACGGCCACGGCCGAGCGAGTGTTCCGGCTCGATCAGGCGTAACCCCTCCCGCACTCCTTTCACTCGCAGTTCTTTGATATTGCGCGCCGGATCGCGCCCGCTTGCAGTCCGCGACGCCGTCCCTACCGTCCACTTCGGAAGCCGGGATGGGGGCCAGCACCCCGAAATCCCGCCCCGCTGGGCGGAGAACCTCCTACCCGGAGGCACGGCAGTCAGGATTGCGATGAAGTTCGGTTTGTTCGCGAAGGCGACGGTAGTGGCGAGCATCGTGGTCTGCGGTGTGGCGCCGATGGCGGCGGCGTCTCCGAGCGCGCCGCCGGCCGCGCGGGCGGCGGTCTGGGACCGGCTCGCGAGGTGCGAGTCGGGCGGCAACTGGGCCGCCAACACCGGCAACGGGTACTACGGCGGCCTGCAGTTCAACCGCCGGACCTGGGCCGCGCACGGTGGCAACCGGTTCCACAAGTACCCGCACCGGGCGTCGCGGGAGCAGCAGATCGTCATCGCGGAGGCGCTGCGCCTGGCGCGCGGCGGCTTCGGCGCCTGGCCCGCGTGCGCGCGGAAGCTGGGCCTGCCGCGATGAGGTGATCAACTCGCTGCGGGGCACAGATCCCTCGGGTGAGGGGAGGGAGGGCCCGGCCCGAGCGCGTTGAGTGCTCGGGCCGGGCCTGGTTCCCGGCCCGGAAACCGCGTGCCGGTCATGGAAACCGCAGGTGTCGGGGGCGTGTGATATGTCACCCAAGAGCCTGGTCGCCCAGTTAACGAGGCGCCGACGGTACCCCCGAACGGACCAAATGCAGGCGATCTCGCTTACTGATCGTGCTCGGTTGCTCGGCAAGTCAGCGTAACGCAGATCACAAGCTGGATCGGGGTTCTTGGCTGGCTGCATTGATCACGCTAGAGTCTCGGCCTCGTAACCGATGACAACCAGTCATGGGGAACGCCCGTAAGTCTCGCCGGTGTACGTCGGGGAAGCGGGCCGTGGGCAACGGAGCTCTCGGTCGGCTAGGACGGCGCTTGGCTGCGGGAGTCGGATACAGACACGAAGCACGAAGGTTGTGTGCACGCGAGGAGCGAGGGAGTTGAGCGACGACATGGGTCTCGCCCGACACCGCCTCCGCTCCGCATCACGCGAGCGCGACTTCCGCCTTCGGGAGGTAACGACCCTGTGAACGGACGCGGCGAGCCCAGCTATCCCGGCCATGCCTACCGGTCGGACGACGGCTACTGGGCCGAATCCTTCGAGCCTACGACGGACTGGTTCACCCCGGTCCAGGCCGAGCAGCACACCGCTGTCGGACTCCTGGACCGCCCGGAGCCGCAGCGGTACCCGGCCGAGGACCACCCGAGTTTCCCGCCGGGCTCGCTCGAGATCACCCCGGCGGACATCTACGACGTTCTCGGCCCGGACGCCGAGGACATGCTCGCCACCGCCGAGATCGACGTCGACGAGGTCATCCGGCTGATCAACGCCGAGACCACGGTGCTGCCGCCGCTGGTCATCCCGGACGCGTTGCCGGAGGCGGAGGAGGACGACACCCCGCCGCAGGAGGTCGTCGACGCGATCGCCACCTGGAAGCGGCGCTTCCTCAAGGGCGCGGTGGCCGGCGTGCTGCTCACCCTCACCGGCACCGGCGGCGCGGCCGCCGCGATGGACAAGTCGGTGACCGTCGAGGTCGACGGGCACGAGCGCACCGTCAGCACCTACGAGGGCACCGTCGCCGACGTGCTCGAGGACGAGGGCATCGCCGTCGGCCAGCACGACGCGCTGAGCCCCTCGCCGCAGGCCAAGGTCAGCCACGGCGACACCATCACCCTCGACCGCGGGCGGCTGCTGAAGCTGACCGTCGACGGTGAGCCGCGCGAGGAATGGGTCCGCTCGGTCACGGTGGACCAGGCGCTGCGCCAGCTCGGCGTCCAGGCCGATGGGGCGTGGCTTTCCGCCGACCGCACCATGGCCGTGCCCGAGCAGGGCCTGGACCTGGTCGTCAAGACCAGCAAGAACATCACCGTCATCGACGGTGGCAACGAGCCGCGGCAGCTGACCACGACCGCCGTCAACATCGACGAGCTGGTCAAGGAGCAGAAGCTCGAGCTCGGCCCCGAGGACACGATCACGCCCGGCGGCGACCAGCGGCTGGTCACCGGCGCCGAGATCCGCATCGACCGCACCGGCAGCACGGTCATCAACGTGACGATGCCGGTCGCGCCCCCGGTGCAGGAGATCGTCGACAACACGATGTTCAAGGGCGAGGAGCGGGTCGAGTTCCCCGGCGTGCCCGGCGAGAAGATCGTGTTCACCCGGGTCACCACGCGCAACGGCGAGGAGACCGGCCGGGAAGCCGTCGGCGAGAAGATCACCAAGGAAGCGCAGCCCAAGGTCGTGCGCGTCGGCGGGAAGCAGCCGCCGAACAGCGGGGTCTGGGACAAGCTGGCGCAGTGCGAGGCCGGCGGCAACTGGGCGATCAACACCGGCAACGGCTACTACGGCGGCCTGCAGTTCAACAAGTCCACCTGGGACGCCTACGGCGGTGACCAGTACGCGCCGTACCCGCACCAGGCCAGCCGCGAGCAGCAGATCGCGGTCGCCGAGAAGGTCCGCGCGGCCCGTGGCGGCGGCTACGGAGCCTGGCCGGGCTGCTCCTCCAAGCTAGGCCTCAACTGAGCATTTCCCGTTGTCCCGAAGGGCACCTCTCGTCGGATGATCCGGTGGTAGGTGCCCTTCGTGGTTCTGCTGCTCGGGGTGCGGGGACGGTGGCTTCGGGGCGCGGGTAGTTTTTCCGTGTGGACGACCAGCAGGCGACTCTGCTCGGCCCGGCCGACGTGCGCCGGTTGGCCGAGGAGCTCGACATCCGCCCGACGAAGAAGCTCGGCCAGAACTTCGTGCACGACCCGAACACGGTGCGCCGCATCGTGGCCTCGGCGTCGGTCACGGCGGACGACGTCGTGCTGGAGGTCGGCCCCGGCCTGGGCTCCCTGACGCTCGCCCTGCTCCCGGCCGCCGGTGCCGTGACGGCCGTCGAGATCGATCCGGTGCTCGCGGCGCGGCTGCCGCGCACCGCCGCCGAGTTCGCCCCGGGGCTGGCCGACCGGCTCACCGTGATCGAGGCCGACGCCCTGCGGGTGTCCGCTGCGGACTTCCCGGCGCCGCCGACCGCGTTGGTCGCGAACCTGCCGTACAACGTCGCCGTGCCGGTGGTGCTGCACCTGCTGGCCGAACTGCCGAGCCTGCGGCACGGCCTGGTCATGGTGCAGTCCGAGGTCGCCGACCGGATGGCCGCCAAGCCGGGCAGCCGGGTCTACGGCGTGCCCAGCGCCAAGGCCGCGTGGTACGCCGACGTGCGGCGCGCGGGTCCGGTGCCGCGCAAGGTGTTCTGGCCGGTGCCCAATGTGGACTCCGGGCTGGTGTCGTTCGAGCGCGTCGAACCGCCGTCGACGGCGCCGCGCGCGGAGGTCTTCCGGGTGGTGGACGCGGCGTTCGCCCAGCGGCGCAAGACGTTGCGCGCCGCGCTGTCCGGCTGGGCCGGGTCCGCGGCGCGCGCGGAGGAAGTTCTCCGGGCCGCCGGGGTGGATCCGTCGATTCGCGGTGAGCAGTTGGAGATCGCCGACTTCGCGCGCATCGCGGAGGCCGCGGCTACCGAGAGCGGCCGCTGAACCACCCGTCCGGGCGCTTGCCAACCGAGGTCGATCCACTACTCGGAGTCACCGAGAACACCTGGGGCGCCAGGAAAATTCCCGCTCGTCCGGGTGTGTGATTTGGCGGACGATTTCAGAAAGTGACGACTATCAACTTGCGCTGGAATCCGCCAGTGGGGTCTACTATTCGGGAAATCCATCCCGAGCGGCCGAGAGACCTGGCTCCGCGACGCCGCAGCAACCACCCGATGGGCAGGTGCTAACGCCAGGACCGATGGAGTTGTTGTGGATTCCAACGCGCTGTTAGCCAGCCCGCCTGCGGGTCAGACCCGAGCTCAGCTGGCCCGATCCCGGCAGAACCACATCCGGAGGCTGCTGACGCAGCGTCGCGTCATCGACCACGGGCGTCGCACCACCACCGCCTGTCGTCGCGAGATGTGACCCAGCCCTTCCTCCCTTTCCGAAGTTCCTTGGCCTGCCGCCCTGTCGTGCGCGCGGCCGTCGCGAGCTGATGTGGAGCCGATCGTGATCACAGTCGAGAACCTGACCAAGTCCTTCCAGCACAACAACGGAACCGTCCGCGCCCTCGACGGCGTGTCGATGGAGGTTTCGGCCGGTGCGGTGTGCGGGGTGGTCGGTCCGAGCGGGGCCGGCAAGTCGACCCTGGCCCGGTGCATCGCGCTGCTGGAGAAGCCGGACGGCGGCGCCATCCGCGTCGACGGCACCGACCTCGTTTCCCTCGGCGGCAAGGCGCTTCGCGCGGCGCGTCGCCAGATCGGCGTTGTGCCGCAAGGCGATTCGCTGCTGCGCCAGCGCACCGCCGCGGGCAACGTCGCGTTGCCGCTGGAAGCGGCCGGTGTCAGCGGCCCGCAGCGGCGCACCCGCGTCGGCGAGCTGCTGGACCTCGTGGGCCTGACCGACAAGGCCTCCGTCTACCCCGACCAGCTCTCCGGCGGGCAGCGCCAGCGGATCGCGGTGGCGCGTGCGCTGGCCGCCAAGCCTTCGGTGCTGCTGGCCGACGAGCCGACCTCGGCGCTCGACCCGAGCACCACCGACTCGGTGCTCACGGTGCTGGACCGCGCCCGCGCCGAACTGGGCGTCACCGTGCTGGTGGTCACCCACGACATGGCCGTGGTGCGCAAGATCGCCGACGACGTCGCGGTGCTGGAGGACGGCCGGGTGGTCGAGCACGGCAAGGTCATCGACCTCGTCGCCGAGCCCGGCAGCCGGGTGGGCGACACGCTGCTGCCCGGCACCGACCAGGGCGATTCGCTGCGGCCCGGCGGCCGGCACGACGTCGTCGCCGAGGTCGTGCTGGTCGGTTTCGCCGCGGTCGGCGCGTTGCTGCCGGAGGCCGCCGGCCGGTTCGGGGTCGAGCTCGCGATCCTGGGCGGCGGGTTGACCAGGCTGGGCGACACGCCCGTGGCTAAGTTCAAGGTCGGCCTGACCGGCGAGCGAGCCGAGGCGGCCCTGAAGTGGATGGTCGAGCGGGACGCGCATGTGCGACGTGCCCCGGTGTGCGTTGACGGAGCTGCTGCGTGAGTGATGTGACCCCCTGGTCGGAGGTCCTTGGAATTCTTGGTGAAGCGACGATCGACACGCTCTACATGGTGTTGGTGTCGACCCTGTTGGCGGTGCTGGGAGGCCTGCCGCTCGGGGTGCTGCTGCACCTGACCTCGCCGGTCGGCCTGAACCCGAAGCCCGTGCTGTACCGGGTGCTCGGCGTGGTCGTCGACGTGGTGCGTTCGGTGCCGTTCGTCGTTCTGCTGGTGGTGCTGGCGTCGTTCACCCGGCTGCTGATCGGCACGTCGATCGGCAGCACCGCGGTGATCGTGCCGCTGACCATCGGTGCCATCCCGTTCTTCGCGCGGTTGACGCAGAACGCGTTGCGCGAGGTCAGCTTCACCGTGGTCGAGGCTGCGATCACGACCGGATCGAGCAAGCTGCGGATCGTGTGGACGGTCCTGCTCGGCGAGGCACGGGCCGCGCTGGTCGGCGCGGTCGGCGTCACCGCCGTGGCGCTGGTCGGCTACGCCGCGATGGCCGGCGCGATCGGCGGCGGCGGGCTGGGCACGACCGCGATCCAGGACGGCTACCAGGGCTACGACGACCGGATCCTGTGGGGATCGGTGGTCGTGCTCGGCGTGCTGGCCTTCGCGATGCAGCTGATCACCGACCGGACCGCGAAGCTCGTCGACCGGCGCCGGACCGCGACGAGCTGACCTCGTGGGCGACGCCCACCCGAACCTCTTCCTGCTTGGGACGACCTCCCAACCGCTGTCCAGAAAGGACGAACTCTGATGCGTTTGCGTTTTGCCGCCCTGGTGGCCGCGGCCGGCGTGGTGCTGGCCGCGTGCGGAGGTGGCGGCGGCCAGGCCTCCTCGGACCCGAACGCCCCGCTGCGGGTCGCGGTCAGCCCGACGCCGCACGGCGAGATCCTGCAGTACGTCAAGGACGACCTGGCGAAGCAGGCCGGGCTCGACATCGAGATCGTCAAGTTCGACGACTACAACCGGCCGAACGAGGCCGTCGCGAACGGCGAGCTGGAGGCGAACTACTTCCAGCACGTGCCCTACCTGGAGGAGTACCGCAAGCAGCGCGGCGGCGACTTCGTCTGGATCCAGGCCGTGCACCTGGAGCCGCTCGCGGTGTACTCCAACAAGGTCAAGTCGCTGCAGGAGGTCCAGGACGGCGCGACGGTCACGCTGTCCAACGACCCGGCGAACCAGTTCCGCGGCCTGAAGCTGCTGGAGCAGGGCGGCCTGATCAAGCTCAAGCCGGACGCCGCGGTGGGCACCCGGTTGGAGTCGGCGATCGCCGAGAACCCCAAGAACATCAAGTTCAAGGACCTGTCGCCGGACCAGCTGCCGCGCTCGGTGGATGACGCCGCCGCCGCGGTGGTCAACGGCAACTACGCGATCAAGGCGAACCTGCAGAACCCGGTCGTCGTGGAGAGCCCGGAGAACAACCCGTACGCCAACGGCCTGGTGACCAGCCCGGCGCTGGAGAAGGACCCGCGGATCCAGAAGCTCGCCGAGCTGCTGCGGTCCCAGCAGGTCAAGGACTTCATCAACCAGAAGTACGGCGGCGTCGCGGTCATCCCGGCGGCCTGACCGGACCATCCGCGCGGGAGGGCGCTTCCGAACGAGTTGATCGTTCGGAAGCGCCCTTCGCCGTATTTTCCGGTCCCGTACCCAGGGAAGTCGGCGGCGGGGTTTGCTGTACACGTACGCTCTAAGAGTGCTCTCCGTGGTTCCTACCCCCATCACCGTTCGCGTTCCCGCCAAGGTGAACCTGCACCTGTCGGTCGGGGACCCGCGCCCGGACGGCTACCACGAGCTGGTCACCGTCTTCCAGGCGCTGTCGATGACCGACGAGGTCACCGTGCTGGTCGCCGAGGAACCCGGCATCGACGTGCACGGCGATGGTGCGGATTCGGTGCCCACCGGCCCGAGCAACCTGGCTTGGAAGGCCGTGCAGCTGCTCGCCGAGCACAGCGGGCGCGATCCGGAAGAGCCCGGGGTGCGGCTGTCGATCAACAAGGGCATCCCGGTCGCCGGCGGGATGGCCGGCGGCAGCGCCGACGCGGCGGCGACGCTGCTGGCGCTGAACCACCTCTGGCGGCTGGAGCTGGGCCGCGACGACCTCAGCGAGATCGCCGCGAAGCTGGGCAGCGACGTCCCGTTCTCGCTGCAGGGCGGCACGGCGCTGGGCACCGGCCGCGGCGAGCGGCTCGTGCCGGTGCTGGCGCGGCACACCTTCCACTGGGTCATCGCGCTCGATCGCCGCGGGCTGGGCACGCCCGGCGTCTACACCGAACTCGACCGGCTGCGGGCGGAGTCGAAGCCGAACCGAGTCGGGGAGGTCGAGCCGCTGCTGGAGGCGCTGGCCTCCGGCGACCCGCGGCAGCTCGCCCTGCTGCTGGGCAACGACCTGCAGGCGGCGGCCGTGTCGCTGCGCCCCGGGCTGCGGCGCACGCTGCGCGCGGGCGTGCAGGCGGGCGCGCTCGCCGGGATCGTCTCGGGCTCGGGCCCGACTTGTGCCTTCCTCTGCACCGACGCGGACTCGGCGGTCCGGGTGGCGGCCGAGCTCTCCGGCGCGGGCGTGTGCCGCACCGTCCGCGTCGCCCACGGCCCCGTCCCGGGCGCCCGAGTGGTCTCCGAAGAGCCCGCCCACCGCCCCAC
>NZ_SMKW01000066.1 GCF_004348985.1 Saccharopolyspora elongata | reverse complement strand
GACCGGTGGTTCACGGCGGGGCCCGCCGCCCGCCAAGCCCTCGGCTCGCGGCAGGCCCCGCCGTGAACCACCGGTCGTACCGCCCGCCTCACCACCAGTACGCAAACTCGCCGCGCAACTCGGCGTCGACCTCACGACGGTGCACGGCACCGGACATGGCGGAGCCATCACCCGCACCGACATCGAAACAGCCGCGCGGCAGGGAGCTGAGCCGCATCCGCGGGCAATCGGCTCGGCACCCGCGTCACCGGCACCGGCGCGCCAGCGGATCTCCCCCTACGCCCGTCGGCTGGCCACCGAACTCGGTGTCGACCCCACCCGGCTGACCGGCTCCGGCACCGACAGTTCCATCCGCGCCTGGGACGTCCACGCCGCACGACAAACGCCGCCCCCAACACAGGCACCCACAACGACCGAGCGCCGCCCGGAGAGCATGCGGCAGGCCATCGCCGCCCTGATGTCGAGGTCCAAACGAGAAATCCCGCACTACTATCTCACCAGCACCATCGACATCGCCGCCGCCACGGAATGGCTGCACGACCTGAACCGCCACTCAGCCGTTGCCGACCGCATCGTGCCCGCCGCGCTCCTGCTCAAGGCAAGCGCCCTCGCCGCACGCGACGTGCCCGATCTCAACGGCCACTGGATCGGCGACCACTTCACCCCTGCGGATTCCGTCCACCTCGGCGTCGCCGTGTCGCTGCACGGCGGCGGGGTGCTCACCCCCACCATCCCCGACGCCGCCCAACTACCGCTGATCGAACTCATGCACAGCCTGCGCGAACTGGTCACCCGTGCCCGCACCTCGCGCCTGCGTTCCTCGGACACCACACCGGCCACGATCACCGTGACCAACCTCGGTGATCTCGGCGTCGACTCCGTCCAGGGCGTGATCTACCCGCCGCAGGTGGCGCTGGTCGGTTTCGGCGCGGTCATGCGCCGTCCCTGGGCGGTAGGGGATCTCATCGGGATCCGCCCGCTGGTCACCGCGACGCTCTCCGGTGACCACCGAGCCAGCGACGGCGCCACCGGTGCCCGCTTCCTCACCTCCGTCAACGCCTTCCTGCAACGACCGGAGGAGCTGTGATGACACCGCCGATCACGCCCGAAGCCGCCCGCGACCTCGTCCGCAACGCGTTGTTGAAAGCCATTCCCGACGGCGAACTCGATAGACTCGACGACCGCGAGGACTTTCGCGACGCACTCGAACTGGACTCCCTGGACTTCCTCACCTTCGTCGAACACCTCAGCAACACCAGCGGAATCCGCATCGATGATGAGGACTACGACCGCCTCACCACGATTCAGTCCTCAGTGGACTACCTCACCTCCAGGGGCTAGCCGGCGCCGACGGCTTCCGCTACCGGACTCGGTCAGGTTCGCCACAGTGTTCGGAGATCACGTTGCGAGCTCGGTGTTCCAGTTCAACAGCGGCATCCCAGTCCACGCCAGCCGGATGTATCGGTTCGCCCACGGTCACGTGGACAACGCCGCAATGGACGAAGCGGTGGCTGCCGGGCTGGAGGATGGAACGCGTGCCATGAATCGCGACCGGGACGACCGGTCGCCCAGCACCTGCGGCGATCACGAAAGCTCCCATGTGGAACGGGCGCAGCCCCGGAAGCGGCGACAGCCCACCTTCCGGGAACAGGACGAGCCGCCGCCCTGCCCGGGCCGCGACGGTCAGGCGGCGGGTGTCGGCCACGCCCTGCTCGCGGTCGGCACGCTGCACGAACACGGTCCCCACACGCCGCAGCAAGAACCCGAGCACCGGCTTGGTGGCGAGGACTTCACCCGCGACGAACGTGTACTGACCGGGCAGGGCTGCCATCAGTGCGATGCCATCGAGGTAACTGGGGTGGTTGACGACGACCACACAGGCCGGGGTTCGCGAGAGTTGCTCGGCGTTGGCCACGATCAGGCGCGTGCCCGTGAGAAGGGCCAGGCTTCGAGCGGCCCGGCGGGCGACTGCCGGTGCGCGGCTGGGCAGCAGCGCTGCCGCCAGCACAGTCGGAACACCGACCCCGACGAGCAGGCACCAGCACCACGCATCGAAGACCATGCCGCCGACAAGCCGCCCGATCCAGCGCAGGTAGCTCCCTGCTGCCGTGGCCGCGAATCCAGCTCTCAACCACAGTGGACGGTACCGCTCGCCTGTCATTCCCCGCTCGTAGGACTCGCGACTCGCGGCGCGGCGGATCTTGCCGCTCGAAGTCTTCGGTATGGCCCCAGGCGGAGCGAGAACGACATCATCGGGTGCTGCCCCGAGAAGGTCGATCGTGATCGTCCCGATGCGGTCGTGCAGTGCGGCGAGAGCGGCTGTGTCGATTTGGCGGGTCTCGGCGAGCACGACGAGCTGCTCGGTGTCGCCGGTTCGCCGGCCGGTGCTGGCGAACACGGCGACGCAGCCCTTGCGGATGCCGGGTAGGTCACCGACGGCGGCTTCGAGCTCTTCGGGATGCAGATTGCGCCCCGCCCGGATGATGAGGTCCTTGGCCCGGCCTGTGACGTAGAGCTCACCTGCGTCGAGATACCCGAGATCACCGGTGTCCAGCCACCCGCGTCGGACCAGGGCCTGGGTCGCCCGCGGATTGCGGAAGTAGCCCGTGGTCACCGACGAGCCCCGGAACTCGATCCTGCCCTCGCGCCGGTCACCGAGCGCGTTGCCCGCCGTGTCTGCGACCCGGATCTCGTGGCCGGGCAGCGGCACACCGCAGGAGACGAATCGCAGCGGATCGGGATCGCCGGCGGCGGCCCGCAGCGCCCGGCCAGAGCGCACGAACTCCTCGCGGATGACTCGATCCACGACCGGGCCGCGCCCCATCGGTGGGAAGGTCAGGCCCACGCACGATTCGGCGAGCCCGTAGACCGGGGTCAGCGCCCGCGGGTCGAACCCGTAGGGCCGGAACCGCTCGGCGAACCTGGTCAGGGTGTCCGCGTGCACTGGTTCGGCGCCGTTGAACGCCACTCGCCACGAGCTGAGATCCAGGCCCTCGATCTCGGGAGCTCCGATCTTCCGCAGGCACAGCTCATAGGCGAAATTCGGTCCTGCGGACAGGGTTCCCCGGTGAGTGTGGATGGCCTGCAGCCATCGAGCAGGCCGAGCCAGGAAGGTCGACGGCGGCATCACCACCAGTGGCAGTCCGAAGTAGAGGCTGGACAGCCACGCCCCGATCAGCCCCATGTCGTGGTAAAGCGGCAGCCAGCTGATGAACACGTCGGCGGTCGAAACATGAGCGACCTGGGCCATCGCCCGGATGTTGGACAGCAGGTTGGCGTGGGTGAGCACCACGCCTTTGGGGTTGCCGGTGCTGCCCGAGGTGTATTGCAGCAACGCCACGTCGGTGGCATCCCGGCCGACCGCGCCCACCTCACCGCAGTCGGTGAGCTCAGCGGGCGTGAGGACATGCCGCATCGACGCGACCTGGCCCTGCACCAGCCGCCCCAGCCGCGCAGCCCCGGGATCGGTGACCAGCAGCCGTGCTCGGGCGTTGTTGAGGATGCCCACCTGCCGGCGCAGGTGGTCGGCCAGCTGCGACGGCCGCGTCGGTGGGTAGATCGGCACGGGTACCCCGCCGGCCAGCAGCACCCCGGTGAAGCCGGCGAAGTAGTCCCGACCTGTCGGCAGCATGAGCGCCACCGCATCACCGAGCCGGAGATCTCGCGCCAGCAATCCCGCAGCCACCCGAGCGGCACTGCGTTGCAGATCGCGATAGCTGACCACCTCCTGGGCCTCGTCGTGGAGAATCCGCACGTGCTGCCGATCCGGGTGGACACGGGCGTGCCAGGCCAGCGCTTCAGTCAAGGTGGCGATCGTGTCGGGAATCCGCTCAGCATGCGGCGGCACTGCATACCGGCCCTCGAACAGCCGGTGGGCACCTGTGCATGGCGCACTCCTGATGGCCGCAAGGAGATCGCGAGGCGTCTCGATAGTGCCGAGCGTGCCCGCCTGCAGGCTGACACCGAAGGCCTCCTCGACACGCGGCAGAAGCTCAGCGAGTGCCAGGCTATCGAGCCCGAGATCACGCTCGAAACCACTGTCCAACGCCGCGGCTGCGGCGGCGTCAGCGCAGCGACGCTCCGCCACAAGCTCACGGACCACGGTCAGCAATAACGCCACATCATTTGGGCGGTACTCCCGGTTCGGCTGCACTCATCGACGTCCTTCTCACAGCATTCACGCATCGCCGGCGGAGCCCGCAACTCATCCAACGTGCCCCTCCCCGCCCGTGGTGAGAAGAGGCCGTTGGGCCCTAGATGGCCGCAATCAGATCTCGTGACACTTGCCTACGGCCTTCGGCCCGCTCGGTCCACGAGCAGCCAGCTTCCAGAAGCACCGCAAAGGACACACCTGCGGGGAGGCAGAGGATGCGCCAGGAAAAGCCGCAACGCCACGGCCGTCATGACGACGATGAGCCAACCGATCCAACACCCACCGGTCAGGATCGGCGGGACAAGCTCGAGGACAACACGGAAGCAATGCTGGACGAGATCGACGACGTCCTGGAGGAGAACGCCGCGGAATTCGTACGCTCATACATACAAAAGGGCGGCGAGTAAGATCGCCCGCCGCGCACGGGGCTCGGCGATGGCAGCGAGCTACCGCATCGGGCGGGTAGCTGTTGGGGCGATGCGGGCCACCGCGAACCACCACAGTGGACTCGTCAGTGGGCTCCGCAGTGGTGTCCTCACCGCTTGGTCGTGATGCCGCCAGCCTCCCCGTCGCCGGCGCGGAAGGTGAACCGCATCTTCCCAATCCAGATCTCGTCACCGTCGGCCAGCTCCGCCGACTCCACCGAACGCCGGTTGACGTAGGTGCCGTTGAGGGATCCGCCGTCCACCAGGACGCACCGGCCGTCGTGCACCGCCAGTTCGGCGTGGTACCGGGACACGGTCACATCGTCGATCACGATGTCGCAGTCGCGGTGCCGCCCGACCAACGTCAGCGCCGCGCTGATCGCGAACTCGGCCCCCGCGGCAGGCCCGCGACTGACCACCAACCGCATGCCACCCACCGATTCGCGCGGCTCCGGGATGAGCTCGTGCAACGGCACCGCGGCAAGCAGGTCTTGCCGGGACCGCGTCGCCCTGTCCAGAGCAGCCCCGTGCAACGGCGCCGCAACAACGCCAACCTGGTCCATCAGCTGTTCTCCTCGCCAACGATCAAACCGGGCGCATTCCCCGGATCCGCTTTCAGCATGCGGGCCGTTGGCAGCCCTCTGAGCAGGTCCTTCGTCACTCGGTCACGGTGCTTTGCGTCACTCGGCTCAGGTGTGGTTGCGCGCCGCGCGGGGTAGGCCTGACCGCGGGGGTATGCCGGTCATGTCCGAACCACGCTCAGCGCAGCAGCACGCCGCACACGGCCTTCGGCCTTGGTTCGAGCCGACCCTCCTCGCGGTCACGACGAGTGCGCTGCTGATCGGCGTCATCGCCTGGGCGGTGGGCGCTACCGGGACGGCGGATGCGGCGTGGATGGCCGGAACCGCGGTCGCCATCGTGCCTGCGCTGGCGTGGATGGCTCTCGCGTTGTGGCGCGGCCGCACCGGGGTCGATCTCATCGCCGTGCTCTCGCTCGGCGGCACCCTCGCGGTTCACGAGTACCTCGCCGGATCGCTGATCGCGGTCATGCTGGCCTCCGGGCAGGCGCTGGACTCCGCAGCGCAGTGCCGGGCCTCCCACGACCTGCGTGCGTTGCTGGAACACGCGCCCCGCTTCGCACATCGGTACACAGGTGATGCGCTCGAAACGGTTGCCGTGGACCAGGTGCGCGCCGGCGACCTGCTGCTGGTGAGCCCCGGCGAGGTCGTGCCGGTGGACGGCTGGGTCGGCGGCGGTGCCGCGGTCCTCGACGAGGCGGTGCTGACCGGCGAGTCCGTCCACGTCGAGCGGGGCGCCGGAGAGCCCGTACGCAGCGGCGGCGTCAACGCGGGCCCAGCCTTCGACCTGCGGGTCAGTGCCACCGCCGAAGAGAGCACGTACGCCGGGATCGTGCGGTTGGCGCGGCAGGCCGGTGCAGAGCGGGCACCCGTCGTCCGGCTCGCCGACAGGTACGCGGCGTGGTTCCTGCCCCTGGCCCTGCTCCTGGCCGGCACCGCCTGGCTGATCACGGGCTCCGCGGTGGGCGCAGTCGCCGTGTTGGTGGTCGCCACGCCCTGCCCGCTGCTGCTGGCGGTCCCGGTGGCCGTCGTGTCCGGCATGTCCCGCGCTTCCCGGGTCGGGGTGATCATCCGCGACGGCACGGCATTGGAGAACCTCGGCCACGCCACCACCGGGATCATGGACAAGACCGGCACCTTGACTGCAGGGCGCCCAACCGTCGTCGATGTCATCGCCGCCCCGGCGGTCGACCCGGAGGAGGTGCTCCGGCTGGCCGCCTCGCTGGACCAAGCGTCCCCGCACATCCTCGCCGAAGCCATCGTCGCGCACGCTCGCCGACAGCAGCTCACGCTCACCCCACCCCGCGACGCGTCGGAACAGCCCGGGCGCGGAATGACGGGCATCGTCGACGGCAGGCGCGTCGAAGTCGGCAAGCTCGCGCTGCCCGAAAGCAGGCCGCGCTGGACCGACGCCGTGCTGAACCGAGCCATGCTCGACGCCGCCGCCATCGCCTGGGTCAGCTGCGAAGGCGAACTCCGGGGCGCCGTGCTGCTGCGCGATCCGCTGCGCCGGGACGCCCCCAGGACCCTCAGACGGTTGCGGAAAGCCGGGCTGCGCCGCCTGGTCATGCTCACCGGCGACCGCGCCGAACCCGCCCGGGAAGTCGCCACGGTGCTGGGACTGGACTGGGTGCACGCGGAACAGACCCCCGCGGAGAAGGTCGCGCGCGTCCGCGATGAAAGCGAAACGGCGACCACCATCATGGTCGGCGACGGCGTCAACGACGCCCCCGCCCTGGCTGCGGCGACGGTCGGGATCGCGATGGGCGCACGCGGTGCGACCGCGTCATCGGAGGCCGCCGATGTCGTTCTCACCTCGGACCGGCTCGACCGGGTCGCCGACGCCATGAGCATCGCCCGCAGAGCGCGCGGTATCGCCGTGCAAAGCGCCGCCGTCGGCATGGGCCTGTCGATTATCGCCATGGGCGTTGCCGCCGTTGGCTGGCTGCCACCGGCGGCCGGCGCCTTGCTGCAGGAAGGCATCGACGTCGCGGTCATCGTCAACGCATTACGTGCGCTGCGCGGGAGTCACCGCGGCGAGCTCGCCGTGCCGCACTCCACGGAGGACCTGCTGCACCGCTTCGCATCCGAACAGGAGAAGCTCCGCGAAACCCTGCACCTGATCCGCGACACCGCAGACCTCGTCTCCGAAGCCCCCGGTTCGACGAAAGCTCTTGCCGCGCTGAGCCAGACGAGAGCGTTCCTGGACCAGCGGCTCGTCCCGCATGAACGAGCCGAGGAGACCCAGCTCTACCCCGCCATCGCCGCCGCCCTGGGCGGCTCCGAAGCGACCGCGACGATGAGTCGCATGCACGCCGAGATCGACCGGCTCAGCAGGAGGATCGGCGCTCACCTGAAGTTGGCGGAATCCCACGACCGCATCGGAGACGACCAGATCGAAGACCTTCTCGCCACCCTGTACGGCTTGCACGCCGTGCTACGCCTGCACTTCACCCAGGAAGAGGAGAACTACTTCGCGCTCGCAGACACCGACCGCGATTCCTGAGGTCCCGCAGCGCCACGTCCCTGCCTACCGCTGAGAGGTCTCGCGGAACAAGACGCGGGATCGGTCGCCCACGTCAACACGCAGCGGCCGGTCAAGCCCGCCCGGGCTCAATCCGCGCCAGCCACAGCGGTTGGTGTGACTTCGTCACAGCTTCCCACCAGCGGTGCGCGGGGCGGCCGATTCGTACCTGTTGTCCCCGACGGGGTCTCGTTTGAGGTAGTCCTCCAAGTCGAACATGTTGCCCTGCGAGCGGTCGGTGATGTTCAGCATCGTGGTCATCTGCGCGACCTCATCGACCTGCTCGGACAGGAACCAGCGCATGAACTGCTCACCGAGGTAATCGCTCTCCTCGCGCAGGGCTCGGGACAATGTCGTGACTTCTTCGGTCACGGCGCGTTCCTGCTCCAAGGCGAGTGAGATGAGTTCGCGGGGATCGGAGAAGTCGTTGCGGACGGCCTGCACATCCGGAATCTCCACCGCGACATTCTTGTCGATCATGTACTGCACGACCCGCATCGCGTGATTGCGCTTGCGCACCGACTGCCGGTAGAAGTACGCGGCCAACCGGGGCAGATCGCGCTGGTCGAACCACACCGCGCACGCCAGGTACTGCTGCGACGCGTTGAGCTCGTTGCCCACCTGCTCTTCCAACAGGTTCTGGGCACGCGACGTGCGGGACTCGATCTTCTTTACAACCGCGTTCATAGGTAAACGCTACGGCGGAGCGGCCGTGAGTGCGAAAGGGCGCGGGGCCCGCTTCGCACTCACGCCCCCTACGAAAATGTCTGCGGCGACGCTCCTGCATGCGCTGAAACGTGTGCGGCGCCCAATCAGGGTGTAACCGGCTCAGTGACGGTGAACTCGCCGCGGATGCCGTCGCCCTTCATGCCGGGCTTGCACGCGGTCGTGTACTTGCCGCCCTGCGGAACCTCGGCGACGAGCTGGCGGCTCAGGCCGGGGCCGATGTTCTCGACCTCGCTGACGATCCGGCCGCCCTCGTCGTAGAGGTAGAACTCGGTGACCTGGCTGCCCTTGTTGGTGATGTCGAAGCGGATCGTGCCGGCCGCGGCGGAGGTCGCGGACAGCTTGCAGGCGTCGTCGGAGGCCTCGACGGTGATCGCGCCGGGCGCGCCGCCGCCGGGCTGGCCGGCGCATCCGGCCGCGAGCAGGACCGCGCCGAGAACAGGCGCCAGGGCGCGGGCGTTGTTGATCACTTTGCCTCCTTGGTACGGATCTCGGCGGGCCTACGGGCACTGCGGTGGGGGCTGAGGAACAGCGGGAGGACGATCGCGACGTAGCCGACCCAGACGACGGCCTCGAGCACGGTGGTCTGCGGGGAGAAGTTGAAGATCCCCTTCAGCAGCGCGCCGTACCAGGACGTCGGCGGGATGATGTTGCTGACGTCGAAGGCGAGGGTGTTCAGGCCGGGCAGGATCCCGGCCTCCTGCAGGTCGTGCACGCCGTAGGCGAAGACCCCGGAGGCGACGAAGACCAGCAGCACGCCGGTGACGGTGAAGAACTTCGACAGGTTGACCTTGATCGCCCCGGCGTAGAGCAGCCAGCCGAGCATGATCGCGATCGCGATGCCGATCAGGAAACCGACCAGCGGCAGCACGGTGCCGCCGCCGGCGGACTGCACGCTGGAGAAGAAGAACACCGCGGTCTCCATGCCCTCCCGCGCGACCGAGAGGAACGCCACCGTGGCCACGGCGACCGGCCCGAGCCGCAGCGCCTCGTCGAGCTGCCCGCGCAGCTGGGCGGCCAGGGTTCGGCCGGCGCGGCGCATCCAGAAGATCATGCCAGTGACGAAGGCGACCGCGACGATCGAGGCGATCCCGCCGAATGCCTCCTGCGCCTCGAAGCTGAGCGTCGCCGCCGTATAAGTGAGCACCGCGCCCACCGTCACCGACAACGCCACCGCCACGCCGACACCGGCCCAGACCTGCAGCAGCGCCCGGCGGCGATCGGTCCGGACGAGGAATGCGACCAGAATGCTGACCACGAGAACGGCCTCCAGCCCTTCCCGCAGTCCGATCAACGCATTTCCGAACAACATTCGCAAATTCCTTCAACAGGAAGAATTCAGGTAAGCCTCACCTTATTCACACCGAGGTTGCCTGGCTCCAGGGCCGATCGGCCCTATCCGCACGGCGACTGTGGTTGGCAGCGTGGTCGGCGTTGTGGCACGACCATCGCGGAAGGCGCGAGGCATGACGCGAGCGAAACAGCCCATCGTGGTCGGCGTCGACGGCTCCGAATCGTCCATGCAGGCGGCGCTGTGGGCTGCGGGCGAAGCGCAACTCCTGTCGACACCGCTGCTCCTGGTCTTGGTCAACAACGACCCCATCCGAAAGCCGTACGCCGAGGAAGTGGTGCGCGACATCGGCAACCGCTGCCAGGACGCTGTGAACGAGCTGGAGATCTCCGAGGAGGTCACCTACGGCCATCCAGCCGCAGAACTGGTGCACCGATCGGCTTCCGCGCGGCTCGTCGTGGTGGGATCCCGAGGACAAGGCGTGTTCCGGGACACGTTGCTCGGTTCGACCAGCGCCGCGGTCGCCACGCACGCCTCGTCCCCGGTGGTCGTCGTACCGAGCGGCGGTGCGGATCTGCCGGGCCCGGTCGTCGCCGGTGTCGACGGCTCCCCCGAATGCCGGCCGGCGTTGCGGTTCGCGTTCGAGATCGCGAACCGCAGGCGCAGCGAGCTGGTTGCATTGCAAGCGCTGCCGAACGCCTACTTCATCCCAGGTCCCTACGACCACCCGGATCGCGACGAACTTCTGGCCCACGCCAAACAGCAACTCACCGAACAGCTGTCGCCCCTGACCGCGTCCTACCCGGAGGTGGTCGTGCACCAGGTGGTGTCGAACATCCCTCCGGTACAGGCATTGCACGAGGCCGCCGAGCACGCGCAACTGCTGGTCGTCGGCCACCGCGGCCGCGGCGGGTTCACCGGACTGCTGATCGGATCGGTGGCCCGGGGCGTACTGCACCACGCGCCGTGCCCAGTCGCAGTGGTTCCCGGTTGACTCCCGATCATCCAGAAGACCCACCAGAACCCGCGTGCCGCTCCAGCTGGGCGCCTGAATTGCCCGGGTGGCGCTTGCACCGGAAGGGCGTGCCGGGAGGTTGATCGCGATGCCGATGCTCCAGTCCAGCACGGTCGTCGTCGGATTCGATGCCTCAGCCGAATCCCGACGGGCCGTGTGGTGGGCTGCGCTCGAGGCCGCCACCCTCGGGCAGCCCTTGCTGCTGGTGCACGCCATCTCCGTCCCGCTCGAGGAGCTGACCCGCATCCACCTCCCCACCGAAACCGTCGCCTTCGAGCCCCTGCGCAGCTCCGCCGAGCGCGCAGTGGCGGACATGGCTGCGGAATGCCGCCGGCAGCTTCCCGGCCTGTCGGTGCGGACAGCGGCGCGCATGGGACATCCGGCGAGCGTGCTGCTGGACTCAGCCACGCATGCGAGCGTCCTCGTGCTGGGCCCACCCAGCCCGAGCCCGGTTCACCGGGTCCTGCTCAGCTCAACCGCCAGCGAACTGGTGCGCACCGCGCACGTCCCGGTCATCGTCGTACGCGGCGAGCGAGAGCCAGCCTTGGCACGACCTCCCGCTGGTTTCGAACGCGTCGTCGTAGGGGTGGACGGCTCCGAATGCAGCCAGCGGGCGGTCGGTTTCGCCTACGACTTCGCTTCCCGCCACCACTCTGAATTGACCGCATTGCTGGCGTTCGCCGAGGAACCGTCTGACGCCCTGCGCCCGAACCAGGGGTGGATCTCCGGCTCCGACGTCGTCGATGACTGCCGCCGGGTTCTGGCCGAATGCGTGGCGGGCTGGAGGGACCGCTATCCAGACGTTGTCCTGCACCAGACCGTGACCACTACCGAAGGCCCGACCGAAGCCCTGCTCACCGCTGCTGTCGACGCCGATCTCCTCGTTGTCGGCACTCGGGGACGCGGAATCATCCGCTCCACCCTGCTCGGTTCGGTCAGCCACGCCGTAGCGCACTACGCGCCCTGCCCCGTGGCCATAGTCCGCTGAGCATCGACGCTCGACGACGGCGTCCACACGGTACCCACGTTGACCGCGGCGCACCGGAACCCGACGCCGATGACTCGCCAAGCGTGGAGAGATGCCAATGGGCTCTGTTCGTCCGGACTCGCGCTTGGCGATGCTTGCCCCAGCAGGCCGGTCGACCTCCGGAGGAAGCCATGCTTCGACGATACGAACGCCGCCTCCTCGACGAGATCGAGCGGCACCTGAACGCCGAAGACCCGGCGTTCGCGCGGAAAATCACCGACGTCCGTCCGCTCACCCGTTTCCGTGCATGGCTGTCGGCGCGAAGGACACTTGGGATCACGTCGGCGGGTCTTGCCGTACTTTGCCTGCTCCTCGGTGACGGCGCGGGTTTCTTCACGGCCGGGGCGCTGGCCGGGGCGCTGCTCCTGCTCGACGGCTGGAAGCTTCAGACCGAATAGCGAGGCATCGGACATGACTTCGACACAACGCTGGACCGTCGACATCGATCTCTACGAGGATGCCGACCACACGCACGCCGAAGCGCGACTGCACACCCGAGATGCGACCGACCTCCGCGGCAAAGGTGCGGCCCGGCGCAATCCGGAGGATCAGAACGTGCCGGAAATCGGGGATGAGTTGGCAGCCGCCCGGGCGTTGTACGACCTGGCTCACCGCTTGCTCAAGAGCGCCGAAATCGACGTCGAGCAAATGACCGGCGAACCCGCGCACCTACACAGCTAGCTAGGGACGGTGGCTAGATGAGGCGCTTGCGCAGTCGTTTGTCGGCGGCGACGATGAGCCAGGCCAGCAGGGCTAGGCCGAGAATCCGAAGCCAGACGTCAGCCGTGATGGGTGCGGTGTGGAACAGGCCGTTGAACACCGGCAGGTAGGTGATCGCGAGTTGCCCCGCTGCCTGCACGGCCACACCGCCAAGGATCCACCGGTTGCTGAACACACCGATGCTCCACATCGGACGAGTCAGCGACCGGCAGTTGAAGAGGTATACCAGCTCGACCGCGACGAACAGGTTCACCGCAGCGGTGCGGGCCTCGGCAAGCGTCGCGCCATTCGCCAGTTCCCAGGAGTACAACCACCACGAACCTCCGACGAGCAACACCGACACCAGCAGGATCCGCAGCACCAGCGGGCGAGTCAGCAACGGCTTGCGGGGATCGCGCGGTGGGCGCTGCATGCTGTCGGCTTCCTTGGGTTCGAAGGCGAGCATCAGCCCGAGGGCGACGGCGGTGGTCATGTTGATCCACAAGATCTGCGTCGGCAAGATCGGCAGCGCCGCGCCGAGGACGATGGCCACGAGGATCACGAACCCCTCGGCCATGTTCGTCGGCAGCGTCCACGCGATGAACTTGGTGAGGTTGTCGAAGACACCGCGACCTTCCTCCACTGCCGCTTCGATCGTGGCGAAGTCGTCGTCGGTGAGCACCATGTCGGCGGCATCCTTGGCCACATCGGTGCCGCTGCGGCCCATGGCGACGCCGATATCGGCCCGCCGCAGCGCCGGTGCATCGTTGACCCCGTCACCGGTCATCGCCACGACGTGGCCGCTGGCTTGGAATGCCTCGACCAATCGGAGTTTCTGCTCGGGTGACACGCGAGCGAACACCGCTGCTCGATCCACCACGCCCGGCAACTCCCCGGCAGGCAGCTCGGCCAGATCGGACCCGGTGAGCACGTCACCGCCGTCGTCGAGCAAGCCGAGATCGCCGGCAATCGCAGTGGCGGTGGCGGCATGGTCACCCGTGATCATCTTGACCGCGACACCGGCACCATGGCAGGCGCGCACCGCGGCCGCGGCATCCCGCCGGGGTGGGTCGAACATCGCCTGCAATCCGGTGAAGACCAACGGCGTGGACATCGACGATCCATCGAACTGCTCCGTTGCGCAGACCCGTTTCATCGCCATCGCCAGAACTCGAAGCCCAGCCCTGGCGAGATTTTCGGCAGCAGCCAGAACAGCGTCCCGGTCCACCGGCCGCAGTGAGCCATCGGCGGACATCTCCTTCGTGCACAGCGTCAGGAGGCGTTCGACCGCGCCTTTGGCCAGCAGCACTCGCCGATCCTGACCGGGCACGGCGTGCAAGGTGGCCATGTACTGCCGTTCCGAGCTGAACGGCAGCGCAGCAAGGCGTGGCAATGCCACCGCGACGTCTCGTTCCAGGTCCAGGCCTGCCTTGCGGGCGACCACCAGCAGGGCGCCTTCGGTGGGATCGCCGACCACCCCTGGTCGGCCGTCCCGGTGCACGAGCGCTGCGTCGTTGCACGCTGCGCCCGCGAGCAGGCACCAGTGCAATGCGCCGATGTGCGCGTCGCCAGCTTGTCCTGAATTGTCGAGGATCTCGCCGTCGGCCCCGTACCCGGAGCCGGTCGCGTCGAACCGACCGTCCGGCGTCCACACCGCCCGGACCGTCATCTGGTTCTCCGTGAGGGTGCCGGTCTTGTCCGAGCCGATCACGGTCGTGCTGCCCAACGTCTCCACCGCAGGCAGCCGACGGATCACCGCCCGTCTGCGGGCCATGCGCCCCACCCCGATGGCCAAGGTGATGGTGACCGCGGCCGGGAGGCCCTCCGGGATCGCCCCGACGGCCAGCGCCACCGCCGCGGTGAACATCTCCCCCACGCCCTGCCCGCGAGCCACCCCGATGGCGAACGTCACCGCAGCCAGCGCGAGGATGACCGCGGTGAGCACTTTGCTGAACCAGGCCAGTTTCCGCGTCAACGGAGTGGCCAGTTCCTCAGCCGAAGCGACCAGTCGGTGAATGTTGCCCAGCTCGGTGTCCGCCCCGGTGGCCACCGCGATGCCCAACCCGGCTCCGGTAGCGACGAGCGTGCCCGAGTACAGCATGTTGCGGCGATCGGCCACCGGCGTCGCAGTCGGCAACTCGGCCGCCTCCTTGAGCACCGGGACGGATTCGCCGGTCAGTGCCGATTCGTCGACGCGTAGATTGGTCGGCCGGATCAGGCGGAGATCCGCCGGCACTTTGTCGCCCGCATCGACCAGCACCACATCACCGGGCACGACGTTGTCGGATGGCACCGTGCGCTCACGGCCGTCGCGGAGGACTCTCGCGGCGGTGCGCACCATCGCCTGCAGCTTGTCCAGTGCGGCCTCGGCCTTCGACTCCTGCACGAATCCAACGAGCATGTTCACCAGGACGACACCGAAGATCACGCTCGCGTCGACGCCTTCGCCGAACACCAACGCGCCTGCCCCGGCGACGAGCAGCACATAGATCAACGGGTGGTTCAGCTGCCGCAGCAGCCGGATGACCGGGCCCGCTGATTCCGCTCGGGGCAGCACATTCTGGCCATACCGCTCCAAGCGGTGACCCGCTTCCAGCTCGGTCAGCCCGCGTTGGAGGTCGGTGTGCAGCGATCGCACGACGTCCTGCGCCGAAAGGCTGTGGGAACCTGCGGCTGCATCCGACGCTGCGGAACCGATTGGCGAGGCGAAGCGCCCACTGCCCCGGAAATCGCGCGATACCACGACAATCGGCTAACCGCGTCAGCGCGGGGCCGGGACAGCTGCTTCGGGCATCGATTGCCACCGGTCGGCCAGGAGCTTCTCCAGGTCCGCCATGGTGGTGTACTCCAGGTCCTCCAGGGGAAGCCGGTGCGGCTCGAACGGCCCGTGGCGGCGAAGGTAGTCCATGACCTCGTTGGTCTGCGCCCTGGCGCGGTCGAACGACGGGTCGTCGAACAGGTCCCGTGGCCCGATCAGCTTGCCCTGATGCACCTGGAATCCCAGGGCGACCACGCGGGGTGGCCCGTCGAACCGTGCCGGGTGGGCGTCGTTGACGCTGACCGGCATCATCGGTGCGTGGTGCGATCCGCGCATGCACCCGCCCGCGGTGTAGGCGAAGGCGAACGGCTCCAGCACCTCACCGAGGGCGGGCAACCCGGACTGGCAACGCACGATCATCACCGGATCGTCCTTGCCGACGTACTTGCCCGCGATCAACGACAACCGCTGCGTCGAGGTCGCCACCGCCTGCTCGTGCAAGGTCTTCGACTCCACCGAGTGGATCACATACCTCGCCGGGGCGCCGATGAACATCAGCATCTCGTAGATCTCACGCGGGCAGTCGAACCAGATCCGCTTCTCCTCGTACAGGTCGTAGACCTCGAACCGGAACCCCGCGTGCATCTTCGCGTCGATCACCAGGCCCGCGGTGTTGAACGGATCCGCGAACATCTTGTACAGCGGCAGGTTCCACGCCCCCGGCTCGGTCTTGTCCGCCAGGAAGCACACCACCGGCTCGCTCGGCCGCTCGGTGAACTCCAGCTCCGCGTACCCCGGGCCCATCCCCCGCAGGTTCCCGCTGAACGCATCGGAAAGCAGGTCCTGCCCCGCACCGTAGAGCCCGAGCCCCTTGGCGATCTCCGTGGTTCGCAGGAACACGTCCCAGGCGAAGGAATGCACTTCCTCGGCATCGGCACCGTGCTCGTGGGTCATGATCAACGACAGGTCGTCCCCGCAATGACCGACCTTGCCGTCCAGCAGCAGACCGTCGGCGACCGCGCTGCTCAGCGCATCCTGCCCGGCGGCCAGCATGTCGGGGTGCACCGCCGAGTGCCCGACGAACCCACCGGTGTCGGCCTTGATGATGCTCAGCGTAACCATCACAACCTCCAGCTCGAGCTCTCGCACTCTGCGCCCGCTGCGCAACCGGCCGCTAGAGCCTTCCGGCCCTTCGGTTCCCGCTCTTCCACCTCGAACGAACCGTCATCATGAACGCAGGACGAGGTGCGACGTGCAGGGCCTCGGCAGGTCCCGCATCCTGGGGAACGACACCGGGCCAATGCCCTAGTGGCACGAAGCTCGCGTTCTGCGGTGGGCCCGGATTCGCGTTGTGGGGGCTGAAATGACGAACGCGCCGGTCATTGCGGGTGTCGACGGATCCGAACGATCCACTACCGCTGCCGTCTGGGCCGCTCGCGAGGCCGACCTGCGGCAGGCAGCGCAGGTTCGCGTCGTGATGGTCACCGACAATCCCCTGCAGGACGATGAGGCTTGGGAGATCGTCGGGGGCGTGGTGGATCAACTCGCCGCCCGCTGGCCGCAACTGAAAATCGAGCCGACCGTCGTCCACGGGCACCCGGCCGACGTGCTGATGCACCTGTCCGGCGACGCACAGCTGGTCGTCGTCGGGTCACGCGGACGCAGCACTCTGAGCGCAACGTTGCTGGGATCGGTCAGTAGCCAGGTCGCGACGCACGCACGCTGTCCGGTAGTCGTGGTCCGCGACCACCGCGACACCGGTCCAGTTCTCGTCGGACTGGACAACTCCCGGTACAGCCGCCCAGCCCTGCAGTACGCATTCGACGCCGCATCCCGGTACGGCACCGAACTCGTGGCCATGCAGGTTTGGCAGGACGTCGAGTACGCCCCGATCGTGCCCAGGCTGGAGTACGAGCTGCTCGACCTACGGGCGGAAGCCCTGCGCGGTCTGTCCGAACAGCTCGCCGGGTGGGCAGAGGCCTATCCGAACGTGCCGGTGCAACAGGTCGCGCAACGCGGACACCCGGTTTCCGAGCTGGCTGCCACCAGCGAAGAAGCACGGCTGCTGGTCATCGGGCATCGGGGACGGGGCGGATTCACCGGACTGCTGCTGGGCTCAGTGGCCGCCGGCCTGCTCCACCACGCGACGTGTCCGGTGGCCGTCGTCCGCGGCGAAAGCTGATGAGGAGGCGAGATGGCGACATCGGACAAGTCCATCGTCGTGGGCGTCGACGGCTCGGAAGACTCCGTCCGGGCGGCCGTCTGGGCTGTGGCCGAAGCAGACCTCCGCAGCGCACCCTTGCGGCTGGTGATCGTCAACGACGACCCCGCACGCGCTGACTACGCGGAGAAAGCTGTGCAAAAAGCCGCCGCGAAATGCCGCGCTCAAGCACCCCACGTGGACGTCGACACTGAAATCGTCCCCGGCCACCCCGTTGAGCAGCTGCTGCGCCACAGCGCCAAGGCGCAGCTGGTGGTCCTCGGCGCACGGGGGCACGGTGGCTTCACCGACGCCTTGCTGGGTGGGGTGAGCTCGGCCGTGGCCACCCACGGCGCGTGCCCGGTGGTCGTGGTGCGCAAAGGTGTTCCGACGACCGTGGGGCCGGTGGTGGTCGGTGTGGACGGGTCGGAATGCAGCCTGGCCGCGCTGCGGTTCGCCTTCGAAGAAGCGGCCGGCCGCGGAGCGGAATTGGTGGCCATGCAGGTGTGGCACGAGGAGGGACTGCTCGCCGTGCCACTGACACCCGACGACCGGGAGCGGGTGCAGCGGGAGATCGAACGCTCGCTCACCGAGCTGATGGCCTCCTTGCGCGCGGAGTTCCTGAAGGTCCGCACCCGCGAGGTGGCGCAGCATGGGCACCCCGTAGCGGCGTTGACCGACGCCGGCCGGGACGCCCAGCTACTGGTCGTCGGGCACCGCGGGCGCGGCGGCTTCGACGGCCTGTTCCTGGGTTCCGTGGCAGCCGGTGCCCTGCACCACGCCCCCTGCCCGATCGCGGTTATCCGTGGCACCAAGACCTAGGCATTCTGATCCACGACATCGCATGCCGGAGGTGTCACCGCCCAGCGCGTAGCACCGCGACGGGACACGGTGCGCGGTTCGCCACCGCGTGGCTCACCGAACCGAGAAAAGCCCGGCGGAGCCGGCCGCGCCCGTGGCTGCCCACGACGAGCAGGCTCGCCTCCTGGGCTTCCCGGAGCAGCGCTTCAGCGGGTTGCTCCGGCGTGACCGCCCGTCGCACTTCGACGTCTGGGTAGTGCTCTCCCCAGCCCGCGAGGGATTCGGCGAGCACCTCTTCGGCATCGCCGCGCACCTCGCCCCATGGGAGCTCCCAGCCCTGCACGCGCGCGAAGGGGTCCAGTGGGAGGTCGCTCCAGGCGTGCACCGCCACGAGTTCGCAGCCGTGGCGCGAGGCGAAGTCGTAGGCGAAACCGACGGCGAGCTTGCTGGTCGCTGATCCGTCGGTGCCCACGATGACGGGGGCCGCCTCCAGCGCAGGGTGCTCGTGGTCACCACGAACGACCACGACCGGTGCCCCGGACCGGCTCGCCAGCACCTCCGCCGACGTCGAGCCCAGCACACCGCCACCATCGACCCGGGCGCCGCCGAGCACGAGCAGTTCGGCCTTCTCGGCCAGTGCCCCCAGCTCGCCGGCCGGATCCCCGAACAGGAGGTCGGAATGCACTTCCAGCCCGGGGTCGATCTTCTTGCAACCCTCGCCCAGAACGGCGAGCTCGCGGCGCAGGTTCTCCTGGAGGGGCTCCAGCATGTCATCGCGGCCGGGAAGGCGAACCATCGTGGCCTCCTCGAACGGCCACGTGAACACGTGCACCAGCAGCAACGGCCTGCGTCGGCTGGATGCTTCCCGCGCGGCCCACCAGACCGCATTCCGTGACAACTCCGAATGGTCGAAGCCCACGACCACCGCTTTGCGACCTGCCTCCACCATGGCAATCGCCCCTAACACCTTCAAACGAACTATCCGCATCGAGACGCGGCGTATCGGGGTCTTCCGGCTGGTACCCGACGATTCTCTGTGACATCCCCGGCTACTGCACCGTTTCGCAGTGGCCGCTCAGCCGAGCACGGGGTCGCGGGCCGGGTTCTCTGCTGCTTCCTCGTCGGAGTTCCCGATGTCCATGCCGGTGGGGACGATCAGCACCGGGCACCGTGCTTTGTGGATGCAGCGCAACGCCGTGCTGCCGAGCACCACTTCGGCAGCCCTCCCATGCCGTTGATCGCCCAGCACCAGCATGGCGGCGTTCGTCGAGCGGTCCGCCAGCACCTCGGCGGGGTGTCCTTCCAGGAGCTCGGCGTGCACTTCGGGTGCGGACTCCCCGCCCAGACAGGTGCTGACGATGCTGGTGAGGTCTCGCCAATGCTGTTCGCGAGCGTGGTGCGGCGCCAGTTCGGGGTACATCGTCAATGGCCCGGGCCCTGCGAGAACCGCGTGTGATTGCCACACCATGATCGCGTACACCGAAGCGTCTCGTACTCGCGCTTCCCGCAGTGCCCACCGCAGGGCGCGAATGCTGGCTTGCGAACCGTCGATTCCGACCACAAGCGGCCTGTCGTTGTTCACGGTCCCCACATCGCACTCCCGTCACATCGGCGGCTCAGTGCTCCAGCCACTTCGCCTCGACGCTTTCCCACTCCCGGTTCCAGGCACGCGCGGCACATGCGTCGGCGATCCCCCGGACACCCCAGATCAACCCGGTGCACAGCAGCTGCCCGGTGACCATGATCCCGATGGTGAAACCGACAGCGGAGGCCCGCAGCTGGCTTTCGCTCGGCGGCGCAACCGTGATGCGATCAGCCCTGTCGACCCACAACCGGATCTTGCTGCCGAGCGCAGTCCCCGGTGGGACGGCAGTGGTATCCACGCGGCCATTCCCGTCTGCGCCGATCCACGAGATCTCGGCCGAGTACGTGATGGAATGGTTCTCGGGTCCGCCGATCGCGTGGGCCTCGGGTTCACCCGTCACGACGGCTTCCACCGGTCGCCCGGTCGCGGCGACGACAGCAGCCTCACGTGCTTCCCTCGCATAACTCGCGTTTCCGGCCGCGATCGCCGCGGGAACCATCAACACGGCGGCTGCGAGCAACACGAGGATCGCCATCGCCGCGACTCGGTCCAGTCGGCGCCGCAACGGATTCCGCCCCAGGGAATGGGTGAGCCAACGAACGTGGGCCCCGACCGATTTGGCGTCCATCACGTGCTCCAGAAGGTTTGCTTCCACTCAAGATTGGGCCACCTGCCCGAGCCCGATTAGGGCATTTCGTCATCGGGTCCAGGCCCGGACGGCCGGGGAGGTTTCGGCGCACCGTCGCGTCCCACGTCCCCTGAGCCTTCTGACCTGCTCGCAGTCGAGATCCCGGCGCCGGGCCGCTCCGGAGCACCGGCCGAGCGAGTGCGGCCGCGGTAGCGGTACAACTCGTCTACGCCCCAGACCAGCGCGGGGAAGGGCAGCATCAGCGCATAGGCCCATGCTGGCGGGGGCGCGGTGCCGAACACGGCCTGCAGCGACGGCAGGTAGATGATCGCGGCAGCGAACAGGATCTCGAACGCACAGCCGGCGAGCAGCAGCCGGTTCGTGGTGAGGCCCACTTGGCGCAGTGCGGTGCGGTCGGTCCTCGCGGCGAACGCGGTTCCGATCTGGCAGAACACGATCGCGGCGAAACTCGTTGTCGTGGCTTGCAAGTACGTATGATGAAGTGCGGGATCAGCCACGACGTCGGTGCCTGGCCACCACCCCGCGGCAAGCAGCACCGCGAAGAACGCGATGAGCACGAGAACACCGGAAACCGTTCCCATGATTCCCCAGGCACGCAGCAGCATCCTCCTGGTGACCACGCTTTGCGACCGTTTGCGGGGCGGCTGCTCCATCAGTCCCGGCTCCGCGGGTTCCCTGCCCAACGCCAGGGCCGGCAGCGTTTCGGTGCCGAGGTCGATCGCCAGGATCTGCAGCACCGTCAGCGGCAACGGGATGGCGCCGCCGGAGAGCGCGAAGAGCAGGAACGGCAGCACTTCCGGCACGGTGTGGGCGAAGATGTAGAGCACGAACTTGCGCACGTTGTCGTAGACCCGGCGTCCTTCCTCGATACCGCCCACGATGGTGGCGAAGTTGTCGTCGGCGAGCACGATCGTCGCAGCTTCCCTCGCCACGTCCGTACCGCTGGCGCCCATGGCAACGCCGAGGTCCGCGCGGCGCAGGGCGGGCGCGTCGTTGACGCCGTCCCCGGTCATGGCCACCACGTGTCCGCAGTGGTGCAGGGCGTCGGCGATGCGCACCTTGCTCTCCGGCGCCGCCCGGCAGAACACGATCTCCTGCCCACTGGTCAGCAGCCGATCCAGCTCGGCCTCCGGCATCTCATCCAGCGCGGGACCGTGGACCACGTGGTCGGCTCCGATACCGACTTGCCGGGCGATCGCGGCAGCCGTGCGGCCGTTGTCCCCGGTGACCACGTGCACCTGGATCCCGGCCGAATGACATGCTCCGACCGCGGCGGCGACCTCGGGACGTGGCGGGTCGATCAACCCGACGAACCCGAGCAGGCAGAGTTGCGACTCGGCCGTGGTGCGGTCGGCCGGCGGCGCGGTGAAGTCGCGTTTCGCGACCGCGAGCACGCGCAACCCACCATCGGCCATCTCGTTGACGACCTCGACCAGCCTGGACCGCGTTTGATACGTCAGCGGCCGAGCCGCTCCCGAACCGGGCAGAACGCTGGTGCACCGGGTGATCACCTCTTCGGGCGCGCCTTTGACATGTGCGGCGACACCCCGCGTCGTCGGGTCCACCGTGGTCATCCGTTTCAGGTGCGGATCGAACCGGAACAAGCGAATCCGCTGCTGCTCACGGGTTTCCGCACCGACCTCGGCGCCACAAGTTCGTGCGAACGCCAGCAACGCCAGCTCCATCGGGTCACCGGAGGAGGCGCGCTCGTCCGCGGTGGCGCACCGCGCCAGTGCGGTAGCGAGTTCAATCCTGGGTGACGTTTGTTCGCCGGCGCCGTCGCGTGCTTCCACCACCCGCATCACGTTGCGCGTCAACGTGCCCGTCTTGTCCGTGCAGATGACCGTCGCCGAACCCAACGTCTCCACGGCGGACAGGCGTTTGACCAGCGCGCCGCGCCGGGCCATGCTCCGCACTCCGGCCGCCAGGGCGAGCGTGATCGTGGGCAGCAGTCCTTCGGGGACGTTCGCCACCAGCAGCCCGATGGCGAACAGGAACGCCTGCGCCCAGCTCAGGCCCGCCAGCACCCCCAGTGGCAGGAACGCCGCCGCGACCCCGGCGGACACCGCTGCGATCAGCCAGGCGACCCGACGTACCTGCCGTTCCAACGGGCTTTCCGCCACCCGCACCCGCACCGACAGCGCCGCGATGCGGCCAAGCTCGGTGTGCCGACCCGTCGCATGCACCACCGCCTCAGCAGCCCCACCCGTGCACACCGTGCCGCTGAACACCAGCACCGCCGAATCCAACGGCCGCGACGCGATGTCGGGCAGGTCGGCCGCGCGCTCTACCGGACTGGACTCACCCGTCAAGGCCGAGGCGTCGATCTCCACCGCCCCGCTGAGCAGCCGCGCGTCAGCAGGAATCCGATCGCCCTCGTTCAACAGCAGCACATCGCCCGGCACCAGCTCAGCCGCCAGCACCGAACGCGAGCAGGCATCGCGTCGCACTTGGCACCGCTGCGGCAGGTATTCGCCCAGCGACCGCACTGCCTGCTCAGCTTGTTCTTCCTGCCAGAACGCCAGTGCCGCGTTGAGCACGATGACCGCGACGATCGCGGTCGCCAATTCCCGGGTTCCAGCCACCCAAGCCAGGGCCGCGGCGACCCAGAGCAACAAGGCGAGCGGATGGGTGAACTGCCGAGCCAACGCCGCCGGCCACTGCCGTGCCCGATGATGCGGCAGCTCATTGGGACCGTGCACCTCCAGCCGCCTCCGGGCCTCCCGTTCGGTCAGTCCCTCGACGCGGGTGCGCAGGTCCCGAAGCAAGAGCGCAGCCGATTCGCGCGGGTCGACCGCCGGTGTCGCATCGGCGGGCTGCCAGTCTCGGAGGTGATGTGGATGCGCCACCGCGTCCCCTCTCGCGCACTCATGAGGTGGCCTGCCACAACCCGAGAGTCCGCAGACAGCGAGGAAACCCCGCTGTCAAATCACGATGTTGCTGCTATCGATTCGAGGTGTCTTCCAGTCCGTACCGGGTTGCCAGGGACCATTGCAGATCGCTCGTCAGCCGCTGCAGTTCCGGGCTCCACGTCACCTCGACTGGCGTGGGGTCGGTGAGCAGGCGCGCCGTGTCTGGGAGCCAGTGGAGATCTCGATCGAATCGCTGGTGTGCCACGGGGACGGGTTCCGGGGCGCTCAGGCGTTCGCCGCCGAGCATCACTGGACTCAACAGTGGTTCTCGGTCGGCCGGGGGTGTTTCTTCTCGCAAGGCAAGGAGGTCCGGCTCCCCCGAATCGCCGCGGTAGATCTGCTTGGCGCCCGGGGCGGTCAATTTGCCCGAGGACAGCTTCATGACCGGACGGTGGTCGTATTCGACGATTTTGTAGGCGCTGTCCAAGGACGGGGCGTCGGCTGACACGCCCATGCGAGTCCCGATGCCGAAGGCATCGATCGGGGTGCCGTCAAGGGCCGCGAGCTGGTGTTCGTCCAGCCCACCGCTGGCCATGATCCGGGCATCGGTGAACCCGGCCTCATCGAGCAGGCGGCGGGACAGGATCGCCAGTGCGCCCAGGTCGCCGGAGTCGAGCCGGATGCCCAGACTCCCGCCGCGGCTCAGCTCCGCGGCGACCCCAATGGCGGTACGCACGCCCTGGATGGTGTCGTAGGTGTCCACCAGGAACACCGTGGCACCGGGAAAGTCTTCCGCGAAGGCCCCGAAAGCCGCCCGCTCATCTTGGAACGCCTCCACATAGGAATGCGCCATCGTCCCGGCGGCCGGAAGCCCGAACTCCCGCGCCGCAGCCACGTAGCTGGTACCTGCGAAGCCGACGATCGCCGATGCCCGCGCGACCGCCCTGGCGGCCTCCAGGCCGTGGGTGCGCCGTGCGGCGAAATCGATCAGATCCGCCCGCGGCGCGGCGATCCGGCACCGGGCCGCCTTGGCCGCCACCGACGACTGGTACGTCACGAAGTTCAGCAATGCCGTCTCCGCCAGCTGCGCCTGCGCAATCGGCGCAGTGACCTCCAGGAACGGTTCGTCAGCGAAGACCACCCGCCCCTCGGGTACCGCCCACACCTCGCCGGTGAACCGCAACTCGTCCAGCGCTGCCAGGTCGCCCTCGCGCAGACCGACCACGTCGGCGAGATACGTCAGCTCGTCGGCGTCGAAATGCAGGCGCTGCAGGAAATCCAGGCAGTCGGCAAGGCCGGCTGAGACCAGGAAGCCCCGATCACGCGGCAACTTCCGCGCGAACAGGCTGAACGTCGCCGGCGCGGTCATGCCACGGCGCAGATAGCTGGCCGCCATCCTGATCTCGTACAGATCAGTGCACAGCCCCGACATCGCCGCCGCCGACTATGCCGCCTGCTTGGCGGCCGTGCGCAGGGTGGCCCGCATGATCGCCCGGACGAACGGCTTCACCGTCCGCCAGTACACGCCGAACACCCGACGGGTCATCGGATCGCAAAGCGTCGTGCGGATGTCGTACGTCACCAGGCTGCTGTTGCGGCCGTAGGGGCGTACGGACAGCGATGAGATGATCTTGCCTCGGCCGGGTTTGCCGTACTCGCGGAACTCCTCGGCCGGCACGGGCTCCCAGCGCACGATCGGGGTCCAGAACCGGCCTGTCGCGCCGAAGACGACCTCGCGTCCCGGTTGCTCGCCGAGCAGCACCCAGTCTTCGCTGGCGACGAGGTCGTCGTAGGTCAGCCGGGTCGGTTGCCGTGGCGGAACGCGTCTCTTGAGCCGTTCGGGCAGCGCGCGCACCCACATCGCCAGGTCAGCGGTGCGGGACCGGATCGTGAGCAGATCGAGGTGGCGGAGAGCGGAGTACACCGCATCCGGCGGCCTGTTCACCACGAGGTGTTCCACTGCGTCGAAGTCGTATTCGGCGGCGAAATCGTCGATCGTCACGGTTCGGCCGGTGACCTCCCAGGGCGCCGGGGTGACGGTGGTGTCAGGCGTAGTGCCGGTCTCCTTCGTTTCCTTGTTCATCGGATCTTCTCCCCGTCCTGAAAACGAATTCGGTTCCTGGAAGGCTTCGGCGCACGATCCGCATGCCTCGGGTACCACCACCGCGAAGGGGCGATACATCCGGCGCCGCAGCACGTCATGTTCTCCTGCGACCGTGCTCCGACAGGGCCTGCAGCCGGCGGCGGTATTCCTCTTCGTCGATGTCTCCGCGAGCGAACCGCTCCGCGAGGATCTCCTCCGCGGAGCCGGTGCCCTTCTCGGCCCGCCCGGTGCGCCCGAGGTAGCGGACCAGCGCAACGATGGCGACGATGATCAGTGCCCAGAACAGCACCATGCTCACCGTCATCATCGCGAACCCCCATACCCCCGCTCCGTAGCCATCCCAGTAGTGCATCGCCCTCTCCTTCCGGGAGTTCCCCGACATCAACGCGCCACTAGCAGCGGACACGGTGCGTGGTGCACGAGTTGCTGGCTCGTCGAACCCAGCAGCAGGCCGGTGAAACCTCCTCGTCCGCGCGCACCGACGACGACGAGCTGGGCGTGTTCGGCTTGCTCGAGCAGTGCTCGTGCTGGTCGGCTGTGCGCAACGACGCGACGCACCGCGACATCCGGATATTTATCGCCCCAGCCGGCCATCGTTTCGGCGAGGAAACGTTCTTCCTCGGCTTGTACGGCGGCGCCACGGCCCTCTGCGTGGAAGCTGTACCAGGCTTGTTCGGACCCGGCTTCGTGCCAGGTGTGGACTACGACCAGCGGGGCGTTGCGCATTGCGGCGGCGTCGAACGCCGCTGTCAGAACCAGCTCCTGCCCGTCCCGGGCGTCCAGGCCGACGACGACCGGCGCGTCGGGCCTCAGGTCGGTCGCCGGTCGCCGCACGACCGCGACAGGGCATTGACCGTGCGCGCACAAAGCCACCGCGACCGATCCCACGACCAAGCCGGTGAAGCCACCGAGTCCACGGCTGCCCACGACCATCAGCTGCGCCTTGCGCGACTCCTCGATGAGCACGGACGCGGCGTCGCCGGTGCGCACGAAGGTCCGCACCTCCACCGCTGGGGCGGCGGCCTGCGCCTCTTCCTTGGCGCGGTGCAGCCAAACCTGGGCCTGTCGTGCCAGCGCTTCGCTGTAGGTCTGCGGCGGCGGCATCGTCGGCAGATCCGGAAGGTACATCTGCGCGAGGACATCGCAGAAGACGACTCGCAACCACGTGTTGCGGCGAACAGCCTCGGCCGCCGCCCAGCACGCCGCGTCGAGCGCCGACGAGGAGCCGTCGATGCCCACCGTTACCGGTTTCGGCCCAGGAGTCGTCATGGCTGTCCCCTGCGGTTTCCGGGCGTCGCCGCCGCTGGATACCCGAACCGCATCAGGGCCTGCGGCACCGTCGACAACCCGAGGCGGACCGCCAGCGCATCCCTGACCTCGCCCAGGTGCAACGGCTGCGTCATGATCGAGGCCGCCAGTCCGGCGCCGGTGGCCTCCAGCCACGCTTGCTCGACGGACTCGCCGGCCCGGATGTGATCAAGCGGCTCGTCACCCCGGCTGCTGACCACGAGCAGGGATTCACGCTCGATCCGGGCGGTGAGCACGGACTCATCCGGAACCCGGGTCCGGGAGGTGGCCAGGCCGACCGCCCCCAAACCCGCCGAAACGAGATCGGCCCAGGACAACCCGAGCTCACCTTCCCCTTTCGACTCGCCCGGCACGGTGGTCCACGCGCTCAACTCGCGCTTGTAGTCGGCATTGCCGTGGAAGGCCCCGGCGGCGTAAGCGAGCAGCCTCGCCACCGCGAGTGCTTCGTCCCCACCGCTGATCCACCGGCCGAGCACCGACACTGAGGTGGCCGCACTGCTCACGGTCTCCCGAAGTTGTCCCGGCACGGCCTCCGGCCCGAAGGCGCGGCGGTATGACGTGCGATCACCGATGGCCTCGTAGCGCCGGATTTCCGCCGCGGTCGGGTCGGCCCTGCGGGAACCCGTGACCTTCGCAATCGCCAGGCTCTTGCCGGCGATGCCGATGTCCACGTCAGCAGTCCAGCCGAGGCTGCGTACCGCCAGCACGAGATTCGTCAGGGCCGCGCCGCAAGACATCCGCCGGTCCCGCCCCTCCGGGTCGTGGTACGCCAACGTCTCGATCTCACCTTCCCGGAGCTCGGCCGTGCGCTCCCGCACTGCGAGCGACCAGGGGCGCGTGTTGTGCACGGACGGCGCGCTGCGCACCGCATCGGCCAGGATCCCGATCTCCTCGGCCGACCACCGACAAGCCGGCTCGTCGACCCGACGCCGTTTGCTGCTGTGCAAACCACCCATCAAATGTCACCTCGGCAGACGAAACACCCGCGTCGACGGTTCCGCACCGGCCAGGTGGGCGGGTAGGGCTGATGGTCACCACTCACGCCCGCAGCTTGCGGATCAGCGGGTCGACGGGTTCCCGCGGTTCGAGGCGAACGCGCGCGTCGGGAACGCACACGCCCCGTTCGGAGGCGATCACTGGGTTGAGGTCCACCTCAGCGATTTCGGGCAGCACTTCGGCCATGCGAGCGGTGCGCAGCAGCACGTCGATCAGCTTGCCGCTGTCCAGCCGCGCGTCGCCGAACAGCTGTGGAGCGGCGCGCAGTTCGTGGAGCATGTCTGCGGCGTCGTGGTCGGTCAGCGGGACGAGCCGATGGCTGCGGTCGGCGATCAGGTCGGTGTCGGTCCCGCCCAGCCCGAACGTGACCACCGGACCGAACGCGGCCTCATCGATCACGCCGACCAGGAACTCCTGTCCGGGTTCTACCGAGGGTTGCAGCACGACGCCGCCGAACGCGGCGCCGAAGCGGCCCTGCAGCTGAGCCCAGGCGCCGCGCAGCTCGGCGACGGTCGACACGCCCAGCACGACACCGCCTGCGTGTGCCTTGTGCAGGACTCCTGCTGCCCGGACCTTCACGACGACGCATCCGCCCAGCTCGCGGAACGCGGCGAGGGCCTCCGTCACGGTGGTGCAGGCGGTCGTCGGCACGACGGGGAGCCCGAAGTGCCTCAGGACGGCCGCCACGGGCTCCGGATCCAGCCACCCACCCCCTGGCAACTTCTCAAGCGCTTCGTCGATGAGCGCACGGGCCGCTGCGGTGTCGACATCAGCGAAGTCGGGGACGATTCCGGGAGGGCGAGCCAGCCAGTACGCGTACTCGGCGAGATCGGCGAGCGCGCGGGCGGCCAGTGAGGGGTCGGCGAACGCGGGAACCCGCGCGTTGTCCGCCTCGAGCGCAGCTACCGATTCGGCCTGCCCGCCGCGCACAACGAGCACCGGCTTGTCGCATCCACCTTCCCGCTCCCGCGCCACCATCTCGGCCAGCCCCTCGGCTGGATCGCTTACCGCTGTGCGAACCACCGGCACGACAACCGAGTCGATCGATGGATCGCCGAGGACAGTCGCCACGGTTCGCGCGAACGTGTCGCTGTCGACCGTGGCAGTCGCATCCACCGGATTGCTCAGGCTCGCGTGCCCCGGGAGGGTCGCGGCCAACCGGGCACAGGTGTCCTCGTGCAGCGACGGGAACTCCAGTCCTGCTCGCGCGCAGGCGTCAGCGGTGAGCACGCCGAGGCCGCCGGCATTGGTCACCACCGCGACACGCCGTCCGGACGGCACCGCCTGCCAACAGACAACGGCGAGCACGGCCAGCAGTTCCGCAAGGTCGTCGACGCCGATGACGCCGGTCTGCCGCAACAACGCGTCCCTGGTCGTGCCCGGCGTCGCGGTGGCCGCGGTGTGCGATGCCGCCGCCTTCTGCGCGACCGGGCTCGCACCGCTGCGCAGCACGATCAGCGGCTTGATGCGGCTGGTCCGTCGCGCCAGCCACGCGAACTTCCGCGGATTGCCGAAGGATTCCAGGTACAGCACCCCCACCCGGGTGGCCTCGTCACGCTCCCACCACAGCAGCATGTCGTTGCCACTCACGTCATATTTGTCCCCTGTGGACACCAGAGCGGAGATACCCAGACCCAGTGCGGAAAGGCCTTCCAACACGGCGATCCCGACACCTCCGGACTGCGTGGCGACGCCCACCTGTCCCGCCGGGATCCCGGTGGCGGCGAAGGTCGCGTTCAGCTGCACCTCGGGATCTGCGTTGATCAACCCCAGGCAATTCGGCCCCAGCAGCCGCATCCCCCAGTGGCGGACCGCTTCCAGCAGCCGCTCGGCGAGCCCCCGGTCCTCGGTGAGCCCGGCAGCCAGCACGACCAGCGCCCGCACCCCGGACCGCCCGCATTCCTCCGCGACATCCGGCACGACGCCCGCCGGCACGCACAAGACCGCCAGCTCCGGCGGCTCAGGTAGATCGATCACGCTCCGATACGCGCGCAGACCGCAGACCTGGCCGCCACGGCGGTTGACCGCGTAGGCCGCACCGGTGTAGCCGCCGTCAACGATGTTGCGCAGCACGGCGTCGCCGACAGCGGACGTTCGCCGGCTAGCCCCCACCACCGCCACCGATGCTGGGTGGAGCAACCACCGCAGACTCGCGACATCGGCCACCCGCTCCCGGTCGCTGAGCCGCGAGAAATACTGCTCACCGACGTCGAGGTCCAGCTTCACCTGGTAGGTCGTCCCGTCCAGCCGGGTGCTGCACCGCAAGCCGCTGTCGAGCAACACCCGCAACATCGCCGAATTCTCCGCCAGCACCTCCGCCAGGAACATCCGGATCCCACGCTGCCGCGCCGCGGCCACCAGATGCTCCAGCAGCAACGTCGCCACCCCGCGCGCGTGGAGCCGGTGTTCGACCAGGAAAGCGACCTCGGCGACCTCCCCGACCAGGGTCTCGAAGTGCCCGATCCCGACCAGGTGGTCGCCGCGGAACGCACCGAGAGCCAGCAGGTGCGCATCGCCGACAGCCACCAGCCCGCGCAGGAAACGATCAAGACCGGTCCGCGACGGAAACCCGAAGAACCGGAAGTAACGATCCTCCTCGGTGAGCTCGCCATGCAGGCGTTCGAGCTCACCAAGATCGTCAGAGCACAGCGGCCGGATCGTGACAACGCTTCCATCAGCCAGCACCGCGCGCACAGCACGCGGGCGACCAGAAGCCTGTTCCTCGCCCAACACCGGCCCTGCGTCCCTCCTGCTCTCCCGCAGACGAAGCCGTCGTGCTGAGCACCCTCCGCACCCGCAACAGCCGAGGCAAGAGTCCATCGGCCCTCCCCATGGCACCAGGCCGATTGGAAACGTGGTCACCGCACGCGAGCGTGGGAGCGCGGGACATGCCGAGGGAAAAGCAATCCGTCGTGGCCGGGGTCGACGGGTCCGAGCCCTCGGCTCGGGCTGCGCTGTGGGCGACTGCCGAAGCGGGCCGGCTGGGCGTTCCGTTGCACCTGCTCCTGGTCGGCGACGATCCCGCTCGTGAGTCGCAGGCAGAGGAGACGGTGCAGGAGATCGCGGACCGCTGCCGGCTCGCCATGCCGACCCTGGAGTTGGTAGCCGAGGTCGACTTCGGGCATCCCGCCGAGGAGTTGGTCCGCCGATCCGACGCCGCCCGGCTGATCGTGGTCGGGTCACACGGGCACGGCGCCTTCCACGACGCGCTGCTCGGCTCCATCAGCGCCGCGGTGGCCACGCACGCCAGGTGCCCGGTCGTCGTGATGCGCGGTGCAGGCACCGTGATGACCGGACCAGTGATCGTCGGGGTCGATGGCTCACCAGGCAGCAAATCGGCGCTGCACTACGCCTTCGACGCCGCCAACCAGCGCCGTACCGACTTGGTCGCCGTGCAAGCACTGCCCGACGCGTACTTCATCCCCGGCCCCTACCCGCACCCGGACCGTGACGAACTCCAGGAGCGGGCCGAGACCCACCTCGCAGAGCAACTTGCCGGGTGGGCCGCCGACTATCCCGACGTCGCCGTGCGCAAAGCGATCACCAACGAACACCCGGTGCAAGCACTGTGCGAAGCCGCTCAGCATGCGCAACTGCTCGTCGTCGGCCACCGTGGGCACGGCGGCTTCGCCGGGCTTCTGCTGGGCTCGGTGGCCCGAGGGGTGCTCCACCACGCGCCATGTCCCGTAGCGGTGATCCGCACCTGATGTGGTGAGGGAGTTGCAGTCGTGACACATGACGCGTTCGCCGGATGGGAACAGCGGTTCGGGATCCACGGAACCGACGTGCTCCGCGGGCTGCGAACAGTCCTCGATCTCCGGGGGCACATCAGCAATGCCGACGTGCGACGCATCGCAGGCGAGCTGGGTTTGCCGGTTGCTGCCGTCAACGGTGCCGCCTCGTTCTTCGCCGACTTCACCGGCGATGAGGCAACCCGCCACGTGCGCATCTGCGAGGGCACGTCGTGCTTTGTCTCGGCTGGCAACCACACCGTGCCGTTGGCCGAAGCAGCCCTCGGCGTCAAATGTGGACACACCAGCATTGATAGGTCGTTGTCGTTGGCTGGGGCGTACTGCCTGGGCTACTGCTATGCCTCCCCCACCGCGCTCGATGGGCGGACTCCCGTCACGGGACCCGATCTCGGTGCGCGATTGCTCTCCCCTGCACACCCGCCTCCGCCGCCCCCGGTCCCCTACCACAACGCCAGCCGCAATCCGGTCGTGCTCGCGGGTCTGCTCGGTGCGGAGGAGCCCTGGCAGGTGTGGCCGGAAGTCGTGGCGGCCGGATCTCCGGCCACCGTCCTGGCCGAGGTCGCCCGCGCCGGGCTGCGCGGTCGAGGCGGGGCCGAGTTCCCGGTGGCGAACAAGTGGCAGGCAGCGTCTCGTGGCCCCGCCCCGAGGTTCGTGGTGGCCAACGGCGACGAGGGCGATCCGGGCTCGTTCTGCGACCGGCTGCTGCTGGAAGACGATCCGGACCGCGTTCTGGAAGGGCTCGCCCTTGCCGGGTTTGCGACCGGCGCGAACCGGGGCGTGGTGTTCGTCCGCTCCGAATACCCAGAGGCAGCGGAGAAAACCCTGTCCGCAGTGGGAGCTGCGCGCGACGCCGGGCACTTCGGGGTCGGCGTGCACGGCTCGGCGTTCGACTTCGACGTGGAGGTCGTGCGCGGAGCGGGTTCCTACGTTGCGGGGGAGGAAACCGCGCTGCTGCGTGCGCTGCAGGGCCTTCGCGGCAGCGTCCGGCCCCGGCCCCCGTACCCGACAAGCGTCGGCCTCTCCGGACGGCCCACAGTCGTGAACAACGTTGAAACCCTCGCCGCAGTGCCATGGGTCGTTCGGCACGGCGGCAGCGCATACGCCCGCCTCGGTGCCGACGTCGAGACCGGCACCAAGCTGGTGTGCCTCAGCGAGCGGTTCCGCCGACCCGGCGTGTACGAGGTCGAGTTCGGGGTGCCGTTGCGCTATCTCGTCGAAAGGCTCGGTGGCGGGCTGAAGCCCGGGCACAGGCTGCGGGCCCTGCAGGTCGGCGGGCCCCTCGGCGGTTTCCTCGGCCCCGACGACCTGGACGTCCCGCTGCTCGCCGAAGCGCTCGCCGAGGCGGGGGTAGCTCTTGGTCATGGCAGTCTCGTGGCCATCGACGACGGCATTTCCGCGGCGGAACTCCTCCGGCACGTGTGGACCTTCGCTGCCGCGGAAAGTTGCGGTGCCTGCACTCCGTGCCGGGTCGGATCACGCCGTGGTCGCGAGCTGGCAGACCTGGTGCCGGGTAGCGCGACCGCCCTGGCGCAGCAGGAAGAACTTCTCGATGTGATGGGTGTTGGCAGCCTGTGCGCCTTCGGGCGGGGCGTGCCCGGCGCGGTCCGGAGCCTGGTGCGGGTCTACCGCGACGAACTACTCGCCGGAGGCAGCTGATGCGGGTCATCGTCGATGGCGTTCCTGTGGACGTTCTGGAGGACGCGACGGTGCTCGACGCCGTGCACGCGAGCGGAGGTTATCTCCCGACGCTGTGCTACGACGCAAGGCTGTCCCCGCGCGGCTCGTGCCGAACCTGCCTGGTCCGCGCGGGCGGTCGCATCGTTGCCGCGTGCACCACTCCTGCGGCCGAAGGCCTTGCAGTCCAACTGGACGATCCAACCGCCCACCAGGCTGCGCGCGGAGCCGCTGAGCTGATGGTGTCCGAACTGCCCGACCGGGCGCTGACCATTCCGGCGGAGCGCAGTGAACTGGTCCGGGCATGTGCTCATTTCGGCATCACCTCCAGCGATTTCACCGGCGCAGAACACGATCGCGGGGTGGATCATTCGCACCCGTACGTCAAACTCGACCGCGACCTGTGCATCGCCTGCGGACGGTGTGTCGCCATGTGCGCCGAAGTCCAGGGCACCTTCGCGCTCGAACTCACCGGCCGCGGCTTCGACACCGTCGTGGCACCTGGCGATGGCGGCCCGTGGGTGTCCTCGCCTTGCGTGGGCTGCGGCGGTTGCGTCGACAGCTGCCCGACCGGCGCCCTGTCCGAACCCGGCCTGCTCGACCTCCGCCCGATCACCTCCACCACCACGACCACCTGCGGATACTGCGGAGTCGGCTGCACCCTCGACGTCCACGTCCGCGACGACGACATCGCCGCGATCACCCCCACTCACGGGGCGCCGGTCAACCGCGGCCACGCCTGCATCAAAGGCCGCTTCGCGCACGCCTTCACCCGAGCCGAGGACAGGCTGACCGCACCCCTGGTTCGACACAACGGACAACTCGTCGAATCAACCTGGGACGAAGCACTCGGCCTGGTCGCACAGCGACTCACCGACATCCGGGACCAGCATGGCCCCGACGCGATCGCCATGATCTCCTCCGCCCGCGCCACGAACGAGGAGAACTACCTGGCCCAGAAGTTCATCCGCACCATCATCGGCACCAACAGCATCGACAACTGCTCGCGGCTGTGCCACGCCCCCTCGGCCGCCGGGCTCACCGCCTCCTTCGGCCTGGCAGGCGGCACCAACCCGCTCGACGACCTCGACCACACCGACTGCATCCTCCTCGCCGGCGCCAACCCCACCGAAGCCCACCCCGTCGTCGGAGCGCGCATCAAGCAACGCGTGCTCGCCGGAGCCCGGCTGGTCGTCATCGATCCTCGCCGCACCGAACTCGCCGCACTCGCCGATGTGCACCTGCAAGCCGCGCCGGGTTCGAACGTCGCCGTCTTCAACGGACTCGCTCACCTCCTGATCGGGGAGGATCACCTCGACCACGCGTTCCTCGACCACCGCACCACGGGTTTCGACGACCTCGCAACACTCCTGGCCGACTACCCGCCCGAGACGGTGGCAGCCATCGCCGACGTGCGCTCGACAGACCTGGTGGCCGCCGCCCGCCTCTTCGGACGGGCGCAGCACCCCGCCATCGTCTACGGGCTCGGCGTCACCGAACACGCCCACGGCACCGACGGCGTGCGCACCCTGGCCAACCTCGCCATCCTCCGCGGTGCAGTCGGCACCACCGGCTGCTGCGGCATCCTTCCCCTTCGCGGGCAGAACAACGTCCAAGGCGCCTCGGATATGGGCGCCCTTCCAGATGTGCTTCCCGGTTACCAGCACATCGCCGCCCCAGCGATCCGCGCCCGCTTCGAGCGGGCCTGGGGCCGCCCGGTGCCTGAACGTCCTGGCTTGCGCATCCCGCAAATGTTCGACGCCGCGATCTCCGGCGACCTGCGAGCCCTCTACGTCATCGGAGAAGACATCGCGCAAAGCGACCCAAACTCAGGTCACGTGCGCGCCGCACTCGACGCGTGCGAATTCGTGGTCTGCCACGACATGTTCCGCTCCCGCACAGCCGAACACGCCGACGTCGTCTTCCCCGCAGCCTCCTTCCTGGAAAAGGACGGGACTTTCGTCAACTTCGACCGGCGCTTCCAACGCGTCCGCCCAGCCCTGGCACCACCCGGCCAGGCATCCGACGACTTCAACATCCTGCAGCAGGTCGCCCAAGCGATGGGCACCGGCTTGGGCTGCCCCACTCCGGCCGCCGCACTGGCCGAATGTGCCTCCCTGACACCGGTTTTCGCGGGTTTGTCGCACCAGCGTCTGGAGGCCGAAGGCTCCTTGCACTGGCCCTGCCCGGCCTCGGACCGGCCGGGCGAAGCCGTGCTCTACCTCGACCGGTTCGCCACCCCGGACGGCAAGGCCGCGCTGGCCGCCCGCCCCTACCTGCCGCCCGGCGAACAGCCCGATGCCGACTTCCCGTTCCTGCTGATCACCGGACGTCGGCTCGTCCACTACAACACCGGCTCCATGACCCGCCGAACCGCCAACCTCGAACTCCTCCCCACCGAAACACTGGAGATCCACCCCTCGGACGCAGCCCGCCTCGACATCCCCGACGGAACCGACGTGATCACCACCAGCCGCTGGGGCCAGACCACTCTGACCGCGCATCCCACCACCGATGTCGCACCCGGCCAGGTGTTCGCCGCCTTCCACTTCCCCACCGCACCCGTCAACGAACTCACTTCACCGCACACCGACACCGCCACGGACTGCCCCGAATACAAGGTCACCGCAGTGCACATCCAGCCGGTAGTACGGGGCTCCTGAGCAGCCGAGCAGCACTTGTCAACTCGCGATGCGCTTGGGGAGAAAATCACCGCCGATCGAGACCGGCCGGCCCATTCGAACCACGCGGCCGGTTGGACGGAGGCCCATCGGCCCTGCCGCGCGCCGTGATGACCTCGGCAAGGTGGGCAGCGTAGGAACATCCGAGTGCTTGCAGCCTCCGTGCCGTCTGCGCAACAGGCGCGGCCACGGGAGAGTCCGGGAGCAACGATGCAAGCCGAAGACATCATGTCACACCCGGTCATCACCGTTCGGGAGTACGACTCGATCAGAACGGCTGCCGGGACGCTGGCCGAACACGGGTTCACCGCCGCACCCGTGATCGACTGGGACGGCATTCTCGTCGGCATCGTCACCGAGGCCGATCTGATCCGCGATGCGATCCCGCACGATCCCCGCACCACTGAACACCACCTGCACATGCCGAGCGGGGCACCACCGACCCTCGTCAGCCAGGTCATGACCAAGAAGGTGCGCACCGCGGCTCCAGGCACCGACTGCGCCGACATCGCCAAGACGATGCTCAGCCACCACTTGCGTGCCGTTCCCGTCGTCCAGAGCCGCGTGGTCGTGGGCATCGTGACCCGGCGCGATCTGATGCGCGGTCTGGCCCGGGACGATCCGGTGATCAGAGCCGAAGTGCGGCGAAACCTCGATCGCTACGGAGGCTTCGACAAGTGGTCCGTGTCCGTGCGCGACGGCGCGGTGGTGATCACCGACCCGGTCGGGGACATCGCCGCCCGCCACGTCGCTCGTGCGCTCGCCCTGGCGGCGCCGGGGACACGTCAGGTTCAGGTGATCGAGCGCCGAGATCAACCGTCCCCACCGCCCGCACGCACAACCGTGCGCGGTGCCCGCGAGGAGGATCCATGCGAGTCGAGGAAGTCTTCCGCCAAGGAACGCTGACCTGCGAGGCGACCGATTCGATCAAAGAAGTGGCCCGGAAGATGACCGCGGATCACGTCGGTGCCCTCGCAGTTCTCGAGGGCGACCGGATCATGGGCATCATCTCGGAACGAGACGTGGTCCGGGCCATTGCCCAGGACGTCGATCCGCGAACCACGACGGCCACCACGTTCGCCACCCACCAGATCGAGACCGCCAAGTTCGGCGAGGAAACCCGGGACCTCGCGCGGCGCATGCTCGACTCCGGCGTCCGCCACCTGCCGGTCATGCAGGGGCAGACGGTGGTCGGGGTGATCTCCATGCGAGATCTGCTGGCCATCGAGACGTGGCTGTGAAGCCGCGTCACTCGGCAGGCGTGATCAGGCCGTAGTGCCCGTCGTACCTGCGATAGAGCACAGCACTTCGGCCCCGCTCACCGTCCAGGTAGAACAGGAACGGCAGGCCCAGCGTCCCGAGCCGCTCGGCCGCTTCAACGGTGGTCAGCACAGGCGGTGGCCGTTCGCTCACGGTGACCGGCGTGAAATGCTCGGCCAACTCCGCCGGGTGCGGGTCGACCTGGGCCAGGCGGTAGCCGTCCGGCGTCCGGTACAAGACGCTGTCCTGCTCGGAGCCGAGTTCGGTGAAGAGGTGGAAGTCGTAGTCCATGACCTCCATCTCGAACACCGCTTCGTCCACATCGCAGCGCGCCAGCGTGAACGACTTGTGCCGAACGACCTCACACTGGTCAGGCGGACGCGGAAAGTACGAGGGGCGATGCGCGGGTTCGCCGCCGTGGCGCCATTCATGGGGCTCGACCACCGCTCCACGCTTACGGCGCCGCGCGATGTGCTCGAGGCGGTGCTGAAGGCGGTCACGCAGCAGGTCGAGGGCCTCCGTGGCAACGGAGCCGGCCACCTGCACGCGGACTATCCGCCCGTTGACATCGAGGTTGGCCTGCGCGGTGATCGGGCGTGCGACGGCGGGATCACCATGTCGCTGCACGCGCACTCTCGCGTGCAGCACAGGTTCATGGGCGTAGCGGAGAGCCGAACGGACTCGACGCTCCGCGTAGTCGGCGATGCCGGGTGCCACTTCACCTGTCACCTGCACGCTGATCGGAACGTTCTGCGCCACTCCCGTTCGCATCGTGCACCCCTTGGATCTCCAGTCGCCGCCAATTTCGAGCATCACCGACCACAGGCGGACGCGCAGGAGGAGAAGGACCCGCACCGCAAACGTGCTCGGCACTCGCAGAGGCAGGCCTGCAATCGCTAATCGATGGCAAGAACACCACTGGAAACAAGGGACTTTCGGCCGCATGACGCGTTGCCGGTTGAGGTGAACCCTCGGACATTGATCCCATGTCGAATCCTCGAGGGGGAACCGATGAATGAAGGTCACGAGATGCGTTGGGGCGGGCTGGCTGGTCTCGGCGCGCTGGTTCTCTCCATCATCGCCGGCATCCTGCTCGCCGGTGCCCCACGCATCACCGAATCCGCAGACACAATCGCCGGGTACCTGCTCGCCGAACGCGGTGTCGTCCTCACGGCCGTGCTGCTCTACGCCGCCGCGATCGCCCTGTTCCTGTGGTTCGGCGCCACGCTGGCCACCGCTTTCCGGCTCGCGGACGACCGGAGCGACGCCCCAGCGGTCGTGCTGGCGGGTTTCGCGCTGACCTCCACGATCGGATTCTTCGGTGCCGCCGTCTTCGGTGGAGCGGTCTTCGCGATGACCTCGCGCCCCGCCCTGCTCGTGTTCGCCGCCGCTCCCTACACGGTTGTGACCGTCGCGGCCACTGTCACGGGACTGGCCCTCGCCGTGCCGCTGACGGCCACCGCAGTGGCCATTGCTCGGACCGGGGTGTTCCCGCAATGGGCAGCTTGGTTCTCCGGATTCGTCGCCGTCATCTCGGTTCTCAGCGCGATCACCGTCCTCTCCGTCGGCGGCGTCTTGGCCCCGGGCGCAGCCCTGACCACCTACATTCCTGGCGGATTGACCGCGCTGTGGGTGCTGGCCATGAGCAGCCTGCTGGTCCGTGAACACCTCCCCACCATCTCCGTGCAGAAAGGACCCGCTGTCGGACCGGCTTGAGTCGACGCTGTCGTTGCGGCCCTCCTCGAAGCGGACCGCAACGACTTGGAGACAGCATGACCGAGCAACGCGACTTCGCGATCGTCGTCGGTGTCGACGGCTCACCGTCGTCCCGGGATGCCCTGCGATGGGCCGTCCGGCAAGCCCACTTGACCAACGGCCGCATCACCGCCGTCATGTCGTGGGAGCTCCCTGAGCTCTACGACTGGCCCATGCGCACGGCCGAAGAATGTGATCGCGTAACAGAAGAGGCGCTCAACACCATCATCCATGAAACCGTCGATGACACCGACGACGCCGCGATCCGGAAGGAGGTGGCTCGCGGTCACCCGGCCAAAGCCCTACTGGACGCAGCCGAATCGGCAGACCTCCTCGTCGTCGGTCACCGGGGATACGGCGGCTTCGCCCACGCCCTGCTCGGCTCAGTCGGCCAGTACTGCGTCAACCACGCACCCTGCCCCGTGGTGGTAGTCCGCGACCACGAATGACACCGGGCCCCGACAAATGCTACGGCGGTGTTTCCGTTGTCAAGGCGTGAGAGCGGAACGGACGATGGCCACCGGACACTCGGCGTGATGCAGCACGCCATGCGCGACGGACCCCAGCAACAGCTGCTTGAACCCACCGATACCGCGATGGCCGACGACGAGCAACTGGCCGTGAGAGGCCGCCGCCGTCAGCTCCTCGACCGGATGCCCGTAGCGCACGACGTCGCGCACCTCGACGTTCGGATACTTCTCACGCCACGAGGCGAGCTGCTCGTCCAGCTCCCGCTGTGCATCATCCAAGCTGAACCACGCCGCCCCCGCCGGGGAGTTCTCGATCCAGGAATACTCGGCGAGAACCGGTCGCCAGATGTGCATCGCCAGCAGGTCGGTCCGCCGCGCGGCGGCCTCCTCGAACGCGAATCGCAGTGCTGCACGGGCAGGTGCCGAGTCGTCGACACCGACCACCACTGGGCCGACGGAGAAGCTCGTACGACGATCCCGAACGACCACCACGGGACAACGTGCATGCATGGCCACCGCCGTGCTCACCGAACCCAGCACCGCCTCGGCGACCTGACCACGCCCACGCGATCCGACCACCAGCAGCTGCGCCCCCGAGGACGCCCAAACCAAGTTCTCGATCGGCAACCCGTGCTTGATCTCGTCGAACACCTCGACTCGCGGGCGATCGCTGCGACACTGATCAGCCACTCTCGAAAGCAGCTCGAACGCAGCGTCGTCCCGGCTCGCATCGTCGACGACCGTCACCAGACGAACCGGGGCCGTCCGGAGATCGCCGTCCATGACAGCCCACTGCGCAGCCACGAGCGACTGCTCCGAGCCGTCCACTCCGACCAACACCGGCATATTCCGTTCCGCCGTCATGGCTCGGCACCTCGCAATCGCAGCTAGAGAAGGCACCCAGACTGGCCAACACCCACGGGCCATCCCGGCCGTTGTGGAACCAGTGAACCTCTCCCACCCGATGAACGCAGGCGCACTGACCACCTCGTTAGAGCTGCCTGCGACGCAGGATGCCAGCCAGGCAGGTGAGTCGCGACTGCATCGGCAAGATCATCACCGGCGACGTGGCGATGTGGTCTCGTGGTGGTGGTCATCTACCTCGGCCTCTTCTGCGCGCTCGGACAGAATGTCGGAATCAAGCGCCGTCGTGGTCACGGTCGCCTGGATGACGGCGGCAGATTGCTCGGCTTTTTGCGCGAGTTCATATTGCCCGTAGTACTCGAAGAAAGCTGGCAGGGTCTTTAGCACTAACTGCCGCTGCGTTGGATCGGTTAACGGTGCGACGAATTCGCGGAACAACTCAACCAACGGCTCCACAAGAGTGTCGCCTTCAGCCACCGGTCCAGCTTCCTTGGCAATGTGATCAAGAAAGTCGATAATTTCCTGCTTCCTGTTCACGGCTGAGTCGGGTTGTGTTTTAGCCATCCATGCCAATCCGAGTCCAGGTTCCACGAGGAGATCCTTGAGAGCAATCGTCTGCGCACGCAACGCGTTCGCGCGTTGCCATTGCCGTCGCTGCGCCTCGTCATGGTCAGCGAGAGCTGCTTGTGCCGTCTCGTCGAGGACAACTCTCGCGTCAGTGAGGGCTATGCGCAGATCAGGGAAGCCCTCAGGCATGAGGTCATCGGCCGTGTTCAACAGCAACGCATCTTGTACAGCATACAGATCGTAGGGGTCTTGATTGACGAGGATATCGCCTGCATGTTGGCGAACGGTGCTGCGGATCAAGGCCAGCAAGGAGGGTGGTGCACCGGCTACTCTTTCGCCGGTGCACCACCAGTGAAGCTCCAAGGTGACAACGAACCTGACCGAGGGCAAGCGACTTCTGAGGTGTGCGGTAAAGACGAGATGATGTTTCTGGCGTCGCCTGCGGGACAACGTTTCACCCCATTGGCCGGGACATCATGATCTTGGTGAGCAGCTCGGCTCCTGTGGCGTCAGTGTCACCATCCGAAGCCGCATCCATGAACGCCTTGGCCAGGAAGTTTGTTGCGACACCTTGACGCATGACCTCGCCGAGCAAGGAAACGGCCGGCTCGATGCGAAGGACGCCTGACCGCATCGCTGATATCCAGCACCGAACCGTGTCGGCTGCAGCGTCGATGGTCTCCTCGGATTTGGTGGCGATTCGCCAACCTTTGCGCAGGCCGTTAAGAACTTCAGGATCATGGCTGGCCTGCTCCAGCAACTGCTGTGTGGCCGCCTGGGCCGTGTTGATGTCGATCAGGCTCAGGAAACCACGAGCCGTGGCCAGCGGCGCATCGTTTTCCCAGCCCAGCACGGCATGCAACGCCGAGGCCGTGTCTTGGGGATTACGGCACAGACGATGAAGTGCGCGTCGGGCGGACTCGTGGATGGTGTCGGATGGCGGCCCGTTCAAGAGCCACTTCAGCCTGATGAGGGTGCCGTTGGGGTAGTCATCAGCAAACGGCCCGGCACACATCTCGGCCACGACTTCTGCTTCGTGAGTCGGAGCTGTTGTAGATGTGCGCTTGCCATAGTTGTAGGCCCATGTACGGGTCTTGTCTCGTACCTTCATACCAAGCGGCGTGTCACCGGCAAGTTCTGTCAGCAGGCCGGCGACCAACCCGCAGTTCTCCGGCCAATCGTTCGCCCATCGAGTGAGGGTGTCGATCAGATCGAACTCCGGGTACTTATCGACGAGCGTGGAGAGCCGCTTCCCGACCACGGGAAGCCGGCTCTCACCTTCGCCGCCAGGACCGGTGATCCTACGGATCCAGCCCAGGAGCGCCTCTCGAAGTTGTGGCCGCTGTCGCCAGATATGAGGCAAAACGGCGTAGCTGAGCCCGTGCCGTGCAACATCGAGCGAGACATCATCAGTGACCGCGTCCGTGTCCATCTCAGCGATTCGCGCCAGCTTGGGTTCGAGATCATCATCCAGCAACAGTTCCTCAACCGTTGGCTCCGACTTCCGGCCGCCGAGCAAGTTCATGGCGGCCTTCCATACGACCAGCGGTGGCGCCCCGTCCAGTACGGCGGAAGCGATCAGAAGCGCACGGTCCTCAGCCGAGTGCTTGTCCTTGTCGTCAAAGAAACTTGACAGGTGTCCGCCCCATGCGCGGAACTCATCAGCGACCCGCGCCAGGACGTCGTTCAGCTTCACCTCACCGTCATGCACCGGAGGCTCGGGTGCATGTGCGATGGCGGACGCGAGCCCTGCAGCATCTCGCGGTCTCGTGCTGCTGGTGAGCAGCGAACTCAGGATTTCCTGGTCGAGCCATCCAACTCGGTCACGGCGGTGGAGGCGCACCAGGTGCTCAGTAGCGACGTCATGCGCGACAGGTGGAAAGATCTGCACTCGCTCGTCATGAACCGACTGCGCGCATCGTGACCACGCCTCGTCGGTCATGGTCACCACGAGCCTAATTCCCAAGTGTGCGCGGTCCTCAACGAATGACCGTAACTTGACTCCGAAGTCCTCGGGGAAGGCGTCGGTGGCGGTTTCGCCGAGGTCGAGGAAGTAAGTTCTGCCTGACCTCGCAGGTAGCATTCCTACATCTGGCTTGTCCCAGTCCTTATTCAGTTCCCTTACGCTCTCGACGTCTACACCATCAAGCCGTGTCTCCGGATCGACTTGCCCCAATAGCCGCAGCGCCACAGTGCGTTTGCCGATGCGCCGTTGGCCCGTAATCAGGATCAGCTGGTGACTTTTCCAGACTTGAACCAAGTGGTTCCACTGCTGTGGGGCGATCGATGCATAGCACTGCCGAACAGCAGCAAGTTCTGATCGCAAGCCACATTCGGATAGCACTTTGCCGAGGATCTGGTTGACCTCGATGTTGCCGCCAGCCTGCAAGACCGTGCTGTGCGGCCCCGTTCGGACAGTCATTCCCGGGCCGGCTGGTTCGAGGTCCTTTTGCGGAACAGGGGCATGCGCGTATGCGTCGCTCGCACTGCCGACGGGGGTGAAGTTGTCCCATCCCGGCACAGTCACCGCTGCAGCCCCCCACCAAACCGGGTGTCACGGCCAGACTGGATGACCACGGCGTTGTCACCGCCACTTGCAAACATCGGCCCGCTTCGCTGAGGCGAATCCTCGTCGTTGTTGCTGAAATCTTGGACGAGGGCCGCCAGTTCCTCCGCGGCATCTGGATGATCCTCGAGGAACACCATCAAGCGCCGCTGCCAGTTCGGTTCGAGCTGTCGAGACAGTTCCTCCCGTTCTTCTTCCGAGACTGTTTCCAGTTGCCTTCCGGTCTCATCGAGTTTGCGCACCTCAGCGGACTGCTGCTCCTGATCAGCGTCGCCGCGCGTGAACAGCTTCACCAGGCGAGCCCGCAGCGCCGCGCCTGCACTGCCCACGAGCCCGGTCACCACCACCTGAGCGGCCTCACTCGCCAGGGAGCCCACATCGATACTCGGGTCCATCAACTAGCCCTCTCATCCGGCGACGTGCGAGGGCCGCAGGCCGAGCACCACTAACCCCCACAGTGCCAACAGCTTCGGAACAGGATGACGTCACAACGTGAACGCCACCTTTCTAACAGTGCGAGAGACGCTCGCGTTCCAACACAAGCTTGATCCACTCGTACGGACGAATCGCACACGTTGGGCCTGTCTGGTCAACAGCAAACCGCGTGTTGGTCTAGCGAGATGGCAAGCCACAGCTGCCCGAGTAGATGGGCGCCCTCCCGCCGCATCTTGGGGATCGGCGGTGGTCGAATGCCGGCCAACAACAATCCAGGGCTCCAAGTTGGCGGGACGAGTCAAGAGCTATTTGGCAGCCTGATACATGCCCAACCTGGCAAGAGTGGTCAAGTGCATGCCGAATGAACCCAGGCCAATGACCGGCTTATGAGCAGTTCCTGCCTACTTGTCTGTAATGTGAGGTCACGGCCCGTTCGTGCGGTGACCGAAAGGCCCGTGCCGAACCGTCCCGGCGGCAGGTACCAGGGACGGAGCTCGACTCGTCAATGCAACCGCTTTGCGCAGTGCGCTGTCGTCAAGCATCCGGCGTGACGTTCGCCCGCACCAGGGGCGACCGGACCAATCCGCGCGTCGCTGCCACGTTCGCGTCGCGGCAGCAACTCCTTCCCTGTCCTCACCGACGACGCCGGTCCACGCGCTGCCGAAGTCCGCGTTCGCTGCGCCGGTCCTGGGCATGTTCGACGATGGTCGGCGATGGCTGATTTCGGATCGCTGTACCGGCACGGATTCGCGCGGGTCGCGGTCGGCGTGCCCGTGGTCGGCGGGGTCGACCCCGAGCTCAACGCCGACCGCATCCTCGACCTGGCGCGCCGCGCTACCTCGGACAACGCTGTGCTGGCCCTGTTCCCCGAGCTCGGTCTGTCGTCCTACAGCATCGATGACCTCTTCCACCAGGACGCCCTGCTGGACTCCATGCTGTCCGGGCTGCGCCGTGTGGTGGCCGGGAGCGGTGAGCTGGACACGGTGCTCGTGGTCGGCGCTCCGCTGCGCTTCGGCGAACGGCTCTTCAACTGCGGGGTGGTGATCCACCGGGGCGAGGTCGTCGGCGTCGTCCCCAAGAGCTACCTGCCCACCTACCGGGAGTTCTACGAGAGGCGCTACTTCGCCGCGGCGCGTGATGCGATCGCGCGCCGCGTGACCTTGTTCGGCAACGACGTCCCGTTCGGCGACGACCTGCTGTTCGAGGCGCCACGACTCCCCGGGTTCACGTTCCACGTCGAAATCTGCGAGGACCTGTGGGTCCCGGTCCCGCCCAGCACGTGGGCCGCGCTGGCCGGCGCCAACGTGCTGGTAAACCTCTCGGCCAGCAACATCACCATCGCCAAGGCCGACTACCGCCGTCAGCTGTGCGCGTCGCACTCGGCGCGGTGCATCGCCGCCTACCTCTACGCCGCGGCAGGGCCCGGCGAATCCACCACGGACCTGGCGTGGGACGGGCACGCGCTGATCCACGAGAACGGCGAGAAGCTGGCCGAGGGCGACCGGTTCGGTTCCGGCCCGCAACTAGTGACAGCGGATGTGGACCTGCAACGGCTGGTTCAGGACCGCATGCGGACCACCAGCTTCGCCGACTCCGCGCACGACCACATGGAGCGCGTACGCGGTCTCCGCCGCGTCCAGATCGACCTGGCTCCACCGGCCACCTCGGTCCCCCTGCGCCGCGAAGTGCCGCGCTTTCCCTACGTGCCTTCCGATCCGGTGACCCTGGGCGAGCGATGCCGCGAGGTGTACAACATCCAAGTGCAGGGCCTGGCCCGGCGACTGGCCGCCACCGGCGCCGGGAAGGTGGTGATCGGAGTTTCCGGCGGGCTGGACTCCACCCAGGCGCTCATCGTCGCGGCGCGGAGCATGGACCTGCTCGAGTTGCCCCGCAGCAACGTGCTCGGTTTCTCCCTCCCCGGCTTCGCCACCAGCGAGCGGACTCGCGACAACGCCCACCGGTTGATGGCGGCGCTGGGTGTCACGGCCGGGGAGATCGACATCCGGCCGTCTGCGATGCAGATGCTGCGCGACCTCGACCACCCGGCAGCCCGCGGCGAGCCCGTCTACGACGTCACGTACGAGAACGTGCAGGCCGGAGAGCGCACGTCGCACCTGTTCCGGCTGGCCAACCAGCGCGGCGCCATCGTCGTGGGCACCGGCGATCTCAGCGAGATCGCGCTGGGCTGGAGCACCTACGGGGTCGGCGACCACATGTCGCACTACAACGTCAACGCCTCGGTGCCGAAAACGCTCGTCCAGCACCTGATCCGCTGGACCATCGACACCGGGGAGCTCGGCAACGCGGCAGCCGAGGTGCTGCAGTCCATCCTGGACACCGTGATCTCGCCGGAACTGGTTCCCGCCGGGAAGCCGGGGACGGGCCAACCGGCGCAGAGCTCGGAAGCCACCGTCGGCCCGTTCGAACTGCAGGACTTCCACCTCTACCACCTGCTTCGGTTCGGGTATCTGCCGAGCCGGATCGCCTACCTCGCGCACCAGGCGTGGTCGGACCGCGACCGAGGCAGCTGGCCGTCGCTGATCCCACCCGAGAAGCGCAACGAATACGACTTACCCGCCATCAAGCACTGGTTGGCCGTGTTCCTGCACCGGTTCGTGCAATCCAGCCAGTTCAAGCGCTCCGCGCTGCCCAACGGGCCCGAGGTCGGATCCGGCGGCGCGCTGTCGCCTCGCGGCGATTGGCGGGCACCCAGCGACGCCACCGCCCGCGCGTGGCTCGACGAGCTGGAACGCAACGTGCCCGGCTGAGGATTCACCGCGCATGCACGGCCTGATGCAGAGGTACCCGAAAACGCTGTTCCTGGGCGTGATCGCCGAGGTGATACGGGCTTGGGATCATGGTTTTGTCCAACGACGCAGCACTGCCTCGGCTCGCTCCCGTTCCTCCAGTGCGAGGTCCGTGGCGGCCAGCGCGTTCCGCAGCCGCGGCGCCCAGTAGCGCCGAAGCATGCGCACGCGCTGCCGGGTCGTGGCGATCTCCGCGCCGATCAGCCGCCAGGCCGCAAGGTCTGCGGCGTGCCGCAGACCCGCGACGAGGGCTGCCCCGTGCGCTGTTCCTGCTTCGATCACGGCCGCGCTGCAGGGTATCGCGGGCGACTCGGGGCCTCGCCGCGGAAGGGTGCAGGAGACGTCGTCCGGATACCTCACCCCCATCGCCGTGGTCCAGTGAACGCCGACCTCGGCGGCCTGGTCGGGATGTGCGAGCCGAAGCCCGCGCTGCCCGGCGAGCAAGGTCGCCCGGATCAACCAGGTTTCGGCCTCCGTCGCGGTTCGCGTCCATTCCCTCTCGCTGGTGCGGGCCAGTTGCGCCAGCCGACGCTCTTCTCGTTGCAGAGCACGCAGTTTCTGCTCCAGCAGCACGGCGCCCCGCTCGGCGATGTCCAGTCGGCGGCGCAGCCGCAGCCGCCCGGCTCGTCCCGGCGGGACCCGGATCTCGGCCATCTCGGTCACCCCGCTTCCTGCTGGGCCGGTGGATCGGTGCGACGGCGGTCGAGGAGGTCGCTCGGCAGCATGGCCAGTTCACCGGCCGGCAGGTGGAGGAGCACCTGCCAGGCGCGTTCGAGGGTGTCGTCAAGGGTTCGGGACTCGTCGGGGCGCTGGGCGACCAGGTCGCGCCGGAACGCCTCCTCGAAATCGAGGTACGACCGATCGATCCGGCTCAGCGCCGATGTTCCGATCAGCTCGGACAGCTCGCGCAGCTGCCGGGCCCTGGCGAGCGCGGCCACCAGTTGCGCGGCGACGGGCAGGTGGTCGGGCCTCGTGCGGTTCGGGCCCGACCCGACGCGCATGAGGCGGGACAGCGAGGACAGGGGATCGATCGGCGGGTAGATGCCCTGCTCGTTCACCTCGCGGGAGAACACGATCTGGCCTTCGGTGATGTTGCCGGTGAGGTCGGGCACGGGGTGGGTGATGTCGCCGCCCGGCATGGTGAGCACGGGCAGCACCGTCACCGATCCGGGCAGACCGCGGATCCGGCCGCACCGCTCGTACACCGACGCCAGGTCGCTGTAGAGGTATCCGGGGTAGGCGCGGCGGCCCGGGACCTCACCCCGGGCGGCGGAGACCTCGCGCAGGGCCTCGGCGTAGCTGGTCATGTCGGTCATCACCACGAGCACGTGCCGACCGCCGTCGAAGGCCAGCGCCTCGGCGATGGTCAACGCCAGCCGCGGCGTGAGGATCCGCTTGATCACCGGGTCATCGGCGGTGTTGAGCAGCAGCACGAGCTCTCCGGCAGCCGAGCGCGGAGCGAGGGCGTCCTGGGCGAACGCGGCATCGGTGTGCGTCGGCCCCATGCCTGCGAACACCACCGAGAAGGGCTCGCCCCCGACGTTGGCCTGCGCCGCGATCTGGGTGGCCAACTCCAGGTGCGGCAGCCCGGGGAGGGAGAACACCGGCAGCTTCTGCTCGCGCACCAGGGTGGTCAGCGCATCGATCGCGGACAGGCCGGTGAGCACCGGCTCGGCCGGGGGTTCGCAGCGCCCGGGGTTGATCGGGGCACCGGCCACCGCGGCCCGCCGCGTCGTGAACACCGGTGGTCCACCATCGGCGGGATCACCTCGGCCGTTGCAGATCCGCCCCAGCCACCCAGGTCCGACCGGAACGCGCAGCGGCTCCCCGGTGAACTCCAGCCGGGTACCCGCGGTGTCCATGCCGGCGGTGCCCTCCAGCACCTCCACGACGGCCAGGTCCCCGGTCGACCTCCAGCACCAAGCCGTGCCGCATCTCCCGGCCGGACAACCGGATTCGCACGAACTCGTCCCACCCGACGCCGCGAACACCGGCAACGACCGCCAACGGGCCGCGCAGCTCGCGGACCCCGGTGTACTCGATGCGCTGCCGGGCTATCACGGTTGCAACTCCCGAAGCGCGGAGAGCACAGCCGCGCAGCGCCGGCGAACGCCGTCGGCATCGTGCGGTGCGGTCTCTTCCCGAACGCGCACCAGAGGTGCGAAGTCGAACTCCTCGACCACCTCGACCGAGACGCCTGCGCCGACCAGTTCCTGGCATTCGGTAGTGATCGAGAGCACCGACTCGACCAGTGCGACCGCTTTGTCCCCACCGCAGAAGGAATCCATAGTGGACAACGCGTTCTGCTGCAGGACCGCTTCCCGGATCAAGCGGCCGCCCAGCAGCACGACTCGTTCTCGCCCCGGCAACGCACCGGCACCGACCAGCTCGGCGAACTCCGACAACCTGTCCGACTCGGCGAGCAGGCCCAGCACGCGCGCCCGCCGCCGAGGCCACTCAGCTCGGCCACCACGTCGGCACGCACCGCTCCGGCACGCGCGTTGGCATCGGCGACGATGGCCTCCGCTCGTTCGCGGGCCTCCTGCCGGATCCGGGCGCTCTCCTCTCGCCCGTTCGCGCGAACCTGCCGCGCCTCGACCTCAGCATCTTCGAGCAGCGCGAACACGGGTGCCAGCTCGGCGGACGCCTCCGCCACGCGGTCGACCGGCACACCGGGGCGTGCCGCCGCTCCTGGCGTTCCCGCCGGGCGAAAGCGCTCGAAGAAGCCCCGAATTCCGCGCATCCGCGCTCCCTCCCGCACGCGGCCCCAGACCCCACCGATGGTCGCGCAGACCGCCCGTGCACGCAGCCTTGGGAGCCCCGTGGTTCCGGCGAGGCCGACCGCTGCGGTGGGTAGCCCGGGGCGGTGACGGAACCGGAAGCCGATGGGGTGCCCGATGGCCGAGGCCGTTGATGTGGAGCCCGGAGTTCGCCTCGACCCGACCGAGCGGGTCGACCTCCTGCTGCGCGACCTGCGCAGCTCCCGGTCCGGACTCACCACCCGCGAAGCGCAGCGGCGGCTGGTCCACGCCTGGCCGAACGAGCTGCGACGACGAGGTGGCCGAAGGTGGCCGGGCGAGCTGGCACGGCAATTCACGCACCCGCTGGCGCTGCTGCTGTGGGCGGCGGCCGGCCTGGCGTGGGCGGTGGGCATCCAACCCGTTGCCATCGCGATCGTCGTGGTGATCGCGATCAACCCCGCATTCGCGATCGTCCAGGAACAACACGCGGAGAAGGCGGTGGAGGCGCTCGCGGCCTACCTGCCGATGCGCGCGAAGGTCATCCGCGACGGGCGGGCGTCCGAGGTGGAGGCCATCGAGTTGGTGCCCGGGGACGTGCTCATCATCGAGGAAGGCGATCGGGTCTCGGTGGATGCCCGGCTGCTCGACGGCGGCATCGAGGTCGACCTGTCCGCGCTGACCGGGGAATCGATGCCCGCCTTCCGCTCGGCCGACCTGGTCGACAGCCACGTGCCTCTGCTGCACGCACGCTGATTTTCGCCCGGTCGTCGCCGGAAGCGAAGCTGCGCATCGCCGACGTGCTGCGCGACGCCGGGCACGTGGTCGCGATGACCGGCGACGGTGCGAACGACGCCCCCGCCTTGCGGCGCGCCGACATCGGAGTCTCCATGGGCCGGTCGGCAGGTCTACGACAACATCCGGAAGTTCATCGTCTACATCTTCGCCCACGCCACTCCGGAAGTGACGTCATTCCTGGTGTTCGCGCTCTCCGGGGGCGCCCGCCATCCCGTTACCGCTGTCCGTCCTGCAGCTGCTGGCATTCGACGTCGGCACCGAAACTCTCCCCGCGCTTGCACTCGGCCGCGAACCCGCCGAACCCGGCCTGATGCGGCGACCGCCCCGCAAACGCAGCGAACCGGTCGTCACGACCCCGATGCTGCTGCGGTCCTGGCTGTTCCTCGGCGTGATCGCCGCGGCCCTGGCGATGGCCGGGTTCTGCTACGTCCTGCTCACCGCCGGGTGGCATCCCGGCGCCCCACCGCCCCCGGCACGCCCTTGCACCACGCCTACCTGCAAGCCACGACCATGACCTTCCTCGGTCTGGTCGCCGGCCAGACCGGCACCGCCTTCGCCGCACGCACCGAACACGCGTCGCTGCGATCCATCGGCGCGCTGTCCAACCCGCTGCTGCTGTGGGGAATCGCGTTCGAACTAACCCTCACCGTCGCGATCATCTACCTCCCGCCCCTGCAAGAACTTCTCGGCACAGCGGCATTGACGCCGGACATGCTCGCCTTCGTCTTGCCCTATCCCGTCATCATCTGGGGCGCCGACGAACTGCGACGCTGGCTATTGCGCCGCAGAAAGCACCGCTCCACCGCGGACGCGAACCGCGGCAGACCAGTGGGATGTCAGTAAGTTGATGGCACATCGGAGGTTCCGTCACGCCAAGCTGCGGGAAGTTCGGGAGAGCAGATCTTGCAGCGGCGCAAGCGCCATGAGCGCGCTTCCTCAACAGTCACCCGCTTGAAGGCGTCACGCCGGTACGGGGAAAAGGCCCTTCGATTCTTCAGGTAGTCGTGCTTGCTGGTAATCACCGGCGGCGGGACGGGCTCGCCCAAGGTTCGACAATCCCAGTGGTGGATCGACGAGCCGGTCACGGCATAGGGGTGCGAGCGAGGAGTAACGCTGCTCCACCAGACCAGCCACTCGTCGCGCTCTCGCCGGCATCGCTCGATGACATCTGATTCGGTCTCTTCCAGTGACTCACAGGCCCAGCAGCATCCACCGGGTGGGCTACTCATGGTGATGAGGAGCTCGCGCACATACTCAGCTGCTACAACTCCATCACGGACCAGGTCCATCAGCCAGATCACGGCGGGGAGCTCAATGGACCAGTCGTCGCGGTCAGGCTCGATCGCTGGGCGTTGGTGATCGGGGTATCGCGAACCTAGATCGGGGCCGCCTAGGACGCGGCCCGCTTCTGGATGATCATGCCCGAGTGCTCGATAGAGCGTTACGAACTCGTACGTCTCCCCACCAAGTTTGAGATGTACGTAGTGTTTCATCATAGATACGCAGAGTAGCCGACCGTCCTGAATCGAAACCCTGCAGGCGCTGACACTCAGCGACGTCTCGTAGCAAGTCTCGCGGCTAGATTATCGCCGCTACCTGCATCGTCGCCAAACTGCCACCGACGTCGTCGCGGAGGTCGGGACGTGGTTGCGCGCTCGTATGAAGGCTGGGTCGATTGCAGGCTGGTCTTCAGCATCGGGACAGTGTCGGGTTCGAGCACTTGAAGGAAATTTGTCAGCGCCAGTGGACGTTTCGGCTGGAGATGCGGCCTTGGTCTCGTCGACAGGCTGCGCTGGACGCGGGTGACGTGGCTCGCGAGCAATCCCGCCCAACGCGGAGCACCAACGCACGCTTCAGCGCAAGCCCGATCCAGGCTACTCCCGGAAGGGACCTGGATATTCCGACAGCCGCGGCGCTAGCATCGCCGTCATGGAGACGAATCCCCGGAACGGGGGGTTCCTCCCACTGGTGGGGGTTCAAGTCCTCAGACACAGGACTACCCCACGAGGTAATGATCTTCGCACCGACCGTGGTCTGACATGCGGTTTCTTCTGCATCCTGTCCGCCCTGGATTAGGGTTCGACAGACCCGTCGGCGATGTTTTCAGGCATGGCTGCCGGGGGATTATCCGCTCATGCCGCCCTCGTGGCCGAGCAGGCCACACCTCCGGGATCTGGTGATCACCATCCCGTCCAACCGGCACGCCCCGCTGCACTTACCGGTCCGTGGGCCCTGGGCTCGCTCACGACCGGGTTGCGGAACAGCGCGACCGGGCGTGGGACCTCAGCGACCTGCGAGCCCGAGCCCGTCAGGACGTCCTACAGCACCGCGTCCGAGACGAAAACCGACTTGGGCACCACGACGGACGCGTGTCCCTGAGGGCTGACGGTCTCCGCCTCAGTCAGGTCAGTGCGTTGCACGCGGCGGCAGCACAGCGCTGCACCCTTCGCCGGTACCTGGGTTTAGTTGACCAGGTGGTCGACCCCGGATCGGGCGTCGCGGGTGACACCGCGGAGGGTGGCGAGGGAAAGCTCGTTTGCCATTCCAGGCCGACGTAGCCGAGTCCGAGGCGGGTTTGGGAGATGCCGCGGCGATGCCGGGGTTCCCAGCACTGTCGAGAGCGCCGAGCTGCTGCAGGTAGTAGACGTCGGGCCGGTAGCCCGGCGGCGAGATTTCGGGCACCTTTCAGTGCCCCCACTACCGGCGTTCGGTGACAGGTAGCGATGTGCAGGGATTGAGTGGGGTTAGTTGTCGTCGCAGGCGCGGCGGCGTTCCAGGAAGACGGTGTCGCGCCAGGCGCCGTGGTGTTGGGCGATGCGTTCGCGGATGCCGACGGTGCGGAACCCGGCGGAGTAGTGCAGGGCGAGG
>NZ_SMKW01000065.1 GCF_004348985.1 Saccharopolyspora elongata | reverse complement strand
GTGGCCTCGGGCAACGGCAAGGGCCAGATCTTCGTCAAGGGCGAGGTGATCAAGACGGTGCCGGAGCACCAGATCGTCGAGACCCTGATCGAGGAGGCCATGCGCATCGCCGAGGACATGGAGCCCGTGCCCGGCTCCTCTCCGGTGGTCCTGTCATGACCGCCGTCGCTCCCGGTCCCGCTCTGAAGGAAGTGGATCGGGTCGTGATCCGGTTCGCGGGCGACTCCGGCGACGGCATCCAGCTGACCGGTGACCGCTTCACCTCCGAGGCCGCCACCTTCGGCAATGACCTCGCCACCCTACCCGACTTCCCCGCCGAAATCCGCGCCCCACAAGGCACGCTACCTGGCGTTTCCAGCTTCCAACTACACTTCGCCGACTACGACATCCTCACCCCCGGCGACTGCCCCGACGTACTCGTCGCGATGAACCCCGCCGCCCTCAAGACCAACATCGCCGACTTGCCCGCCGGCGGCATCCTCATCGTCAACACCGATGAGTTCACCAAGCGCAACCTGGCCAAGGTCGGCTACACCAGCAATCCCTTGGAAGACCAGTCACTGGCCTGCTACCAAGTACACCAGGTCGCGATGGCCAGCATCACACGCGCCGCACTCGAACCCACCGGCCTGTCGAAAAAGGATGCCGAACGCGCGAAGAACATGTTCGCCCTCGGCCTGCTGTCCTGGATGTACAACCGGGAAACCGTCGGTACAGAACGGTTCCTACGCGAGAAGTTCGCCGAGAACCCCGCCATCGCCGAGGCCAACATCCTCGCCTTCCACACCGGCTGGAACTACGGCGAGACCACAGAGTCGTTCGCGGTGACCTACCTGGTCGCCCCGGCCAAGCTCACCGCAGGCACCTACCGGCAGATCACCGGCAACACTGCGCTCGCCTACGGCGTCGTCGCGGCCGGCCAGTGCGCCAAACGCCCGGTCTTCCTGGGGGCCTACCCCATCACCCCCGCCTCGGACGTGCTGCACGAGTTGGCCAAGCACAAGAACTTCGACGTCACCACCTTCCAGGCCGAGGACGAGATCGCCGGGATCGGTGCCGCCCTGGGCGCCTCCTTCGGGGGCGCGCTCGGCGTGACCGCCACCTCGGGCCCAGGTATCGCGCTGAAGTCCGAGACCATCGGCCTTGCGGTGATGACCGAGATGCCGCTGGTCGTGCTGGACATCCAGCGCGGCGGCCCTTCCACAGGTCTGCCCACCAAGACGGAGCAGGCCGACCTCCTGCAAGCCATGTTCGGCCGCAACGGCGAGGCCCCTGTCCCGATCATCGCCCCGCGCTCGCCCGCGGACTGCTTCCAATCGGCGCTGGACGCGACTCGGATCGCGTTGACCTACCGCACTCCGGTGCTGCTGCTGTCGGACGGCTACATCGCCAACGGCTCGGAGCCGTGGCTGATCCCCGACGTGGAGGACCTCCCGGACCTGTCGGTGGAGTTCGCGACCGAGCCGAACGCCACCGACGGGTCCGGCGAGTTCTGGCCCTACCTGCGTGACCCACAGACTCTGGCGCGACCGTGGGCGGTGCCGGGAACGCCGGGGCTGGAGCACCGGATCGGTGGTCTGGAGAAGGCCGACCGGACCGGCAACATCTCCTACGCCCCGGACAACCACGACAAGATGGTCCGGCTGCGCCAGGCCAAGGTCGATGGCATCGACGTGCCCGACACCGAGGTCGACGACCCGTCGGGCAACGCCCGGGCGCTGGTGCTTGGTTGGGGGTCGAGCTTCGGACCGATCGGCGCGGCGTGTCGGCGGGTCCGCAGACTGGGGATGGACATCGCGCACGTCCATCTGCGCAACCTCAACCCGTTCCCGCGCAACCTGGGCGAGGTGCTGAGTCGTTACGACAGGGTCGTAGTGCCGGAGATGAACCTGGGACAGCTGGCGATGCTGGTCCGCGCGAAGTTCCTGGTGGACGCGGTGTCGCACACCAAGGTCGCGGGTCTGCCGTTCAAGGCCGAGGAGTTGCAGGACGTCTTCGTTGGCCTCGTGAAGGGACTGGATGCAGCGTGAACGAGCTTGCGAGTTCACCATTCAACACCGCGCCATGCGGGCGTGCGGTCGCCGAGCGAATCGAGGAGGCTGCCTAATGAAGTTGTCAAGCAGCGGTAGCCGTGTCGGGGGTCCTGTAGTCGGCTTGGTAGGGCTGGCGGGTGCGCAGCAGCGCGAACAGGACGTTGATGCGGCGTCGAGCGAGCGCGATGAGGGCTTGGTGATGTCGTTTGCCCTCGGTGCGTTTGCGCCGGTAGAAGGCTTTGCTGGCGGGGTCGGTGCGGATGGCGCAAAACGCGGACTGGTAGAAGACGAACTTCAGGGTCTTGCTGCCGGCAGTGGCCCGGCGCAGGTAGTGCATCTTGCCGGACTGCTGCAGCACCGGAGCCAGACCGGCGGCCGAGGCGAGTTGGTCGGCGGTGGCGAAGCGGGTGAGATTTCCTGCCTCCGCGAGGAACCCCCCGGTCAGGGTGGCCCCCATCCCCGGCAAGCTGCGGATGAGGGCCGTGGCAGGGTGGCGGTCGAGATCCTCGGCGATCTGGGCATCCAGCTCCCCGATACGGCGCCGGACCGCGATGGCCTCGGTGGCGAACTCGCGGGCGAACTCGGCCATCCGCGCCTCGCCGGGCACGACGGTTCGCTGAGCCTCGGCGGCGGTGACCGCTTTGCCGACCAGCGCTTCGGCGTAGGGGCGGCTGGCACCGGCCCGCAGCAGATACTCGGTGAGGCGGCGTCGGCCGGCCCGGCGGATCTCAGCCGGGGTGACATGCCGGGCCAGCAACTGGAGATCACCGAGGTTGGTGACGTCCACGGCGCGTTCCAGGCCGGGGAAGAAGCTGGCCAAGGTCTCCCGCAGCCGGGCCAGGCGGCGGGTTTGGTCCACCACGAGTTCCCTGCGGCGGGACACCAGCATGCGCAGGTCCAGCGTGGTCTCGTCGCTGGTGGTGACCTCGCGCCAGTCATCGTGCAGCCGCAGCTGGTCGGCGATGGTCTTGGCGTCGCGGGGGTCGGACTTGGCCTCGCCGCCCTTGGTGGCGCGGCGGGCGCGGTTGACCACCAGGCCCGGCACGTACACCAGGCGGATCCCGGCCTCGATGAGCATCGCGGTCAGCAGGCTGGCCACACCGCCCATCAAATCGATCGCGACAGTGAGCTCGCCGTGGTCGGCCTCGGCCTGCCGCAGCTGGCCGATCAGGGCGTCGATACTGTCGGGATCGTTATCGATACGTTGGGAGACAAGGACTTTCCCGGCTTCGGCCACCACGATCGCGACCCAGTGGAACTCCTTGGCGACATCGATTCCCACCTTTACTGCCATCGATCCTCCGATCAGTCAGACGGTGCGATGCATCCCCGTCCCGCCGTCAACGCCCTACATAGCGATCGTTCGCAGTGCCTAATCAGCGGTCAGAACAAGGGTGCGGGGCAGGGGGCCGAGCCTCCTGAGCCCTCAAGGGCAGCCTGCATGAAAGCCATCCCTGCCCCGCCTGCACACCCCGATCTTTCCGGACGACCGGAGGCACACCAGAAAGGTAGCGCCGCATGACCGGCATCGACCTGGGCCTGCCGGCGATGGGCGGCCTGGCGGCCGTGCCGACCTTCGACGGCAAGCAGTCCGCCAAGGACTTCAAGACCGACCAGGAAGTCCGCTGGTGTCCTGGCTGCGGTGACTACGCCGTGCTCGCAGCCGTGCAGTCATTCCTGCCGGAGCTGGGGCTCAAGCGCGAGAACATCGTGTTCATCTCAGGTATCGGCTGCTCCAGTCGCTTCCCGTACTACATGAACGCTTACGGCATGCACTCCATCCACGGGCGTGCCCCGGCGATCGCAAGCGGTCTGGCCATCAGCCGAGGGGACCTGTCGGTATGGGTGGTTACCGGTGACGGCGACGCGTTGTCGATCGGCGGCAACCACCTGATCCACGCCCTGCGCCGCAACGTGAACCTGAACATTCTGCTGTTCAACAACCGGATCTACGGTCTGACCAAGGGTCAATACTCGCCCACCTCGGAAGAAGGCAAGGTCACCAAGTCGACCCCGATGGGTTCGCTGGATCACCCGTTCAACCCGGTCTCGCTGGCTCTGGGCGCGGAGGCGACCTTCGTCGGGCGGGCACTGGACTCCGATCGTAAGCAGTTGACCGAGGTGCTGCGGGCCGCTGCTGAGCACCGGGGCTCGGCGCTGGTGGAGATCTACCAGAACTGCCCGATCTTCAACGACGGCGCCTTCGAACTGGCCAAACAACAACCCGTCGCGTTGCGCCACGGCGAGCCCATCCGCGACGGCAACAAGATCCTCATCCGCCAATCGGATGGCACACTCGCCTTCACCACCGACGGCGAGCCTGTCATCCACGACACGACGATCCCCGACCCGTCCTACGCGTTCCAACTGTCCCAACTGGACCGAACACTGACCGGTGTCTTCCGCTGCGTCGGCCGGCCTGTCTACGACGACCTGGCCCGCGCACAGGTGAACGCCACCAAGAACCGACCGCCGGACCTGGCGAGCTTGCTGGCAGGACGCGACACCTGGCAGGTCTCCCCATGACCAGCGTCCTCCATTCTCGGCTCGACCGGGTCCATCGGCACCCAGGCGCTGGACATCATCGCGGCGAACCCGGATACGTTCCACGTTGCGGGACTGGCCGCAGTGGCAATGCCGAACTCCTCGGCGCGCAGGCGGTCAGGTTCGGCGTTCGCATCAACGCGGTCAAGACCGAGGCAGCGCAGGAACGCCGCGCCCTGGGTTACCTGGGCAACGTCCTCACCGGACTCGATGAGACGTCCGAACTGCTCAACACCACTCCCGGCCGACGCCATGCTGAACGCCATACCCGGCAACTGGCTCTAGCGAACAAAAAATCCTGGTGGTCGGCGGCCAGCTGGTGCAAGCGGCGGCCTCACCCGGTCAGCTGGTGCCGGTCAACTCCGACGTGCTGAGCGAGTCCGGAGGTCGCGTTTCGCGGCAAGAACGCGTCGACCTGGCCGGTGACCGTACGGAACGCCCCGGCACACCCGACTTGGGACAGGGGGCCGCTCGTGAACGATCAACTCTGCGACCATGGTGAACAATGGCCTCAAGCTCATCGAAGCCCACCTGTTGTTCGGCATCCCCTACGACCCGATCGACATCGTGGCGCACCCCAGTCAGTGATCCACTCCGTGGTCACCTTCACTGACGAATCGACGCTGGCGCAGGCCAGCCCGCCGGACATGCGTCTGCCAATCTCACTGGCCCTCGGCTGGCCGAACCGGGTCGCCGGTGCAGCGAACCTCTGCACGTGGAACCAGCAGCTGTCCTGCCCCTTCGAACCGGTGGACCACGAAACCTTCCCAGCGATCGAACACGCGGGCAGGGCGGGCGGCTGGCTGCCTGCTATCTACCGCGTCGAACAACGAGGCGGTGGCGGCCTTCCTCGCCTGCAGTGCCGGCCGCAGAGCGGTGGGCGCGTACTCGTACGACCGAGCTGCTGGCGGTAATCCCTGTCTGACATACCGGTCCCAGTCCCAGCCACGATCAACCTTCAAACTGTTCGTCGGTGACTTGCGCAGCGACGGTTTCCACGCTCTGGCCGGGGTCTTCCACGCCACTCCCCCTACGACGACGTAAAGCCCGGCACCACCGGCTCCGGCATCGCCGTGCATGGCGAAGGCGCCGACATTGTCCCAACAGGACCGGACAGCCTTGCCGCACGAACAGTGTCCGCGTTCGCGTGCCACCTCGACCATCCTGGGTAGACCGGAAAGGTACACGTGAAGCTGCACAAATGCATCCCGGTCGCCGGCGGCATGGCGGGCTGCAGCGCGGATGCGGGGCCACCCTGATCAGGTCAGCTGAGATGAGTACTTCCTCGACCTGGGCGCCACCGCATTCAACCGAGCGCTGCGTGCACGGCGTTCCTGATCACTGCGTCCGCTTCGAGATATTCAGAGGCCGCCACTTGGCATCGAGCACCGCTACCCTGCGGCGATCGCCTGGGTTTGCGCACGGGGCCGCCAGAGTTTTCTCCGGCGGCCCCGTAGTCTTGCGGTCGCTCATCGAGCTTTGATGGCAACGCGCCCGTTTGTGCCGTCAGGACACGTAGAAGCTCGGTCCGGGGATTCCGTGCACCTCAGCGCCCCGCTGACCATTGTAGATGAACGAACCCATGTAGCGGTCCAGGGTGAACACGTCGACCCGTTCGTTGGTGTTCCCGCCCAGGTCGATAGTCGCACAGGTCGCTTCGTTGGGGCGCTTGGCGGGCGTGAAGCTGAAACCACCACGTCCAGGAAGCTTCACCGTGACGAAGAAGTCCTTTCCAGTGCAGACCTTCAAGGTGCCAGGGGTGGCCGCTTGCGCCATCCCTGTGGAGGCCAAGGTGATCGCCACGCTGAAGGCACCGATGACCCCCGCCGCCCTGGTGACCCGGCTCGAAACCGCTTTCCTCATGTTCATTCACTCCCAAATCCTCGAAACCATTCGGACGCCCCGTTTCTACCTCGTTCCTGACTTCTTGCCGGAGTTTGCGAGCTTCTTGGAGTCGGTAGGACGCACATCTCGGCCCGAAAGTACAGTGCGTTTCCGGCCGTGTGCCAGTAGTCCTCGGGAAGATCGGGCTGCGGATTTGGGCCCGATCAGCGGTGAGCCTGAAATCCCTTCGTGTGAGCTCTGGCTCAGGTTCCTTCGTGGTACGCGCCAGTTGCGGGTCCAGGTCGGGTTGGCAACGTGGTCGCGTGTTGCGTCCATGGCGTTCGGCGACGCTGACGCAGTACGTCTCGATCCGCTACACCGACCGCCTGTCCGAAGTAGGCGCATCGGCTTCGGTGGCTTGGTGGCTTGGTGGCTGACTTCGACAACGCGATGGCTGAGCTCTCAACAGCACGTTCAAGGCCAAACTGATCGACATCTGACCCCGTGACGGGCTTCCGACGAAGTCGAGCGTGCCGTGTCCGCCTGGGTCGCGTGGTACAACGATGAGCGCCCGCACTCGGCACTGGACTACGTCCCACCCACCGAGTACGAACACGTCAACTGGCGGAGAGTCTGGAACAAGGCCCGCAAGCACCCTGAACAAGAAAGATCTCTACGAACCCCTGGGCACTTCACAGGCCCGGGACGCTTGCCGTGGCAATGAGTCCTTGCAGCCGGGACACCATGCTTCTCTCGTTATGGGTCGCGTTGGCCGAGGAAGGCAGTCAACTGCTGGTTTTCCTTGGACTGTTCGACGGCTATGCGTTGAGCGAGTGCCTTGACTTGAGGGGTAGCGGCATGGGTGGCCGCATAGTCCGCCATGAGCACACCGCCTTGGTGATGGCGCACCATGAGTTGCAGGAAGTAGACCTCTTTCGCGCTACCGGCGAGCTCTCCCAGTCGGTTCAGCTGTTCCTGCGTTGCCATACCGGGCATCGCATCGTGCTGGCTGCCGTCGTGGTGGGCTTGGTGGCCTTCGGCACCGCCAGACATCCAGTCCATCGGTGCGATCGAGGAGATGAGCGGCTTGTCCCATACCTGCAGGAAACCCGTCATCTGGCCTATCTCCAGGAGTTGGTTACCCCGCAACACGTCGGCCAGGCCAGCGATCTCAACGCCCGCCCCGCTGCGCACGATCTCGCTCATGGTCACGGCCTGCTGGTGATGGACGATCATGTCCTGCAGGAAGCCCACGTCGACTGCGGATGGCATGATGTTGCCGCCTGACTCGTGGTGGTGGCTGTCGGGAGGAGTGGCCAGCGCAGCACCGATGAGCGCTGCGCCCGCCAGTAGCGCGAGCCCGCACAGCGCGAGCAGCAAGCGCCGGATCATCCTTGTGCACCGTTGGTGAGTTGCAGGGCCAGGAACCCGTTGTCCTGGCAGGTAACCCAGAGCTGGTCCGAACCGGCGAACCGCGGGGGCGAGCTGCACCAGTCGGCGGTCAGGTTGGACCCGGTGAGGCCGCCCCCGATGGGCGCGCCAATGCCGTAGGCATGTTCGGACCCTTTGAGCTTGGCCTTGTTGTCGGATTGGGCGGGTGGGTTGTAGTAGGCGATCTCCTTGACCTGGGAAAGATCACGGATGTCGAAGACCCGCACGCCGGACTGGAACCAGCCACAGGCGAGCTTGCGCGGCTCATCGGCACGGTCCACCGAGCAGTAGTGAGCTTCGTAGCCGAAGAGCCCGTTCCCGACGGTGTCCTCGATCCGCTCGGCTGCGTGCTCGGGAGCATTGATGCCGAGCTTCAGCTGATGGGTAACCTTCGGGTTGCGTTCGTCGCTGATGTCGATGAACCGGACGCCGCCGTTGTTAAATTCATCGACTGCGACGAGGTAGGGCTTACCTTGATACGTGATGGGAATGGTGTGTTGCGTGAACAGGCCGTCGCTCCAGGACACACTCCCGATCTGATTGATCGCCGGGGCCGGTTCCCTGTTCTGGATGGCGCTGACGTCGAAGATGTCGACGCCCGGAGGAGCGGCCCGTGTCATGTACAACCTGTTGCCGTCGGCGCTGAGAGAAAATCCGTGGTTGGCCGGGATGCCGGCGAGGCCAGTGAAGATCATGCGTGGTTTGGTGGGATCGGAGACGTCGATCGCGGTGAACGAGCCCCCGACAACGCCGCTGGCGTAGTAAGTATTGCCGTCAGGGGCCCACTCGCCCTCGTGCCCGAGCACGTTCGCCGGCATTGTCAGGTTGGTGCCGTTGGCGCCGTTGAGGATCCGCGGCCTCGCACAATCCTGGGAGATGTCGTAGACGTCGAAGAACAGCGCCCCCAACGCCCCTCCGCCCGACACTCCGGCCAGCAGCCCGCGCTTCTCGTTCACCTTGAGGCTTTCCCAGGGCGAGGTGAACATGGCAGGGCTGGTGAGGTTGGTGGAGAGCCGAGGATTCCGCGGGTCCGAAACGTCGACGACCTGTGTGCCCTGCGACCGCTTCCCCAGCGTCCCCAGGAACGCGGTCGCCATGTAGGCGCACGTGTCGTAGGACGGGTTCACCCACGCCGCGCCTTCGCCCTGATAGCCACCCAGCCTAACGAGATTGCACCAGTAGCCCAGCTTGTTCCGCCCACTGTCACGGTCAACCTTGGGCACCTGCCCCTGAACACCGGTCTCCGGCCGCGAGCCGGGGCCGCAGTCGGCTTCGGCGACCCGATTCACCAACAGGGACTCTGGCTCGCCAGCAGTGCTCGAGGCCGGTAAGCCGACCGTCACGATGGCGATCGCCACCCCCAGCACGACCTGCCTGCTCCACCACTTCGGTGTCGTACCTGACCGGAATCGTCTTCGTGCCACTTCGTACACCCTTCCATGACACATTCACACGGATATGCGCGCCGTTCTGCGCGTCGCAGTGGCCGGCAGATTCTGCGCTGAACTCGCTCTTGACTCGACTCGATCGGACCGACATGAAATCTGGATTGCCGAAGTTTGCCGATCGCTTGAACGCACTCTCAAGACGGCTGTCAATGCACTGCACTAACAAGTGCCACGTCCGGCTTCGGACACGGTAGATCGACCTCAAACTCGCCGAATCGCTCCGGAGGACGGGAAGGACCGGCGTACCGATCAAGCCGGCCGGTCGGTGCGGGAAGTTATCAGTTCACCGCGATCGACGACTGCACCCGGCTGCGGATCACAGGATTTCCCCGCGCAACGACCAGAAGACCGAGATCCAGTTCCTCGACTGCGTGCTCTCGCAGCCGCCGTTCGCCGTCGGGCACGTGCTTGTGGAGCGTTCCTGCCGCATAGTTCTACCGACTCCTGGACAGCGTTGTCAACGACGTCGACTTCTTCAACGCGCGCCGCAAGGAGGCGACACCCATCAGCGGCACACGCGGCAACGCCGCCGACAGCAGCACATCGCCGCCCTGCCAAGTCCAGACGGTCACTTTGCGATGACACATCGGACATCTCTTGTGGAGGGATGTTGCTTCGAGAAAGGCGGCCAGGAAAGGATCCGGACGTGCTGCGGTCCCCGATGCGATCGCACAACGACCCAAGACTCGGACACATTGCGGTAAATATTACTAATAGTACTTCTGTGTCATTATCTTGAAGGGGCGCTTGCAGATGCGGCATGTGGTGATCAGACCAAGCCGCGCGGCTATCGGAAGCATCGACTTCCGCGCTTCTTCGGTCAACAACCCACACGCGTACAGCTCGCCCTGACTCCGCGATCCGACCGCAGCAGCAGCCCTCCAGCATCCGCGCGGCGAAATCACCAGCCGCCAAACGAAGCCTGTCGGCCCCATCCGGAGTCATCACCACAGTCAATAACTATCCACAGAGGATGATCGACACGATGCGTTAGGACATAACCCCTTCGGGCGCCGGCTGGGCGTGCCGCAGAGTCTGCCTGGCCATGGACATAGCCCGGCCCGCACGTACGTCCTTCGTCGACCGCCTCCTGAAAATGGTCGTGCCTATCGATCCTGACTGGGCACGGGACAAGTAACTCCACCGCGTCGTTAGGGGCTTCGACCACAGCAACGGTGAGCCGTTTGCCTCGCACCAAGGAGCAACTCATGAGATCTTCCACCACTAGCGATGTGTGCTTCCGCGTTTCCGCTCCTTCCGCGTACGGTGACGTTGCCCCTCTTGTGCTGACGATGCCGGAAGAGGAGCCCTCGCCCTGCCCACACGTGGCAGAGGGAATGCCAGGGTGCACCCAGCCAACCGAAGAAGATTTGCGCGCACTACGCCACGCTGCACACGGTGGACAGCCTTCCGTTCTGCAGGCCCCGCTCGACCTGGTGGAACGGATCCGCTACCGGTGGATGGTGGGGCACCACGCAGCGTTCGGCGTCTGGCAGTTGCAGACCCGATGTTTGCAAGCGATTGCGGATAGTCCCGCCCCCACGACTGATGACGTCCATACTGCGGCGCGGCTGTTCGACGCGTACTCCTTGTTGTTCCTCTACACCGGAAGCTGCTCGGCCGAGCACTACGCCGCGACTGTGCGGGCGGAAATGATGGCCTGCAACGCGGCTTTCAGCGGCAAGTGGGCTCGCGACTACGAGCCGGTCATGCTAGCCCTGCGGGGGATCCGTAACAAACACCCTGAATCTGTCATCGCCCCGCTGACAAGCGCCGCCAAGCGCAATCATCGGCTGCACATGGCCGTCGCCAAGAAACTTGTTCCGAATGGCGCCTCCCTCTTGCGGGAGGCCGGGCACCACCCGGGGCACGCACCGACCGGGGCCGAACGTGATGTCTTCGATGCTTTCTTCCAGGTCCAGCGACGCACCCTGTGTCGACGAGCATTCGCAGCGCAGCTGGTCCGCCGCTTTGCCCAAGTGATGTGTGATATCGCCGCCCACAGATTGAGCGATCCAGCTTCTGCCCCCGCCCGGCAGGACGCGATACCGGCGCCGCGCGACGCGGCGCTGCGGGACGCTTTCGAACAATTCGAGGAAGACGCCGGAGACCTACTGCTGAGGATCAGCGAAATCGTCATCTCACAACAGGTGAGTCTACCTCGACAGCGCCGATGAAGGGACTTCCCGTGACCGCCAACGCGAACGATATCAAGACGCTTCAGATCACTCCACCTCTTTATCAGTACCTGGTGGAACAAGCCCAGCCGCCCACACCGGTGCAACAGTACTTGATCGACCGGACTCGGGCTCTTGGTGGATGCGCCGAGATGCAGATTCCGCACGAACAAGCAGTGTTCTTGAAGCTGCTCACCCGCCTGATCGGCGCTAGGTGGGTCGTCGAAGTAGGAACCTTCACCGGTTACTCCACCCTCGCTTTCGCCCTGGGTATGCCTAGGGTCGGCCGGGTAACAACCTGCGACCTGTCCGAGGAGTGGTTGAGGATCGCGCAGGACGCGTGGGAACAGGCCGGCGTCGCGGACCGTATCGAAGCGCTAATCGGGCCGGCGGCGGAGACCCTCGAAACGTTGCCCACCGGTCAGATGATCGACTTGGTATTCATCGATGCCGACAAGACCGGATACGAGGCCTATTGGGAACTGCTGGTTCCCCGAGTACGCCCCGGCGGGCTATTGCTCGCAGACAACGTCTTGTATTACGGCGAAGCGGCCAGCCCGGACGCCACCGGTAATGCCCGGGCTATCCGGGCCTTCAACGACCGGGTACGAGCCGACGAGCGTGTCGAGTCGGTCCTGCTCCCGATCGCCGATGGGCTAACCATTGCCCGCAAACTGCCCGAACGCCGATAGCCTGCGCAGCCCCGTTCAGCACAAGGACAGAGGAGACGAACGTGACCGTGCCCTATACAGCCGAGCCCTGGCGGATCAAGGTCGTCGAGCCGATCCGAATCCCTACCCGCGAGGAACGCGAGCGAGCGATCCTGACCGCCGGCTACAACGTCTCGCTGCTGCGCTCGGACGAGGTCTACATCGACCTCTACACCGACTCGGGCACCAACGCCATGTCCGACCGGCAGTGGGCTGGGATGATGATCGGTGACGAGGCCTACGCCGGATCGTCCAGCTTCTACCGGCTGGAAGCTGCCGTCCAGAGGTACTACGGCTATCCACACGTCATCCCCGTCCACCAAGGCAGGGGTGCGGAGAACATCCTGTCCCGGTGCTTGGTTCGCCCCGGCAGCCACATCCCAGGGAACATGTACTTCACCACCACCCGCGCCCACCAGGAGCTCAACGGCGGCTCCTTCCACGACGTGATCGTCAGTAGGGCACACGATCCCTCCTCAGAGCATCCGTTCAAGGGCGATGTAGACCTGGATGCGCTCGAGCGGCTCATCCACAAGGTTGGCGCAGACACCATCCCGTACGTCAGTGTGGCTGCCACAGTCAACATGGCCGGCGGACAGCCGATCAGCATGGCCAACCTGACGGCGCTGCGTGAATTGACCGCCCAGCACCGGATTCCGGTCATCCTTGACGCCGCCCGCGCGGTGGAGAACGCCTGGTTCATCCAGCAGCACGAACCAGACTGGGGTGAACACAGCGTCGCCGAAATCCTCTGGCAGATGTGCGCGCTGACCGATGGCGCCTGCATGTCGGCGAAGAAAGATAGCTACGCCAACATCGGCGGCTGGCTGGCCGTGCGCGATCCCGGGCTCGCAGAGCAGGCCCGCAACCTCGTCGTGGTGTACGAAGGACTGCACACCTACGGCGGAATGGCCGGGCGGGACATGGAGGCAGTGGCCCGCGGCATCGAGGAGTCGGTACAGGAGGACAACATCCGGGCGCGGATCCAGCAGGTCGCTTACCTGGGGGAACGGTTGATTCAGGCAGGTGTGCCCGTGGTACGGCCGATCGGCGGGCATGCAGTCTGCCTAGACGCCGCCGCAATCATGCCTGCCGTTCCACGAGACCAGTTCCCCGCCCAGACCCTGGCCGCCGCGCTCTACCTGGACTCCGGCACCCGCGGCGCCGAACGCGGCGTGGTCTCCGCCGGCCGCGACCCGGTCACCGGCGAAAATAGGCACCCCCGGCTAGAGCTCGTGCGGCTGGCAATCCCGCGCCGGGTCTACACCCGCAGCCACCTCGACGTGGTCGCGGACAGCGTCATCCGCACCGCCCAGCACTGCCAGGCCGTCACCACCGGCCTTTCCTTCACACACGAACCCGCGACCCTGCGCTTCTTCCAGGCGCGCTTCGCCCCAGTGCCCGCGGGCTCGGCCGACGGGGTCTCCGGACCGTACACCGCGCTGACAGCGGCCCAGAAAGGCTGACCGTCAAGCCAGCTGATGTTTCGCGTTCATCGTCGAGCATCCGGGACGCCAGGGTGCGGCGTCCAGTTACTGGACGCCGAATTGACCCAGCGTCCCCTCACCCGCAGGCTCGCGGCCCCCGATCCCCGGGCACCGGCATTCGCCAGTCTCTCACCCCGCCGCGTCGATCACACCCAAGGAGCAAAATCCATGACGGAAAAACGACCACCACCGTCAGCCCCATGCATTTGATGGAGCTGACGTCCGACGTGTATGCGTTCAAAGCCTTGGCGCCGGCCGACCAACTCGGCGTGTTCACGTCCCTCGCCGGAGGGCGCCACACAACCGTGCCGGAATTCGCCGCCCTGCACGGTCTCGTGCGTCCTACCGGGCCCCCGCCACCAAGGCCGCTGCCGCAGGTCACGGGAGCGGCGGCTACTTGCTCGCGTCCTCCGAGTGCGCGGCGGTGGGCTGTGGCGAGCAGATTACGTCGCCCTGGTGACCCGTGGTACGGGTTGCACCATGACGGATCTGCTCGCCGCCTTGGGAAACGGACCGCGTCCAGCGGTCCGCGTCGTAGAACTTCTGGGTTCGCATCAGTGCGAAGGCCAGGCGGTGCGCGCGGTGGCCGACCGCGATCGCCGCGACCAGGGGTGCCTTGCCCTCGCCGATCATTCGACGGCGGTAGGCCCGGAAGTCAGGGTGGTGCAGGCTCATTCCGCGTCCGAGGTCGAGAATCGCCTGGCGAAGCTCGACCGATCCTTCCCGGCTGATGTAGGTGCCTCGCCGGGCTTTTCCGGCGGATTCGTAGGGGGCCGCACCAGCCCGGCAGCCCGGTAGGCGCCGGCGCCGTTGCGGAATCGGTGGGGATCGCCCAAGGCGGCGCCGTATGCGCTGGCTGCGAGCACCCCGACCCCGGGGATCGAGGTGAGCACGTTGGCCGGCGTGTCGGGCGGAATCGCTTATAGCTGTTCAACGGTGTGCTGGAGTTCCTTGTCCAGGGCGTCGTAGAGGGCGACGTCCGCGGACAGGACCGCCAGGGCCGCAGCGTGGTCGGTCTCGGCGAGCCGGAGGGCGAGTCGCGCGGTTTCCACGATCTGCGTCGCCTTCGGCCTGGTCATGCGCACCCCGCGGCGGCGCACGAACTTCACCAGTCCTTCGACGCCTAGACGCTGCACCCGGGCCGGATCCGGGATGTCGCGCATGATGACCCGCAGCGATGCGGCCTCCAGGCCGTGCGCATAGCAGCCGGTCAAACCTGGGAAGACCTGATCAAGCTGGGCGTGAATCTGGTTGCTCAGACCGACGAACGCGGCGACTCGGCGCTTGCGGTGCGCCACCCTACGCCGCTTGGGTTGCCAGGCCTTCCGTCCGTTCCTGCGGCGGTCGGCCGGCTCCCAGCACGAGCAGCTCGACCATCGCGCCGTCGGGCATCGGACACCAGGCGGCGCAACAGCTGCTGGCCACGAGCATCGGCGACCGCGGCCGGGTTCAGGCCGACGACCCCGAATCCGGCCGAGCACAGGCGTGTCACGAGCGTGCGGTGATAGTGGCCGGCGGACTCGACCCCGACCAACACATCACGGCATCCCGCGCTTGCTGCGCCTGGACAACACGACCTGGCAGTTCCCGAAAACCCGCCTCGTTCAACGGGAACTCGGACGAAGCGACCACGATCTCGCCATAGTGACCGGCGACCAGGCCCATCGCCACTCGCTTGCCGACGTCGATCGGCACCACCAAGCACCGCTGCAGATCAACCCCACGAACGCGGCCCATGAACGCCGCTTCCAGCGCGCCGTTGACAAACGCCACGAACCCACCTCTCCACGGTGATCACTCAGATCTCCACCATGGCCCATCACGCCCGGCGCGGGTGGCTGCTCGTGGTGGTATCAACATCGGAACGAAAACTGGCACCAAGCCGTGACCTGCTGGTTGGCGAGTTGGCCTTGGGTGCTGACTGCTGCTGAGGCACGCCGCAGTTCCGCCATGGTGGGCGGTGTAAGCAGTAGGAGGCACTGCGTTGCCCGTTGAGTTCCTGTCCGATGAGCGAGCGACGGCCTACGGCCGGTTGCCCGAGTCGTTGTCTCGGCCCGAGTTGGAGCGGTTTTTCTTCCTCGATGACGTCGACCGGGGCCTGGTGGAGTCCAAGCGTCGCGATCACAACAAGCTCGGTTTCAGCTTGCAGCTGGTGACCGTTCGCAACGTCGGTGCGTTCCTCGACGATCCGCTGGAGGTGCCGGTCGAGTTGGTCGACTACCTCACCGAGCAACTCGGCATCGCAGACGCGTCGTGCGTGAAGTCCTACGGCAAGCGGGAGCAGTCTGGCGGTTGGCGGGAGTTCTCCACTGTGGAGGACGAGCTCGGTGAGTGAATCGAGGCCCGCGCCTGGACACGGGTGACGGTCCGAAGGCGCTGTTCGATACGGCGGTGGCGTGGCTGCGGGAGCGCCGCGTACTGCGGCCGGGCGTGACGACGCTGGGGCGGCTGGTCGCCTCCCGCCAGAAGGCAGCGACCCCGAGGCTGTGGGAGACGCTGTACCAGCTGCTCGACGACGAGCAGCGCGCCGCTCTGGACGGGCTGTTGGAGGTTCCGGAGGGGCACCGGAATTCGCAGCTGGACAAGCTGCGGCGGCCACCGACGCGGATGTCGGGTCCGGCGATGGTCGATGCGCCCCCAGCGGGCTGCGGAGATTCTGGGCCTGGGGTTCGCCGAGATCGACACAGAGGTGGTGGTGCCGCCGCGGCAGTTGGCCGAGCTGTCCCGATGGTCGCGGTCGGTACGGCGCCCTGCGGCGTGGATGGCGGTGGCGCACCACATGAGCTGGATGATCCGGCCAGTACGGTGTCGAGGTCGTGGGCGAACGCGCGCTGGACGCGGTCGGCGATCTCGGAGTGCGGCAGCGCCATGCCCCAGAGGGTGGCGGGGTCGAGGCCGCAGGGCGCGTGGCCCAGCCTTCCCAGTCGAGCAGGTGGCCGTCGGCGGCGACCCCAGTGCAGGTCACCGTAGCAGGCGGCCCATTCGGTGACGGTGGTGTCGATCTCGTGGCCGAAGATCCTGGTGATGTGGCGGATCACGCTGTCCTGATCGAGCCCTCGCCGGTCGCTGCGATGACCGGCGAGGGCGGTCAGGGACGACCGCAGACCGTTCCACCACGAATCCGGCAGGACATGTGCGGTCGCGGTGACGCCGGTGAGGTCACATCCGGTCGACCGCAGGCGCGTCGAGCAGCGTCAGTTGCCGCCATGTCTCGCCACCCGAACGTTCGGACAATTCGGCTGAGCCGGCCGTTGGCCAGCACTCCTACGGGACAACCCCCTTACCACCCTCGAACTCGCGCACACCATCGGCGAGTACCTCGGAACGGGGTGGCGCGCTCCGAGAGGTGAGACGCATGGCGAATTCGCGCGGCCGCAACGCGGCTGCTACGGCGGGACGGACGCGTTGTCCAGGAAGGGGTGTCAGGCGCCAGCGGGCGGCGATGGTCGCCAAGGCGAGCGTGGCTTCGATCGTGCCGTAGATGTCCCCGATGCATTTGCGGGCACCTCCGCCGAACGCGATGTAGGCGGTGCGCGGCGGCTGCGGATGGCGCGGATCCCATCGGTCTGGGGCGAAGGAATTGGGGTGGTCGTACAGGTCGTCGCGGTGGTGGATGAGGTAGGGGCTACAGACGACGGTAGTGCCGGCGGGGAGGGTGTATCGCCCCAGCCGAGTAGTGGTAGTGACAGATCGCGTAAAGAACCAGCCAGTCGGGTACACCCGGAGGGTTTCGGTGATGATGCGTTGGGTCTGTTGCAGTTTGGGCAGATCAGCGTGGGTGGCCGCCCTGCCAGCGAGGACCGCGTCGACTTCGTCGTGCAGTTGCTGCTCGATCGATGGATGCTGGGCGAGTAGGTGCAGTGCCCATGCCAGAGTGGTGGCAACGGACTCCACGCCTCCCACGAAGAAGGTGACCATCGTGTCGGTGATTTCCTCGTCGGTCAGCCCACGGCCATCGGTTCCGGGGGCATGGGCAGTCAGCAGAGCTGACAACAGATCGCCGTGGTCGACGCCGGTGGCACGACGTCTGCCGGTGATCTCCCGGAAGGTCTGGCGGAGGCGAAGGCTAGCCCGCCGGTAGGAACGGTTGCCAGGAGTGGGCAGCCGATCCAACGGCGGTAGCATGAGCATGCGCCGGAAAATCCCGCCGATGACGGTGTTCAAGTCGCTGACCGCATGGGGGAGCACCGATTGGGGTAGCGCGTCGGAGAACAGAGTGGTCATTGCGAGTCGACACGAGAACGCCATCATCTCGGCCATTACGTTCAGGACTTGGCCGTCGTACCAGGAACCAGTGACGTCGTCGATACAGGGGGTCATGGTCTGCGCGTAGCCGGGTAGACGGGTCGAGCGGAAGGCAGGCTGGACCAACGGTCGCAGTTGGCGATGCTCACTGTGCGGACAGGTGAGGATGCCATTGCCCACCACTTCGGCGAACCGGTTGTAGAACATACCGCCCTTGTCGAAGGTGCGACCATCACGCAAGACCTCGCGGGTCAACTCCGGGTCACAAATGACGACCATGGTGATGGGCCCCACGCGAATCCGAACCAGGTCCCCGTGAGCAGGCAGCGAAGCCATGAACTTCCATGGATCTCGCGAAAGGGCAGCGAAGTGACCGAGCAAAGGCAGTGCCTTCGGCGCGATGGGTATCGAACGCAACATTTCCATCATTGCTCCTCATGAGGGCTAGCGCTTAGACCATTACCTCGACAACCTCGGTTACGGTCTTCCCGACATGGCTCTATCGGGCCATGTGTCGGTTGCATTAGATGACGCAGGAATGGCAGTATATTCGTTGAGAAAAAATCGAGGCGCGCGTCGCCATGTGCTCTTCTGCTACTGCGGGGCTGTTGGTATGGGTTTGGTTGGACACGGGTGGTTGGTCGTTCATCGGTCGTGCGGTGGCGAATCGCCCCTTCGCTACCGTCAAATTGCGTATAGGTCCTACGGCGACAGCTCCCCCGCAACGCCGCCCTGACCATGGCGCTTTATGCTCATCGCGGGCCGCGCAGCCAAGCTGACGAAGGGGCTGCACTGCACGTCGTCGCGCTTTTCCGTGCGGGAGTCCGTTCGAATGAGTTCACCTCGTGGGCGTGCTGCCATCCTTGCAACGTGTATATGTTTAGTCCTACGGCGCGATCCGCGACTTTCAGTCGCGTCACTACAGGCGTGCGGCGACCTCCCACCACCAACTCACTGATGGTGCGACGGGGATGAGGCCAGAGTGGGATGGGTGGTCTGTGAACTCGAACTGAGAGCCAGCGGGGGGACGTGCCGGAGACTCGCGGGTTTCACCGCTGGGATCGGCGAGTTCAAGTCGCATGTCGTTGCTGTAGCGGGGCACAGTGCGTTGCCAGTCGATGTTTCCGCGGATCTTGTGGGCAAGCTGGGCCATGTAGCGGACGAGCTGCGTGCTGGCGGTGGGTTCGATCTGCTCTCGCAACGTCACGAACAGGTGCATCACGCAATCCAGGAGCGTTATCGCTTCGGTCATCGCATCTTGAGGGGAGCACTTCCGTTCATTTTGCAGCACACGAACGAGGTTTGACTCGGGTGAATCTTGGAGGACTTCTCGTCGGAAGCTGGCGACGTCGTTGTAGCCAGTGACGAGGACGTTGGTGGCGCCCGTAATGGCCCGCACCTGTGGCAAGTTGCGCTCCGCTGCAGAAAGCTCGGTTCTCTCGCAGAGTTCGATGAAGAGAGTGGTGAGATCCTCGCCCCGGTCCAGGGCGCCGATGAACATGTGTTCGTCGAGGCTGCGGACCCGGGCTCCGAGGCGATCACTGACTGAGCAGGCGCTCCCCAGAAGCCATATGTAGTGACAGTGCACCCATCGCTCCAGTTGCGCCGGCGACACCACCCGCTGCAACCGACGACGCAGCATACACAACGGCTCAGTGAAGGGATTTCCGTCGAATACCGGCCGCTCGGGATGTGTGAGATTTCCCAGCATCATAGAGATCATCGGGTTGTACAGGTCCGGGCGATTCATCAGCGGCCCGCCGTCGGAATAGAAGTCGTCGAACAGAAATGCCCAGCAGACCCAGTCCGCGAAGATCTGCAGGTGTTCTTCCTCGCCGTCCGGCGCGACACGGCACACCCATTCACCGGAGTGGGTTGGACCAATTCGTTTCATGGTGAGCGCATCAAGATCAAAACTGGAAAACCAAGGTGTGATACGTGCATTGATCCGAGCCACCTGCGGATGGACGGCCGACTCAATCGGACACCAAATGGGAGGGATATCAACGTTGATACCAGCAAGGGAAGCGGAACTCATTTCATACTTCCTAAAACTTATAAAGGGAAAGCCAATCGGATGACATATCTTGAGGGCTCGCTTTAGTTTGAGGAGACTCATTACAAGAGGGATGCAGCATGACGGATCGTGAACACTGTTGTATCAACTGCCACATGCCTGCACGGGACTGTAATCAAAGATGATCCCGTTATTCGCTGCTGGTGTTGGAGGACAGGTTTGTCTTACCTGGAGCGCTCAGCGACAAAGGCTAGTAGTTCCAGCGTCATCTCTTCGACGTAGTGGGAAAGTTGCAGGCGTCCCAGGACTGCGCGTGCGTGTTTGTGGTGTCAGGCGCATTCGCTGCGGGGCTCGTGTGGCGCTTCCTGCTTGGTCGACGAGTGTGATGGCGTGTGCGAGGTCCGATTAGGAGAGTTCGGGTGTCGCAGCGGTGCCGCAAGTTCGTTTCCGGCTGGCGATGGGGACTCTAGTGCGGCGAGGACGGGGAGGATTTCTTGCGGCGGGCCAGGTAGGAGTGTGCCGGTTTGCCTGTGTTGTCAGGGTTGCCGAAGAGGCCGAGTAGGTCGTCGACCACTTGGAAACACCACGCCGAGGTGGTGACCGAGTCGGTCGAGCTCGGCGATGGTGGTGGCGGCGCGCATCAACGCGCCGGTTTTGCCTTCCAGCATGGACAGGTATCCCTGTACCAAGACCGGTCGCGGTGTTCGAACTGGAAGTCGGCGGCCTGTCCGCGGCACGAATCACAGACTGTGGTGGCCAGGCGCGCTGCGGCGCGATGGCCATATAGTTCGGTCTCGGACAGGATTGTCTGGGCGAAGGTGTGGAGAGCGTTGCCGAGCAGGACCGCTGGCCCGATGCCGTAGATGGTCCAGACGGCGGGGCGGCCTTGGCGTAGTCGGCCGTTGTCCATGATGCCGTCGTGCACCAGGCTGAAGTCGTGCACGAGTTCGCCGGCGATCGCTGCCAGCAGCCCGACCGCCGGATCGGCGCCGACTGCTTGGGCTGACCACAGGGCCAGCGCGGCGCGGATTCGTTCAGTGCTGACTCGAGAACCCTGCTGGCGCAACGGTCCGCAGACCACCGTCGTCCGACACCGCGCTGATGAGATGCGCGCGCAGCCATGTCCACGCATCGCTGGTCCGCTGCCGCAACTCGCCGGTGAGCCAGGCACGAACCCCGGACGTTTAGGAGAAGTGGGAGCGAGGACGACAACACCTTTAGCGCCTCCTTGGGGGCCAGTCCGTACTCGAGTAGTAGAAGCGATCGCGTTCAGATGGCGAAGAGCGTGTTCCGTCACGTGGAACAGCGGATTCGGCGGGCCTGGGAAACGGACCCGGAGCAATCCGGATACCGCGCCCAGGCCCGCCCCAACAACCTGGCCGCGGCAGCCGAGAAAAGCGTCGTCGCCTTCGCCGCTTCCTGGAACGCAACGCCTCGCGTGGCCGGTTCGGTGCTTGCCGAGCGAACGCGGGAGCAGTTCTGTAGGCGCTCTTTGAAAGTGGTTCTGGCACATATTCGGTGACGCGGCTGGTGGCCGGTCATGTTCTGGCGAGTACTCGGCGGCGCAGCAGGTCGAAGTTCGCGCGGCCGAACATGGCACGCTTGATGAGCTTCAACCGGTTCACGTTGCCCTTGGTAGGGCCATTGCTGTGCGGCAGGGTCAGTCCGGCGACCACGGCGTCCCAGTCGCGGCGCAGGGTGGTGGCAAACGAGCGGATCTCGCGGACACTACTGGCTTCTGCTTGGTCGGACCAGGTGTCTAGTTCGGTGCCGCGGTGTTGGCGCAGCAGCAGCGTGAATTCGGCTGCGAGCCGGGATGTGGTGGCGACTTCCTCCGAGCGGCTCAGGACCGCGTCTAGCTGCTGCCGTTCGTCGTCGTCCAGATCCTCGGGCCGTCGCATGATCCAGGCGGTCACTTTCCGGGGGGTAAGAGTGGGCGGTGCCTCGGCGGGGGCGCTGGCGATGCGCCAGTGCTGCAGGTGACGGCGCACGGTCTGGGCACTGCCTCGGTAGCCCTGGGCTTTGATCTCGGTATAGAGGGTCGCGGCGTTGACGCAGCCCTCGCTCCAGCGCTGCTGGAGGTAGGGCACGAAGGCGTCGATGAGGCTTCTCCGGCGTACCTCGGAGTTCATCAGGCTGGTGATGTCGCCACGGGCGTAGCGGCGCACCGTCTTGCGGTCCAGGTTCAGCTCGCGGGCGATCGCCGAGATCGTCCAGCCCCGGGCGATCATCCGCTGAACCTGCGGTTGTCGTTGCCGGATCCGCTGGGCCAGCGGTCCTTCCGACGAGCCTGCCTCGGGAGTCGGCAGCTTCCGGATCTCATCGGCGGGCTTGTCCTGCAGGCAGGACCGGCAGCGGTGGATCACCTTCTCCACTGCGGTGGAGAGGTTGTTCCATACGGGCACTGGTGGGCCGCCGGCGAGGTGCCCGCAGTGCGGGTCCTTTTCCAGCGGCCCCCAGCCCGAACGACGCATGCGACTTTCACCGCACGTCGCTCTCCGGTGACTACTGCGTGAGACGCGGAGCAGGTTGTCCAGAGTGGATTGCATTGTGGCACTCGCGACAGACCACCAGGGTCTTGCGCCGCCGCCGTGCCATCAGTTGCGCCCACTCCGGCTGTGGCTGTCCTGGTCGATCGAGGTCTGCGAGCTGTCGGACATGGTGCACCGAGATGCCGTCCGTGCCCTTGCAGAGTTCGCACCGATCCGCCAAGAGCCGGGTGACCAACTCCTTATGGCGGACGACTCCCGGGACCAAGACACGGTCGGAGATCGCCGTGTCCTTCTGCCTTCTCAAAGGAATACCGCCGAACCGTGCGACCAGTGGCTTCCTGCCACTGCGTTCGATCCTGGCCTCGAAGCACTTGCGCAGCCCGTGCGGGGTGTTGACGGTGGCCGCGTACTTGCGGGCCATCGTCGACACCGACGAGCGGTGCTTGTTGGCCAAGGTCTTCAGCAGCGAGGTCTCCATGACCCAGAGCAGTCGGTAGAGACGATGGACGTTCCCGGCCAGCAGGTAGTACTGGACGATGCCCCGCCACTCGGCCCCATAGGTATTGACGATGGTGTGGTCGTCCTCGTTGATCAGATGGGGCCTGCGCTCGGGTTTACCGCGCGACAGGTAGGGGGCTTTCTTGGTTTTGATCACCGACTCCGGCACCCGCAGGCTGACGACGCCGTTGGCACTGCGACGGCCACGGGTGACCTTGCGGTCGTTGTGGAGCACGGTGATCTCGTAGCCGAGGAATTTCGCCGCCCCTGTACGGGCGTGCGTGATCAACGTCTTCTCGGACGAGTTCCAACTTGAGGTCATCACGTAGGAATGTCGTCAGGCGCTGTTTGATCTCCTCGGCTTCGGCCTTGGGTCCGGTGAAACCGAAAAGGGTGTCGTCGGCATACCGGACGTAGTGCAGCCGCCGGAAGCCCGGATCGCGGGGATCCCCACTGGGCATACCGCGCAACTGCTTACGCAGTTCCCGCGCCGTGACGCGGTCGCCGCGCTTGTGCGCTCGGTCTCGTGCCGCACGCACCCGAGCGTACTCAGTGTCTTGCTTCCTGATCCGCCCCCGGGTGTATTCCGGAATGAGCACTGTCGCGACGAACTCGTCCAGTCGATGCAGGTAAATGTTGGACATGACGGGCGAGACCACGCCGCCTTGCGGAACCCCGCTCAACGTCGCGTTCCATACCCAGTCCTCCAAGTATCCGGCCTTGAGCATGTTACGCATCAGGCGCAGGAACCGGTTGTCCTGGATCTTCTCCGCCAGCCTGGACAGCATGATCTGATGATCGAAACTCCCAAAGCAGTCGGAGACGTCTCCCTCAATGAACAGGTCGTCCCGGTCCAGGTGTTGGCCACGTCGCGCAGCGCGGTGTGGCATCCCCGTCCGGGGCGAAAACCGTGTGACCGGTCGGAAAAGGTCGGCTCGTAATACGCCTCCAACAACAGACGCGCCACCTCACCGACCAGCTTGTCCGACCACGACGGCAAGCCCAGCGGCCTGCGTTTCCCGTTCTTCTTCGGGATATATATCCGCCTGGCAGGGCTGAATCGGTAGCGCTCGTGGCGCAGCGCATCAATGATGCGCTCGATCTTGCTCAGCGACATGCCGTCCACGGTTTCCCCGGAGGCCCCAGGCGTCATCGCCCCATGGTTGGAGTAGATGCGCCCATAGGCCAGCAGATACAACTGCGGGTTGAACAACTGCCGATACAGCTCATCACACGGCAGGCCACGCCTGCCACGCTCACGCAGGACACCCAGCACCGTTTCGGCGCTCTGCATTACGCATACCTCCCGGTCGTTGAGTGTCCGATCACCTGGTCTGCTTCGCCCTGTGGACGGCCTTCCCGTCCGCCTTGGCCGGGCGTGACTCCGGCGACTACTACCAGACCTCCGTCGCCATAGGACTCGCGTCCCGTAGGCGATCCCATGTTCGCCCTGGCCGTACATGACAGCGTGACGTAGGCGTCCCACTCATCCCCTTCAATGTCCTCATTGGACATCGTTCCGTGCTCCGGAGGTTGCCCCGGCCATGGCACCAAACCGGAGCAGAGCACGGCGTCGGCTTCGGACGTCATTTCCGACGGATGCGACCTTCCATCAACTGGGAATTGGGATTCAGACAATCCAGCTTTCGCCATATCACGCGGGTCCCACAACGCGCCGCCTCCAACGCCTGAGCACGGCCGTCGCTTCAATGGCATGCTGTTGTCCCCTTCGCCTTTCGGCTCCAGGTAAGCCATCGGACCCAAGAACCTCCCTCCAAGTTCCTCCCGGCTGAGCCGGGGATACAACCAGGCGCCTCATGGCGCACTGCCACCGGTCGGCTACCTGCACCGCGCCGGGCAGTGCGTCGCGCACGGCCTGCGCGTAGGTGGTCGATCCGTCCCGGCAGACGACCTCGACCCCGGGATGGGCCCGCAGCCACTCGGTGACGACCTTCGCACCCCGGCCGGGCAACACGTCGACCCTCCGGCCGGTGTCGGCGTCGATGAGCACGGTGGCGTAGTCCTGACCCCTGCGCAGCGCGAAATCATCAATACCTAGCACCCGCGGCACCCGCAGCGCCGGCAGCGGGATGCCCAGCAAGGTGCGCAGTGCGGTGTCCCGGCCAACGTCCATGCCCAGGGCCGGCAGTAGCCGGGCCGAGGCGCGGCCGGCGAGTTCCCGCACCGTGACCCGGATCTGCTCGGTCAACCTGATCGTGCGCCGCTGATACCGCTGCAGCAGGCCAGGAACCTGTTCCCGGAACGTCCGCCACGTACAGTCCGCGACATCGCAGCGCATTCGTCGGATACGCACCCGCAGCAGCACCCGACGACCATCGAGAGGCACATCGGCCGGGGTCCGCTGGTGATAGGCGTGCAGCCGCGTCGTCGGAGTCGCACACCCCGGGCATTCCACCGCACCGCCCCGCGTCGCCGCCCGCACCACGATCACCTCACCGGCGTCCTCCACACCCTCGATCACCAACGCCGCTAAACCCGAAAACACCACGCTGGCAAGGGCTTTCACATCAAGCACACTTGATCATGACAAACCCCGCACGCACGACCGACAGCACCACCGAAAGTGCGGCAGAGCCAAGTTAACGGTGGATCGCGTTGATGTGGTTACTTTCTTCCTACGGACAGGCGTCCGTCGAAGGCGATCTCGAACGCGTTCAACGCCACCTTCCACCGGGAGGTCCAGCGTTTACGGCCGGCCCCGGTGGGATCCAGCGACATGATGGCCACGTAGACGCATTTGAGTGCGGCCTGCTCGTTGGGAAAATGCCCGCGGGCCTTGACCGCCCGGCGGATGCGGGCGTTGACACTCTCGATAGCGTTGGTCGAGCAGATGACCCGCCAGATCTCGGTATCGAAGGACAAGAACGGGACGAACTCCGACCAGGCGTTCTCCCACAGTCTGACGATCGCCGGATACTTGCCACCCCAGTCCTCGCTGAACTCCAGAAACCTTTCCATGGCGACGGCTTCGGTCGGCGCGGTGTAGACCGGCTTGACGGCTTTGGCGATCTTGTCCCAGTGTTGCCGGGCCGCGTACTGGAAACTGTTGCGGATCAAATGCACCACGCAGGTCTGGGTCACCGCCTGCGGCCACACCGTCCCGATCGCCTCCGGTAGCCCTCGCAGACCGTCGCAGACGACCATCAGAACGTCTTGCACGCCACGGTTTTTCAGCTCCGTCAAATGCGCCAGCCAGTCTTTGGCGCCCTCGCCGCCGTCGCCGGCCCACAGGCCGAGGATGTCGCGGGTGCCCTCGGTGGTGACCGCCTGTGGGGTTCCACAAGTCGGTTCACGTGCTGCGACCTGTACCTTTCGGCGTCACCGGCGAGCAGGGCATGATCGCAGGTCATGTCGCTGCGTCTGCTTTACCTGATCTTCGTGCGCACTGGGGGCTGGTTGTCGCTGCTCGGCCGCTCGTCGGCGTCCAAGGACGTCGAAATCCTGGTGCTGCGCCACGAGGTGTCCGTACTGCGCAGAGCCAACCCGAAACCCCGGATGAACTGGGCCGACCGGGCGATCTTCGCCGCGCTAAACCGGTTGCTGCCGAAAGCGCTTCGCGCGCATCGATTGATCACCCCAGGCACGGTCCTGCGCTGGCATCGTCGCTTGGTAGCCAGGAAGTGGACGTACCCGAACCACACCGGACGTCCGCCCGTCGATGACTCTATCGCCGTGTTGATCGAGCGCATGGCCAGGGAGAATCACATCTGGGGATACAAGAGGATCCAGGGCGAACTGCTCAAGCTCGGCTATCGAGTGGCTGCCTCGACGATCCGCCGCGTTCTCAAAGGATTGCGCATCCCACCGGCGCCACTCCGGTGCACGGATACGACCTGGCGGCAGTTCCTGCGCACCCAGGCGTCAACCATGCTGGCATGCGACTTCTTCCACGTGGACTGCGCGGTCACCCTCAAACGGATCTACGTATTCTTCGTGATGGAAGTCGGCAGCCGGTACGTACACATGCTGCGCACGACCACCAACCCAGACGGGGCGTGGACCACTCAGCAGGCCCGCCACCTGCTGATGGACCTCGGCGATGGCATCACCGAATTCCGATACCTCGTAAGGGACCGGGCCGGCCAGTTCACCGCTTCGTTCGATGCAATCCTCGCCGATGTCGGCATACAGGTAGTAAAGACTCCTCCGCGCTGCCCACGGGCGAACTGCTTCGCCGAACGGTTCGTGCGCACTATCCGAGCCGAACTCACCGACCGCCTGCTGATCTTCGGTGAACGGCATCTTCGTGCGGTACTCACGGAGTACGTCCGGCACTACAACGGCCACCGACCACACCGCGCCCGCGAACTCCGCCCACCACGACCACGCCACCCCGTCGCGAACCTCAGCCATGAGCGGATCAAGACCCGACCTGTGCTGGGTGGCCTGATCAACGAGTATGAGCGCGCAGCTTAAAGCTGCTGATCAGCGCCTCCAGCCGACTTCTGGAACCCCACAGGGCCTCACTCACCTGCGTCGAGGCAACGGTACTGGCGCTGCGGCACTACTTCGCCGGGCGCACGACCACATCCAGCCCTACATCCAGCAGCCCCCGTACTCGGTGGCCGCGGAGCAGCTCACCCACTACGCCACCGACCTTGCCACCCGGATCGAACGAGACGGCCCGGACGCCATCGCATCCGAGCAGCTGTCCCCGCAACTGCGCACCATCAGGGCACCGAACGGTTGACCACCTCGCGCGCAGAGCAGTCCGAGAATCCAACGTCACCGAACTGCACGAGACCCGGTTGCCAACAAATTGGGCTCTACTGACGTATCCGTGGGGTGTCATGCTCGTCTGGGGAGTGTGGGTGGGTGGCTGCCGAGGGCGAGCATGGCTAGTGCGATGAGTGCTTCGGGGCTGCGGAATCCGAATGCGATGCGGGTGAGTAGGCGGATTTTGGTGTTGGTGGACTCGATCAGTCCTTGAGACAGGCCGTGTTCCAGCGCGGCGTCGATGGCGGCGCGGTGTTTGACGATCATGCCCCGCGTCGCAACGGTGCAGGCTTCGACGCAGGGCGCTCACCCCGGTCGCGTGGCTGCTGCCCGGCTCGGCCCGTCCGCTGACCTACGCCCGCCGGTACCGGCGGAGACGAGGATGCGCGGAACCGCTTGTCTGAACGAACGCGCCCCCGCACCCTTCACCCGCAGCGTCCGTCGGTGGTGCCCTCAGAGGCGGGTTCGAGCATTCCAAAATCCAACCATCGAAGAAGCAGACGCGCGTAGCTACAGGCGCCTCTGACGAGCGCCGGCCAGCGATCGTTGATCGGTAGTCACGTGCGACCTCGTTGGTCTTGTCGGGTGGATCCGAGTGTGAACTTGATCGAATCGGTTGTCGCGACTGTTCCTGCTGTGTGAGGCTCAGCCGCTGGTTGACCAAGGCATGGCAGATTGGTTCTGGGGGTTTCGGCGTGGAACAGATCGCGGTGGATTTCCGCGCTCTGGAGGCCGGTGAAGAGGCGTTGCGGCACGCGGTCGACGAGATCGACCTCGAAGCTGTGGTCGCTCGGCTACTCGTTTCGTGGAGTGGCGAGGCCGCTGACGCCTACCAGGCCGCGCAGGCCGAGTGGGACCAGGCCGTGGCCGGGATGCGGGAGAACGTGCGTGAGATGCACCAGCTGCTGGTGTGACCGCGCTGGCGACCTCCGTGGGACACGACGCGGGCGTGCCCCTGGACCGCGACCAGCGGTATTCGGTGTTCACGCTCGAGCACCGCGCCACCGGAGAGGATTGGCGCAGCCTGATCGGCACTCCGGAGATCGTCCGCGGTCTGCTGGCGGGGCTGCGGCGCTCCCCGGACGGTATCGCCGACGTGCTCGACCGGCTGGAGACCCTGCTGGCCGAGCACGATGCCGTCGGCCAGGGCTGACCGCACGCACTCGTTCGGGGACGTTCGTGGACTTCTAGAGTGCGGCCATGAGCCCGACGGGAACCTCGCAGACCCGGCTGATCCACCGCGAACAACACACCCTCATCCGCATCCGTCATATCCTCACCGGTCAGCACCTGGAAAAGCCGCCTCACCTCCTCCGGCACCATGATCGACGAAAAACATCACACCCGCCCACCCCAAGAAAACCCAGCGACTGGGCAGTCTCGGGGGAAGCTCGGCCGATCCGGCCAAGCAACCCTCGACTTCACCGGAACATCAGCGGCAACTGCCGCTCCCAGGAATCATCCTCTTCTATATCCCACACCAGGACACAACGACCTTGGTATTCACCGAGTAATTCTTCATACACCGCAACAATTTTCTGCTCGGCGAGTTCGTACGCATCCCGGACGGCGTCACCTGCCACACATACCGATGCCGCACTGCCCGGGTTGAACAACACCTGGTTTTCGTTGCAAGTCAGCTCGATCAGTTCCGCAACAGCAACACGCCACCACACCAGCGAGGAAACACGCCGCTTGGGTGATTCCGCCATGGCCACAAGCACATACGCAGCTTCATCCGGCGATCGCACCACCTGCGGGTGCCCGGCGCCGTTCATGACAACCCGAACCGCGTATCCCGGAAGAACGCCCGAAGATACTTGGCCCCGTCCGGGCCTTTATCCATCAGGAAACGCAGCTTGGTGGCATCCACCACATCGCTCAGCGAATCATTCTCAGCAGGAACATAGTCCGGACCGGCGAGGAAACGGCCAACGCACCAGTTCTTCTGCGACGGCCACACGCTGACGACCGAATAGATCAATGGAACCTCCTCCGCGGCCTCACCAACCCACCGTGGGTCCATTATTACGAACCAACGTCCCCGGCTAAGCATCGCCCCTCACCACGGCTCGTCGCGCGCGCATTCGAAGTCGCACACGCAACGCCAAGCCAAGCCAAGCCAACACTGCCAGTGCAACTGGTATCCAGCTGCGGAAAGCCTGGCAAGTGTGCCCCTTCTACCCGACCGTCAGATGAGAAAGGGCATCGATCTCGCTGACGAACCCAAGGCTCGGAGCCGACCAGCAATGCCCCAAAGAACTCACGGGTTCTGCTCAACCACGCGCAGCGCGAGTTCCGGTACGTGGTAGATGCGAGCGCCGTCGACCCACAGCGAAGCGTCGGCCACCGCGAAGCGGCCGTCGGGGCCCTCGCCGATTTCCAGCACGTCCAACTCGACTGTCGCTGTTTGGTTGGCCGGCGTGACCTGTCCCCGGTACTTCCAGGTCAGCGGCCGATCGGTCACCAACGAAAACCGCGGGTCGGTCAGGCCGTCGCCCAGCCCACGGTCGATCATGTAGAACCTCAGCAGCTGGCACATCGCTTCCACCCCCAGCGAGCCCGGTTGCACGGGGTCCTGGAAGAAGTGGGCCTTGAAATACCACTCGCCGGGCCGGATGTCCTTCTCCGCCACCACTCGGCCGAGCCCGGCCTTGCCGCCGTCGGGCCAGTACCCGGTGATGCGATCCAGCACCAGCAACATCGGACCAGCCAGTCTCAGCGAGCCGTGCCCGTCGCAGGGAAGCAGCTCTCGACATGAGTCGCCGGAAAGTCGCTCGCCACTTGTGGAGGGCAGGCCTATTTGCTCGGCGAATGCCCGTGCGGGAAAGAACCCGAACACGCTCGAAGCATGCAGCAACCGTTGCCCATCGGCCTCTACGTCCACAGCGAAGGAGACGATGATCGTGCCGGAATACCGGGAAATGTCCAGCAGGGTGACCGTCGTGCGTAGCGTCTGCACCGACTGGTCCACCTCGCCGAGAATAGTGGCGCTGCCGTCCAGATTGCGGAAAAGAAGGTCCTCTTCGGACGACAGTGTGCATCCCGCGTAGGAGGCGAACCACCCGCATGGCTGCAGCGCCACTTCCATCAACACCGCCAACGGCATCACCGGGTACCCGTTCTCCGCCCAGTACCAGGCATCCGCCGGCAGATCGTATTCGGCGACGGCGTGACCGCCTGCGGTCATCGCGCCCTGCGGCGCGTCGACCGAGACGATCCGCGAGATGAAGTGGTACGGCGGCCCCGGCAACCGCGCCGAACGACGGACGCCATCGAACGGGGCGAACGCGGGGCCGAACGCATCGGTCGGCTTGCCCCAGGCCGATGCGAGAAGCCCGGAACGGCCGAAGATGCCGCTGCCAACTTCGGCATCCTGAACGGGGACCAAGGTTGCCAGCGGCCAATCCGGCACCAGGCGCAGCCCGACTCGTCTCGCGTGGAACGCCTTGACCCCGTCCACCGTGCACAGCACGTCGGCGGTCAGCGTCGGCACCGGACCCGCCGAAACTTCGGTGACGAAAACTTCGTAGGTGATCGACCGGCTGTCCGGGGTCACCTGGCCACGACAGCGCATGGCCACCGGTACGCCGGTCACCGGCTCGAACCGCCAACCATCGGCGTCCACGGTGTGCCCGAGTGCCGCAAGGTAGAAGGCCATTGCCTGCAGGCAGCCTTCGTACATCAGGGTTCCGGGCATGCACGGGTCGTCCTTGAAGTGGCCTTCGAAGAACCAGTCATCGGCGGAGACCGGTGTTTCCGCCCGCAGATAACCGCGTTTCCACGGACCGCCAGCCGGATCGAACTCGGTGACCTCGCGCAGCAGCAGCATCTTTCCGCCGGCGATGCGCGGGGTGCGGACGTGCGCCTGGGTGCACAGCCATTCCGGGCCGAAGCAGTCGTCCGGCCGCCCCGCCGCGAATGCGGCGACCTGCTCGGCTGAGAAGCTGCGCGCCGAGGACACCACCTGAGGTTCATCGAGCCATCGAGCGGGTTCCGGGGTCTCGCCGGCCGGATCCCACAGGACGCCGCTGGTGTCGGCAAGCTCGTGGTCGCTGAAGAACCCCGCCTGGCCGCCGCGCACGCTCAGCCTGAGTTCGCCGTCGACCCGGCAGTCGTAGTGAAAGAAGAAAAGGCGCGTGCCACCGTGGTCGCCGTGCGCGTCGATGTGGATGTCGAAGTCGAGCATCTCACCGGGCGCGGGTGGGCTGCCGTGAAAAGTCAGCTCGCAGCCCAGCAGCCGGTACACGCGTTCGCCGCGGTTGAGCAGATCCACCCCCATCCAGCTGATCAGGAGCAAGTCTGCCTGTCCTGCCTCGATCATCAGCCCGGCTGGCATGCGCCCGGTCGGATCGAGATACCACGCATCGGCGGTCACGTCGGTCTGGGTCCAGATAGTGCCGGTCCCCAACCGCCCGCGCGGCGCATCGAGCCCGGTCACCCGGTCGGCCAGCAGCATCGGAGGCTGGGGCATCCGGACCTGACGCCGAAACCCGTCCTGTACCCGGAACTCCGGCCCGAACACCTCCGAAATCCGGCCACTCGCCAACTGCACAAGCTGCTCCCGACCGAAGATCGGGCCGCTCAACTGCCCGGTTGGGTGCTGGGTGAAGGCCGCCTCTGACCAACGTACCTGGTCAACGGTGTCCTGCACCTCGCCCAGACCGGGCGTACCGGGCCGGCTCATCAGGACCATGCGTGATTTCTCGAGCAGGGCGAGGTACTGCTGATGTACCTGGGCATGGCTTTCGAGGAACTCCTGGTGCGTCGAGGCGACGATGCGGTGCCATTCGCCGTCCGCGTGGAGTGTTTTCCTCTCGACCGTAGTCTGGACGGGTGCCGGAGTCTGGATTGGCAGTAGCGGCTCACCGGCCGGATCCGGGACCGGTGCCAGCAGCTCGCCCACGGGAGGAAGCACCGGTGCCGGCTGCATTCGCTGCTCCGGGTGCGGTTCCGGTAGCACGATCGGCGGAGGATGCGCCGCGGTGACGAACGTCTTGACCACGGGGCGTGGCGCGGGCCGACCGGTCGCCAGCGCACCGAAAAGCCGTTCGTGGTCGATGATGACACCCGCTGCGACCAATTCCGCGACCGCGCGGGTGAGCTGGCGCAGGCTCCGGCCGTCAGCCGAATCCAGCGCTACGGCCACATGTTCGCGGTCGCCGAGAATGCGTTGAATCCATCCCGTGCACAGTCCGCGCGGCCCGTGCTCGATGAACACCCGGACCCCGTCCCGCCACGCCCGCTCGACGGTCCCGATGAAATCGATTGTGCCGACCGCCTGCGCGGTCACGGCATCGGCGGCATTCTGCTCGGTCACCACGTACGGCTCCGTGGTGGCGCAGGAGTAAAAGCGCATGTCCGGCAGGTCGAAGGTGGGCCTGCGGTGCAGCTCCCAATACTGGTTCCGTACCTCGTCGACCTCCGGGACGTGCGCGGCGATGTCGTAGTCGAGCGGCAGTGCGTTCGGTTGTCCCAGCCGCCGCAGCACACGCTGGCAGCCTTCGGATTCACCGCCTAGAACACTCACCCCGGGCGCGTTCATCGCCATCAGGTGCACGGCGGGTTCGCCGGCGACGGCCTCGCGGACGGCTTCCGCTGATGCGCTGACGATGTAGGCGGCCCATTTCTCGCCCGTAACGCCATTCCGCCGCCACGCCCGGCGAACAGCGGCGAACTCCCCGGCGAGCGCGCTGGTCAACACCACGGAGTCCTCGACCTCCGCAACCAGCCGCGGTACGTCGCGCCATGCGCCCATCGCGACCAAGGCGCTGGATTCCCCCGAGGAATAGCCGATGATCGCGGTGGGTTTCACGCCGAGCAAGCCCCGCGTGATCTCCGTGTGCAGCTGACCGAGTACTGAGGCACCCCAAATCTGGTCCAACGCGCGAGGTGCCGTCCCGGCAAACGCCCATCCGATCAGTTCGGTCAGCGAGCCACAACGCTGTTCAACTCGTTGCCGGATATCCGGCAGCGCGAGCATGACCTCTCGCCCCATCCGCGGGTAGCTGGCTGAACCATTGGAGAACACGAATGCTGTTTCGCCCAAAATGGGTTTGGGCCGGAACGCCACCCCTTCCGGCTGGAGGCCCTGCCCGGCCAGCCAACGTTCGGCGGCCCCGATCCGATCGTTTAGCTGAGTATGGTCGGCTGCCCGGACGACCAGTCGCGCCGGTCCCGTGTCGGTTTCCCGGCCTGCCCGCGCGGCAGCGAGGGCAGTAGCTGCATCGGCGCCGGAAAACACGTGCAATCTGCCAGCACCATCGGCGATCCACGAATCCACGGAGTCAGCCCGGAGTCCGAGATGTCGCTCCCGCGCCCCCAGCGTCGACACCGCCACAGCCGCGCTCCGACGGTCAACGGACGGATCGGCCGGCCGGTCGACACGCGGTATCGCCCCATGCCGCACGGCCACGGCGGCGCACGCCACGGCAAGCAGCCCCTTGGCTGCATGCGGCACCCCGAAAATCTCGGCGGGGTCGAAGGTTTCTCTGGAGCTATGAGCCACCTGATTCTGCTGGTTCGCAATTTCAATGGAAATCGGATCCCTAATTTCCATTGAAATTGCACCGTCACCCACGACGAGGCCAACGTCCGGTTGGGGGTCGGTGAGGACGGCGAGTACGTCGTCGCCGTCCCGGCGCGCGTCGTCTAGGCGTTTGAGGATCAGCACGACGGCCGCATCGCCGGGTGGAACGTCGATGTTCAGGTCTGCGAGGGCTTTGCGGTGCACCTGCTCGTGGGAGAGGTCGACGGCACCGACCAACACCGCATCGGCCTCCCGCGAGCGCAAGGCTCGCTCGCCGATTTCGAGCGCCACCAAACCGGATGCTTCCTCCGCCGAGACGGTGAAGCTCGGCCCGGCCAAGTCCAACTGGGCATTGATCCGGTTCGCCACGGCGTTCGGCATCGTGCCGACGACCGCGGGAGCGTCGAGGACCGGCGCGAAAGCGTTCGGATACTGCTCGCGCTGCTCCGATTCGCCGAGGTTGCTCGCCACGCGTGTGCGGGTCGGATAGCGGGCCACCTCGACATCGCAACCCATGCCGATCAGCACCATCGTCCGATCACGAACCAGACTGACATCGCGCACCGCCTCGCGGGCGGCCTCCAGAATCGACACCTGCTGGCCCAGCGACTTCTGCAGGTCCGCCGGTGGCACGCGAAGTTCCGGGACAGCGACCGCGTAGTCGACGGCACGGCCCAGGCGGGGGGTTCCACGCAGTAGCGCATCGCGGAACTCGTCGGAGTCCGCGCAGTCGGCGACTCGCGCGCCGATACCCACGATCGCGACCTCATCGGGTCGTGAGTGCGAAGACCGGTGGGGGGCGGTTTTCGCACTTACGACCACGTTGTCACCTGTCCATTGTTCGAGGACCAGGTGGGCATTGTTGCCGCCGAAGCCGAACGCGCTGATCCCGGCGCGGCGGTGGCCTTCCCATGCTTCGGCTTCGTGCAGCAGGCGCAATGGGGTGTCGCGCAGCGCCTCGATCGGCTCGTCGGCTCCGAGCGTTGGAGGGCGAATGCCGGCGTCCATCGCGGCAAGCACCTTCAGCACACCGGCGGCTCCCGCGGCCGTGATGAGGTGGCCGGTGTTCGACTTCGCCGAACCGATCGGCAGATCCCGCGCCCCGGCGAAGGCCCGCGATGTGCTGCGAACCTCGACCGCATCGCCGAGGCTGGTGCCGGTCGCGTGGCACTCGAGAAGCGACACCGACTCGGGCGAGATCTCAGCGTCGGTATAGGCCTGCTGGAGCGCGCGAACCTGGCCCTCCTCGGTGGGCACCAGGATGCCTTTCGACCGTCCGTCGTTGGACAGTCCGACCCCGCGAATCACGCCACGAATCCGAACGCCCGCGGCGAGTGCGTCGGACAACCTCATCAGGGCGACGAAGGCCGCACCTTCGGCCGGGACCAGGCCGTCGGCGTCGCGGTGGAAGGGACGGCTGCGTCCAGTGGGGCTCAGCGCGGACAGCGCACTGAACGCCTGGTGGATCGCGAGATCGTCGGTCCGGTTGACCGCGCCCGCCACCATGAGATCCGCCGTGCCATCGTGCAGGCGATCGCACGCCAACTTCATCGCGTAGAGCGACGATGCGCACGCCGCGTCCAACGCGAACGCGCCCGCACCCAAGCCGAGCGCGGCCGCCGCGAAATGCGCCGGGATACCGGAGGAAAACCGGTTCAGCGCGCTGGGCTCGGGCCCATCGAGCAGGCCGGACAAAACCGCCCGGACAGCAGGCGTCTGGTCGGACAACCACACGCTCTCGGCAAAACGCACCATGCCATCCGTAGGCAGCGACAGATTGCCGAGCACCAGTCCGGCGCGTTCGTGGGGCTGGTTGATGCCTGCTTCCCCCAGTGCTTGACGTGCACCGTGCAGTACCCAGCGATACGACTCGTCCAGCACGTCGATCCGCGCGGCATCGACCTGCAAACCATCAGGATCGAAGACATCGGCGAAGCCGGAGACATAACCGCCGACGTCGCTGCGGATGTCAAGCGGCACGTCGCCGGCGGGCAGTCTCCAGCGGCCTTCGGGAACCCTGGTGAGGCTGACATGGCCTTCGATGATGTTGTCCCAGAACGCATCCGGGTCAAGTGCGCCCGGTAGTACGCACCCACGACCAACGATGGCTATCGGCTCGAACACGCCCGTCACCTCCCGCTCGGGGCGCCATCGGGGCGGGCCACCAAGCGAAGCCGGTGAAGCTCGGCGACGGGTGTGCCATCGGCGGCGCAGAGCTGGAGATCGCACTCAGCATGAGCGCTGTGCACCTCTCCCGCTCGGATGATGCTCGTGCCCGCACCATCCAGCATTCCCGGACGATGCAGCCGGAATTCGCCGACGCCCATGGGTAGCGCGGCGGTCCCCAGTGCCCGCTCAGCCCACAAAGTCGCCAACTGGATACCGCCGTCCACCGCCGCCGGGTCGGTGTGACGGTGCTCATCCGGCCAGCCCAGCGCACGCGCGCCGACAACCGTCCCAACTGCTCCGGCCGCGGAAACCCCGTCGACGCCGCGGAGGGCCTGGAACGCCGGACCGTGAAACAGCAGGTAGCCGTCGTAGATCGGCCTGTCGCCGAAGGCGTCCAGGCCCGCCGGGACGTCCCATCGGCGCGGTGCGTCGACCGCAGTTTCAGTTGTTTCAATTGAAACTGCGGTCTCTCGGAAGCCCAGTTGTGCTCGGTAATGCGGCAACTCCCCCGTACCATGCAGGACCAGGGATCCGCCCGGCGCACAGGTGATGCGCACGACATCGCCGTCTCCGGCGAAGTGGTCAAGGGTGATCTTGCGGAGTACGTCGAGGTCGCGAAGCGCAGCGGTTTCACACGTCCCGGACAGGTGCGCCGCGGCGGTGAACCACTCCAGCACCATCGCGACCGGCACCACCGTCGTTCCGGCAACGGAATGGTCCGCCAGATACGGATGCGACCGGTCGGTGACCACGATCTCTCCGGCTGCACTGGGCTCGGCTTTCGGGAAGGTGCCCGCGGCAACCACGACCTGCACAGGTTCGCGCGCACCCAGTACCTCATCGACGAAGGCTTTCGCCCCTGCTTCGATCGGGATCAGCTGGACTCCGGAGGCCCGCAAGCGGTCGGCCAGCGACGCATCCACCATCCCGCCGTCCCACGGGCCCCACGCAATGGTGCGGACCAGGCATCCCGGGCGTTTCGCGCGCTCTGCCGCGGCGATCTGGGTGATGACCTCGTTGGCCATGGCGTAGTCGCTCTGTCCCGCGTTGCCGTAGCAGGCTGCGACCGAGGAGAACACGCAGAGGAGATCAAGGGGGTCCTCGGCTGTCACGTCGAGCAAGGTTCGCAGGCCGTCGACCTTCGTGCCGAAGACGTAGTCGAGCTGTTCGTCGGTCTTGTCCTTGATGGTCTTGTCCGCCAGCACCCCGGCACCGTGCACGAGCCCAGTGATCGGCCCCCACTCCGCGCGCACTCCCGCCAGGGCTTTGCTCAGCGCCGCGCTGTCGCGGACATCCACGGGCAGATAGCGGGCCGGCGAACCGCAGGATTCCAGCGCGTCGAGCGTCGCCCGGATTTCGCGGCACGAAAGCACTCTGGCGGCTTCGGACCTGATCCGCTGCGGTGCAGCTGACTCACCACTGGTCCGCAGGTGCCCGGCCACCGCCTCCCGCACAGCTGCCTCGCCGGACACGCCAGAGAGGTAAGACGGCTCTTCCTCCAAGGCCGTGCGGCCGAGCAGGACGACCTTGGGTTTGCGTGCGGCGGCGAGGGCTCGCGCCGCCATCGCGGTCACGCCGCGCGCTCCGCCGCTGATGACGATCACAGAATCCGGCCCGATCACGTCGGTCCACGAGTCGCCGAACGGCGCCTCGGCGTGGTGAAGCACGGTGCGGGCGCCGTCAGCGGTCAGTCCCACGTCGGTCACCGCACCACCGGTGAGCAGCTCAAGAGCGATTGCCCGCGCCAGCTCGGCGCCGCTGCGCCCACCCCGCTCGCAGTCGATCGCTTTGACCGCCGTCCCCGGCCATTCCTTCGCGGCGGTACGCGCCAGCGCCGCGACCCCGCCGACCCACACACGTTCCGGTGCGCAGCCGGACAGCCCGAAGTCACCACCGGTGTCCTGCACCGCAACGAAAACCCTGGGTGTTTCCGAACGACCAGCGACCATCGCGCGAGCCACCCGCAATGCCTCCCGGTTGACCGCGATGGCCTGCTCTGCCGAGCCGGAGCGCAGGCCCCCGAGGAAGATGACGCCGTCGGTGTCGGCCGGTACATCTGCGGTGACGAACGCGCGCACACCGTGCTCGACGAGTTCGGCCGCGAGAGGCTCGGCCACGCCGGTTCCGTCCTCGGTGATCGCTATCGACGCGCCGATCAACCCGGGCAGCGCGAAGCCGACCGCCGGTGCCCGCCGGGTGGAAATGGCCTGTCGCGTCAACTCGGTTTGGTTGTAACTCGATGTTACTTCCTGGGGCGCGGCAGGTTCGGCTTCGACCTTCACCACGCCGCTATCCCCGGCACCTAGCAGTTCAGCCACCTCGCCGAGCGTTCCGGCGGCTCCCAGCAACGCCGGATCAACCTCTGCCAGATTCCGAACCCGCTCCCGCACCGCCGAAAGAATCTCCACCCGCTTGATTGAATCAATGCCCAGATCCGACTCCAACTCCATGCCCGCATCCAGCACGCTCAACGGATAACCCGTTTTCTCCGCCACCACCTCCAACAACAACGCCACATCAACACCGCTGGAATCCGGCTGGGCAGCCGGGTTCTCAACCGAATCCCGGTATGCGTCGTATGACGGCGTGACGGAATCAGAAGCGGGAACCTGGACACCCACGGGTTCCGGTGGAGCCGATGACACTTGGGGCAGGGCGTAGCCGGCATGGTCCCACGGGGCAACAGCGGGCTGCACGGCAGCCGCTTCGGGCACGCTAGCGGGAGACAACCCACCGGACGCTGCTTGCGGCACGCCGCCGGAAGACAACCCGCCGAGAGCCGCTTCGGACATGCGGAGGAACGCCAGGTGCGTCTCGGCCATCACGCGCTGGTAGGTGGCATGCGCTTCGCTCGCCTGCCGCTGCGTCTCCCGCAACGCGTCCAGCCAGGGGTCCGAAACGAGGTGAGAGCCACCCCGGACCAGGTTGCTCGGTGAAGGGTGCCCCTGGCCCTCACCTGGCATCCAATCGGGGGGAGGTCGATGTCCGTGGACGACAGGTCCGTCCACGGGTTCGGGAAATGGGCGGGTGCTTTCGGCTTGCTGTGGTGGGTTGGGTCGCGGGAGTTCGTGGGCACCGCCGGGCGGTGGATACGGTTTGCCGTAGTTCGCACCGAGCAGGTCCACTGTCATGCCGGGTTTCTCGTCCATTCGGGGTTCCTCGATCGGCGTGAACGGGCACCACAGTGCCTCGAAGTTCAGGGGGATGCCGCGCACGGCGAGCTGGGCCAGCCCTTCGTGCAGGGCGGTGACCCCGTCGGTGCGGGCGTGATCCAGGCTGACCGACAGGTGTTCGCGTCCGGCCAGGATGTCGTTGGTCAGCCTCGTGAGGGTCGCTCCCGCACCGACCTCGACGAACGTGCGGACACCGTTGGCGTGCATATTCTCGATCTGGTCGACGAACCGGACCGGCCGTTGAAGGTGGTCGGCGAGGCGGTCCCGGATCGCGTCCGGGTCGGGCGGGTAGCGATCGGCTTCCGCGTTCGAGTACGCGTCGATTCGCGGCGGCTGGAGTTCCACAGCCTCGAGGGACTCCCGCAGCGGTGCGCGGGCGGTGTCCATGAGCGGGCTGTGGAACGCGGCGGCTGTGTTCAGTTTCCGGGCGGCTCGGCCAGCTTCGGCAAGCCAATTCACCAGCCGATCGATTGCCTCGCTGGTGCCGGATACCACGACTTGCTTGGGGGCGTTGTGGTTGGCGACCCACAGCTGGTCGTCGAGTTCTGCAACGATCGAGCGGACGTCATCGATGGAACCCGCGACCGCGAGCATAGCTCCTTGTGCAGTGGCGGCGTCCCGCATCAGTTCTCCGCGCTTACGTGCCAGCCTGATGAGCGTCTCGGCGTCGTAACAACCAGCGACGTGCAACGCAACCAGCTCTCCGAAGCTGTGCCCCGCAACGGCATCCGGCGAGACGCCCAAGGTACGCAGAACTTCCAGCAGCGCGAGGCTTTGCACAGCGAGAGCCGGCTGTGCCCACTCCGTGCGGGTCAGCCGGCGGTCTTGCTGAGCCCGCTCGTCGTCGGTGAAGACGGGAGGCGGGAACACCACGCGGTGCAGCGCGACACCGTCGAAGCAGATTCCAGCGGCCGAGTCCCATGCACTTCTGGCGGCCGGGTGAAGCATCGCCAACTCCGCGCCCATCCCGACGTACTGGCTCCCCTGCCCGGAGAACAGGAGTCCCAGCTTGCCCGGATCGATACGGCGAGGCGCATAGTAGACACCTCGCGAGCCGGACAACGCCGTTTCCGGATTTGCTTCGATGCGGTCCGCGGCCTCTGCCAGCTTCGCGGTCAGATCGGCGTCGGTGGTCGCCACGATTGCCAGTTTGGACTGGGCGGTGTGGTCGAACGTGCCTTGCGTCTCCCGCGCGATCGTGGCCAGCGGGCGGGAGACACCTGAGCTTGCCCGGCACGCGCTCACCAGCGCCTGCGGGGAATCGGCCGAGAACAGAACCAGCTCGGACGAGGCTACCCTGGTCAACTCGGGCTCACGGCTCTCCGACCCCGGCGAGGGCCGGTACTCCTCCAAGGTGATGTGAAAATCTGTTCCGCCGAAGCCGAAGCTGGACACAGCGGCGCGCCGCGGCTGGCTGCCATCGCTGATCCACGGACGCGCCTGGGTGTTCAGGTAGAACGGGCTGTCGGCGAATCCGAGTGCCGGATTGGGGCGGTCGACCTTGATCGTCGGCGGCAATACCTTTTGGCTCAATGCGAGCGTGGCCTTGAGCAGGCCGGCAGCGCCCGCCGCGTTCTTGGTGTGGCCGATCTGCGACTTCACCGAGCCGAGCGCGCACCACTGGGCGTCGGACCGTCCGGCCTCACCGAACACCGCTCGAAGCCCGGCGAACTCGGCGGCGTCCCCGGCGGCGGTTCCAGTGCCGTGCGCCTCGACGAGCTCCACCGTTTCCGGACCGTAGCCCGCTGCGTCGTAGGCCCGGCGCAGCGCCCTGGCCTGTCCTTCGGGCACCGGCGCGTAGATGGAGCTGCCGCGCCCGTCCGAGGCGGTGCCGATGCCGCGGATGACCGCGTGAATCCGGTCGCCGTCGCGCTCGGCATCTTCGAGGCGGCGAATCGCGAACAGGACAATCCCTTCCCCGAGAACCATGCCGTCGGCTTGGTCCGAGAAGGGACGGCAATCGCCAGTTGGAGAAAGCGCGGGTGTCTTGCTGAAGCAGGTGTACATCACCGGATCGTTGAGCGTGTCCACCCCGCCCGTGATCACCAAGTCGGCTTGACCCGTGGCGAGTTCGTTTGCACCGCTGGACAACGCAGCCAACGAGCTCGCACACGCGGCGTCCGTGGTGTAGTTGCTCCCGTGCAGGTCGAACCTGTTGGCGATCCGCCCGGCCACGACGTTGCTGAGCAAGCCAGGCAGGCTCGCCTCCTGCCACGGGACGTAGTTGGCTGCGATTCGGTCGCAGATCGCCTGCGCCTGGTCTTCGTCGATGCCGCTCTCCCGCAACGCCTTCAGCCACACCGGCCGCTGGATGCGACTGCCCATGGTGGTCAGCAGTTCCAGCGACGACGTACCGAGGATTACGCTCACCCGCTCGCGATCCACACCCGACAAGCCGGTAAGACCGGAGAGCAGTTGTTCGGCTGCCACGAGTGCAAGCAGTTGACTGGTGTCGGTGGCTTCAATCACCTTGGGGGGAATGCCGTGAGCGAGCGGGTCGAAGGGCACCGGGGAGAGGAACGCGCCGCGATGCGCATAGGTCTTGTCCGGTGCCGCCGGATCCGGGTCGTAGTGGTCCTCGACCAGCCAGTGCGTGGCGGGCACGTCGGTGACCTGGTCTTCTCCCGCCACAGCAGTGCGCCAAAATCCGCCCGGATCGGAAGAACCGGGCAGCAGCGCGCTGACCCCGACTATCGCGACCGGCGGCATGGTTCTCGCTCTCGCCTCGGGCATGGCCTTGTCCTTCGGTTTCATCGGGGTCGTCGAGATCAGGACCCGTGAGTCAGTGGCTTCTCATGTCAGCCTGCGCGGCGTGAAGCGGAAAGCCGTCGCGGGCACCGGCACCCCGTAGGTGCGCAGTTGGTGGGCTCTGGTCACCACAGCCGCACCTTCCAGCAGATTGCGGGCTACCTGCACGACACCGCGGTTCGCCGGATCTGCCAGGAAACTGCCGGCCACCCAGCGGTTGAACGCCCCCGTTGCCGGCCCGCACCAGAGCTGGTAATCGGCGCGGCGCGGCGTCTCGCCATGGATCGCCCACCAGCTCGACCTGCCCAGGTACCAGCGGCACACCAGCGCCATGCGGTGTTTCGGATCGGCCTCGGCGCGAGAAAGCTCGGCAGGATCTCGTTCCAGCCAGTAGCGCCGCGTCTCCGCCCAGATGTCCGCGATCGTGGCGCCCAGCACAGTGCGTTCGATCTTCTCGGCCTCCCGGTCGGGCATTTCGTCGAACGACCGATACTGCCGGTAGATCTGGTACAGCTGGTTGGCACGCGGGCCGAACATGGTGCCTTTGCGGAGCACCTGCACCTTGGCACCGAGCTCGAACATGTCCGAGGCTGGTGCCATCATCACGTCCGCGATGTCGGCCGCTGCGAGCATTTCCTTCGCTTCCGCCGAGATCCCGGCCTCCAGGCAGGTCTGGTTCACCGACCCGGTCAGCACGTAGGCCGCGCCGGCGGCAAGGGCCGACGCGACACCGTGGGGCGTGCCGAGGCCACCCGCAGCCCCGATCCGAACGTTGCGCCCATGCCGGAAGTGGTTGCTCAACGCATCGCGCAGCTCCATGATCCGGGGCAGCAACGATGTAAGCGGCCGGTTGTCGGTATGCCCACCGCTGTCCGCTTCCACGGTGATGTCCTCGGCCACGGGGACGCGCTTGGCGAGTTCGGCTTCGTCGGCGGTGATCCGGCCATTGAGGACCAGCTCATCCAGCAGGCGCCGCGGTGCCGGCGCGAGGAACTTCTCCGCGACCTCTGGGCGGGAAATCTTCGCGAACAGCCGTGTCCCGCGGACGATCCGACCACTGCGGTCTGTTCGCAGTCCGGATGCTGCCAACTGGACCACGGTCGCAGTCAGATCCATGAACGCGGACGCCGAAACCGCGGGCACCTGCTCGCGGAGGAGCATGTCGACCAGGTGCCTCTCCCACGCCGGATTCTGTGGTGCGTGGATGAGGTTCACTCCCCAGTTCTGGCGTCCCGGCAACGCTTTCCGGAGGTTCTGCACCGTCGCCGTCACCTTGGGAACGGGGATACCGGCGGCGCCGAAGAAGCCGAGCATGTCCGCTCGTGCCATGGCGATCACCAGCTCCGCGGTTGCGATCCCGTTCGCCATTTCGCCCGCGACATAAGGAAACCGCGTGCCATGAACCTCGTTGAAGGACCGGTCACCCAGCCATTCCGGGTACAGCGGCGGCAAGGTGGCCAGCACACGCCGACCGCGCGGGTCGCCGACGATGGCACCGATTCCGTTGTCGGGCGTCGCGACGATCTGAACTTCTTCACGAATCCTTGCTACCAGGTCAGCAAGCGACTCCTGCGATCCTGGCCGCACGGCGCTGGGTGCCGTGGTCGAGGAAATCTTCATCACTTCTCCAGCAGCGTCTCGTCGAGCACTTTCCGCAAGGTCGCGGCCAACCCGCGCAGGTCAGCCCCGCCGATGATGGTGAAGTGGTTGCCGGGCACCTCATGCACGCGCAGTCGAGCCATCTGCACCGACGCCCAGCCGTTGTGGGGATCACCCACCGGTATCGCTGGTCGCCGCGCCTCGCCGAACACTGGCGGAAAAGGTTCGACAGCGCGAAGCAACGTCATCGACAGATCAGAGGGCTGAGGCCGGTAGGCGATGTTGGCTTCCAGATTCGACTGGAACACCGGCAACAGCCGATCGAGTAGTCGATCGGCTGCGACCGCGCCCATGATCCGAAGCTCCCTGCTGACCAGCTCCCGGCACTGGACCGACGTCAGTGCGGGATCCACCCTCAACGCATCCCATTGGGCTCCCGACATCGCCCGGTGCACCGCCACCAACTCCTCCAGCGCGGCACGCTCATCCCAAACCGGTGCGGTCTGCCCACCGTGCGGAAGGTAACTGTCGATCCCCACCACCTCGGCGACCTCTGCCCCATCACGCCGCAACCGGCAGCCGATCTCGTACGCGACCAGACCACCGAACGAGTAGCCACCAACGACGTAGGGACCACGCGGCTGGACCGCGTAGATGTCCTCGATGTACCGGTCGGCGAGTTCCTCGACGGTCGCGAGTGCCGGCTCGCCGCCGTCATACCCGGGGGCTTGAAGCCCGTAGAACGGGTATCCTGGCCCCAGATCGTCGGCGAGCGCCTGCAACTGATGCGCTGCTCCGACCGCGCCTCCGATGCAGAAGAAGGGCCGTGGCGGAGTCAGCGCAACAGCCAACATCGGTTTCCGCTCCACCTCACGCGTGTCGGCGTGCTCACCGTCCATCAGCGTGACGAGTTGGCGTGCCACCGTCTCCAGTGTGGGATGTTCGAGCAACAGCGTTGGCGGGACGCGGAAGCCCAGCCAGTCGGATAGCTCGGCCTGCAGACCGGTGGCCGTCAGCGAGTCGAGCCCGTAGTCATCCAGTGGGGTCTGTGGGTCGATCTCGGCCACGGGACGGCCGAGATCGGCCGCGAGCTGCCGAGTCAGCCACTCCAACAGCTCGGCTTCGGAGCGCACCTGGTATCGCGGTGCGCCGCGCCGGCCTCGCTCGCGGCTGTCGTCGGCCACTGGAGCTGCGAAGTAGCGGTGCGCGAGATCCTGGGCATAAGCCACATTGGTCTCGATCAACTCGAACCCCAGGAGACTCCCGACGTGGTAAGTCTGCCGGTCTCCTTGCATGCGCTCGAGGCGATCGAGAACACCGGCCTTGAGATCCGCGGCACGGAAGTGCGGCATGAACGGCCATCGTCTGGCGACCAGCACATCGGTAACCTGGCCACCCATCGCGGCCACATCTTCACGAAGCTGCCGGACGATGTCCGTGGTGTCCAGGCCTTGCGCCCCGTAGGAATAGCAGGTGTAGACGTCCGTGTCATCATACCGGTTGTGGTAGGCGACGCAGTGGCCAGGTTGCGGTGCCGCCCCCTTGGAGCGCACGAGATACATGCCGGCTCTGGGCAGTCCGGAAATCCGGCAAAGCACGGTGTAGTAGTCGATCGTACGAACCCTCGACGCGATATCCCGCTCATCGGCGGTGGCGTCGAGCACATCGACGACCTGGTCGAGTGGAACGGACAGGATGAGCGAATCCGCATGTACGGGACCGGAATCGGTTTGCACGACGACGCCGCTGGATTCGCGCTCTATCGATGTGATGCGCGTACCGGTGCGCACATCGGAAAGACTGTCGGCAACCCGCTGCCACAGCCTCCCGAAGCCGCCGGATACCGTGAAGGGCCCGGCATGGCCGGTGGTTTGCGGACCAAGGGAAACCAGGCCGGTCATCTCGGCATGTTTGACAAAGTACAGCGCGGGGACATCGTCGTTCGGATAGCCGTATCCCGAAGCGGTGTAACCGGATCCGAGCGAATCCGTCATACCCAGGAGATCGTTGCCGACCACCCATTCCGATATCGACTGCGACAACGACACTGCGGAGTGCGCCAGGCCGGCTGTCGCGATGCCTGGAAAGGCCTGCTCCCGCAGCTGCGTGTACCGGGAGAACTCCGATCTCCGGAAGAAAGATGCACCCGGCGATCTGCGAAACCACCGGTCGGCGTCATATTCGTAGGTCGCTGTGGCTTCCACAGTGTCGACACCGAGTTCTGCCGCTAATTCGGCAAACCGCTCGTAGCGCGGTGTGCAGATGTGGGCGCCCAGATCGTAGGCACGCCCGTCGACGTCGATCGAGACAGCCTTACCACCGACGACCGGCTCGCGCTCCAACACCACCACGGTGTGCCCGAGGCGCTCCAACTCACGCGCGATAGTCAGCCCGCTCGGGCCCGCACCGACGACGCAGACCGTTTTGGCGAGCGGCCCCTTTGACCCAGTTACTTGTTCATGGGCGCCCCTTGCCTCAACCAGCGCCGTCCGCGCGGCGTGCATCTTCCGGTATATCAGGGCACGGGCGTGGTTTACCGAGGCCGCTTCAAGCGGCGACCGGGCGAGCGCGATGCCAAGACCTTCCGGGGCGTGGGCAGGGTCGAACACCAGGGCTTTCGCCGTCTCGGTGTTGACAACGGCGTCGAACTGCACTCGCGCGATCGTGTGGTATCCCTCAGTCCACACGACCGATGGATCGAGCGCGGCCTGATTGCTGTCTGAGGAGTCGGTCACCGGATGCAGCTGGATTTGCAGCAGTGCACCGAATCCGCCGTCCGAAACCTGCTCGACGAGCTCATCCCGGAGAGCAGTCGGCGGTCGCGGATCAGCGGGATCCCTGGCGAGGAAATCCGGTGGCACGGGCGGAAAAAGGCGATGGCCAGCGACGTGCTGTCCGCAATCGGCCCTGTCTTCCGCCGGTACGAGCCGATAACGCGCCAGCCAAGGACGCCCGGTGGCGTCCACGTGCACGCGCGGCGCCTGCGAGTGGTAGTGGTACCGCATGAACGAGACCGGATCGCGGACCTGCTCCCACAGCAGTTTCCCGGCACGCGGATTCGACCGGACCATGTCCTGGCGGTCCTGATCGTTTCCCTGCAGAAAGCGCACGAAGGCCGCGGCATTGCCGGCGAAAAGTGCGCGACCGGTGTTCAGCGTCAGATTGAACTGCGGCTCCCCGGAACCAGCGGGATCCAACCACAACAGCGACGCACCACGGGTTCCGGGGGCGATGTCGTCCGACGATTCACCGTTGCTGTACCTGGCAATCAGCGGATATTGCTTGCCCGCCGCGAAGAACGGGTGCACGGAGATCCCCGCGACGTCAACGAACTCGATATGCCCGCGCACACAAGCGCCTGCACCGTGGAAGAGGCGTTTGCCGGTTGAGGTCACCACCGTCTGGAATTTCCGGAGCAGTGCGGTGAAGTCCGCGTCGACGTCGTGCAGTCGGGGATCATCCGGCCCGGTGCAGATGCGCAGCCCCGGGACCAGAAGTTCACTACTCATCGGGCGTGCTCCTCTAAACGCTGAAGGTACTGCGTGCGGCACGCGGCGCGGCGCACCTTGCCGCTGGTCGTCTTGAGCACCAGTCCTGGCGCACCCACGACCACCTCGTCGCATGCGATCCCGTGGGCTTCCCTGATCGCGCGACGAACCGTCCTGGTGATTTCCTCGTCATTGTCGGCAACAGGCGCGCCATCCACCATTTCCACGAAGATGATCAAACGCTCGCCCTGGCCCGATCCTGCCGAGGGAACCGAGAACGCGGCGACCCCGCCGGGGCGGATCAGCGGATGACACCCGCGAACAGTTTCCTCGATGTCCTGCGGATAGTAGTTATCGCCCCGGATAACGATCAGTTCCTTGAGCCGACCGGAGACGAACAACTCTCCATTGCGAAAGAACCCGAGATCACCTGTCCTCAGATACTCGCGGGGATCGTCGTCGGCGACGCGAGCACGGAATGTCTCGCGGGTCTCGTCCGGCAGGCCCCAGTACCCGAGTGCCTTGGTGGGCGAGTCGACCCAGATCTCCCCGACCTGACCGGGGTCGCACGGTTTGCCGGTGGCCGGATCGACGATGCGAACGTTGGCACCTTCCTTGGTGACCCAACCGCTGCCGTAGAAACCGGCGGCACCCTGGGTGGAGTCGGCTTCAACCGGCTCCACCCGGCCCTTCTCCAACTCGCGCTTGTCCACCCACAGCGGACCACCGCTTCCCATGCTCAAGCTCAACGTGTGCTCGGCCATGCCGTAACCGGGGTGGAACACCGCAGGGTTCAGTCCGGTCAGCATGAAAGCGTTCCAGAACCGCTCCATGGTTTCTGGGAGCACCATTTCTCCAGAAGAACCGAGAACTCGTACAGAGCTGAGGTCCCAATCTGCGCGCTGCTCCGGAGTCGTCTTCCGGATCATCAGGTCGTAGGCGAAATTCGGCGCCGACGTGTGCGTGGCGCGCACCCGGGACATGACGTCGAACCACACCGAGGGCCGCTGCAGGAAGCTGAGCGGAGACATCACGTAGGTCCGCCCGGAGTGCCCCGCGATGGTGTTCAGCAGGAAGCTGATCAGCCCGAGATCGTGGAAGTGCGGAACCCAGGTGACGGCGACCGTGTCGTCGCCCAGTGCCAAATCCGCGGCCAGGAACTGCAACTCGTGGCTGATGTTGCGATGGCTGACGATCACGCCTTTGGGGAACCCGGTCGACCCGGACGTGTACTGCAGGAAGACCGGCTCGTCCGGATCTTCCGGATTGTACCAATGCCGCGGCTCGACCACGTCCACCTCGCCGCCGCGGCGTGAATCGGTGGCCAACCACGGAATCCCGGGCATTTTGGGCGCTTCGGGCGGCAGTGGGTGTGCTCTCAACGCCGCATCGATCGCCCCCTGGTAGGCATCGTGGGTGAGCACGACACGCGCACCGGAGCTGGTGGCGATAGCCGCCAAGGCCCCGGTTTCCTGCGCGAGTTTCAGCGGGTTTGGCGGTGCGACCGGAACTGGAATCACTCCGCACGCCAGGCAGCCGAGGAACGCGCTGATGAAATGCAGCGATGGCAGGTACACCAGCAACGCCCGGTCGCCACGCCGGACGCCCTCTGCTTCCAGCAGCGACATGGCCCGCTGCGCGTCGTGAGCCAACCTACGCACCGTCATCGACTCGACGTCGCGGCCGTAGTCGTCGACGAACACGAAGAGCTCGCGGTTAATGTCACGCTCGTGGAGATCGATGAACGCCGACAGAATCGTGCCTGCACCAAGGCTCGAGGCCGGGTTCAGATCCGGCTCAACTTCCAAATGCATGGCGAGTCTCCCTGTCTACGGCCGGGCCGCGAACTCACTTGATCCGCGCCCAGCTGCTCGTGCTGGCACCGCCCTGGACGCACCACGCGGACGGTCTTGCGCCACAACTGGCCCAATCCGACCTCGACACCGAAATGCTAGGGACCTCGGCGCGGCGGACGGAAGATCACCATCCCCGACGCTGCCTGATCAGACAGCGTTTCCTGCCTACACCATCAGGCACCGTAATCTCATCGGCTTTTCGGCTATTTTGCGACCCAAGAAGCTAACGACGAGAATCTGGACACTTCGGCAGGTTGGTGAGCTCTGCCCCACCCCGCCACCCGCTAGGCCGGCCATCCAGCGGACGGGCGACCGAACGCCGACAGCACAGGCGTGCCACCTTCGAAACCCCCACGTGGCGCGAGTGCGTGATGCGTACGGAAGCCGCTACGCGATGCGGCCGTGCAACGGTAGTTCCCACTTCCGGAGATGTCTCATTAGGCATGGTTTTTTGCCCTTTGGTTCGCACCGCCGGGCGGTCTCTTGACGAGAGCGCGCCCGGAACGTTAAAGATTCGACCGGGACAGGCAACCGCGACGGTGTGAGCGGGTTGGCCCTGCGAGGAGCGCATGAACCAATACCTCAAGGCCGTGATCGTCGGCACCGGATTCGGAGGACTCGGACAGGCCATCCAACTGGAGAAGGCCGGCATCCGGAACTACCTCGTCCTGGAAAAGGCCGATGACGTGGGCGGCACGTGGCGGGACAACTCCTACCCCGGATGCGAGTGCGACGTGGAGGCGCACCTGTATTCGCTGTCCTACGAGCAGAAAGCCGACTGGCTACGTGATTTCGCCACCCGGTCCGAAATTTTCACCTACCTGAGCAACATCGCGGACAAGCACCGGCTGAGATCCAAGATCCGATTCGGAGTCGGTTTGACCGGTGCGACCTGGGAGCCGGACCAATGCAGGTGGCGGCTCAGCACCACGACAGGTGAAGAACTCTTCTGCCAGTTCCTGATCTCCGCAGTCGGCGGACTGCACATCCCACGGCTTCCCGAGCTTCCTGGGCTCGAAACCTTCAAAGGCCAAGTCTGGCATTCCTCGCAGTGGAACCACGACTTCGACTTCGCCGGAAAGCGCGTCGCTGTCATCGGCACCGGGGCATCAGGGATTCAGCTCGTGCCACCGATCGCGGCCGACGCAGCCAAGTTGTACGTCTTCCAACGCACCCCCCACTGGGTGCTGCCCAAACGCAACCGAGACGTTCCCGGCTGGCTGCGGGCGTTGTTCAAACACATTCCCGGTGCCCAGCGCATCTACCGCAACACGATCTACTGGCGCCGGGAGATGCGCGCGCTTGCGTTCAACGGGCGCTTGGAGCTGTGGGAGGGGCCCGAGTCGATCGCCAAGCAACACATCGCCCGGCACATCAAAGACTCCGCTCTGCGGGAGAAACTGACTCCCAAGTACACCATGGGCTGCAAGCGGGTACTGTTCTCCAACGACTACTACCCGGCCTTGGCGAGGGACAACGTCGAGCTCGTCACCGACAGCGTGGCCGACGTTCGGGCCGACTCGGTGGTGGACGCGTCCGGCGTCGAGCGCGAGATCGACGCGATCATCTACGCGACCGGCTTCCGCATCACGGATGCGTTGGACTACCTCCACATCATCGGCACCGACAAGCGGTTCTTAGCCGAGGAATGGGCGACTGGTGGCATGCGCGCTCACCTCGGCACCACCGTTGCTGGATTTCCGAACATGTTTTTCCTGCTCGGGCCCAACACCGCTGTCACCCATACATCCGTGACCGTGATGCTCGAAGCGCAAGCCAGGTACGTGGTGAACGCGATCAAGTTGGTCGACAATAGCGGCGCTGCGGCACTCGATGTTCGGCGCGACGTGCAGGAAGAGTTCCAGACAACGATCCAGCAGAAGCTGGTCAAGGGCGTCTGGACCCGGGGTGGCTGCACGAACTTCTACCACGATGCGGCAGGCGTCAACCGAGCCATCTGGCCGGGCTTCACGTGGCAGTTCTGGCTGGCCACCCGAAGGGTCCGGCGCAAGGACTACCGGCTGCTCCACCGCGCACCGCAGGATAGGCGCCTCGAGACCATCTAGAACACCCCGGCTCGGTGAAATCCGCCGAGCCAACCGCTGCCGGTGGATCATGCCGACGAAGCGGGGTACCGCTCTGCGATGCTCACTCCAGACGACCCCGCCTGCGCTCGCAGGCGGGGTCGGCACAAGATGATGCGGACCACCGCACTCCGCACACCCCGACTGACATTCTTCTCGCGCTGCCCGCCTGGCATCGCGATGCCCCGCCAGTCCGGGGCGACGGGGCATCCGCGATACAACCTTCCCATGATCAGCCGCCGCCTATGCCTTTCCATAGGTATTGGTCTCGATGTTCGAGCGCACGTGGATGTCTGCGGTTTTACTCCCGGTCTTCCACAGCGTTTCTCCGATACCCGACCTCGGGAACGCGGTGTTGCTGGCCGCTGAATTGACCCCGCCGCGCACCGCGCCGATCGCTCCCTGCAGCAGCACGCTCTTCCACATGTCGCCGGGCTGGCCGTTGCCCCTGGCCACCTCAATGCCGGACTTTATCGCGCCGCTGGTCATGCCGTTGATGGCATCCTTCGGGACATCGTAGAAGAGGATTTCTTGCCAGCTATTGCGCGTGCCGAATGAGTCACTCCACGCATTGTTCTTCCGCACGAACGCCAGCCGCTGGCGGAAGGTGGTCTGCTCGCGGGCGGCGATGCGGGCCGCGTCGAGCTGGTTCCAGGCGTCGACCCGGTCTCTCTTGCCGACCCAGACCACGACGGTGCCCGTAGTGCTTCAAAAAGGGTTCGCTGGTTGTGAGTTGGGGTTTCGTCGGGCCGTCAGGCTGCTTGGCGGTACTCGTTGATGAGTCCCGCCACGGCTTGTCGGCGTTCGATCCGAGCTGTCGGCAGCGGTATGACGTTCGGGTCGTCGAGGGGTGCCCGCTGGTCGCGGGCTTGGTGGGGCCGATGGGTGTTGAAGTGGCAGGCGTATTCCTGGAGGATCTTCTCCGCGTGACCTCTGTCGAAGATCAGCACTCGGTTGGTGCACTCTTCGCGGACGGAGCGTATGAATCGTTCCGCGTGCGGGTTGCAGTTGGGGCTGCGCGGCGGGATCTTCGTGACCGTGATGCCTTCGCTGGCGAAGATTGTGTCGAAGGCGGCGGTGAACTTCGCGTCGCGGTCGCGGATGAGGTGCGTAAATGTGGCGGCGCGGTCGCCGAGCTGCCACAGCAGCTGCCGGGCGTGTTGAGTGGCCCAGGCGGCGGTGGGGTGGGCGGTGACGCCGAGGATGTGAACGGTGCGGGTGCGGACCTCCATGACGAACAGGGCGTATAGCCGCTGCAGCCCGATAGTGTCGATGTGAAAGAAGTCCGTGGCGAGAAGACCGTTTGCCTGGGCTTTGAGGAACGTGGTCCATTCGTGGCGCGCTGCCTGTCGACGTTGTCTGGGACGGGCGTGTCAGATGGGTGGCTCTGTCGCTGGTTGCGTGATCAACTGTCGGCCTGGTGGCTGGTGCTGTTCGGGTCTTTGTGATCATGGTCGGCGTGTGATCACCAGTGTTTGGACTCGTTGCTGCCCCACCTGGCCGGCGTGACGGTCGAGCGGATCGAGCGGTCCGGGGCAGGCGTGCTGGTCTGGGCACGTGTCAAGGCCGACGATGGCATCTGCCCGTCCTGCGGCGGTAGGTCGCGGCGGGTTCACAGCCGCTATGACCGCGGGCTG
>NZ_SMKW01000064.1 GCF_004348985.1 Saccharopolyspora elongata | reverse complement strand
TCGTCGAGCGCACAATCGCCTGGTACCACGGCATGCGACGCCTCCGCATCCGCTGGGAACGCCGCGACGACATCCACGAAGCGTTCCTCGGCCTGGCCACCTGCATCATCTGCTACCGACACATCAAGACCCTTTGTTAGGAACCCTAAGCGTTGTGTCCAGCCGAGGGAGCAGGAAGAGACATGCCGGCAATCCGATTGGCGCCCGGGCGGCGGTGTTCGCCGCAGCCACCACCGTGCAGGCCCCCGCCCAGCGGGCGCTGACCACCCGGCCGGCACCGGAACAGCTCCCGGCCGCTCCCGAGCCGCAGCCGGCCGCTTCGGCGCCCGCCTCGCCCGGATCTCTTGCGGTGCAGGAGGAATCGAAGCCCGAGCCGGTCGTGGAGGCAGCGGTTCCCGCCTCGGGCGGGGTCGATGTGGCTTCGGTGAGGTCGGCGTTGTTGGAGGTGGTGTCGGAGAAGACGGGTTACCCGGTGGAGATGGTGGATCCGGGGATGGATCTGGAGTCGGATCTGGGGGTGGATTCGATCAAGCGGGTGCAGATCTTGGGGGTGTTGCAGGAGCGGTTTCCTGGGTTGCCTGTAGTGGGTCCGGAGCAGCTGGGTGAGCTGCGGACGCTGGACCAGATCCCCGGTTTCCTGGTGGCCGACGTGGGTGATGCGAACCCAAAAGCGCCGACCCGCTGAGGGACGGGGCCGCGCCCGCCGAGGACCCGGCCCCCACACCTCGGCACAAGGTGGAGTTGGTTCCGTTTCCCGGACGTGATCTGCTCGGTGACGCCTACGCCGCCGAGCCCGTGGCCGTGGTGGTCGACCGCAGCGGCGGCGACGCCGATGCGGTCGTCAGCGGGCTGCAGGCACGCGGCTGGACCGTGCGCCGCGTGGACCTCAGCGGTTCGCCGGCGGCGTTCGACGGCGAGACCACCGAACTGGAAAGTGTTCTGGCACAACACCTCCAGGGCCGCGTGGACCTGTGCGTGAGCCTGCTGGACGGCGATACGTGGGACGCCGGCGTCCGGCAGGTCGCGGAGACGATCCTGGTGGCCAAGCATGCGCACGCCGCGCTCACCGAAACCGCCGAAGCGGGGTCGAGGGCGGGCTTCGTCACGGTGACCCGGCTCGACGGCGGTGTCGGACTCCGGGGCGGGCGCCCCGCCGCGGAGGCGCTGGCCGGTGGCGTCGGCGGTGTGGTCAAGACGCTGGCCCGCGAGGCAACCGGCGTGTTCTGCAGGGCACTCGACGTCGACCCGGACGTGGACCGCGACGACTTCGTGGCCGCGCTGCTCGGGGAAATCGCCGACGCGGCCACCGACACCGCCGAAGTCGGCGTTGACGTCGCCGGAGCCCGGTGGACGGTCGTGCCCGGCGAGTTCCGGTTCGCCGTCGCGCAGCGCGAGGAGATCGGCGGCGACGTCCCGGACATCGGCGTCGACGCCGGGGACACGCTGGTCGTCACCGGGGGAGCCAGGGGAGTCACGGCGCTGTGCGTCCGTGCGCTGGCGCAGCACACGGAGGCGGCGTTCGTCCTGCTGGGCCGCACGGCACTCGCAGACGAGCCGTCCTGGGCGCGAGGAGTCACCGACTCCGAGCTCAAGGCGGCGGCGATCGAGGACATCACGGCAGGCGGCGAGCGCCCCACACCTCGCGAGGTCGAGCGGCGCTACCGCGACCAGATCGCCCAGCGGGAAATCCGCGCGACGATCGAAGCGGTACGCCGGGCAGGAGCCGAGGCCGACTACATCGCGGTCGACGTCACCGACTCCGATGCCGTCAGCACCGCGCTGGCTCCGCTGCGGGACCGGATCACCGGCGTGGTGCACGGCGCCGGGGTGCTCGCCGACGCGTACCTGACGGACAAGACCGGCGATGAGATCCACCGCGTGTTCCAGACCAAGCTCACTGGTCTGCGCACGGTCCTCGACGTGCTAGACGCAACGATTCGTTGCGCCACCTGGTGCTGTTCACGTCCGTCGCCGGTCTGCTCGGCAATGCGGGCCAGGCGGACTACGCGGCGGCGAACGAGGCGCTGTGCCGGCTCGCGGCGAGCTGGAAGCGGCAGCGCCCCGACTGCCACGTCACGGCGATCGACTGGGGCGCGTGGGACGGCGGGATGGACCACTTCCACGCCCGCGGTGTGTGGCTGCTGGATCCCGAGGTCGGTGCCCAGGCGTTCGTCGAGCAGTTCGGCAAGGAGCGCTCCGACGACGTGTGCGCGCTGGTGGGTGAGGACAAGTCGCTGTCGGCAGGAGACCCGGGCGCGGTGGCCACAACTGGGTCGAGGGAACCTACTTGGCCGCCGTCGAGAACCGCCACGCGGCGGAGCCACCCATGTCATGCGTGGTGCGGCGTTCACGAGCCGGGTGAACCAACTGCGCCTAGCCGGCGCCCGGCTGCCCGCCCGCGCCTGTTCGTACGTCCCCGCACCCCTGGATTCCGGCGCTTGGAGGAATCAGGGGTAAAGCCATTGCGGCCGCCTCTTCATCGTCCGCTGCGGACACGTCCTGGCCGGTGTGCCCGGGCTGCTCGGCCATGGTGTACGCAAGCGGTTCGCGCGCGCCCACCAGGCGTGCCCGGAATGCGGCAGGCACTCGCCGCTGACCGCGCGGCAGCGGATCGACGTTCGATGTGATCGTCGCTAACTCGCCCTTCAGCTTGAAGTGGAAGCCCTGGGCCAATGACCCGCGCCATCGGCGGTGTCGCCCCGCAGTCGTCGGCTGATTGGGCGTTTGTGCAGCATATGATCGCCAGCATGGGCCCGAAGAAGGGCCGTGCCAGCGTCGTCCTGCCTCACGGCGTCCTCTTTCGCAGTGGTAAAGAAGCAGCCATCCGTCGACAGGTCCTCGAAGACGCCTGAGAGCGGCGGAGGACCTAGGTGTAGCGCCGGAATCGCTTCTGGTGGTGGGGGATTCGCCCACGGCGCGTGAGCGGGACGCTCGGCGGGTCGGCCAGTGCTCGGCGGGGTGGTTCACCCGGCCGCGGACAGCTCGCCGAAGTCCTGCACGCCGCGCCCGACATGGTCGGTCGCCCGGATCCTCAGCAGTATGCCCGCCTAGCGAGCGGGCCCGGATGACGTCGGCTGGTTGAAATATTGCTTGATCGGCCATGCGACCTCGTCCACCCTGCTGCCGGTGTGCTGGTCAGCGGGTACTGTGACCGGCTCAGTCCAGTTTTTCGAAAGCTGCGACGGCTTCCCAGCGGGCGCCGAGTGCGTTGAGCAGTGTTGCGATGTTGGCGTCGCGGGCGATGTCGTTGCCGGCGAGCAGTGCCTCGTCCAGTTGCCGGGCTCGGTGGTGCACCTGGGTGAGCACTGCCTCGCCTTCCTCGGTGAGGGACAGCAGTTTGCGCCGGGCGTCGCGCGGGGATTCGATGCGCTGGATGAGACCTCGTCGCTCGAGCCTGCGACACAAGTCGGCCATCGTCGAGGTGTCCAGCGCGGCGGCACCGGCCAGCGAGCTCTGGTCGTTGCCCGGGTAGGCGCGGACGGCGGAGAGCACCGCGAACTGCGGACCGGTCAGCACCGAGTCGACGTGCCGGTTCCAGGCGGCGAGGTAGGCCTGGTACAGCCGGCGGGCGCCGTAGCCGGGGGCGGCCAGCAGGTCGGCGGGTGGTGCCGGAGCGACGGCGGACGTATCTGCAACACGTCGGTCCGTGCGCGCTGGCTCCCCCATTGCGTTCCTCCCATGCAGCTGGGCACCTGGGTTAGGTGCCCCTTAATAATACGTACCCGGATGGTTGCACTGGTACGGGACTGGCTTGGCCGGGGTGGATCCAGGTCGCTCCGGTGCGATCCGAGCCAGGTCGCGCTCGTTCAGGTGTGGGCTCGCCTGGGCCGCGCAACTCGGGGCTGTGCAAGGGAATCATCTTGTCCGCCATGTCATCTGGTTGATCAGCTCTCCGCGTGTAGCGGGGGTTGTTCTCGCGCGTGACGTGTGCAAGCGCCGTTGTTGACGTGTGGATCTTGTTCGCAGGTTCGGGCAGACAGGTCCCGTGAAAACAACTCTTGCGTGTTCGGATAATCCGTGCTCGGATTATATGCGGAGGTGGTCAACGGTGGACCAGAACCTGTTCAACGACATCTGCTTGCAGCAACTGCGCCTGTCCGGCGTGCACGAGGGTGAGACGGTCGTCGTGCTCACCCGCGGCGGGGAGCGTGCGGAGTACGCGGACGCGTTCCTGTGGGCCGCTCAGCAGTTGGGAGCTGCGGCGTTCCACATGCGGTTGCCCTCGCCGGCGAGCGCCTCGGGGGCGTGGGCCGTGGGCGACTCCGGCCTCGGGAACATCCCCAAGGCCGTGGATGCCCTCAAGGGCGTCGACATGGTCGTGGACTGCACCTTCTTGCTGTTCAGCAAGGAGCAGTTCGCCATCCAGGACGCCGGAGTCCGGATCCTGACCGCCGTCGAGCCGCCGGAGCTGCTCGCCCGGTTGATGCCGACCAAGGAACTGCGCGAGCGGGTGGAGATCGGCGCCGAGCTGCTGGCCAAGGCGAGCACGATGCGGATCACCAGCCCGGCCGGTACCGACGTCACCTACCAGCTCGGCATGTACCCGACGTTGTCGGAGTACGGCTACACCGACACCCCGGGTCGATGGGATCACTGGCCGGCAGCGTTCGTGTTCACCGGCGGAGCCGACGACGGTGTCGACGGGAAGATCGTGCTCTCGCCGGGGGACGTGCTCCTGCCGTTCAACACCTACGTGCAGACCCCGGTGGAGATCACCATCGAGAAAGGTTTCATCCGGGACATCCGCGGCGGCGCCGGGTCGTCCGGGCTGGACGCGGACCTGCTGCGCTCGTACATCGAGAGCTTCGACGACCCGCGCGGCTACGGGATGAGCCACGTCGGCTGGGGTCTCGACGAGCGTGCCCACTGGCACGGCCTGACCCAGTTCCCCGGCGGGATGGGCATGGAGCTGCGCAGCTTCTACGGCAACGTGATGTTCTCCATCGGGCCGAACAACGAGCTGGGCGGCCCGAACGACACCGCCTGCCACTTCGACATCCCGATGCGCGGCAACTCGCTGTACCTCGACGACGAGCTGATCGTCGACGCGGGCGAGCTGACCGTTGCCGAGATGCGCCCGGTCGGTCGCCGATGAGCGCGGACGCGGTGGTGCGCGAGCACCACATCGGAATGATCGTGCCCAGCTCGAACCTCACCATGGAGACCGAGCTGCCGCGGATGCTGCGAGCTCGGGAGGAGGTCGATCCGGGGGACCGGTTCATCTTCCACTCCGCGCGGGCGCGGATGCAGCACGTGACCCCGGAACAACTGAGGGCGATGAACGCGCAGGCCGAACGAGCGGCGGCGGAATTGGCCGACGCTCGCCCGGCGGTCGTGGCCACCGCGTGCCTGGTGGCGATCATGGCGCAGGGGCCGGGTTACCACTGCACCGCGGAGGACGACATCACCCGCGCGCTGCGCGCCGAGGGGTCCGATGCCCCGGTCGTTTCCAGCGCTGGTGCACTGCTGTCCGGCATCGGTGCGCTGGGCGCGCGCAAGGTCGCGATCCTGACGCCGTACATGAAGCCCCTGACCAAGGCGGTGGCGGACTACATCGAGGACGCCGGGGTCGAGGTGGTGGACGCGCTCTCGCTGGAGGTGCCGGACAACCTCGCTGTGGCGCGGCTGGATCCGGCCGATCTGCGCGAGCACTACCGCAAGCTCGACCTCTCCAACGCTGACGCGCTGGTCCTGTCGGCCTGCGTGCAGATGCCGTCCCTGCCCTCGATCCAGCCGATCGAGGACGAGGTGGGGATCCCGGTGCTCTCGGCCGCGACCGCCACCACCTTCCGGATCCTGTCCGAACTCGGACTCGAACCCCGAGTGCCCGGTGCGGGCAAGCTGCTCAGCGGAGCGGTCGCCGCCCCGGGAGTGCCGACGCACGCGGCCTGACCTTCCGGCGCGCGACGCTCGTGGCCGGGACTGCCCTCTGGTGGGGCGTCCCGGCTCCTCGAGCTGCGCTGCACGTATTGACCCGATGCGAGCTCGTGCTCGCTCGTCCGCATCCTGATCGCCTGCGCCCTCTTCGCGCTGATCAGAAGCGCATCAAGCGGTAATCACCTGCGAACAAAACCTTTTCAAACAAGACCTTGCATATCCGGATAGTACGTGTTCGGATCACCTGAATTCGACGCGGGTCCGGCGAGGACGAGGAGGCCAGCGTGGCTGCGAGCCAGTCGTTCGAAGTCGTTGTTGTCGGTGCCGGCTTGGGAGGCCTGTGCGCCGCGCTGTCGCTGCGGCAGCGCGGCCTGCGGGTCACCGTGGTCGAGGCGGCGGCGCAGCTGGGGGAGATCGGCGCGGGAATCCAGACCGCGCCCAACGCCAGCCGGATCCTGATCGGACTGGGGCTTCGCGCCGAGCTCGAGCGCGTGCGCACCGAACCCCAGGACCAGGTCCGCCGTCGCTGGGCCGACGGGAGCATCATCGGCCAGCTGCCGCTCGGGCAGCGCGTGATCGACCAGTACGGGGCGCCCTACTGGCACTACCACCGCGCCGACCTGCACGGCGTCCTGCTCGAGGCGTGCTTGGACCCGGCGGGGCCCGGCCCGGTGGTCGAGGTCGCCACCTCGGCGCAGGTGGTCGATCTCGATCGCACCGACCCGGCGCGCCCGGCGGTGCTGACCGCTGATGGACGCCGGTTCACCGGGGACCTCGTGATCGGGGCGGACGGCATCCGATCCGCGGTGCGGGATCTGGCGGGATTCGACGACACCCTGGAGTTCTCGGGGGAGATGGCCTATCGTGCGCTGATCCCCGGCGACCTGGTGGCCGCCGACCCGGCGACCCGGTTCCTCGTGGACCGCTTCCACTCCACGATCTGGTACGGCCCGGACAAGCACCTGGTGCACTACATGATCCGCGGCGGTCAGTACCTCAACATCGTCGCGATCGTCCCGTGCACCGAGGAGATCGCCCGGGACTGGAGCGGCCCGGCGACCGCGGCGCAGCTCGCCGCGGAGTACGAGGAGTGGGACGACCGCGTTCCGGCCGTCCTGGCCAAGGCGAAGGACGAGGACGTGTCGGTGTGGGCGATGTACCGCCGGCGCCGCGACCCGGTCTGGGTCGACGGGCGGGTCGCCCTGCTCGGCGATGCCTGCCACGCGATGCTGCCCTACCAGGCGCAGGGCGCTTCCCAGGCGATGGAGGACGCCGCTGTGCTCGCGGAGGAGCTCGGCCGGGTGACCCGCGACGGGATCGAGGCGGCGCTGGTCCGCTACGTCGATCGACGGGCGAAGCACGCGGGCATGGTCCAGGATGCGTCCCTGCAGAACATGAGCTTCTACCACCTGCCCGATGGCCCGGAGCAGCGTGAGCGCGACGAGAAGCTGCGTCGCTTCGATGGTGAGTCCGACGTGTCCTACGACTGGCTGTGGAACGGCAGCCCGCTCACGGACCCGGACACCGAATCCATCCATTACCAGTTCGCACGCTGACGCGTGACGCCGCTACAGCTCAACGGAGTGACTCATGCGTACCGGAGACCAAGTCGTCCAGGACCTGCCCTGGCGATGGAGCGTGCAAGGCAAGATCTTCCTGATCGGCGGACTGGGCTACATGTTCGATGCCTGGGACGTCGCGCTGAACGGCTTCCTCACCCCGCTGGTGGGGACCGAGTTCGGGCTGTCGCCGGGCCAGAAGGGGTTGGTGGCCACCGCTAACCTGATCGGCATGGCGGTCGGTGCGGTCGCCTGGGGGACGGTGGCCGACCGCATCGGCCGCAAGCGGGCGTTCAGCATCACGCTGCTGCTCTTCGCGCTGTTCTCCGCGGTCGGGGCGCTGTCGCCGAACCTGGAGATCTTCCTGCTCCTGCGCTTCCTCGCCGGCGTCGGTCTCGGTGGGTGCATCCCGGTCGACTACGCGATCGTCAGCGAGTTCTCACCCCGCCGGCAACGGGGACGGGTGCTCTCGGCGATGGACGGCTGGTGGCCGGTGGGGACCACGCTGGCAGGCGTCTCGGCGACGTTGCTGGTCCCGGTGCACGGGAACTGGCGCTGGATGCTGGTGCTGATGATCCTGCCGGCGGTCCTGCTGATCTGGGTGCGGCGCGGTGTTCCGGAGTCTCCGCTGTACCTGGTCCGCAAGGGCCGTGAGGAAGAAGCTCGCGCAGTCATCGACGATCTCGTCCGGCGCACCGGAGCGAATCCGGAGCCCTACGTGATTCCGGCGGCGGTCGTGGAGGACACCCGCGGTGGGGCACTGGCGGCAGCGTTCGACCAGCTTCGCCGGGTGTGGGCCTTCAACCCGCGGATCACTGCGGTGTCGTGGACGTTGTTCACCAGCGTGATGCTGGTGTACTACGCCGCGCTGAGCTGGATGCCGTCGATCCTGAAGGCGGAGGGCTTCGGCGAGATCGCGGCCTTCGCTTCGACCGCGCTGATGAACGCGGTGGGCATCGTCGGCGTCGCACTGGCGGTGCTCGTCGTCGACAGGGTGGGCCGCAAGCGGGTCATCGCGATCGCGGGGCCGGTCATGTCGGTGATGCTGGTGGTGTTCTCGTTGCTGTTGGGAACGCCCACGTTGGCGGTCGTGGCGATCGGCGCCTTCGGCCTGTTCGCCTTGGTGGTCATCCCGGTCATGTACGCCTACGTCTCCGAGCTCTACCCGACGGAGCTGCGCGCCTCGGGCTTCGGCTGGGCGTCGTCGTCGAGCCGCGCCGTCACCGGCTTCGCCCCGCTGCTGTTCGGCAGCGTGCTGTGGCCGGTGCTGGGCCTGCCGTTGACCTTCACGGTGCTCGGTGTGCTCGTGGTGGCCGCGGTCGTGTTCATGATGGTCGCCGCGCCGGAGACCCGAGGTCGCGAACTGGACCGCATCACCGATCTCGGTGCTGAGCCGACGGATGTGAAAGCGGCTGTCACAACGGAGACTTCGGCGCACTGACGGCGAAATCCGTTCCAGGTATCGAACAACGAGGAGGTTGACCGCGTGAAGCCCGCTGCGTTCAGCTACCACCGGGCGCATGACGTCGCCGATGCCGTCGGCTTGCTCGGCGAACTCGCCGCAGCGGGCGAGGAGCCGAAGCTCATCGCCGGTGGCCAGAGCCTGATACCGATGATGAACTTCCGGCTCGCCCGGCCGACGGTCCTGGTCGACATGGGACTGCTGCGCCGCGATCCGGCGATGAGCTCGATCCGGCGCGACGGCTCGGAACTCCGGATCGGGGCGTTGAGCACCCATCGTGCGGTCGAGACCGCCGGCCACACCTTGGGGCCGGAGTTCGACGTGATCTCCCGGGCCATGCGGTGGGTGGGCCACCTGCCGATCCGCTCGCGCGGCACCGTCGCGGGCAGCATCGTGCACGGAGACGCCACCGCCGAGTGGTGCTTGCTCGCCCTGCTGCTCGACGCCGTGATCGTCGCCGAAGGCCCGAACGGGCAACGGGAGATCCCGGCCGCGGAGATGTTCTACGGGTTCTACGCCACGGCCGTCGAACCCGACGAGGTCGTCGTGGAAGTGCGCTTCACGCGCCCGGCGCCGCGAGCCGCGCTCACCGAGTTCGCCCGCCGCCACGGGGATTTCGCCACCGTCGACGCAGCGGTCGCGCTCGACGCGGACCCCGTCGCCGAAGCGGGTCCGCTGACCGGAGGTCGGGTGGTGCTCGGCGGCGTGGCCCCGGCGCCCATCCGGGTTCCCGAGGCCGAGGCCGTGCTGGCCGGTGGTGTCCCCGGGCCGGATCTGTTCACCGCGTGCGGGGAGGCTGCCGCTGCGGCCATCGATCCACCCGACGACGCAGCGGGTACCGGCGCCTATCGCCGTCGGCTCACCCGGACGCTCGTCGCCCAGGCCCTGCACGAGGCGTGGGAGAAAGGAGTGACGCGATGACCGGACGCGATACCGGTGTCCGAGACGGATCTCCGCGGTCCGACGGGAAGCGCTGGGTCGGGGCCGCCGTCCCCCGGCGCGAAGACCCCCGCCTGCTGCGCGGTCGGGGGCGGTTCATCGACGACGTCCAGCTGAGCGGGATGCTGCACGCGGGTTTCGTCCGCTCCACCGTCGCGCACGGCCGGATCCTCGACATCGACCTCTCCGCGGTCCGGGAGGTCGAGGGCGTCGTCGCCGCCTACACCGCTGAGGATCTCGACCTCGGCGACATCGTGGCGCTGCTCGATCGCCCGCCGGAGGAGTTCGCACCCACCGCGATGCCCATCCTCGCGAAGGAGAAGGTGCGCTTCGTCGGCGAACCGGTGGCCGTGGTCATCGCTCGCGACCCGTACAGCGTGGAAGACGGCATCGAAGCCGCGGTTGCCACCTACGAACCCTTCGGCGCGGTCGTCTCGGAGGAGACCGCGTTCGCCGCCGACGCACCGCTCGTGCACGAGGAAGCGCCGGGGAACGTCCTCCTCGACGTGTCGATGTTCGACACACCCGGTGTGGACACCGCGTTCGAGGCCGCCGAATCCGGACCGGGGTGCGTGGTCGAGGTCGTCACGCGAAGCGGGCGGCAGAACGCGCTGCCGCTGGAAACGCGCGGTGTGGTCGCCTCCTGGGACGACCGCGACGACCAGCTGCTGGTGCAGACCTGCACGCAGGTCCCGCACCAGGTGCGCACGGTGCTGGCCCGCTCGCTGCGCGTTCCGGAGCGCACCGTGCGGGTCACCGTCCCCGACATGGGCGGCGGATTCGGCCAGAAGTGCGTGGTCGGCCGCGAGGAGATCGCGGTCGCAGCGGCGGCCCGGAAGCTGGACCGCCCGGTGAAGTGGATCGAGGACCGCCGGGAGGCGCTGACCGCCGCATTCCTGGCCCGCGAGCAGCGCTACCGCACGCGCGCGGCGTTCGACGCCGAAGGCAGGATCACCGCCCTGGACGTCGACGTCGTCTGCGACATGGGCGCTTACTCGTGCTACCCGTTCACGGCCGGCATCGAACCGCTGATGGCCTCCGCCGAGATGCCGGGCGTCTACCAGGTGCCCGCCTACCGGGTCCGCGGCCGCGCCATCACCAGCAACAAGGCGCCGACCGCGCCCTACCGCGGGGTCAGCCGTCCGCAGTACGTCATGGCGATGGAACGCGTCATGGAGCGCGCCGCGCGCGAACTCGGCATCGACCCGGTCGAGATCCGCCGGCGCAACGTGATCACCGAATTCCCCTACACCGGCGTCAACAACGTCACCTACGATCCCGGCACCTACCGGGAATCGCTCGACCTCGCCGAGGCCACCCTCCGCGATGAGGGCTGGTACGAGTTCCGGGAGCGGGCCGCCGCCGAGGGGCGGCACATCGGCATCGGCTACTGCTGCTTCTCGGAGCGCACCGGCTACGGTTCCGACGCTTTCGCCAAGCGCAAGATGCAGGTGGTTCCCGGTTTCGACGTCTCCGAGATCCGGATGGACACCACGGGGTCGGTGGTCGTCACCAGCGGCACGATGAACCACGGGCAGTCGCATGAGACGACCCTCGCCCAGATCGTGGCCGACCGGCTGGGACTGGACCTGGACAAGGTCAAGCTGCGGCAGGGCGACACCGAGCGCATCGCCTACGGATGGGGCACCTTCGCCTCGCGGTCGGTGACGATCGGTGGGTCGGCCGTGTCCGTCGCGGCCAGACGGCTCGGCGAGCTGTTGTGCACCATCGCCGCGCACCTGCTCAAGACACGCCCGGACAACGTCCGCCTGGACGGCGATGGGGGAGTCGTCCAGACCGACGACCCCGCGCAGCGAGTGTCCTTCGAGGACATTGCGGACGTGGCCTATCTGCGCAGCCACCTGTTGCCCAAGGGCGTCGAACCGACGTTGACGGCGACTGCGAGCTTCGACGTCGCCGGTGACGGCACGTTCTCCAACGCCACCCACGCGGTGGTCGTCGAGGCCGATCCGGGCACCGGCCAGATCAAGATCCTCCGCTACGCCTGTGTGGAGGACTGCGGAGTGGTGATCCACCCGCAGGTCGTCGATGGCCAGTGCCGCGGCGGGATCGCCCAGGGCATCGCCGGAGCGCTGTTCGAGGAGGTCACCTACGCCGACAACGGCGAGCCCTCGGCCGCCAGCTTCATCGACTACCTCGTGCCGACCGCGACGGAGATCCCGGATATCACCGTCACCCACCTCGAAACACCTTGCGCCTTCACCGAAAGCGGCGCCAAGGGTGCAGGCGAGGGCGGCACCATCGGTGCGCCGGCCGCCGTGCTGAACGCGATCAACGACGCACTGCGCCACACCGGAGTCGAACTCGACACCACGCCCGTGCACCCGCAAACCGTGCTGGCCGCGCTGGACGCGGCCCGCTCCCCGCAGTTGTCCAGCCGAGAGGAGGCGACCACCCCGTCATGAGCGAGCGACACCTGATCGGGCTGAACGTCAACGGTGCAACGCACGAGGCCCTCGTCGAACCGCGGAAGACCCTGCTCGACGCCCTGCGCCACGACCTCGGTCTCACCGGCACCCACGTCGGATGCGAGCACGGGGTGTGCGGGGCCTGCACAGTCCTCGTCGACGGCGAACCGGTGCGGGCCTGCCTGATGTTCGCCGTACAAGCCGAGAACAGCGACATCCGCACAGTCGAATCGCTCGGCGAGAACGGGGAGCTCTCCGACCTGCAGCGGTCCTTCCGCGACCACCACGGACTGCAGTGCGGGTTCTGCACCCCCGGATTCCTCATGCTCGCCGAGGGCTTCCTCGCCCAGCAGCCGAATGCCGACCGCGAGGAGATCCGAGAGGCGGTCTCGGCCAACCTGTGCCGCTGCACGGGTTACCAGACGATCGTCGACGCGATCGACGCGACCGCTGCGTGTCGAAGGTCCACTTCGGACACCGAACCTGCTTGCCCTGGCGGCAACTCTGCCGAGAAAGAAGCGACACCGTGATCCTGGAAAACCACCTTGAAGTCCCGGCCGACCCGGATGCCGTGTTCGCCCTGATCAACGACGTCGAGCGGGTGGCGGGCTGCCTGCCCGGCGCGACCCTCGACGGGCGGGACGGCGACACCTACCGCGGCCGCGTCAAGTTCAAGGTCGGCCCGATCAGCGCCGCCTACTCCGGCACGGTGAGGTTCAGCGAGGTCGCTGCCGCCGATCGCCGGCTGCGACTGCTCGCGCGGGGAGCCGACAGCCACGGCAACGGCGACGCCGAAGCCGATGTCACCCTGACCGTGATCGAAGCTCCCGGGGGAGCGACGCTCAACCTGCACACCGACCTGTCCGTGCGCGGAAAGCTCGCCCAGTTCGGCAAAGGCGCCATCAGCACCGTGTCCAACCGGCTGCTCGACCAGTTCGCCCGTAACCTCGCCATTCAACTGCAGCAGGGGCCGAGCACCGCAGCTCCGGAACCGGCCCTCGGAACCCCGGGCAGCAACGGCGTCGCGCCCGCCCCGGCCGCGAGGCCCGCTGCGAACGACAGCCTCGACGGGCTGGCGATGCTGCTTCCACCCGAGACCCGGCGATACGCCGCGCTGGCGGCCGTCGCAGCGCTCGGGTTCTTCCAGGGCTGGCTGCTCGGCCGGATCCGCACCCAGGACAAACTGATCAAGGAGTTGCAGCGTGCCCGTCGATGACCACCGATCCGCCGGCCTGCACGGGGCCGAGACCGATGCGACCTACGACCGGGCCGGATTCGGCGCCGCTGTTCCCCGCGGCAGCCGCCCGGCACTGGTCGTGGTCGACCTGACCCGCGGATTCACCGAACCCGGCTTCGCTTCCGGATCCGACCTCACCCGGGAGGTGACCGCGGCGGCCGTCCTCGCGACCACGGCCCGGCAACACGACGTACCGGTGATCTACACCGCGATCAGCTACACGCCCGCCGAGGCCGACGGCGACTCCATCGCCTGGCTCCGCAAAGCACCGGGCATGCGAGCCCTGCGGGAAGGAAGCGAAGAGGTCGCTCTCGATCCCCGACTCGAGCAGCACGCCTGCGACCACCTCGTCCTGAAGAAGGGTGCCTCCGCATTCCACGGAACCGGCCTGGCCACCCTGCTGACCAGCCTGGGCACGGACACGCTGCTCGTCTGCGGCGCCACCACCTCCGGCTGCGTCCGCGCCACCGCGGTCGATGCCGTGCAGTGCGGCTTCAACACCCTCATCGTGCGGGAAGCCTGCGGTGACCGAGCGCAAGGCCCGCACGATGCCGCCTTGTTCGACCTGCAAGCCAAATACGCCGATGTCATCGGCCTCTACGACGCCTTGGCCTACCTCGACCGCCTGCCCGGGCGCAACACTGCCGCGCCCCTCGCATCGGCGGCTGGGTAGCGCGCCGACCGCTGAGCCGACTCGCCGACACTGAAAGGCCACTCGTGACCACCTCCCTCCCGCCGATCCCGACCGAACCACCGACTGCCCGCACCATGAGCCAACTGGCGTTGGCCGATCTCGGCGCCGTCCCCGCGGTGAGCCGATGGGTGCGTTCGGGACCGCTCCGGCTGCACCTGCTCGACTACGGCCCGGCCGACGGCGTGCCGGTGCTGATCCTTCCCGGCATCACCAGCCCCGCCATCACGATGGACTTCGTGGCGCGAGAACTGACCGACCTCGTGCGCCCGCTCGTGCTCGACATCCGGGGCCGCGGACTCTCCGACAACCCGCCCGAGCCCATTGCAGCGAACGGTGCAGCTGCACTGCATGGCTACGACCTCGCCAGCTACGCCGCGGACGTTGATGCGGTCGTGTCCGGGCTACAGCTGGAAAGCCCCATCCTGCTCGGACACTCCATGGGAGCACGGATCGCGGCGCTGGCCGCGGCCACCGGCCATCACGAACTGCGAGGGGCCATTCTGGTCGACCCCCCGATGAGCGGACCGGGCAGGGACCCTTACCCCACAACCCTCGAAGCCTTCCTCCGCCAACTCGACCAAGCCCGCGACGGCACCAGCGCCGACGAGGTGGCGCAGTCCTGGCCCCGCTGGCCCCGCAGGGAACAGGAGCTGCGCGCCCGCTGGCTGTCCTCCTGCTCGCGGACCGCGATCGCGGCGACTCACGCTGGGTTCGAATCCGAGGACTTCTTCTCCTATTGGCCCAACGTGCCCGCCCCCGTGGTTCTCGTCTACGGAGCCGACAGCCCGGTCGTCACCGCCGCTGGCGCGCAGGAAGCAGCCAAGGCCAATCCCTCCGCCGAGCTCGTCGAAGTCCCCGGAGCCGGGCACATGGTCTTCTGGGACGAACCCAACGCCAGCCTCGCCGCAGTGCGTGCAGCACTGCGGAAGCTGAGCTGATCGCCTCACCGACGGCCTATCCGCGGCAGCGAGCCACCGCGCAGCCGGTCGGTGGGGATCGAGGTTCCCCGCCTCAACGCCGGGCAACCCTGATGCGGCGGTCGTTCGCGTCGAGAACCCCAAGGACTTCGCCACGATCGCCGATCTGGTGAGAAAGGGCTACATCGTGCGTACTCGCTCCGACGCCAACGTCGTTGAAGCCATCTCCGGTGACACTGCCCGGCGCGATGAAGCGATCGCATCGGGCGCCCAGTTGGTCAGCACCGATTTCCCTGAACCTGACCCGAGGTTCGACCCCGCCTACCAGGTCGATATGCCCGGCGGCACACCCGCACGCTGCAACCCCGTGAACGCGCCGGCGGAATGCACATCCCTGGACATCGAGAACCCAGCGCACCTCAAGTAATCGCACTGCACCCCACCGCCGTGGCGCCCCCTGGCCATCGCTCCACAGGGCGCCACGGCGATGATTCCGAGGCTGGCCGCACAGGCCGTCGATGAAGCGGCCCGTGGAGATCAGCATGAGCTCGTCGGCACCGGTGTGCGCTCGCCAGGGCTGGTGGCGAACTTCGCCCTGTCCGGGTCGTGCTCGATGCGCCGGCCAGGGGCGGGTGTGGTCCGGGGTGGGGACTACCGCTGCACTGTGATGGCTAGTGCGGGGCAGCCGGCCGCAGCCTGTTCGATCTGAGGCAGTAGTTCGTGTGGCGGGTCAGGGTTGAGCAGCATCACTCTGCCGTCCTCGTCGTGTTGGTCGAAGACGTCGGCGGCGATCAGTGCGCACTGGCCCGCGCCGATGCACTTGTCCTTGTCGGGGATGATCTTCAACGGAATTCCTCGTCTCATAAGGGCTGTGGGGTGCGTGGAGCAGCCCGGGGCACTACCAGGTAACGGGGACCTCGTTCAGGCCTCCGGTCAGCCGGTTCGGGCGGACCGCGATGTCCTCGAGGTCCACGGCCAGCCGTAGGCCGGGAAACCTCCGAAACAGCGTGGGGAAGACCGTGCGCAGCTCGGTCCGGGCCAGGTTCGCGCCGATGCAGAAGTGCGCGCCGTGGCCGAACGCGAGGTGCGGGTTGGGACTGCGTGTGGGATCGAACTGCTCGGGGTCGGTGAAGGCCGCCGGGTCCTGGTTCGCGGCGCCGAGCGCGATGATCACCGCGTCACCGGAGGGGATCGTGTGCCCTGAGATCTCGATGTCCTCGTGTGCGTAGCGCACCAGGCCCAGGCCGCCTGGCGAGGTCCGGCGCAGGATTTCCTCCACCGTGCCCTCGACTTGCCGGTCGGGGTCTGCGGCGAAGGCGTCCCGGCGGTTCACATCGGACAGCAGCATCAGGACGCCGAGGTCGATGCGTCCCGCTGTGGTCTCGTGGCCGGCGAAGATCAGCCCCGCGGCAAGTCGCGCGAGGTCCTCGTCGGTGAATGTGGGGAATGCCCGTTGCGCGAGTACCAGATCTGAGATGACGTCCTCAGCAGGATTGGCCCGCTTGGTGTTGGCCAGCTTGCTCGTGTACGCCTTGAACTCGGACATGGCGGTGCGGGCGACGTCGCCCTCGTTCAGCCGACCGATCCGGTCGGAGAGGTCGCGGAAGAGGTCGCGGTCTTCGTAGGGCACGCCGAGCAGTTCGCAGATGACGAGCACGGGCAGCGGGAAGGCGAGGTGTTCGTGCAGGTCGACCGGTTCACCGGGAGACCGGTCATGCGCTGCCTGCATCGCATCGAGGCAGCCGTCGGTCAGTTCCCGGATGTGATCGCCCAGCGCGCGCATCCGTTTTGCGGAGAATGCCGGTGCGAGCAGCTTGCGCAGCCGCTGGTGGTTCGCCTGCTCGGTGTTGTAGTCACCGACCGGGCCGCTGTTGAGCGCGGCGTCGGAGACCTTCGCGGCCGTTTCCGGCGCTGGGTGCGACCGCCCGAGGCGGGGATCGCTCAGCAGCGCCCGTGCTTCGGTGTGGCGGGTCACCAGCCACGCCGGGTCGCCGGTGGGGGTGCGGACCTGGGTGAGCGGGGCCTGGCGACGCAGGACGGCGTAGCGCGGGGCGAGGTCGAGCACGTTCGGACGGGCGAACGGAAGTTGGGGTGCGGTCATGGGCGTTTGCCTCCTCGATCGGTGGTTTCGTTGCGGATGCGCGTTCATCAAGCGGTCTCTTGCGGGGCAGGGGAACGGAGGGGATCCGGTGCATTCGCGCGAGCGTCACAGCGGTCGGTCGCGCGGGCACAGCGGTGCGTACCGGCCGCGCGGCGGAAGACCCGCCAGGCCAGCAGCGCGCCGAGTCCGTGCACGAACGGCCCGGCGGCATTGGTGAAGCCGAGGGTGACGGTCTGGCCGGCCAAGAACAGGGGGAGCTCGACCGACAGCAGGACGACCTTCGTGGCGAACAGGACCAGGTTGGCTCTGGTGAAAGCCCGGCGGCGGATCGGGCAGCGGCGCCATCTGGTCCGCTCGCCGGTGACCAGCCCCGCGACCAGGGCCAGTGGCGGCCAGCCGAACGCCAGCAACACCGGAGTCACCGCGGCCGTGACGCCTTGGATCACCAGGCCCGGGAGGAAGAAGTTGGTGGCGTCTTCGGTATGTGCGGCCAGCGCACTTCCAACGCAGACGACGCCGAGGGCGCCGAGGGCGCGCCAGGCGGGTTCCCTGCGAACCAGCCGGTAGATGCCGGTGCCGACGCCGGCCGCGAGAGCGAACGCCACCGCGGCGGTAAGCCGTTGGGTCAGCGCGAAGCTCAGCGTGAAGCAGAGGATCGGTGCGATGTCGATCAACGCTCCACGGGCCCGCTTGCGCACGTCGGGCTCGGTGTCGTCCGCACGGTCGTCTTCTTGAGGTGGCGAAGGGGCCACGGCTGCTCCAAGGGGCTGACTGGGCTCGTCCGGTGTGCTGACGCCAGGAAACCCAGCTCGGCTGACCCGGCGCGGTCACCGAGCTGACCATTGCCTGACAGCGGCGCCGACGATGTTTCCGCTGTTCAGTCGCGCGCTACCGGCGGACGATCTTGTTCGGCCGCGCAGTAGGATGCCGACGGCCGGAATCCGGCGGCGCGCTGCCGCCGCAGACGAGTGACAAGGCGATGGGTACCTGCCATGCGGTCCGCTTCGCGGAATGAGGGTGTGTCGCCGCCGCGCGGAAGCGGGCAACGGCTGCTCGTCGTGGACGACGATCCGAGACTGGCCGAGCTGCTGGAGACCACCCTGAGCCTGGCGGGCTACCAGGTGGCGGTCGTGGATTGCGGCACCGAGGCCCTGCACGCCTGTGACTCGATCTGCCCGGATCTGCTCGTGCTGGACGTGATGTTGCCCGACATGGACGGATTCACGGTGTGCCAGCGGTTGATCGAGAACGGGGCGCGGCTGCCGGTCCTGTTCCTGACGGCGCGGGATGCGATCGAGGACCGCGTCACTGGTTTGGCCATGGGCGCTGACGACTACCTCACCAAGCCGTTCAGCGTTCTCGAACTGCTGGCCAGGGTGCACGCCCTGCTGCGCAGAGCCGGCACGACCGCGGAGCCCAGCCCGGTTCTGCGTTTCGCCGACCTGACCGTGGACGAGCGCAGCATGCGAGTCCGCCGCGGAGATCGGCTGATCGCGCTGTCGCCGACCGAGTACAAGTTGCTGCGCTACCTGCTGGTCAACGCCGACCACGTGGTGTCGAAAGACCAGATCATGGACCACGTGTGGCAGCACCAGTTCGACCCCGGCGTCGTCGAGAAGCTGGTGTCCCGATTGCGGGCGAAGGTGGATGCACACCCGCCAGCCTTGATCCACACGGTGCGCGGTTTCGGCTACAGCCTGCGGCGCCCCGGAGGCGACTGACATGGCGCGCGCCTGGCACGGCTCACTGCGGGGCCGTCTCATGGCGGGGGTCCTCCTGCTGGCGGCCCTGGGCATGGTGGCGGCCAACGTGGCCTCACTGATCGGGCTGCGCTTCTACCTCATCGATGTCGCCGACACCAACCTCACCCAGGCCCGCGACGCCGTCCAGCGCCACGTCGAGAGCCAGGCCTCCCCGATCTCGGAGACCACCCTCGACACCTTGGTTCCCGCTGGCGCCTACATCGCGCTGCTCGACGAGCATGGCCGCGTAGTCACGGAGACAGCGGCACAAGGCCCCAACGGGCAGCCCACCCCACGTCCCGACCTGCCGGCACCGGTCCCGGGCGGATTCGCCGAGCACCCCATCACCGTGTCGGCCCGAGGCGAGCTCATGCCGAGATACCGCACCCTGGGTTTCCCCGTCGGAGCGCACACCTTGGTCCAGCCGGCGACCGGCACGGCACCAAAGCCGGTCAGCACCATGGTGATCGCCAGCAGCCTCGGACCGTCTGACGATGTCGTGTACTGGCTCATCGGCGCCGATGCGGTGGCCACCCTCGCCGTGCTCTCCGGAATCACCCTGCTGGGTCGCGGTGTGCTGCGGGTGGGCTTGCGGCCGTTGCAGGACATGGCCACAACCGCCACTGCGATCGCTGCCGGCGACCTCCGCCAGCGCATCGAGGTCGTCCAACCGCATTCCGAGATCGGCGAGGTCGGTAGCGCGCTGAACCAGGCGTTCGACGCGCGACAACGGTCCGAGGAACGGCTCCGCCAGTTCGTTGCCGACGCCTCGCATGAGTTGCGCACGCCACTGACCACCATCAGAGGCTGGGCTCAACTGCATTTGCACGGACTCGCCCAGCAACCTGAACTAGTTGAGCGGGCGATGCTGCGCATCGAAGAGGAAGCCTCCCGGATGCACTCCACAGTGGAGGAGCTGCTGCTGCTCGCCCAACTGGACCAGGGCCGCCCATTCGCCGACATCCCGGTCGACCTCGGCAGGCTCGCCACGGGCGCCGTCACGGACGCCCGTACTCTCGACCCCGGCAGGCCGATCACCGTCGATGTCCAGGGCGAGGTGTTCGCCAACGGTGACGAGGAGCGACTGCTCCGGGTGCTTCGGAACCTGCTCAGCAATGCACAGCGACACACACCCGCCGGAACACCGGTTGCCGTAGTGGTCCGCTCGCTGCCCGACGACCAGGTCGGACTGACAGTCACCGACCACGGCCCCGGTATGAACCCCCGAACCGCAGACAGAATCTTCGAACGCTTCTACCGCGGCGACGACTCCCGCAGCCCTAGCACAGGCGGCACCGGACTGGGGCTGGCCATCGTCAAGTCCATCACCGAAGCGCACGGCGGCACGGTGACGGTAACCACCGCAGAGGGCGAGGGCAGCACCTTCACCGTCACCCTGCCCGCCACCCACTGACCAACCAACATCCACAGCGCAGAAGAAGAGTCCCGAATATGGGCTCCTGCAACACTGTTGGGCCAGTAGCGAGTCGCGTTGCTCGCACGTGGCTCCCTAGCGCGTCCCGGTGGTAGGGAACGGGTCTTATGTGGACAGATCTGGCTTGCCTTGAACGCGATCCTGGCCGGCGCCAACGGCAGCGGACAACGGCTCTCGCTCACCCGACGTCGTCGGCCGGATTCTCCCTGGTAGCGCCACATAGCCAGCTCTGAGCGAAGTCGCGCCACGCGCCGACGCTGTGGCAATCGACTGCTCGAGCCGAGCGAGACGTCAGATCGCGCGTTCACTCGGATGGTTGTGCTGCGGGCCACCCAGTGTTAATTTCGTTCCTAGATTTAAAAAGTCCATGCAGGTTGTGCTGCATGTGACGGTCCTCCAGCGAAGGTGGGTCCGGAGTATGAAGCAGGTCGCGTCCCAGCAGGCGCCCGTTGAACAACGTCGTGAAGTGCCGCCCGGTCTGGTGTACTTCCTCGGTGCTCTCGGAGCGATCCTCTGGGGTTACGACAACGGCGTCATCGCGGGTGCGCTGCTGTTCATGACCGAGGAATTCCACCTCGGCCCCGCCGCGCAGGGGGTGGTCTCGTCGTCGCTGGCGATCGGCGCAGGGGCAGGGGCCGTCGTGAGCGGCGCGCTGGCCAACCCGCTGGGGCGCAAGCGACTCGTTTTCATCGCCAGCCTGGTCTTCATGGGCGGGACGCTTGCCTGGGCCACGTCCGGTTCTGTGGCGATGCTCGTGGTCGGCCGGATCGTGATCGGGGTCGGCATCGGCATCGTGTCCGTGTCCGTCCCGATCTACCTCGCCGAGATCTCGCCCGCGCGCATTCGCGGGCGGATCGGGGCGCTCACCCAGCTGATGATCGCTTCCGGGATCCTGCTGTCCTACGTGGTCGGATACGCGCTGTCCCCGTTCGAGGCGTGGCGGTGGATGGTCGCCTTCGCGTTGGCGCCCGCACTCGTCCTGATCGCGGGGATCTGGGTGCTGCCGGAGAGCCCGCGCTGGCTGCTCACCCGGGGGCGGGACGAAGAAGCGCGGGAAGAGCTCGCGCGGCAGGTCCCCGCGCACGAGGTCGAGCAGGCGATGCGCGAGATGCGCGAGACCTTCCACCGGGCGAAGCCATCGTGGCGGGAGGGATTCCGGCCGGGTGTCCGCCGCATCGTCCTCGTCGCTGTGGGATTGGCGGTGCTCACCCAGCTGCTCGGCATCAACACGATCACCTACTACGCCCCAACGATTCTGAAGTCGATCGGGTTCAGCGAGGAAGCGTCTCTGCTCAACACGATCGGCTTCGGCATCGTTTCGATCATCTTCACGGTGCTCGCGTCCAGGCTCCTCGATGGCTGGGGTCGCAGGCCGCTGTTGATGGTCGGGGCGCTCGTGATGGGGCTGAGCATGACGACCATGGCGGTGCTGTCCTGGACCGCCGGCCTCACCCTCGGTGCCAGCGGAATCATCGCGATCGCGTGCCTGGTCGTCTTCAAGGCGATGTTCTCGCTGTCTTGGGGCACTTCCTCGCGGATCGTGATCGCCGAGATCCTGCCGTTGCGGGTCCGGGGTTCGGCCCTCGGCATCGCGGAGGTCTTCAACTTCGCATCGACGTTCGCGCTGTCGCTGACGTTTCCGATCCTGCTCGCGGCCGGGAGCGGGCTGGCCTTCGTCCTCTTCGGCGTCATGGGCCTGCTCGCGTGCCTGTTCGTCGGCGTGCTCGTTCCTGAGACGAAGGGCAAGACCTTGGAGGAGATCGAGGCCGAAATGCTCCCGGCCGATAAGCGGTAATTGGCGCTCAACCCAGTCGGGGCGCGCTTCGACCGCGTCCCGCTGGGAGCTCCGAGGGTGGCGGACCGTAGTAGAAGGACTCGAAAGCGCTCGCGGCTGCTCCGACGACCCCGGGGGCGTCGAACGATGTCCGCTTGAGGCTCAACGAGTCTCGCAGCAAGGGGAAGGCTCGCTCGCGCGTGCGCTCCGTCAGGTCGCGCAGGAAGGGCTCGGGTGCCTCCGCGAGCAGGCCCCCGACGACGATCAGCGTCGGATTGAGCAAGTTCGCGACGGCGGCGAGGCCGGTGGAGAGGTGTCGCAGTACGGAGTCTCGGAGATCGGCGGCGTCCTTGTCGGTGGTTGCGGCGTTTTCCAGGGCATTGAGGAGTTCACCGGGATCGTTCACGCCGAGCTGGGACAGATTCCGCCGGAGCGCGGGCTCCGCCACGATCGTTTCGAGGCAGCCGTGTGCTCCGCACGCGCACGGCTCCCCATCGGACACGACTTGGATGTGGCCGAGTTCGCTGACGCCGTGCTCGCCGCACAGGAAGGGTTCGTCGTGGAGCACGAGGCCGAGACCGACACCGGTTTTGACGTAGACGAAGGCGATGCTCCGGGCGCCGTGGCCGAACCTGTTCTCGGCCAGCGCCATCGCGCGCACGTTGTGCTCGACGACGGTGGGCAGGCCGCAGGTTTCCTCGCTGATGGTCGCCATCGGAACGTCGTTCCAGCCGAGGTTGACCGACATGAGGTTGACCCGGTTGGTCGTGTCGACCGCGCCGGCCGCGCCGATGCCGATGCCGATCAGTTCCGATGCGGCCAGCGGCAGCAAGTCCTCCCGCACCCGCTCCGCGATCTGCTTCATGACGGCCTCTGCTGGTGCCGACGGATCGAACGTCCACGTCCGCACGTCGTGGGTGCGTCCCAAGGCGTCGACGAGTCCGGCCCGGGCGGTGCCGACGCCGATCTGGATACCGCAGACCTCGACGGCCTCCGGGACCAGGCGCAGCCCGATCGCGGGACGGCCGATGCGGGACTCGGCTTCGGCGCTCGACTCCTTGATGTAGCCCTTGCTGATCAGCGGTGTGACCGCCTTGGTCACCGTGGTGGGAGACAGGCCGGTGATCTCGGAGATCGCACTGCGGGAGAGCGCCTCGCCGGAGCGAAGCAAGGTGAGGATCAAGCCATCGTGGCGTCCTCGGGTCGGAAGGGTGACAGGAGTCGAACGGGGCATCGTCTTCCTCACGGAGCCATGCGGACCAGGCAGCTTGATCCTACCGCCCTGCGATGTTAATTTCTCTAGGGAAGAAAATAAATCTGCGCTGCGGAAGGGCGGTCTTATGTGCAGCGGGCCAGTGGGGCGGCGGACCAACGTGGTGCTCGTCCTCGCCGACGACCTCGGGTTCTCGGACCTGGGCTGCTACGGCGGCGAGATCGACACCCCGCACCTCGACCGGCTCGGCCGCTCCGGGGTCCGGATGTCGTCGTTCTACAACACCGCCCGGTGTTCGCCGTCGAGAGCCTCGCTGCTGACAGGTCGGCATCCCCACGAGACCGGGATCGGCATCCTCACCGACGACCAGCGGCCCTGGGGGTATCCGGGTTCGCTCGACGTGGCGGTACCGACCGCCGCCGAAATCTTCCGGGAAGCAGGCTATGCGACGTGCCTGTCCGGAAAATGGCACCTGTCCAGCGATACGAGCACGCTCAATGAGACCTGGCCGACCCGGCGCGGATTCGACGAGTTCTACGGGATCCTCCCGGGGGCGGACGACTACTTCCACCCTCGCAATCTGCATGCGGGAGAGGAGCGGCAGCCGCCGCCCACCGGCGATTACTACTTGACCGACGCCATCGGTGAGCACGCAGCGGACTTCGTCGCCCGCCAAGCCGACGCGGACCGGCCCTTCTTCCTCTATCTCGCGTTCACCGCGCCGCATTGGCCGCTGCACGCTCCCGAAGGCGAGGTACGCAGCTACGCCGAGCGGTTCTCGGCGGGGTGGGACGAGCTGCGCGCCGCCCGGCGTGAACGCCTCGTGGAAGAAGGAATCCTGGGCGATGAAGCTCCACTGAGCGAACGGGATCCTGAACAGTTGCCGTGGTCCGAGAACGAAGCGCAGGCGTGGGAAGCGCGCCGCATGGCGGTCTACGCGGCTCAGGTGACCGCAATGGACCGCGCGATCGGCCGAGTGATGTCCACTTTGGAGCACAGTGGTGTCGCGGACGACACCCCTCGTGGTGTTCTTGTCCGACAACGGAGGGTGCGCGGAGGAGCTGCCACCTCCGGACGCACCCAAGTTCCGCGATCGGCAGCCCGCGCACACGCCGGACGGTGTTCCGATCAAGCTCGGGAACGATCCCGGTATCCGGCCCGGCGGGGAAGACACCTTCTGCAGCTACGGCAAGGCATGGGCGAACCTGTCGAACACTCCGTTCCGCTACTACAAGAGATGGGTCCATGAGGGAGGAATCGCCACTCCGCTCATCGCCCACTGGCCAGGCGGAGGGCTCGACACCGGAAGAATCGTGCGCGCTCCGCACCAGCTCACCGACGTGCTACCGACCCTGCTCGATGCTGCTGGCATCCCGTCCGCGGCCGGCCCGGGCGGCTCGATGCTCGCCGAACTCCGCGGGGAGTCCGGCGAAGAAGAGCGCATGTTGTTCTGGGAGCACATCGGCAACGCCGCAGCCCGCCGCGGTCGCTGGAAGATCGTTCGGGAAGCCGGCAGCGCCTGGGAGCTCTACGACATGGCGAACGACCGCACCGAGCGGCACGACCTCGCCGCGCAAGAGCCCGGTTTGGTCGAAGAACTGGCCTCGCGCTGGCAGGAATGGGCCGACTCCGTCGGCGTCGTCCCGTGGGACACCATCCGCGCCGCAGGCCGCTGACGAACGACGGAAGGGAACTGACCAGCATGGCCACCAGTTCTGAGCGCCGCCCGAACATCGTGATGATCCTGACCGATGACCACGCCGCACACTCGATCGGGGCGTACGGTTCGGTCGTCAACAGGACACCGCGGATCGACGAGATCGGCCAGCACGGCTGGCGGTTCGACAACTGCTTTGCCACCAACGCGCTGTGCTCACCGAGCCGTGCGTCGATCCTGACCGGCACCTACAGCCACGTCAACGGGGTGACCACTTTGGACACCCCCATCGATGCGAGTCAGCCGACGTTCATCGGCCAGCTGCGGCAGGCCGGCTACCGCACAGCCATGATCGGGAAGTGGCACATGGGCCACGGCGAAGGCCACGACCCGCAAGGGTTCGACTACTGGGATGTGGTGATCGAACAGGGCGAGTACTGGAACCCGCGGTTCCTGTCCGAAGACGGCTTGCGCACCGTCGAGGGCTACGCCACGGACATCGTCACCGACCTCGCCTTGGGCTGGGTGGAGGGGCTCGAAGGCGACGAGCCCTGGTGCGTGCTGATCTACCACAAGGCACCGCATCGTCCCTGGGAGCCGAACCACGAGCACAAGGGCATGTACTCGGATCCCGTTCCGCTACCGGGCACATTCCACGACGACTACGCCACCCGCTCGGCCTCCGCTCGTCGGGCCGCGGTGCGCATGGCCGAAAACCTGAACGAGGAGGACCTCAAGGTCCAGCCGCCGGAAGGGTTGACCTACGACGAGCTGGCCGTGTGGAAGTACCAGCGGTTCATGGAGGACTACCTGGCCTGCGTCGCGAGCGTCGACGACAACGTGGGCCGGGTCATCGACTGGCTGCGGGAGCGAGGGGAGTTCGACGACACCCTCCTGATGTACGCCTCCGACCAGGGCTTCTTCCTCGGCGACCACGGGTGGTTCGACAAGCGGTTCATGTACGAGGAATCGCTGCGCATGCCGTTCCTGCTCAGCTACCCGCGCCGGTTGCCCGAGGGTGAGGTCTTCGCCGGCATGGTCACCAACGTCGACTTCGCGCAGACGGTCCTCGACGCCGCCGGCGTGGCCCACCACCCGCGCATGCAGGGACGGAGCTTCTGGCCCGGCCTGCTCGGTGCTCCTGCCGCACCGGTGGAGGGCATCTACTACCGCTACTGGGAACACGACGACCAGTTCCACCGGGCACCAGCGCACTACGGGTACCGAACCGAGCGCTACAAGCTGATCTACTTCTACAACGACGGACTCGGGCTCCCCGGGACCGGCCCGTTCACCTACCCGCCGGAATGGGAACTGTACGACATGCAGGCGGATCCGGACGAGCTGCGCAACGTCTACGACGACCCCGCATACCGTCAAGTCCGTAAAGAACTGAAAGCCGCTATGTGGCGCGAACAGGCCAGGCTCGGTGACGAGCCCCACCCCAGCCAGCCAAAGCCCGCGGGGGTTTGAGTGCGCGGTCGGCTGCGGACCAGACCGAGGTGGCACGAGGAACGGGAGGAGCCCGATTACCGGTTCACCCTCGCCAACGAGCGGAACTTTCCGGCGTGGTTGCGAACGTCGCTCGCGCTGGTCGCGGGTGCAGTGGCGCTCAACCAGCTCGTGCCGCCGTTCCGGCCGATAGGCGCAAGCACGCTCGCCGTCGTGCAGTTGGTCCTGATCGAAACGTAGGAGGGTGGGGTCGTGTCCCATTGCTGTCCGCCATCTCGCTCCGCCGTCAGGGACGAACCGGAACCGGTCGTGCACCTCCGATCAGGTTCCGATGTGGACGAATTGATCGCGTTGCCCGGCGGCGTCTTTCTGATGGGCACCGATGATGAGGAGGGGTTCCCCGCGGACCGGGAAGGGCCGGTGCGCGAGGTGACCGTCGCGCCGTTCGCGATCGATCCGCATTGCGTCTCCAACGCGCGCTTTGCCCGGTTCGTCAAGGAGACCGGATATCGCACCGAGGCGGAGGCCTTCGGCTGGACCTACGTGTTCGCCAAGTTCCTGCCCGCAGATGTGCGGAAGCGTTCGCTGCGACCGCCGCAGGCGCCCTGGTGGTGCGCGGTGCAGGGGGCTTGCTGGCGCGAGCCGGAGGGCCCGGGTAGCGGTCTCGACGGCCGATGGGACCATCCGGTCGTCCACGTCTCCTGGAACGATGCGGTCGCTTACTGCTCGTGGGCAGGGCGTCGGTTGCCCACCGAGGTCGAGTGGGAGTACGCCGCCCGGGGAGGCTTGCGGCAGGCTCGGTACCCGTGGGGCGACGAGCTCGTCCCAGGAGGGGAGCACCGCTGCAACATCTGGCAGGGGCGCTTTCCCGTCCGGAATACCGGGGAGGACGGTTACGTCGGCACGGCCCCGGTGGATGCCTTCCCGCCCAACGGTTTCGGCCTCCACAACACTTCGGGCAACGTGTGGGAGTGGTGCGCCGACCTGTTCGACCCGGCACTGCCTGGCCGGTCGATGCGCGGCGGTTCCTACCTCTGCCACGACTCCTACTGCAACCGCTACCGGGTGGCCGCGCGCACCGCGAACACGCCCGACAGCGCGAGCGGCAACCTCGGCTTCCGCGTCGCGGCGGATCTTCGCCCGATCGGACGCGGGCACTGAGCGGACAACCGCAGACGCCGACCGCGGTCGAGCAGGGCGAGTGGCGGTGCATCAGCCCTGGGCACGTGGCGATGGTTCCGCCCGCGCGTCTTGAGCAGCAGTGCGGCGCCAGACGCATGGGCACAGGCGAAACCAACTCCGGAAGAGAAGAGCGGATCGACGAAGTAGGCAGGTGTGAGCGCCTCGCGCGTCGTGGGTCGCCGGATTCCGGCGTACCGCTCCAAAAGGTGCAGGTGGTCTGGAGGCGCTGGTGGGGACGGAAAGTCGTTCGGGGTGGAACCGTCACGATAAGGTACGGGTGGAGGCCCCGTGACGAGAATCGGAGTACCTGGTGGCTGATAGCGCTGACATCGACTACACCGCACCGTCATCGCCGCGGATCTGGAACTACTGGCAGGGCGGCAAGGACTACTACGCCGTCGACCGGGCTGCGGGGGACGAGTGGGTTGCTCTCCAGCCGGAGATCGTGCAGATTGCCAAGGAATCTCGGCAGTTGTTGATGAGGGCGGTGCACTATCTGGCGGCCGAGGCCGGTGTGCGTCAGTTCCTCGATATCGGTACCGGCCTGCCGACTCTGCAGAACACCCACGAGGTGGCCCAGGCAGCCGCGCCGGAGTCGAGGATCGTCTATGTCGACAACGACCCGCTGGTGCTGTCGCATGCCCGAGCGTTGATGACGAACACCAGTGACGAGGGCGTGACCGCCTATGTCGACGCTGACTATCACGAGCCTGAGGTGATCATTGCGGATGCCCGGTCCACGCTGAACTTCACACAGCCGATCGCGGTGATGTTCATGGGCGTGCTCGGGCATGTCCCCGAGTACGAGGAAGCGTTGTCGATTGCGCGCCGGGTGATGGCGGCGGTCCCGTCCGGCAGCTACTTGGTGTTGTGGGAGAACACCAACCTCAGTGAGACGGCGCGCAAAGCCGCTGAGGAGTACGCGAAGAGCGGTGCGATCCCGTACCGGCTGTGTTCGGTGGAGCAGGTGGCGACGTTCTTCGACGGGCTGGAGCTGGTCGGCCCTGGCCTGACCTCGATCAACCAGTGGCGGCCGGGCGCTGACCAGACAAGCGCGGGAGAGCCGTTGGATGCCTACTGCGCGATAGGTCGTAAGCCGTAGTGGCGTGGTCCTGCCTACCGGGGAGCTGATCGTTTCCTGGCGGCAGGGGCTTTCTCCCGAAGCGTTGACGGCTCCGCGCGGAGCGTTGGGACGGCTCGTCAGACGAGGTCGTCGAACTCGCCGTCCTTGGCCCCGTACCAGGCCGCACATCATCTCTTGCGTCCCCGCGATGCGGACACATGCCGTTAAGAGGAGCGGTTCAGCGCGGCTTTCAAAGTCTTGCGGGTGTCTTCTGGGGTGAGAGCGTCGGAGGTGAGGCGGTGCAGAGCGGCGCTGTAGACCTCAACGTCCTCGGACTTGTCGAGATAGAGGGCGCCGCAGAGATGCTCGAGGTAGACGATGTCGGGAATTTCCGGCTGAGCGAAACGCAACAGGGTGAAGGGGCCCTCCGCGCCGGAGCGACCGACGTCGAACGGCAGGACCTGCAGCGAAACCGCGGACATGGTAGTTGCCTCGAGCAGGTGCTCGATCTGTTCCCGGAGCACTTCCCGGCCACCGATCGGCCGGTACAGCACGGACTCGTCGATGACCGCCCACAGCCGCGGCGGCTCCGGCCGGGTGAACAGCTTCTGGCGCTGCAAACGCAGCCGTACTCGCCGGGCCACCTCGTCGTCCGGGAAGTCCGGTCGGCCCTGGGTGGCGACCGCACGGGCATACTTCTCGGTCTGCAGCAGCCCAGGCACGAACTGAATCTCGAAGGTCTGAATGCGGGAGGCCGACTCCTCCAAACCGACGTAGTCCTGGAACCACGACGGCATCAGGTCGTTGAAGCGGTGCCACCAGCCCGGCTCGTTGGACCGGCGCACCATGTCGAGGAAGGATTCGCGCTCAGCAGCGGCCGCGACGCCGTAGAGGGTCAGCAAGTCGGCGACGTCGCGTTCCTTGAAACCAACCCGGCCCAGCTCCAGCCGGCTGATCTTCGATCCGGAACCGCGGATGGTGTATCCGGCGTCCTCCCGGGAAATCCCTTTTGCCTCGCGCAACCTGCGCAGCTGGCTACCCAGCACAAGCCGCCGAGCGGTGGGGCCGCCCTCCGTGGCACTGTCCTCGGCCACGCGAGACCTCCTCCACTACGGACTACTCCGCCAACATCGTAACCAACTCCCGCAGCTGACAGCCTTATTTATCATAGCTGGCGTAGCTGGCGGAGCATGCCGCGCACGAAGACCAGGGCCAACGGTGGCGGTGGCCGCGGGGTTCATTTCTGGTTCCCGGAGCGCAGTCGTGAGAGGCAGGCGTGGCAGCAGCCCGAACGCTCCTAGTTCGGAACCGAGACCTGGTTGAACGGGAGCATCGGTTCCAGCCAGGGGAAGACCACGAACAGCAACAGCGCGATCACTCCCAGGGCCAGTAGCAGCGCGAGCACCAGCTTCGCGCCCAGCGGCCCGGGGAGGTGACGCCAGATCCAGCCGTACATCTATGCCTCCCCGATGGCCTGCAACAACTGGGCATACGTGGCGTCGGCCGTCTTCGGGAACTGTCCGGTCAGCACCGCGTGCACGATCAGCCGTTGCCGATCGGAGAACTGCGGGTGGCACGTGGTCAGCGTGAGCAGTGCGACCTGCTGGGCGGGCGGCAGGATGTCGGGCGGTTTGTGCGGCACCGGCGCCACGACATCGCCCTCGTTCGGGCTGACGATCTCGCGGCCGTAGGTCTCGCCGTATGGGCCGCCGTCGGCCGCGTTCGTCCGCAGCGTGCCGACATGCGAGCACTGCGGTTGCGCGCCCTTTCCGGTCGACCAGTTCGCGATCTCGTCGGAGTGCGGCAGTACGCGGTAGACGAAGAAGTCGGTCTGCGTCTCCACTACGACCGCGTCGCAGGAGCTCAGCAGGTCCAGGTCGTTGAAGGGCGCACCTTTGCCGACCCGATGCCCGGCGACCGCGAAGTTGCCTGCCTCGCCGGGCAGCGCGGTGCCCTTGTAGTGCCCCGGCCCGACCTCCAGTGCCGCCGCTTCGGCGCCTTCCTGGATGGTGAAGTGGTAGTCGGCGCCGAAGGTTGGGATGTACAGCTTGGCGAACGCTTTGCCGTCGATCAGTTCGGGATGCGGCTGCCGGCCCTGCGCCCAGTCCTCGTTGAGCGTCGTCGCGCTGGCCTGTTTCTTCGCCGAGAAGAGGTCGGTCGCGTACAGCTCGTAGACGGCGAACAGCAGGACGACCAGCCCGGCGGTGATCAGCAGCTCGCCGAAGGTTCGCACGATCTTCGCGCCGAGTCCCCCCGATGACTTCGGCGCTTCCGGGATCGCCACGCGTGCTCCTTTCTAGTACTCGCTTACGTTAACGTGTCGGGTGCAGGGGGGTGCGCGCTGCCGGACCGTCGTTTCCGAGACGTTCCTTTCCTGTTCGGGCGCAGCTTCTCGTACGCTTTACGGATTCGCTGCGGCCCTTGGCGCACCGGATCCGGGTGCTGGTCCTCCCGGCCGACCTAGAGTGCGAGAGCGGCAATCGCGTGCCTGGCAACGCTTCTCGCCTTCACGGTCTGCTGCGGTGCTCCCGGCCTTATTGGGGTTGATGATCGTTGAAGTGGCTTACGAGCTTGGTGTGCTCTAACGCGCATGTGGAAGCTCGGGTGGGCGCTTGGCCGCACCCGAAGGTGCGGCCAAGCTGGTACCGCAACGGCACCGGCGTCTCGGCCGAACGTGCAGCACTGTCTACTGTGGTCGACCTGTACAGTGGAACAGCGTGGCGCCAAGAGGGTGTTGTTGGTCGAAACCGGGGAGTATCAGGAAGGTCGCGCTGGCGGTAGTGGTGGTGAATTCCAGCAGTGCGTCGGAATGATCCATTCGGGTCAGGGTGCTGGTGAATGTTCGTATGTCGTTCTGGAAGCTGATGAAAAGCAGGCCGGGGGCGGGTTCGTCGGTGCTGTAGGAACGACGGAGCATGAGGCCGACGCCAACGACGTTGGAGTGCGCTCTGCGGACGTGGGCGTCCGCCGGGATGAGGTAGCGTCCGTCCGGCGTTTTGGCGCCGAGGTTCGGGTCCGAGGTGATGGTGCCACCGGAGAGAGGCACGCCGGTGGCTCGGTACCGGCCGAAGACCGCCTCCTGGTCGGCAACGGACAGCGTGGCGAACCGCGGCAGATCGAGTTCCATGCGTCGTAGTACGGCAATGGTGCCGCCGGCGACTGGAGCCGGCCCGGCCAGCCACAGGTCTCGTTGTTCTTGGACGGTGGTGTGCGGGCCCACGATGCCGTCGATGAAACCGAACAGGTTTCGTGGCGCGGTAAGGCCCTGATCTACGGGAACGTTCGAGCCGCGGCGCCCGGACTGCCGCCAGCGTTCGTGCATCCGGTCACCAGCCTGGTCCAAGAGCGCGGCGGCGAGGATCGGTAATACCAAGGCGTCGCTGGCGCAGATCTGTATCAGCAGGTCACCGCCGCGTGCCTGCGGAGCGATCTGCTCGCGGGAGAACTGTGGGAGATCCACGGCGCCGGGTAGGGAAGGACCGACCATGCGCACCAGTCGGGGGCCCACTCCGATCGTCACGGTGAGATCGCCCGGAGGTAGGCCCAGCAGTCGTGCATCGGTCCCCGCGGTGAGCGTGAGGATGGCCTGGCCGAGGTCGGCCAATAATGGGCCGACGGCCACGGCATCGCCGAGGTCGGCCACCACGGCCAGCAGATTGGGCTGGGCCGGCTGCGGGAGCGTGATGCCCGCCTGATGCTGGCCCGTCGGTGACACCGGCGTGGTTGACGCGGGGGCATCGAGTTGGCCCGACTGAGGGGAGCCCGATTCGCACCCGGCGGCGAGGCCGGCGGCCATTGCGGTACCGGTGACACCGAGGAACGCGCGGCGTGACGGGCGATGATCGGCTCGGCTCACGGTATGGAGAGTGCCATATCCGCCCTCCCACAGGTTCCGGCGTCCATGCCAAACTGCGATCATGCCTCGTTTCGGTCTTCGCGTGACAGTCGCGGTGCTGGGTACGCTGACACTCGTCTTGGCCGGCTGCGGCGCCGGCGATGACGGATCGGGCCAGGGCCGACGACCGACCGGTGCACACGTGACGATCCGAGTGCCGGCTGACGCCCCGACGATCTCGGCCGCGGTGTCTCTCGCTCAGCCCGGTGACCTCGTGTTGGTCGCGCAGGGCGTGTACCAGGAGTCCGTGAAGATCGCCACGGCTCGAATTACTCTTCGTGGCGAGTCCCGGGACAAGGTCATTATCGACGGGCGGTTGCAGCAGCCGAACGGCATCGTCGTCGCCGCACCCGGGGTGGCCGTGGAGAACCTGACCGTGGAGAACAACACGCAGAACGGGGTACTGGTCACCGGTTCGGCGAAAGCGGTTGCCGGATTGCCGGGGACAAGCGGCGGCTACGACACCGGCGACGAGCCCGTCACTTTCCTGAAATCGTTCTTGGTCTCCCATGTGACCGCGACCCGCAACGGGCTGTACGGCATCTACGCGTTCTCCGCGCAGGACGGTGTCATCGAGCGCTCGTACGCGTCAGGTTCGGCTGACTCGGGGATCTATGTCGGGCAGTGCAAGCCGTGCAATATCGTGGTGCGGGACAACATCGCCGAACTCAACGCGGTCGGTTACGAAGGTACCAACGCCAGTGGCGACATGTACGTGGTCGGTAACCGCTTTGCCGGGAACCGGGTAGGACTCACCATCAACTCCGACCACCAGGAGAAGCTGCTCCCGCAACAGGGTTCCGTCGTCGCTGGCAACCTGGTCGCGGGCAACCAGCAGACACCCACCCCCGAGCAGGCCGACGGCGGGTGGGGCATCGGCATCGGCATCGATGGCGGCAGCGGGAATCAGTTCAGCCGCAACCGAATCGCCGACAACATCAACGCTGGGCTGGTGATTACCGCAACCGCCGACCTACCGCCGGACGGAAACCAGATCGTGGAAAACACTTTCGCCGCCAACGGCATTGACGTCGGCTGGACGTTTCCCACCGCCACGCAGGGACGGGGTAACTGCCTGCACGCCAATGATCTGCGCACGACGGTGCCCGCTCAGCTCGCGACGATCGCGTCCTGCCCGGTTCCTGCCCAGTCGCCCACGCCGTCCGACACGTGGGCGATGCCGAAGGCACCCGGCGGTATCCCGTTCACCGATGTGGCTGTGCCTGACGCACAGCCACAGTTCCCGAATGCCACCACCACCGGTGCCACGGCTGTTCCGGCCGTTCCGGTGCTACCGGACACCGCAAGCATCCCGCTGCCGTCAGCGTCACTGCTCGCCGGCAGTGCGCTGGTGCAGACATCCTGAGCGGCGGCTACCGCGGCGGGCTGACTCCAGGTACCGGCTGAACCGGAACATATTTCTCGGTGTCGAAATCGATGACCACTGGCTGCGGTTCGGAAGCCACCTTGACCTGAACCCGATACATGGTGCCGTCCGAGCCGATCCAGTAGCGCACGGTGCCCGCCGTACCGGGCTTGGCACCGGCGTCCGGCCCGGTCATGACGTCCACCTGGTGGCCGTCCACCTGGTCCTGTCCAGTCCAGGTGGCGCCGTTCTGCGGCAGTAGTGCGGCGTTGTCAGGCCGGTCGCTGCCGAGACTGAGCGCGATGGCCAACGAGGTGTCCAGCGCACTGCCGGTCGTTTGCAGCGGACGGCTGTACCAATCCGACCCGGGCGGCGATGCCGGTGCTTCCGCCGGGGCGTTCGCCATCGGGTGGACGAGCACGGTGGTGGCCGTCCATTCGATCAGCCCGTTGCTGGACGTATCGCGCCCGGTGCCGTGCACCACGCCGTAACCGAGTTTGGCGCGGTAGTCGATGGACCCATTGATGACCAGCCCACCGGCGGTGCTCGGCACGATGATCGTCACCGCGCGGCCCCCCGCTTGGTAATTGCGAAACCGCGTGATCGCCAGCCGATTCGCCTCATCCGAGGTCAATGCACGTGGACCGGTAGGGCCTGAGTCGTTGCCAGTGACCAGAAACGCGACCACTGCGGCAGCCGCAATGCCGATGACGGCTGCCACCCAGCGTGGCCGCAGCCATTGGCGTCGGCCGGCCGCGCGCCGCGGGAGACCTCGCCGGATTCTCATGCTCCGCACGCGGCGCGACGCTAACAGGTCCGCTGATGCGCCCCTAAAACACCCATCTTGGCAGTCGCACGGCTTTCTGGTTATATAAAGCGGTTCGGGATGATCTCTCGGGGTCAGCTGTCACCTGGGCTATGAAGCGGTTGTTCAGCCCGAAGAGGGCTTGTTCATCATGACAAGGGGGCAGCGATAGCTATGAGCCGATCCGGTAGAGGATCGAGCCGGACAGCCGGGAAGCGGCTGGTGCGGTTGGGCTTGAGCATTCTGTTGCTGGTAGGCAGCGCCACGGGCACGATAATGGGGACGGCCGGCGCTTCGGCAACTGACGGCACACTGACGGTTCAGGTTCTGCGAGATTTCTTCGGCACAGGCGTGATCAACACGACGATGGACGTGCCGCAGCAGGGTATGAAGGTTGATGTTTCCGACCCGGCCGGCCATCGCGTCACCGGCATCACGGATACCACCGGAAAAGTCGTGGTGTCGCCGTCGACCGTGCTGACCGGCGGCCAGTACCGCGTCGACGTCACCATCCCTGCGCCGTACAGTGACTATCTGCAGGCGGCACCGGCCTCGACGGCGGCAAACCACTTCGACAGCTTCACCACGTTCGTCGACGTGTCAGGCGGCAAGAACGCCTCGGTGATCACCGGGGTCTGGGACGCGGCCGACTATGCACTTCCGGATTCGCGGTATTTCGTGCCGATCCAGAATGCCGCTAGTGGGACAGACACCCGGTCATTGGTGGCGTTCGGGGCGAACCGCCGGGGTACGTGTCCCAGCGAGGTAGCGTGTCCGACCACGCTCACCACGCAATCCCAGGTGGGCACGACGTTCGGGCTGGCCTACGACAAGAACCGGCAGCGACTGTTCCAGAGCGCGTTCGCCCGGCGGCACGCCCCATACGGGCCGGATGGTGGTGATGCGATCTACACCGTGCCGGCCGACGGTGGGGGCGCGCCAACCTTGTTCGCGAAGGTGCCATTCGCCACGGTGACGCCGCACGACACCGCCAACATGAACAAGGACGCTGGGTTCACCAACGCGCCGGGTAAAGAGAGCATCGGCAGCCTGGCCCTGTCGGAGGACGGCGCGACCCTGTACGCGGTGAACCTGCTGACCCGGACTCTGGTGAGCTTCGATGCGACCGGGACCACCGCATCAGTACCCGAAGCGGCGGTGCCGATCCCGGACCCGGGCTGCGCGGCGCCCACCGACTGGCGGCCGTTCGGTCTTGAAACGCACAACAACACGCTTTACGTCGGTGGCGTGTGCTCCGCGGAGAGCACGCAGAACCGGGCGGACCTGAAGGCTGTTGTCTACGCCTACGACGGCAGGCAATTCAGCACGGTGCTGACCCACCCGCTTACTGCCGAGCGCGGTGACGTCTTTGTCGGAAGACGTGGCGAGGCCCAGAACAACCACTGGAACCCGTGGAACACCGACCTGTCGACCTGGGACGAATTCCGCCTGGGCGGCGCCTTCATCAATCCGCAGCCGGAGTTGGCCAGCCTCGCCTTCGCCCGTGACGGTTCGATGATCCTGGGTTTCCGCGACCGGTTCATGGACGTTCTCAGCGCGGGTGGGATCGACCCTCGGCCGGGCAACAACACCCCGGAACTCGGCATGTCCGGTGGTGACATCAACATGGCCTGCGCCAATCCCGCCGGTGGATACTCGTGGGAAGGCACCGGAAACTGTCCCAACCACGCGAAACCCGCCACCGACGGCGGGCAGGGCAATGGTGTCGTCGAATACTTCCCGGGTGAGTTCTTTTCCGGTGGGCACCAGGAAACCGCGCTAGGTTCGGTGGCCTACATTCCGCAGCAGCAATGGGTCATCAGCACGGAGTTCGACCCGACCGTCCACATCGAAACCAGCGGAACCGGTTACCACAACATCAGGACCGGCGAGGGTCCCGGCAACAACCCGGCCGCCAACGCCTACGAGTTCGTTGGTCGGCGCGAGAATGGGTTCGGTAAGGCCGGTGGGCTCGGCGATATCGCGTATGCGGCAGCGAATGCGCCGATCCAGATCGGCAACCTGGTGTGGTTCGACGGCGACCACAACGGGATCCAGGACCCCGGACAGGTGCCACTGCCGGGTGCGACGATCAACCTGTTGGACGCCAGCGGTAAGCAGGTCGCCACGACCAAGACCGATGCCGCCGGCGAGTACTACTTTGGTGGTGTCGGCGCCGCCTACGAGCTCACGCCGGGTGCGAAGTACACGGTGCAGTTCGACGTGTGTACCGCGAACACCAGCAAGGTGCCAAGCCAGCCGCCGGCAACCGAGCTGCGGTTCACACTCCCATTGGCCGGTGAGGACCGGGCACATGACTCCAATGTGATCCCGCCGACCACCGGGCAGCTGTGCAACGGATACGCACCTGTCACGGCGCCCGCCAACCCAGGAGGGGTTGATCACACGATCGACGCCGCCGTGTACATCCCACAGGCACCGCCGCCGCCGACGCCTACGCCGCCAACGTCTACGCCACCGACGGCCACGCCGCCGACGGCCCCGATGCCTACCAATCCGCCCCCATCCAACACGCGGCCGGGCTCGCTGGCCTCCACCGGTATTTCCAACCTGGCAGAGATGATCTTCCTCGGTGCAGTGCTCCTCGGTGCGGGCGCGGCATTCGTGTTCGTGAGCCGGAAGCGTCGCGCCAAGCAACGCTGAAAAACGGGTGGTCTGCCCGCCTGCGATCCGGAACAGCGCGGGCGGGCAGACAATGCCTGTCGGATGCCTCGACGAGAGGAGCCACGAGGCCTACTTCGTCGCGGCTGAACGGTCCGTACTTGGTCAGCCCGCGCCAGGCGAACTGCTCTGTTCGGTGCGCGCCGGGTCTGTCGCTGTGTGGTCCCAGGACATGCGATGCTGCAGCTGCAGGACCGGTGAAGCTCCCCGGTGCCCGCCTGCCGTCCGGCTGCGGGCACCGGAGCTCTTCGGCGGCGGCCAAGGTGGACGCGGTGATCCTGTTCTCGTGCTCTGACCGTGTGCCGCGGCAGTCAGCCCGATCTGGCTGGGACGCTGCACAACCTCGCCATGCAGTTGGGCGCAGTAGGTCAGAGTCAGGAGGGTCGGGGCTCAACACAGCCGAGCGACGGACCACGCGCAGCACGCGGATCATCTCCACTGCGCCGTCTTGGAACTCGGCCTGGCCGATCCCGGTGCCGGCCTGCACCGCAGGCGCCGCGGACTCAGCCGTCGACGGCCTCTTGGGTGGCACAAGCCGCGAAAAAATCGTCATGGACCTTGAAAACGCACCCTATCCCTAACGCCGTGTCCGCCGTGTCTCACCAGTGCGGATGAGGTTGTCGGCAAGGGCAGGCCGAGGTCGTGAATCCGGCCCTGATCCCACCCGCACCGAGCGCCGACACCGAGGCCGAGCCTGCGGCCGCCGTGGGGGTGGTGGGAGCTGCGGCCACTGCCTGAAGGCGATGTCACCAGCTTCCGCGCCGAAGCATTCCGTCGGCTGTCGGCCGCGGAGTTCCAAAGCGTCGACACGGTCTGCGGTTGCGGGCTTGCGGCCGGGGCGGAAGCAGCGCGGTCCGCCCCGGCCGGGGTCAGCGGGTCACATGAACCCGCGGTCGGTGCCCAGCAGGGCCTGCCATTCGGCGGTCTCCGATGCCTGGTAGTCCACGGGCGGCGCGGCCTGGCCCCCGGTGCCGTCCTGCTCGAACGCCTTGCCGTCGGTCTCCAGGTCTTCCAGGAGGTTCTTCAGCGCGCCGTCCTCGCTGACGTGCGGCATGACGAACATGTGGCACATCGTGGTCGTCTCGTCGATCGGGACGCTCGCCAGCGAGTACTTGCGGACGATGTGCTTGTTCGGTTGCAGGAATTGCACGCTGAGCGTTTCCGGTGTGTAGCCGGGGCGCAGGTCCTTGCCGAGCCGCTTCCCGAGTTCCTTGAGCTTGTGGTAGGTGTGGCGGGCGAGCTTGACGCTCTGGGCGATGCGGCGGACCTGCTCCTCCTCGGGGTGCTTGGCGAGCTGGTTCCACAGCACGATGGGCGAGAAACCGTTGCGAGATCCGCCGAACGTAGTGTCCGGCGAGGCCACGTAGGCGGCCATCGGCGGTGGCTGGATCTGGAACTTGCGGCGCGTCATGTAGATCCCGCACGCCCACGGTGATCCGGGGTACTTGTGGCCGCTGGTGACGATGGAGCTGACCTGCTCGACGCGGAAGTCGAAGTCCGGGATGTCGACCTGCTCCCCGTCCAGCAGACCGGCGTCATGCGCCTTCTTCAGGTACGGCAGGTAGGAGGCGCCCAGCGCGCCGTCCACGTGGATCCAGAACGCCCGTCGTTTGCCCTTGATCGGCTTGCCGCCCTTGGTGTTGACGGTGAACTCCCGCTCGCCCATCGAGTAGTGGTCGAACACTTCCTTCTGGAGCCGCTTGGCGATGTGCCCCACGTTGTCGTAGGCGCCTTTGAACGTGGTGCCCAGATTGCAGACCACCAGCACCGGGTGCCCCCGCCGGGCGAAGAAGTCCACAGTGGTCACAAGCCGCTGGACGTTGATGCTGCCGTCGTCGTTGGACGGGATCTCGGCGGGCCAGCAGTCCTGGTAACCGCAGGTCTCGTACTCGCGGAACTCGCTGTAGTACTTGTTGCCGACCTCACCGAAGGTCGGGATGGCGAGCGTGTGCGCGGCTTTGGCGACCGAGTAGTGGCTGTCCTGCGAGAAGAACGCCACCGGCTGCAATGCGTTGGCCCGCTTGGTCGGCGTGTCCAGGTAGGGCGCGCTGACCGCGGCCTGCGACATGAGCAGACCCGGGTCCGCGCCGGGGTTGGCGAGCAGGATCTTGCCGGACAGGTAGTCCCGGGCGTTGAGCAGCCCGTAGACGTTGCCCTCGGAAGAGCCCATGGACAGCACATAGCCCCACGCGCTCTTCCACGCCTGCTCGCTGGTGGACGCGTCGTGCGGCCCGATGCCCCACAGCTCCGCGTACCGCTTGAGCACCGCCTTCTCCAGCGGCTTGGTGTGCGTGGCGAGGTTGGAGTCGACGTAGGGATCGCCGATGTTGTTCGTGTGCACGCCGAGGAAGTGCGACAGGTCCTCCCGGATCTCGTGCAAGTCCTGGTTCACCTGGTAGCCGAGGAAGTGCTCCTGGTAGTAGTCCAGGTACTTCTTCAGCTCCCCGAGCCGGGCCGTGCGTTCCTTGTCGCTGAGTCCCTTGCTGGACAGCTCGAACGACTTGTCGTCCAGCTTGGGCGGTTCCTGCGCGGTCATCTCATCCTCCTGGTGATCACTGCTGGGACAGGGCTTTGAGGAACAGGGCCTGGGCGAGCGTCATCCGCTCCAGTTCGTCGAGGTGGACGCTCTCGCCGGGTGCGTGGATGCGGGCAGCGGGCTCCTCGCAGCCCCATAGCAGCACCGGCGCGTCGGGCTTGCGGGCCTGGAGCAGGTTGACGAGCGGGATCGAGCCGCCTTGGCCGAGCGTGGTGGGGGCCTGCCCGTACGCCTCCTGCAACGCCGCCTGGGCCTTGGCGAAGGTGGTCGAGCCGGTCCGGGCTTCGAAGCCCTCGCCGCCACCGGCATAGGTCACCTCGACGGGCAGGAACCACGGGCGATGCTGGTCGATGTGCCTGCGCAGCGCCGCGACCGCGTCGGCGGGCTTCTGCCCCGGCACCAGCCGGATGCTCACGCGGGCGGTTGCCTCGGACTGCAGCGCGTTGAGTGACTTGTGGACGGGCGGCGGAGCGCCGTCGAGCCCGGTCACGTTGATCGACGGCTTGAAGTAGAGCCGTTGCGCCACGGACCCGGTGCCGATCAGTGGTACGCCGCAGCGCACACCCGCGTTCTGCCGGTAGGTCGTCTCGTCGGGATGGTCGGCACCGGTCCACGGCTTGCTGAGCAGGCCCTCGACCGCCACGTCTCCCTTGTCGTCGTGCAGCGTCGCCAGGATGCGGGTCAACGCCATGAACGCGTCCGGGGCCGGACCGCCGTACATCCCCGAGTGCACGGGCGCGTCGAGCGTCCGCACCGTGACGTCGGCCTGGGCGATCCCGCGCAGCGTGGCGGTCAGCGCCGGACGGCCGACCGCGATACCGCCGGTGTCGGCGACGACGTAGGCGTCGGCCTTGAACCTGTCCTTGTTCTCCGGCTTCGCCAGGTACTCCTCCAGCGAGCCGGTACCGCTCTCCTCCTCACCCTCGATGAGGATCTCCAGGTTCACAGGCGGGTTTTTGTCGAATGCCCGCAGCGCGCCGACGTGCATCATGATCCCGGACTTGTCGTCGGCCGCACCACGCCCCCGCAAGCGGCCGTTCACCTCCGTGGGCGTGAAGGCTTCCGTCTCGTTCCACGACCCGGCCGGTTGCACGTCGTAGTGCGCGTAGAGCAAGACCGTCGGCTTGCCCGTCCGGCCGGTGACCGTGCCGTGCACCAGTGGTGCCCTGCCGGATCCGATTTTCACGGTCGTGGCGTCGCTGACCCCGGCCTCCTTCAGCAGTGACACGACCTTGTTGGCCGCTTCCGTGGTGGCGCCGCCCGCCGTGGACCTGATCCTGACCAGGTCGCACAGGTCGGACTTCAGAGTGCTCATGAGCGACGACACCTTCTGCTTCAGCGCGGTGTCGCCGGACGTCGTGGCGGTGTCGATGACCATCGGACTCCTCGTGTCGCACGCACGGGACCACGCCGTCCGCGCGTGGCGCGAGCGGCGGAGAACCAGTTTGTTCTGGGAAGATCCCCGGCTGGGGTGGGACTCGGGTCAGGTGCGTCGCACGGTCAATGTGAGCGTCCACAAAGGACTAGTTGCTGCCGTGCGCGGCGACGGTGGACGACCGGCTCGCCGTGGGGTGGATGGGGAAAACTCGCGCACCCTGACCTCTCGAACGTTGGCGAAGGGGACGACACCTGTATCCCACAGCCGTGGAACCGCTGGCGACCGGAACGGGACACCTTCACTCGCCGGGTGGTCGAGAACCCGCGTTCGGCCCAAAGCTAATTCACGATCCGTGTCTCGACTCCGACGAATGGTTGATCATGCGGCGGCCGACTCGCGATGGGTGTCCGCAGAGCGTCGAAAAGGCTGACAGCGCAACAAAAAGACTCTGTTGATCTATGTTGAGGCTGCCGTCCAGGCGCGCGTCTTCGTATGTCAGGTGGGCGGTCTGGGTTGGATCGGGGATCGTTCCGGCAAGGGGTGCGGCGGGCGGGCGTTCGCGATGCGTTGGTGAGGCCGGTGCGAGTTGTAAAACTCCTCGAGCTCCCGTTGGGCGTGCAGCAGGTGCCGCTGGTTCCAGATCAGGGTGCGGTCGAGGAGTTCGTGGCGCCCAGCCACACCGCACGGTCGCGTTGCTGCTCTTCGCGGCGAGCACTGCTTTCATCTGGTTCAGGTCCGTGTGCCTCGAGCGAGCCCCGGGGCTATCCAGGCACAGCGGGCTTGGCTCAGGGCTTGCGGGAGATGGCGCCGTACATGGCGATGTCGGCCTCCGGGATGGCGAGGTCGGCGTCGGAGTCCGGGCGCCACTTGTGCATCTGGACGATCCCGGGCTCGACCAGTTCGAGGCCGTCGAAGAATCGGGCGGCCTGGGCCCGGGAGCGCCAGCGCAGGGTCTCGCCGTGCTCGTGGTAGGTCCGGCGGACCTCCGCCAGCATCTCCGGGGCGAAGTCGTCGGTGGCGATCGTGGCGGCCATGTAGCTGCCGGAGGGCAGCACGTCGATGATCCGCCGCACGACGTCCAGTGCCTCGTCGTCGTCTTCGATGAAGTGCACGACCGCAATGAGCATCAGCCCGATCGGCCGGCTCGGGTCCAAGGTCTCGCGGAACTCCTGGGAGGTCAGGATCGTGTCCGGGTCGCGTAGGTCGGCGTCCACGTAAGCAGTGCAGCCCTGCTTGGTGCTGGACATCAGCGCGCGGGCGTGCACGAGCACGATGGGGTCGTTGTCGGTGTAGACGACGCGGGCCTCCGGCCGCACCTCCTGCACGACCTCATGCAAGTTCGGCGAGGTGGGAATGCCGGTACCGATGTCCAGGAACTGGTCGATGCCGCACTCGGCGGCAAGGTAGCGGCCGGCGCGGTGCATGAATTCGCGGTTGGCGCGCATGTGCACTGGAAGCGCGGGCCAGACCTGTTTGGTGGCCTCCGCGGCGGCCCGGTCGACGGCGTAGTTGTCCTTGCCGCCGAGGATGTAGTCGTAGATTCGCGCGCCGTGCGCCCGCTCGGTCCGCAGGTCGACGCTGCCGTGCCGAATCCCGTCGCTCATCGTGTTCCTCCCGATCGCAGCACCTCGGTGCTTTCAGCGATCAACATTGTCGTCCACGGATCCGATAGAGAGATGTGCTTGCCCGAGCAGCAACTCTACCGGCGCGACTTGCACTCGTCGCAGCCTGCGATCAGGCAATGCGAAGGACGGTCAAGAGGACGCGGGTGTGTCGTGCGCTTGGTGTTGGTCGAGCGGCGACCTGGTCCTGGCCGTAATGACCGTCTGTCGGCTAATGCGGTTCACCAGGTTGCCTGCCGCCAGCGCCACTCCGGTGTGGGCGCGCGCTGGTCTTGGGCCAGGACTAGCCCCGCGCACGTTGGCAGGTCGGACACGCGGAGTTGGGCGGGTCTTGCGGTTCATGTGGTGTTGAGAGCGACCGTGGGATGCAGTCGTGAGGCGCGGATGGCCGGGTAGAGACCGGCGATGGCGCCGATGACCAGTGTTGCCCCGATGCCGCCGCCCAGCGCCCACGCCGGGACGACTGCGGTCCATCCCTGTGCGGCGGCGAAGGTGGCGGTTGCGATCGTTCCCAATGCCGCACCGGTCGCGCCGCCGAGCACGGACAGCAGCAGGGATTCGGTGAGGAACTGGATCCGGATGTGGCCTTTGGTCGCGCCGAGGGCGCGACGCAGGCCGATCTCCTGGCGGCGTTCCAGAACGGAGATGATCATTGTGTTGGCGATGCCGACACCGCCGACGAGCAGCGCCACGGCGCCCAGCCCCAGCATGAGAGTGGTCAGTCCCTTGTCGGTGGCTGCGCGGGCGGCGAGCGCGTCGGATGGCCGGCTGACGTTGACCGATTCCGGGGCGCCGGGGTTGACGGTGCGGGCGAGGACATCGCGGACGGCTTCCACCGATTCGTCCGGGGATCGTTCGAAGACGGTGGTGGGGTGCCCGTCGAACCCGAGGTATCGCTCGGCGGCGGGGAACCCGACCATGGCTACCCGGTCCAACTGCGGCACGAGTTCCACCGGGGCGAGTACGCCGATGACGACGAACCAGGTGTCGTTGAGGAGGATTCTCTCACCGGCAACGGTCACCCCCAGGCGTTCGGCGGCGATGTGCCCGAGTACTGCTGCGGGCAGGTTCTCACTGGCGGGCGTGAACCAGGTTCCACTGTCAACCTGAGCGTTCAAGGCATCCAGCAGGTCCAAGCGAGCCGCTTGCACGGTCACGCCCGCGGGCATCTCCTTGGGGACCACGTCGCTGCGGCGTACCCGCGCATCGACTTCGGCGGTCGCGGTGGCCTTCTCGACGGGCCCGATCCGATTCACCATGGCGACCGCGTTCTTGGGCAGTTTGACCGGATCGCCGTCCAAGTCCTTGCCTGCTTCGGCGGTGAGCAGGTTGGTGCCCAGCCGATCCAGTTGTGACATGAGATCCGCCCGGCTGGACGTGGACAGGCCGATGACGGCCACCATCGTCGCGATACCGATCGCGACGCCCAGGGCGGAAAGCACAACCCGGGTGCGCCGGGCTCGCAAGCCGGTCGCGCCGGTCCGCAGGATGTCGGCAGGCGACATGCGTGCGGCGGTAAGCCTCCCGCTCATCGGCTTACCTCCTGGCGCGCGACAACCCCGGTGCCCGTGCACGCATCGGAGACGATCTCACCGTCTCGGAACCGGATCTGTCGTGGCATCGCATCGGCGATGTCGTTGTCGTGGGTGATCACGGCGACGGTCGTGCCTGCCCGGTGAAGCTCGCGCAGCAGCTCCATGACCACCTCACCGGATGCGGTGTCCAGTGCGCCGGTGGGCTCGTCGGCCAACAGCAGGTCCGGGGAGCCGACCAGGGCGCGGGCGATCGCCACCCGTTGCTTCTCCCCGCCGGAGAGCTGGTTCGGCTCGTGGCCGAGCCGGTGTCCCAGCCCTACCCGTTCCAGAGCGGTGCGGGCGCGGTCGCGACGCTGCCTGCGGGGGACGCCCGCGTAGAGCAGTCCGTCGGCCACGTTGGTCACCGCATCGCGTCCTGGGGCGAGGTGGAAATGCTGGAAGACGAACCCGATGTGCCGGGCGCGCAGCGTTGAGAGCTCGGTGTCGGACAACGCGCCCACGTCGTACCCCGCGACCTCGACCTGGCCACTCGATGCCCTGTCCAGAGTGCCGATCAGGTTGAGCAGCGTCGACTTACCGGATCCGGATGGACCGACTATCGCCACCAGTTCGCCTTGGCACACCCGCATGTTCACGCTGCGAAGCGCATGGACGCCGCCGGGATAGGTCTTGGTGGCTTCCCGCAGCTCGATGACGGCCGGTGCCGGGTTGTTCACGTCGTGGCCACCCCGACCTTCATACCTTCGGCCAAGCCTGGACCGGTCACCTCGATACGCCCGTCGGCGGTCATGCCGGGCTCGACGCGGACGACCCGGACCTGGTTGCCGGTCACGACCTGAAGTCCGTACCCGCCTTCCCGCAGCGCCACGATCGCCTCCACCGGGACCGTCAGCACGCCTCGGCGACTTTCCTGGATGAACCGCACGCTCGCCGTGCCCTGGGCGCCTGGGTTCTGCACCGGCTCGGCCAGGGTGATCTCCACCTTGAGGCCCGACTGCGTGGAACTGCCGCTTGTCCCGCCGCTGCTGGGATCAGAGGTGGTGTCGGGCTGGATGGTTTTGGAGACCTCGCCGTGGACGGTCGTGCCTTCCGGCAGGGTGACCTCGACCTTGGTCCCGGTTCTGGCCAGGTCCTGATCGGACTGATCGAGGTCGGCCAGGATGATCGGTTGCGGAGATGCCACCGTGAGCACCGGCTTGTCCGGGCCGACCCGCTCGGCGAGCGGTGCGTCCGCGGACACCACCCGGACGGCCTCCGGCTGGAAGACGACATCGCCCTGGCCGACCACGCCGCTGGGATCGATGATGCCGAGGTCCTTCTGCCAGGACTTCACCGCGGCCTCGGTGGCGCCGTCGAACTCCTGGGTGGCCTTGAGCCCGCGGCCGTAGCCCAGAGCACGCAGGTTCTGGTGGAGCTGCCGGACATCCGGCCCTTTGTCACCGAGCTTCATGTCGCGGAAGACCGGCGTCGTGCCGTAGAGCAGCACGACCGGCCTGGCATTCAAGCTGTAGAGCGCCTGACCGCGCTCCACCGTCTTGCCCACGGTGGCGGCCGTGGTCACGGTGCCGTCCACCGCAGCCTTCACCGCGCGGCGCGAGGCGAAGTCCCAGTGACCGTCCACGGTCTTGCTCTCGACCAGGTCGGTCCGGGTGATCTCGGTGGTGGAAGGGGGCAGCGCAGATGCTCTGTCCTCATTGGCCCCCTGGTTCCCGCAACCGGCCAGCACCAGCGTGCTGCCCCCCACCGCCGCTGCGGCCATCGCAACGGCGGCGCTCCTGAGTGCCGTGCGTCGATTCACTGCATGCCGTCCAGACCGTCGAGCAGCTTGTCCTTGCACGCCTCGCGAGCCTGCTTGTAGGCGGGCGAGTCCTGATCGATCGACATGCCGGTGGGATTCGCGTCGCCACCGGGTATGACCTGGCCGCCCTGCATCGTGGGATTGGTGAAGGCGGACACGCCGTTGTTACGCATGCACTTGGCGTGCTCCAACATCGACTCGTACTCCTGCTGGGCGTCCCGCTGGGGTTCAAGCGCATCCGCCGCCTGCATCTCCGGCATGCAGGTCCTCATGGCTTCAGTGAGCTTGTCCTGGCCCTGCCGGGCGTTCGGCCCGGACTGCAGCCTTGCCTGGACGACCTGGATCTTCGACCAGTCGGAATAGCCGCTCAGCTTGGGATCCGGCCAGTCCTCGATACCGTTCCTTCGCATGCACTGCACGTACTTGAGCTGCGCGTCGAAGAAGGCGCTCTTGCCGCCCTGCCGGCCAGCCGGGGCCGGCTCCCCCGCTGCCGGGGAAGCGGGCGGCGGGTCGCCGGCCGAGGCGATTCCGTCGCCGGGCTGGTCCTGCCCGCCGCATGCGGTCAGAAGCACGGCAAGGGCAGCGGTGATCAGGGTCGCAGCACGCAGGCCGGGGGGCTTGCGGCTCGCGCCGTCGAATCGGGTCATGGGATTCACCCTCGCGGCCCGATGTGATGGCACCTCCATGACGGTGTGATGAGCACGTAACAAAGATCGGAGGACGCAGGTCGTCGTGCCCATAATGGGCGTCATGCCGCACGTCCTGCTCATCGAAGACGACCACTCCGTGCGAAACGGCATCGAACTCGTCCTGCGCCGGCACAACCACCACGTACACGCGGTCGGCACCGGTGAGGAAGGACTGGCCCTGCTGCGCTCACGGCCCGTCGGAAACCAGATCGAGATCGTGGTGCTCGACCTGATGCTGCCCGGTATGGACGGCTTCGAGGTGTGCCGCCGCACCCGGGCCCTGGGCGCGACGCCGATCATCATGCTCACCGCCCGCGGCGACGACCTCGACATCGTCAGCGGCCTCGAGGCGGGCGCCGACGACTACGTCGTGAAACCGATCACCGCCCGCGTGCTGGAGGCGCGAATCCGCGCCGTGCTCCGTCGCGTCGAACCGGCCCGCACCGACACCACCGAGCTCGACGGTCTGGTGATCGACCGGGCCGCGCTGACCGTCACCAAACACGGCACGCCGATCGTGCTGCCGCCCACCGAACTGCGGCTGTTGCTGGAGCTCTCCGGTGCATCCGGCCGGGTCCTCAGTCGCGAACAGCTCCTCGACTTGGTGTGGGAGCACGGCTTCCTGGGCGACTCCCGGCTGGTCGACGCCTGCGTCAGACGGCTGCGCACCAAGATCGAGGACATCCCCGCACAACCCCGCTACATCCAGACCGTGCGCGGGTTCGGCTACCGCTTCGGACGGCCATGAGCCGGTTCGATTCCCGTCGAGGACTCCGCCCACGTGCACGCATCCGCTCCAGGCAGGCAGTCCAGGTGACGAACCGGGCGATGCCGCTGCTCGGAAGCCTGCGCACCCGGCTGATAGCCGCTTTCGTGCTGGTCGCAGCGCTGAGCGCGGTCACGGCCACCGCCCTGGCGTACCACGAGTCGCGGAGCTTCATCGTGACCCGCACCCAAACCGCGCTCGAACAGGACTTCCGACAGCGCGTCAGCGGCCTCGCACGGGAATTCGACGTTCCCCCCAGCCGGCAGACGCTCAAGCGCTTCGCCGGTGACGTGTCCCAGGCCGGTCTCCGCGATGCCGACGTCATCGTCGGCTACCAGGGCCTCACCGCATCGTCCCGTCCCGGGGCGGACGAATCGCGCATCACGCCCACCATGCGAGCCGCTGTCCGGACGGGGGACCGACTCAACGTCCAACGCATCACAAAGGATGGGCGGCCCTGGCTGGTACTCGGCACCCCGGTCACCTTCGAGGAATCCCACCGCACGTCCGGACTCGAGGTCTACGCCATCGTGTCCCTCCAGGACGAGGAACGCGACGTCAGCGACCTGCTGCGCACGGTCCGCAACGGCACGATCCCCGTCATCATCCTCGCCGCCGTCCTGGCTCTGCTCGCCGCACGCACCGTCCTGCGCCCGGTGCGGAACCTGGGCGACGCCACCCGCAGGCTCGCCGCCGGAGAACTCGGTGCCCGAGCCCAGCCGACCGGCCGCGACGAACTGGCCGACCTGGCGCACACCTTCAATGCCACCGCCCAAGCCCTGCAGACCAGCGTCACCGACCTGCGCGAGCAGGAGGCCACGGCACGCAGGTTCGCCGCGGACGTCTCCCATGAGCTGCGCACGCCACTCACCGCGATGACCATCGTGTCCAACGTGCTCGACGAAGAAGCCGACCAGCTCCCGCCAGACAGCGCGACCGCGATGCGCACCGTCAGCGCGGAAACCGCCAAGCTGGCACGACTCGTCGACGACCTCATCGAAATCTCCCGGTTCGACGCCAAAGCCATCCACCCCAATCGCAGTGAGATCGACGTCGGCGACACGATCTGCTCCACCCTCACCGTCCGCGGCTGGCATGACGATGTCCACACCGACCTACCCGACGAGAGCGTCCGCGCTCTGCTCGACCGCCGCCGCTTGGACGTGATCGTGGCCAACCTGGTCGGCAACGCCCTGCGCCACGGTGCGCCCCCCGTCACCGTCACGCTGCGCGCATCCGACGCGGAGATCACCATCGAGGTCACCGACCACGGACCGGGGCTCAACCCGGAGGTCATCCGGCACGTGTTCGACCGCTTCTACAAAGCCGACACCGCACGCACCCGATCCGAAGGCAGCGGCCTGGGCATGGCCATCGCCCAGGAGAACGCCCACCTCCACGGTGGAACGATCCACGCTGACAACGGTCTCGAAGGCGGCGCCGTGTTCACCCTGCGCCTGCCCCGCCACGTGGAAGGAACACCGTGATCCGCAGTCGCGCAGTCCTGGCTGCCGTCGCCCCCTTCGTCGCAGCACTCGCCGGCTGTGGCGTCCAGCCCACCGACGTACTCGGTGCCGGCGAACCGGCCACCGGCCTTCCCCAGGGCATGCGCGTGTACTTCGCCTCCGACTCCGGGCTGCGTGGCGTAGCGCGCCCCGGCGTGGAGATCAACGATCTCCGCGTGGCCATCAAACTGCTCCTTGGCGGCCCCAACGAGACCGAGCTGCACAGTGGGCTGTCGACCCTCTTGCGGGACGACCAGGAACTCCACGCGACCTCCGACCGAGGCCAGGTCACCGTCGAACTGCCCGACACACCAGTCGAAACCTCCCCGGGCATTTTCACCGGGCAAGTGGTCTGCACCCTGGCCCGTGCCGAATCCCTCCTGCACGGGACCCGCCCCGACGAAGTCCAGGTCACCCTCGTCGGCCCCAACCGCACGGTGGGGCCGTACCGATGCCCCCAGTTCCTCACCCGTTGAACCCACATGCCGCCCGCTGGGACACCCTTCGGCAGGATGCGCACGCAGCCCGGTGAACCCCACACAGCCCTCCTGCCAGCCAGGCCACAGGTTGCTGCCCCTCCGACAACTCCGCCGCGAGTACGTACAAGCGCGCCCGGACAAGGTGATCCGGCGTTAGCGCTGGTTGGAATCCCCCGGCTTTAGCCGTGGGGAGGACGTCAACGTTTCGAAGAAGTCGCATGCGAGGAGTGCGTTTGCTCGGGAGCGCAGGAAGTCCGCCCAGGTGCTGGAGACGCGCCGGACCAGCAACCGCATCCGGTGCAGCACGTGCGTTGGCAGCTGGTGTAGCAGCGCGGCCAGGAAGGCGTGGTCGCCTGATCGGAATGGGTCCGCTGGTGGCGACAACGCAGCCGTGCAACGACAATCCCCGGTGCGAACCCCTCGATGAGGGGATCCGCCAGCCAGTGGGTGGGTGAGACCTTCTTCGACTGCAACAACGGATGGTTCTGAAAACCCGGAGCCGCCACGGGCTCCTGCCAATGCCCCGAAGGTCGGCAGGAGTCCACATTTGGCGACAACATCCCATTGCCGAGCCAGGGGGACGGCCATCGCCGCGTGAACCTCTGATGCAACCGGGGGGGGGGGGGCGTCCGCTCGGGAGCCCTGCCGGTTGCGGAGCGGTTTACTCCGGCGGCGCGAGTTCGATCGTGTGGAGGACGATCCCGTCGATGTCGCGGAGCCGGACCGTCATGGCACGGGTGGCGTGGTCGATGGCGACCTCGCCGAAGAACTGGTACCCGAAGCCGGGGTTGCCGACCTGCTGTGAGGGCGCTGCCTTGGAGTAGACGACCTCGGGGCCGAACGTGGGGTCGACCCGATTCGGTTGCGGGGCAACGCCGACCGCCGCGTTGAGCGGGCCGGAGACGAACTCCCAGAACGGATCGAAGTCGGTGAAGCTCGCGCGGGACGGGTGGTAGTGGTGCGCGGCGGTGTAGTGCACGTCGCCGGTGACCCACACCATGCCGGTGATGTGGTGGCGCTTGGCGAAGGACAGGAGCTCGGCGATCTCCAGCTCCCGGCCCAACGGGGCCCCGGGGTCGCCCTGTCCGATCGCCTCGATCGCGGCGCCGTCCGGAACGACCAGGCTGATCGGCAGGTCCGCGGCCAGGACCTTCCAGGTGGCACGAGAGGCGCGCAGTTCGTCCCTGAGCCAGTCGAGCTGCCGACGTCCGAAAACGCCACCGTCGCTCTTGGTTTCCAGGCCGGGCGTATTCGAGTCCTTGTACGAACGCATGTCGATGACGAACACGTCGAGCAGTTCGCCGTACCGCTTGACCTTGTAGACGCGGCCTTCCTCATCGCCGCGGATGGTGGTCGGCAGGTATTCGTGGAAGGCCTGGCGCGCCCGCGCGGCCAGTACGTCGACTCGCTTCTCGGTGTACCGGCTGTCGTCGAGGATCTCGCCGGGATACCAGTTGTTGACGACTTCGTGATCGTCCCACGAGTTGATCTGCGCTACCTCGGCGTTGAACCGGCGCATGTTCTCGTCGAGCAGGTTGTAGCGGTAGTTGCCGCGGTACTCGTCCAGCGTTTCGGCGACCTTGGACTTCTCCGGTGTGACGATGTTGCGCCACGTGGTGCCGTCGGCGAGCGGCTTCTCGGCCGGGATGACGCCGTCGGCGTAGATCAGGTCTCCGGAGCAGATGAAGAAGTCCGGGTTCAGCGCGCGCATCGATTCGAAGATCCGGTAGCCGCCGCGGGACGGATCGATGCCCCAGCCCTGGCCACCGAGGTCGGCGGACCACAGGAAGCGAATGTCGGAAGCTCCGGTTGGCGCCGTGCGAAGCCGACCGAACGCTGGCTCGCCGGTGAGCGCGTCATCGTCCGGGTCGGCCAGGATGACGCGGTAGAAGACGTCCTGCCCGGCGGGAAGCTTGCGCAGCTGGACCTTTCCGGTCAGATCGTGGCTGGGGTCCAGGATCGGCCCGCGCACGCGTTCTACGCTGCGGAAACTCTCGGTCGGGCTGACCTCGACGAACATCCGAGCCGGCTGGTCGGCTCGGGCCCACACGACCCCACTTGACGCCGAGACATCACCGGTCTGGACGCCGTGGCTGATCTGTGGACGACCGGAACGCACCAAGGCCGGCGCGGCGAACCCCTGCGACGGCAGCAGGAGCGATGCTCCGGTCATCCCGGCGCCCAGAAGCACCGCGCGGCGACTCAAATGGCGGCCGGACTGGCCACGAGGGACAGAAGAAGATGGTTCAGACAAGGATGCTCCCCGAGATCGACGTTCGTCGCTCAAGGTTTATCCAGGCGCGATGAAAGTCCGGTGTTGTCTTGAAGAACAACGCACCACTTCCGGCGGACAACCCGAACGGGACTGCGAAAGATTCGCATGTCGAGAGCCGCTCGGGCCGTCGTCCGACGCGCCGCGCAAGCCATTCCGCAAGCTCTTGCTGCAACTGAACATGAGTGATGTCTTTCTGTGGCGCGCCGAACTCACGGGTACCCGCCCGCGCCGAACGGTCAACCTCCGAGGGCCTGTTCTGCTCCTGGGTGGCGGGGGACCAACGATGTCGTCAGGTCGGTGACCTCCGGGGTCGGCAGGCCGCCGGACCAGAACAGGCCGTCCACAGTGCCCGGCTTCATGCCGTCCACCGCCATGCCCAATGCGAGGCGCTGCGCCTGGATGTCGGTGCCCGGGTTCAGTCCCGCTCGCGTTGCCGGGGAAGTTGTCGGCTTCCCCGGCTGTTCAGCGGGTGTTCAGCGGAGGTGGGGGAGGTCGAGCTTCTCCCACAGCTCTGCCAGTTTTTGCGTCTTCTCCTCGTTGCGCCAGTCGTCGACGTATTGGTGGAGCACGAGGGTCAGTCTGCGGGCGCGTTCGTACCGTTCGTCGCTCCAGGTCCTCAGCCGCTCCAGGGCTGCGTGCACCGGTTCGAAGTCCGCGGAAGCGGGGAACAAGTGGAGGCCGATATCGGCCAGCGCGGGCTGGCTCACCTTCTTGAAGGTGAGGGCGGATTCGAAGGGGAACCGGATCACGCTGCCCTCGCTCGTGTGGTTCTCCTCCACCTGGTCGACGACGATGTCCAGCCACGGGTTGCTCGCCAGGAACTCGCCGTACCGGATCAAGGCCCACGGGAGCAGTCCCTCGGTCCCGGAGCTGCTCGGGTGGGCCTCGTCGGCGGCGTAGAAGAGCGCCCGGCTCGCGCGTTCGTTCTCTCCCTGCTCGTGGAGCACGTGTCCTTCGAGATAGCTCGCGTAGGCCGCGAGCAGGCCGTCGCAATGCGATCTCGCACTGCTCAGCGGCTTGCGGGCCGCGGCCGAGTCGCCGGTCTGGATCAGGACGTTGCCCAAGAGGAGTTTGGTGATGTCCCGCTGGTTCAGGATGGCGCTGATGGCATCGTCGTCGTACTCGGACTCGTTCTCCCACGCTCCTTCGAGGTGGGTGAGGGCTTGTTCGAATCCCTGCCGGGCGGCCGTCAGGTCTCCGGTGAGCTGGTCGGCGAGGTTGCTGAGCAGGGGCTCGGGTCCTGCGATGTGCTTCTCGAAGTCCGAGGAGAGCATCACCACGGCCAAGGGACCGAGCCAGGGGTCCTCGCCCGAGGCGACCTGTTCCAGCCACTTCTTGCAGGTGGCGCTGAGGCCGTTCTCGGCGAGTTCGATCCCCGCCAGCGCCATGGCCGCGTGTCCGGACAGGGCGGTGCGCCCCGATTCGGCGATCGTGCTCAGCGAGGTCTGTGCTTGCGCGACGTCGCCTGCCCGGTAGGCGGCCAGTTCGCGTTCGACTTCGTCCGGAATCGGGCTCAGGGGGTCCGGGGGAAGTGGCAGTGGCAATCGGTGGGCGTCCAGCAGGGATTGTTCGGTCACGCCGCTGCGTCCTTTCATCGGATCGTTGCAGCGCAGCTTGGCAGAAATGGCCGACAGTTCGATCAACAATCGTCGAAGAAGCGTTGGTGCGATTGCGGAAGTGGTGTTTCGCATTGCCGGGGAAGTTGTCGGCTTCCCCGGCTGATCCGCTGGTGTAGCAGCGCGGCCAGGAAGGCGCGGTCGCCTGATCGGAATGGGTCCGCTGGTGGCGACAACGCAGCCGTGCAACGACAATCCCCGGTGCGAACCCCTCGATGAGGGGATCCGCCAGCCAGTGGGTGGGTGAGACCTTCTTCGACTGCAACA
>NZ_SMKW01000063.1 GCF_004348985.1 Saccharopolyspora elongata | reverse complement strand
CCAACCGACTCGTCGGCATCCTCCACGGATGCCTCAAAACCGGCACCCTCTACGACGAGACGACCGCCTGGTCGCATCACATCAACTCGGCTGCTGCTTGACATTCAAGCTCCTGGGATGTCTTTCGTGGCTTGGGGTGCGCCGTTTTCGCGCGAAACCGGCGTTTCGCACGCGTGGCGGGCGCCGTTTTCGCGCGAAAACGCCACCTCCACCCGGAAGTGTCAGGTGTCAGGGGCGGGCGGCCAGGACGTGCCAGCAGTCCATGCAGGTGTCCTCGCGGACCCAGTCCACTTCGGAGCGATCGTGCAGCTCTCCCGCGTCCGTCTCCGCTCCGCAGAACGCCACCACCGGCTTCCCGGCAGGGGTTTTCGTTGCTGTGATGGGGAATGCGTGACGGCCTCCCGTGACCGGGCGCCAGACGTAGGTCAAGTAGTCGCTCACCGGGATCTCCCCTCGAAGACGATATGGCAAATTTTGCCAACACATCGGTAAAAAGATCAATTGCACGAAAGAGGGAGATCAAACGGGTGGTAGCAGGTCCGTAAGCTGTGTCCATGGCTGACACCCCAAGGGCACGAGCTCTGGCGAAGGAGCTTCGGGCGGCTCGCAAGACGGCGGGCTTGACCTTGCATCAGCTTGGCGAAGCCCTGGGCTGGTCCGAAGCGAAGATCAGCCGTATTGAAACCGCGAGGCGCGGAGTCAAAGTTCCCGCCGTCGAAGCGATACTCGATGTGCTCAAGGTCCACGGCGAAGACCGCGAACGCCTGCTGAAGTTGGCGCGGGACATCCGCGAACCAGCCTGGTGGGAGCTCGGCAGAGACCTGCCGCAACAACTGACCGCGCTCATCGACGCGGAGCAGCGCGCCAAGCGGATCACCAACGTGTCGCTGAATACGATTCCCGGGCTGTTGCAGACCCGCGCCTATACCAGGCAGATCATGGAAGCCGGTGGCGTTCCCGAAGAAGCCCTCGAAGAGAACGTGGGTATCCGGCAGATGAGGCAAGGCATTCTGAGCAAGCGCCAACCTGTGGAGTTGCGCTCGTTCGTCGACGAGACTGCATTGCTGAGGCCGGTGGGTGGCCCGCAGGTGATGGCGGAACAACTTCGCCAGGTGCTGTCGGCCGGCGATGCGCCGAACGTGACCGTCCGGGTGCTGTCGCTCGATGGCGGTGCGCACGCGGGGTTGAGCGGCACGTTCGTACTGATGGAATTCCCCAGTTCCAAGCCGATCGTCTTCCTCGAGGGGCGCAGCTCAGGTGCGTTCATCGATGGCGAAGAGGACGTGCAGCTGTTCCATGAAGCGATCGAAAGTCTTGAGGCGCAGGCTTCTGATCCGGCTGCTTCTAAAGAGATACTGATGAGGTATCAGAAGCAGTACGAGAGCGAGGCGACATGACGGCTGAGTTAGTTGGCTGGCGGAAGTCTTCCTACAGCGGTGCCCAAGCGGACTGCGTCGAGGTGGGCTGGTCGAAGTCCAGCTACAGCGGCCCGCAAGGCAACTGCGTTGAGGTGGGTTGGCGGAAGTCCAGCTACAGCGGCCAGGCTGGTAGCTGCGTCGAGGTGGGGTCGGCTCCCGGCGTGGTCGGGGTTCGGGATACGAAGGACCGGGATGGGGGGACCTTGGTGTTCTCCCGGGGGCAGTGGGCCGCTTTTGTTGGCGGGCTTCGGGGGCGTCGCCGGTAGCTCGGGTTATGGCTGGGTGGGGCCGAAGCGGTAGCCGACTCCCCAGACCGTGATCAGGATCGTCGGGTTCGCCGGGTCCGTTTCGATCTTCTCGCGCAAGCGGCGGACGTAGACGCTCACCATCGACGAGTCGCCCACCTGCCACTGCCAGACGCGCTGCATCAGCTCGTCCTTGCGGAACGTCGTGCCAGGGTTCGCGAAGAAGAACTCCAGCAGGTCGCGCTCCCGCCCGGTGAAGCGCAGCGGCTTGCCCGCCTTGGCGACCTGGCGGGTCGTCGGGTCGAACGTCACGTCCTCGATCCGCTGGAGGTGGGACGGCGGTTCCGGCGGCGCCTGCTGCGCGGGCGCCGAGCGGCGCAGCAGCGCCTGGGCGCGCAGCACGAGTTCGCGGGGGCTGAAGGGCTTGGTGACGTAGTCGTCCGCGCCGAGTTCGAGGCCGTGGATCCGGTCGTCCTGCTCGCCGAGCGCGGTGACCAGGATGATCGGCACCGAGCTCTGCTCGCGGAGCTTGCGGCACACGTGCGTGCCGTCCAGGCGCGGCAGCATCCGGTCCAGGATCACCAGGTCCGGGTTGAAGGCGGCGAAGCCGTCGAGCGCCATGACGCCGTCGCTGGCCACCGCGACCAGCATCCCGGCGTGGTTGAGGTAGCTGGCGATGACCTCGGCCATCATCGGATCGTCCTCGACCACGAGCACCCGATGCCGGCGCACCGCGCCCTGGCCCGCGCCGGAAGGTCCGCTGTCCACCGCCGCCTCCGCTCAATCCCGACCGAGCCGAAGACTATCCGGTCCGCGGCCCGGCCAGCGCCGCTGCCCGAACGGGCAACCGAATCGCCCCCCGATCTTCGCCATGCCGAGACGTTGGTTCGAGTGGGCCGGAGATTTCCGGTTTTACCCAGGCGCGCGCGGGTCCGGGTGATCTTGCTGGGCGGCGGGTTGCGGATCACTCATGACGGGTCTTGCGGGCACGGCAGGACGACGGTGCGTTGGGTGTGGCTGAAGATGATGGACGTCCGCACGTTGACGATCTCCCGCCGCTCGGTGAGGCGGTCGAGCACGAAGGAGTTGAGGTGGTCGTTGTCCGTGACGGCGATGTGCAGCAGGAAGTCGTCGTCACCGGACATGACGAACACCGACAACACCTCCGGCAAGGTCTCCACGAACTTGGTGAACGACTCGATCACCGAGCGGTTCGGGGGTCGCAGCCGCACCGCGACCATCGCCTGCACCGGGCGACCGATCCGGCGCAGGTCGACCTCCGCGCGCCGGCCGCGCAGGACTCCCTGCCGGGTCAGCCGGCGGACCCGTTCCAGGCAGGTGGACTGCGCGGTGTTCAGCCGCGTGGCCAGTTCCTTGTTCGTCAGGCCCGCATCCTCCTGCAGGAGCGTGAGCAAGGCCGTATCAAGTTCGTCCATGGTCACCGTTCAAAGCCATAGTTCGAGCAAAATTCGGTATATCGTCCCGATCTCTGAATCTAACACATACATGGGACATTTAAGCCGTAGATGCTGCTACCGTCGCCGCCATGACTCTCCGTGACGCCAATGTCGTGGAAGCCGGCGACGTCACTGCCTCCGCGGGCGCGCGCCGGGTTCCGTCGCGCGCCCTCGGCCTGTCCGTGGCGGCGGTGCTCGCGGCGGCGCTGATCTGGAGCAGCTCGTTCGCGGTCACCAAGGTGGCCCTCGCCGAGGTCCCGCCGATGACCATCGGCGCGCTCCGGTTCGTCCTCGCGGCCTTGGTGCTCGGTGTACTGGTGCACGCCAAGCAGGACAAGCGCCTGCCCACCGTGCGCCAGCGGATCACGATCGGGATCGCCGGGCTGTTGGGCATTTCGCTCTACTTCGCCCTGGAGAACGTCGGTGTCGACTTGGCCTCCGCGTCCGACGCCACGCTGATCGTGGCGTCCTACCCGATCATCACGCTGGTGCTGGAACTGCTGCTCGGTCGGGCCGGCTTCTCCGTCGTGCGACTGGTCGGCATGCTGGTCGCCATCGGCGGCGTGTGGCTGGTGGTGCGCGACAGCGCGACCGACCATGGGGCCGATCATCTGCTCGGCGACGTCATCCTGATCCTGGGCGGTGTGGTGTGGGCCGCGTACAACCTGGTCGCCCAGCGGGACAAGTCGGGGGCCTCGCCGATCGTCGTCACCTACTACCAGACGGTGGCGGGCGCGGGCGGCTTCGTCGTGTTGTCGCTGTTCGAGATCGACCGGTGGTCGGTGCCCTCGCCCGGAGGCGCCGTGCGCATCGCGTTCCTGGCGATCGTGTGCTCGGTGGTGGCGTTCCTGCTGTACAACTACGGCCTGCGCGGGCTGGTGCCCAGCGTGGCGGTCAACCTGCTCAACATCGTCCCGGTCGCAGGCCTGGGGTGGGCGGTGCTGCTGGCCGACGAGACCCTGTCCGGCACCCAGGTCGTCGGCGCCGCGGTGGTCATCCTCGGCGTCGTGCTGGGGCTGTACCGCGACTCGCGCGACGGCGCGGAGGCCGGAACGGAACGGGAAGAAGCTCCGGTGGAAGGGCGATAGATGGCTGAGAAAGCCGATTACAAGTGCGCGATCGTGGTCAGCGACCAGCTGCCGACCGGGCTGGGGGGGCCAACGCCGCCGCGGTGCTGTCGCTGACCCTGGGCCACCGCGTGGACGGCCTGGTCGGCCCGGACGTCAAGGACGCCACCGGGGTGATCCACCCCGGCATCGCCTACGTGCCCGTGCCGATCCTGAAGGGCACGCAGGGCCAGGTCGACGCCATCGTGCAGGCCGCCGCGGCGCACGACGACGTGTTCTTCGTCAGCTTCAGCTCGCTAGCCCAGGGGTGCAAGACCTACGAGGAGTACATCGACAAGATGTCTGCCACCCCGACCGCCGACCTCAACAGCGTGGGCGTCGGGCTGCACGGCCCGCGCAAGCCCGTCAACAAGATGGTCGGAGCGCTTCCGCTGTTCCGCTGACCCCGGCGCCCGCAGTGAGCAGGGCGGAGCCATTCTGAAACGACCCCTGAAATCGGGAGCGTCACGAATCACCGCCCTTGCGCCGGGTTCTTCAAGTACGGCGTCTGCAGCTGGACCGTCTTGCGTCGGGTGATGTACTGCGCCCGGCCCACCGGGAGCTTCATCGCCCGGACGTCGTGGAAGACCGCGCCTTCCGACGGCGGGCAGGACAGCAGCACCGCGGGCGTGTTGACCTCCTGCAGCCGCCGCAGCAGCGGGTCGAACGAGGCGCGGGAGACGCCGTTGGCGCTGCGGGCGACGATCACGTGCAGGCCGATCTCGTGGCCGTGGGCCAGGCAGTCCAGCAGCGGCGCGAACGCGTTGTCGGTCGTGTCGGTGCTGACCAGGTCGTAGTCGTCGACGATGAAGAACAGCTCCGGGCCCTGCCACCAGTCGCGCTTGCTCAGCCTGGCCGGGCTGATCTCCGGTCCGGGCAGGCGCTCCCGCATCGCCCGCGAGGAACCCGCCACCGCGTCCCGCACGATCTCCTTCGAAACCGCGTACCCCAGCCGGTATTCCTCCGGGACGGTGTCGAACAGCTCGCGGCGGAAGTCCACGAGGGTGATCCGCGCCTGGTCCGGGCCGTACTGGCGCATGATCGAGCGCGCGACGTACTGCAGCAGGTTCGTCTTCCCGGTCGAGTCGTCCCCCGCGATGATCAGGTGCGGGTACTGGGCGAAGTCGTGCCACATCGGCTCGACGTCCTCGCCGGACAGGCCGAGCGGCAGCTGCAGCTGTCCCCGCGGCGCCGGCAGCTCTTCGGCGTCTAGGACCGCCGGGAGCATCTTCACCGGCGGGGCGGCCGGGCCGTTCCAGGACGAGGCGATCGTGGTGATCAGCTCCTGCATGCCCTCGCTGGTGTCGCCGCCGCCGTTGAGGCGCGGCAGGCCGGCCAGGAAGTGCGCCTTGTCCTCGGCGAGACCGCGGCCCGGGATCTTCGGCACCGTGCCCGCCGCTCGCATGTTGATCACCGATTCGATCGGGTCGCCGAGACGGAGCTCGAACCGGGTGCCGAGCTGGTCGCGCAGCGACGGGGAGACCTCGCCGGAGCGGCTCGCGGTGATCACCAGGTGGATGCCGTAGTTCAGGCCGCGCGTGGCCAGCAGCGCGAACTGGGGCACCAGGTCCATGAAGTCCTGGCGGATGGTGGACCAGCCGTCGACGACGAGGAACACGTCGCCGTAGGGCTCGTCGGCGAACTCGCCCGCCGCGCGCCGCCGCCGGTAGGTCGCCATCGAGTCCACGCCGAGCTGGGCGAACCGCTGCTCGCGCTCCTCCAGCAGCGCGTTGACCTGCTTGATGGTGCGCACCATCCGCTCGGCGTCCATGCGGCCGGTCACGCCGCCGACGTGCGGCAGGCCGGTCAGGGACGACAGCATGCCGCCGCCGAAGTCCAGCCCGTAGAACTGCACCTCGCGCGGGGTGTGGGTGAGGGCGAGGGCGGTGATGAGGGTGGCCAGCATGGTGCTCTTGCCGCTCTGCGGGCCACCCATGATGAGCACGTGCCCACCAGAGCCGGACAGATTCGCCACCAGCGGTTCGTGCCGCTGCTCGAAGGGCCGGTCGATGATGCCGATCTGCACTTCGAGGGTGCGCTGCGCGGCGTCGGTGGTGTTCAGGCCGCGGGCCGGGTCGATGGTCAGCGGCGGCAGCATCTGCTCCAGGGTCGGCGGCACCTCCAGCGGCGGCAGCCAGACCCGGTGCGCCGGCGGACCGGAGTCCTGCAGGCGCTCCACTGCGACCTGCAGCAGCGAGTCGCCGGCCTCGTCCTGCCCCACCTCGGGTTCGACGATCTGTGGCACGTCGCGCCGGGGGATGTAGGAGGTGCTGTAGGGGACGATCTGGCGCGCGACCACGGCCTGCTGGACCTCGCGGCGGGCCTGCCGGTAGATGCCCGACACGTACGCGGCCTTGAACCGGGTCAGAGTGTCCACATCGGTCTTGAGGTAGCCGGCGCCCGGTTGCGACGGGAGCTGGTGCGCGTCCGGAACACCAAGCACGCCACGGCTTTCCATGGCCGAGAAGGTCCGCAGACCGATCCGGTACGACAGGTGCGATTCGAGCTGGTGCATGCGGCCCTCGTCGAGGCGCTGCGAGGCCAGCAGCAGGTGCACCGAGAGGCTTCGGCCGAGGCGGCCGATCATCACGAACAGGTCCATGAACTCGCGGTGCGCGGCGAGCAACTCGCTGAACTCGTCGACCACCACGAACAGCGTCGGCAGCGGATCCAGGTCGGCGCCTTCGGCGCGGGCCTTCTCGTACTCGGTGACGGAGGTGTAGTTGCCCGCCTTGCGCAGCAGCTCCTGGCGGCGGACCAGCTCGCCGTGCAGGGCGTCCTTCATGCGGTCCACCAGCGACGCCTCGTCGGCGAGGTTGGTGATGACCGCCGAGGTGTGCGGCAACTCGTCCAGGCCGAGGAACGTCGCGCCACCCTTGAAGTCGACGAGCACGAAGTTCAGGTTCTCCGAGGAGTGCGTCAGCGCCAGCGCCAGCACCAGCGTCCGCAGCAGCTCAGACTTGCCGGAACCGGTGGCGCCGATGAGCATGCCGTGCGGGCCCTGCCCGCCCTGCGCCGATTCCTTGATGTCCAGCTCGATCGGGGAGCCGTCGCCGGTGACGCCGATGGGCACCCGCAGCCGGGCGCTGCCGGCGACCCGCCGGGCGTGCAGCTTCGCCACGTCGAAGCTGTGCAGGTCGCCGATGTTCAGCAGCGTGGTGAGCTCGAAGTCGCTGGCCAGCGGCTCGCTGCTGTTGCCGGCGAGCGCCAGCCGGAAGGGGGCGAGCAGGCGGGCAAGGGAGTCGGCGCGGACCGGGCTGAGCGAGTCCGGCTTGCCGATCGGGGAGGTGCTCTCCTTGCCCGCCCGCCCGATTTGCACCAGCTCGGCGTTGTCGGGGTCAACGCGCATCAGCAGGGTGCGGGGATCGGTCTTCCAGTCCAGGGCGGTGCCGAGGTCGATGACGGTGACGTTGCGGTAGCCGTTGGTGGCCAGCCGGCTGCCGGGCGACGCCTGCGCGCCGTCCAGGATCACGACGATGTAGGGCTCATCGCTGCTGGGCGCGGCGTCGCGGTCGAAGAACGGGCGGGCGGCGAGTTCCTCGCCGACCAGGCCCTCCAGCTCGCCGCTGGTCTCCGCGACCAGGCGGACCGGGCCCGCGCCGTCGGTGTCGGTCGGGTGCAGGCAGTGCGGCAGCCACTTCGTCCACTGCCAGTGCTGCAGCTCCCGGCCGAGGATCACGATCCGCAGGTCCTGCGGCGAATGCAGGACCGCCAGCTGCGCGATCATCGACCGGACCATGGCGCGAGCGGCGTCGACGTCGCCGCGCAGCAGGATCCGCGCGTAGGCGCGCAGGTAGACCGGGATCGGCTGGTCGGCGACGGTGGAGTAGGCGCGGATGAAGCGGCGCAGCGCGTGCGCGGAAAGCGGTTCGAGGTCCTCGACCGGCTTGGTGTTGAGCTGCCCGATCTTGGTGCCCAGCTGCTGCTCGCCGATCGCGATGCGGACCTCGCCGAAGTCCGGGTGCTCCGGGCGCACCTCCCAGAGCCGGGACGTGCGCACCAGCGACCACACCGCGTTCGGTTCGGGGTGCCGCCACTGCTGGGAGTCGCGCTGCTGCACCACGGTCTTGCGCACCTGGCGGCGGATCTGCCCGAGGTAGCGCAGGTAGTCCCGGCGGGCACCGCTCATCTGGCGCTTGCGCTCCGACGAGGCGCGCAGGAAGTTCGCCGCGAGCATGCCCAGCGCGGCGAGCACCATCATGCCCATCGCGAAGTACATGATGCTTCCGCCGGCGCCGCTCATCCCGGGGCGGAGGAAGATCATCACCATCGCCAGCGAACTCAGCGCCATCGGCAGATAGGTGATCATCCCGGACATGCCGCTTTGGACCTCGGGCAATTCCGGGGGTTCCTGCAGCGTCAGTTCACCGGACGGCATCGGCGGCCCGGCCTGCCGTTGTGGACGGCGGAACAGCGTGACACTCACGCGATTTCCCTTCCCGCTGGGGAAAACTTGTGACCGCTGCAGAATTCCACCGGGCAAGGGGAAAAGCAGGTCATGTAAATCGGCGACAGCACCATTACCGAATTACGCCTTAGTGTTCCGGGCAGGCCGACGGCGCACACGTCGAATGGAACCTGCCCCTCGCGTCGTCGGCCGGCCTTGATCGCGAACTGTCCCCCGAGTGGTCGAGGTGTGCTCGACGGCGTCGGGCGCCGGAACCCCTCTCCGGTGCCCGATGCCGCCGGTTCCGGGGGAATTTCGCGGGAATTGAGGAGTGTGAACCGGCGTGAGCACCAGCACAGTTGCGGGCCTGTGCCGACTGTCCATCCGGGCCCCCGACCGGAATTTCGACCTCGCGGTGCCGACCGACGTGCCGCTGATCGACCTGCTGCCGACCATCGTCAGCTATGCGGGATCCCAGGTCGAGGAAGCGGGCCTGGAGCACGGCGGTTGGGTGCTGCAGGGCGTCGGCGGTGAGCCGCTGGACGAGGAATCGACCCCGGAAGCGCTCGGCCTGCTCGACGGCCAGGTGCTGTACCTGCGTTCGCGGCAGGAGACCATGCCCGCGGTGCACTTCGACGACCTCGTCGACGGCATCGCGACCGGCATGCAGGAGCGCTCCGGCAATTGGAAGGCCACCACCACCAAGCGACTGCTGCACGGGTTGTCCCTGGTCGTGGCAGGAATCATCTGGGTCGGGCTGCTGCTGCCCGGCGACGCGCTGATCCGTTCGGTGGCGGCGGGTGTCGTCGCACTGCTGTTGCTGGCGGCGTCCGGTTCGGCGTCGCGCGCGGTCGGGGACGCCTTCGCGGGCACGGCTTACGGCATCGCGGCGGTCCCGTTCCTGGGGCTGGCGGGCTTCCTCGCCCCCGGGCCGGAAGCTTCCGGGATGGCCCTGCTGCTCGCGGCCTCGGCGACGGCCGCCGGTGGCGCGGTGCTGGCCCTAGCCGCCTCCGGAACGCACGCGCACGCCTTCCTCGGCGTGCTGGTGGCGTGCATCTTCGGCGTGGTGACGGCATTGCTGATGATGCTCACCGGTTCGGTGGCGGAGGCCGTTTCGGCGACCGCCGTCATCGCCGTCCTCTTCGGCGCCTTCATCCCCGGCCTGTCGTTCCGGGTCGCGGGGCTGCGGATGCCGCCGCTGCCGACGAACTCCGAGCAGCTGCAGGAGGGCATCGAGCCGCACCCGAGCCGCGAGGTGCTGGAGCGCACCGCGGTCGCCGACAAGTACATGACCGCCCTCTACCTGGCGGTCTCGCTGGTGTGCACGGCGTCGATCTTCGGGCTGCTCACCGAGCCGAACTGGGCGACCTGCACGATGGCCGGGGTGCTGAGCCTGGTGCTGCTGCTGCACGGCCGCGACGTCGGCGGGCTCTGGCACCGGCTCTCGGTGGTCGTTCCCGGCGCCTTCGGCGCCACGGCGCTGGTGCTGGCGCTGGCCGCGGCGCAGCCGGTCCTGGGCCGGTTGCTGCTGTTCGTGGGCATCGCGCTGATCGGTGTGGCGCTGATGGTCGCGGGCTGGATCGTGCCCGGCCGGCGGATGGTCCCGTACTGGGGACGGATCGCCGACATCCTGCACGTGCTGCTGGCGGTGAGCCTGCTCCCGCTGATGCTCACGGTGCTAGGAGTCTTCGGCCTGATCCGAGCCTTCAACGGCTAATTGCTGTTTTCCAGGCTCGTTTTGGGTGGCGGTGCAAGTGGCGGAACCTGAGAGGCCTTCTCGCTCCGGGATCCCCGACTTAATGTATGTCCAATACACGGCGTCGGGGCTGTCCTCGCGAGAAGACCTCTCAGAACCCGCGGCGGTGCAAGTTGCGAGGGTGGGCTAAGCGGCTTCGCCGCTTGCGGCCGGTCTGGAGAACCTTGCGCCTGTTTCGCGGCGGCGGTTTCGAATTGTTCGGACCGGGCGGCTTTCGCCACTCGAAGGACGAGCCTCTCCCGGGTTCGGGCACTTGTGGTTCGCGGCGTTTCGTTGGTCTCGCCGGACGTTGGGTTGACGGGTTTTTCGTAGTAGAGGGCGTGGGATCGTGCAGTCTCGGCGGGATCAGGTTCAGGCGCACATGTTCGTCATGGGGCGGCTCAGCGCGGGAATGCTGCGGGCCGACCCGGACATATCGGATACGCCGCAGCGGCGGACGACTCGGGGCGTGGTCATCGGCCTGATCGTGGCGCTGCTGATCGGCATCGGGACCTTCCTGTTCGGCCTGATCAAGCCGGGCGGCGCCACCTCGTGGAAGGTGCCCGGCGCGGTCGTCGTGGAGAAGGAGACCGGCGCGCGCTGGTTGTTCCTCGACGGCGCGCTGCACCCCGTGCTGAACCAGGCGTCGGCGCGGCTCATCGCGGGCCCTGAGCTCGTGGTGCACACAGTCTCGGAGAACTCCCTGCTCGGGACCCCGCGCGGGGTGCCGATCGGCATTCCCGGCGCCCCGGACGGCCTGCCGACGGCCGACGCGCTGCTCAGCGATCCGTGGCTGTCCTGCGCCGCGCCCGTCAAGGGCGGCGCGCGGGACTTCACGATGCTGGTCGCCGAGGCCGACGGCACGCCGCTGACCGCCACCGATGGCGCGCTGGTCGCCGGGCCGGACGGCGCCGTGTTCCTGGTGTGGGGCGGGCAGAAGCTGCGGATGAGCACCGAATCCGCCGGGCCCGCGGCGCTCGGGTACGGCACGACCGACCCGATCAAGGTGCCCGCCGGGTTCCTCAACGCGCTGCCGACGGCTCCCGACCTGGTCGCGCCGGAGATCCCGGGGCGCGGCACGCCGGGCCCGCAGCTGGCCGGTGCGCCGAGTGTCGTCGGGCAGGTGTTCGTGGACGCCGCGAACAAGCCGTACCTGCTGGGCCAGGCCGGTCTGGTGCCGCTCACCGACACCGTGTTCAAGCTGATCTCTGGTGACCCGAAGACGCAGGCCGTCGCCTACGGCGGCAAGCCGGTGGAGCCGAAGCGGATCGGCGCGAGCGACCTCACCGCGCATTCGGCGGCGCCGGCCGCGAAGGGCGAGTTGACGGGCGGCGGTGCGTTCCCGGAGAAGCCGCCGGTGCTGGTCGAGGACGACGACGACCAGGCGCTGTGCGCGTCGACCACGCCGGGTCCCTCGGTGACGAGCGTTTCCTTGCTGCCGAAGGAAATCGTGGACGCCGCCAAGCCGGTGCCGCCGCAGCCGGGCGTCGCGCTGTCGTGCCCGCGACCGGACCGGGTGTCGCTCTCGCCGGGGCACGGCGTGCTGGTCGTCCCGCAGACGGCCGGGCGGGCGTCCACGATGTTCCTGGTGGCCGACACCGGCGTGAAGTACCCGATCCCGTCGCCGGAAGCGGCGGCCCAGCTCGGGTACGAGGTGCCGCCGGTGACCATGCCGACGCTGCTGGTGGACCAGCTGCCCACCGGACCAGCGCTGGACCCCGCGATGGCCGGCCGCCCCGTGAGCGAGCTTCCGCCGGTGACCACCCCGCAATGCTGAGTTTCCCCGTCACTGTCCCCTTTCTGGGATGTGTCGCCCGGATGTGGCGGGTTCTAGGTTCTGCGATGGGCGCAGAAATATTTCGAGGAGGACCAGGTGGGCAGTCCGGAACAGCAGCACGGGGTGGGTGAACTCCACGCGGATTCCGCGGCGATCAAGCGCGGAATCGACAGGCTGATGACCCAGATCAACACCATGAACACGACCGAGCAGCAGGTCAACGAGCTCAACAACGTCCTGCGCTCGGCCTACGTGTCCGGCGCCGGTCAGCAGCTCCAGGCCGGGATCAACACCTGGCTGGACAAGTACCGCCAGGTGAAGACGAAGTTCGACTGGGTCATCGACGGCCTGATGCAGTCGGACACCACGTTCCTCGATGTCGACGCCAACAACAGCGATACCGCGACCCAATTCAGCCAGAGCCTGTACAACGAGCTGTCCGCGAAGTCGGCCGGCTGACCCTATTCCGAAGCGAGGAGTGTTTTTTCGATGGGTGCACCGCTCGAGGGTCTGCTGAAGACCCGGACGGACCTGGTCGACGACGTCGCGGATCAAATGCTGGCGCTCGCCGTCAAGATGACCAAGGCGATGGAGGAGCTGGAAGCCGGGCTCCAGGACCTGAGCAACAACGCCGGTGGTGTCTACGCGGACAACTGGCGGAACGCTCAGAAGCAGATCAACGACCTGGAACGGCAGATGGACGAGTCGATCAAGATCTGCGGCCAGCTGACCGGCGACATGAGCGAGAACAACAGGATCGCGGACCTCCGGTCGGCGAGCAACTTCCAGCAGTGATCCGTTCGCGTCGTGGTGGATGGTGAGGCCGAAGCGCGATGCCCAAGCAAGATGAGATCAACTACTCCGAGGCGAAGGTCAAGGAGATCCAGGGAAAGATCGACCAGCTGCGGGAAGATCTGCTCAACAACCCGGATCTGAAAGACCTGGGGATGTACTCCGACCGCCTGTTGCTGCCCGGCTCCTCGCCGGAGGCGCAGAACCTGCGGGGCAGGGTCGGCGCCTTCCTGCAGGCGGTCGACAAGGAGAAGCAGAAGCTGCTGAACCAGACCCTGGTGGACTTCAAGCTCGACCTCGACGACATGGACAAGAAGTTCAAGGAGAACGAGGGCGAGAACCAGAACCTGGCCGATTACTTCTCGAACATCCTCAACCAGAACAAGCAGCCCGAAAGCAAGCAGACGCCGGAAACGGGCAAATACTAGTCGAACCACTCGTGGTCGGTGACCGCGAGGTCGTTGCGGGAAGGTAGATGTCATGGCCGGTGATTGGGAAGAAGCGGTGAACAGCGTTCTGCCGTCGGACAACCCGATCCGCGACCGCAACGACCTCGCCGGGCCGGGTTCGCCGCCGTGGATCTCCGGCTCCGGTCTCCAGATCGGCGGCTCCGTGCAGTCGGGCTGGGACATCGTGCGCACGGGGCAGATGACGTACCCGTCCGGCCGAACTTATCCCGTTTACCTGTGGGTGAAGCTCAACTACGGCGTTCTCGGCACTGAGACGACCGGGAACTACACGCTCGGGGAGTTGTTCAACCTCGGCGCGAAGTGGCTGGACCCACTCGTGTTCGGGCGGGGGAATTCGTTCACGAGCATCCCCAGCTTCGACGATCTGCTGACGAAGCTGGAGAACGCGCACAAGTTCCTCCAGGACAAGCGCAACGAGGTGACCGCCTGGGCGAACGAGATCAAGAACGGCGACGACTTGAAGGGCGCTGCCGCGACGAACGCCCAGGGAACGCTGGAGAACCTGGGCACCGGCCTCGAGCGCTTCGGCGCCAAGTTGGCCGACCCGCTCATCATCGGCCAGCTGAAGCAGGCCAAGACCCACCTCCACAACGAGGCCCTGCAGTTGCAGGCCAAGTTCATCGACTGGCGCAACGGCAGCGGCACCGGCAACTCCGATGCTTGGGGCGGCGGCTGGACCGGCAAGAACGATAAGAATGCTCAAGCCGCGAACAACCTTTCGGAACCCGTGCAGGCGGTCGTGGCGGCGCTGAACAAGTACACCTTCACCGTGAAGTACGAAGAAGGGAAGCTGGACGTCGACTACGCCATCGGCAACCCGCGGGAGGGCGGGCAGTCGGGCTCCGGGGGTTTCCTGGACGGGTTGGACAACGAGGCGAAGCAGGAGTGGCTGAACTACTTCGCCGCCAAGCTCGACCCCGGTACCAAGAACGACTTCCAGCAGGTTCAGACCCAGTACAAGACGACGCAGGACACGTTCCCGGAGAGCATCCAGTTCGACTCGATCAAGACCAACGGCCCCGGGGGCAACCTGCCCACCGGAAGCGGGCCCAAGGGCATCGACCTGGACGGTGACGGCAAGCCGGACGTCGACCAGAACGGCAACCTCATCCCGGAGGGCAAGGACCTCGACGGTGACGGCAAACCGGACGACCCGAACACCGACGACCCGAACTCGGAGGACGGCCCCGGTGACACGGATCTCAACGCCGACGAGCTCGGCGAGGGCGAGTTCAACGGCAACGGGAACGGGACCGAGAACAAGGGCGCGGACACGTCGGGCTTCAGCACGGGGGACAACGAGGGTACCGGCGGGATCGGGAAGGACGGCCTGGGCAGCCTGAACGAGAAGTTCGGGACCGGCAACGACGGCCCCGGGGGCCCGAACGACAAGCCGGGGAACAACCAGCCGAACACCCCGCCGCCTCCCCTGTTCTCCAACTTCAACCCGTCCAAGTGGACCCCGGACGGGCTGAGCCGGTTCAACATGGGCGGCGGGAACGGCAACAGCGTCCTCGGCCCCGACGGCAAGACGCTGACCAATCCGGACGGCAGCCGGCTGACGATCCCGGAAGGCTCCAAGATCAACTCGGACGGAACCGTCACGAAACCCGACGGGTCGCTGCTGCGCGACCGCAACGGCAACCTCGTCAAGGTTCCGCCCGGTTCGTCCCTCGGGCCGGGCACGTCGAACGGGTTCGGCGGCTACCTGCCGAACACCCGGAACTTCACCTTCCCCGACTACAACAGCCCGCTGAGCAACAAGCTCGTCACCGGCCCGGCCGGGGATCTGAACAAGCGGTTCGGCGGCTTCGGCGCGTCCGAGATCAATGATCCGACGAGGCGTTCGACTGTGAACTCGTCCGCATTGGACGATGCGTTGCGCAAGCCGGTCAACCCCGCGACCGAGACCGGGCCACGCGGCATGGGCGGCAAGGGCGGGACTGGAAATCAGCCGCCGATGATGCCGCCGCCCATGGCCGGCGGTGCCGCCGGGGACCAGAACAAGGAGCGGCAGCGCACCACCTGGCTGACCGAGGACGCGGACACCTGGGACACCGACGGTGGGTTCACGACGGCCATCGGCCGCTGAACCCGTAGCCGACACAGGAGGAATTTGTGAACATCAACCTGCAGGCCCAGCTCGACCAGGCGATGCACGAGCTCACCGCGCAGCAGCAGCGGATCCAGGAGCTGGAGGAGGAGCTGCGCAACCGGACGGTCACGGTGCGTTCCAAGGACCGCATGGTGAGCGCGACGGTGGACTCGTCGGGCGGGCTCACCAAGTTGGAGTTCCACGACGAACGCTACCGGTCGATGGCCAAGGCCGAGCTGGCCGACGCCATAGTCAAGGTCACCACCGACGCTCGGACCGAGATGAACACGCAGGTCAACAAGATCGTGGAGCCGAGCGTGGGCGACGTCGAGGAGATGCGCGAGGCGCTGCGGGACGGGTCGAACTGGAGCGACTTCCTAGCTCCGCTGCTGAAGATGCAGCAGGAGGCGTCGTCCTGGACGGGAATGGGGCGCCGCGATGGCTGAGACCAAGACCATCCTGGTCACGGACGAGCTGAAGACGCGGTTCCGGCGGCTGGGCCTGGCCGAGGAGGAGATCCGCGAGGCGCTGCTCATCCTGCGGAATCTGAAGGAGGAGGTCTGGGACGCCGCCGGCGACGACGACGAGACCTCGCCGAAGATCAAGGAGATGTTCGACAAGTCGGACCCGGCCATCCGGGGAGTCGTCGAACGGCTGGCCAAGCTCTTCCAGAAGACCGGCGACGGTGGCGTCCAGACCAGCAACACGTTCAACGACACGGACGACTTCAACAGCGGTCTGGCGAACAAGTTCAACGGCGAGACCGGCTCGTCCGGCGGCGGCAGGCACTGACCGGCCTGTGCCCGGAGCCGCAACAGGGGCCGAAGTGCACGGAAGGAGCTGATCCTGCTGGGCTGATCTTGGAGAGGAGGTGGTGACCCGTGTCGTTGTACATCCCGCCGGAACACGCGACGGCTTTCGCGGCGCTCACCGGCTCCCAATGGCCCGAGGCCGACGAGGACAAGCTCTGGGCGCTGTCGCAGAAGTACCACGACCTGGCCGACTCGCTGACCGCCCTGCAGGACCACTTCCACCACCTCGTCCGGGAGATCAACCAGGACTTCGAGGGTGAGACCGCGGCGGCGTTCGTCGACTACGCCCGCCAGTACATCGTCAAGAACGACGAGGGTTTCGTGCCGCTGGAGTCGGTCCAGCAGGCCGCGCAGGGCATGAGCGAGTTTCTGCGCGAGACCGGCACCAACGTCCAGTACATGAAGCTGCAGGCCATCGGGCAGCTGATCCTGATGTTGGCCGAGATCGCGCTGGCCTACGCGATCGCCTGGGCGACCGGCGGCCTGTCGCTGCTGAAGATCGGGCTGTTCAAGAGCATCACGCAGTGGATCCTGAAACTGCTGCTCCAGCTGCTGATCCAGACGATCGTCTCGCTGGCGTTCGAGACGATCTTCGGCACCATCCTCGACCTGGCGATCCAGCAGAACCAGCTCGACCGCGGCACGCGGGACAACTACGACCCCGAGCTGACCGAGAACGCGCTGAAGGGCGCCGCCATCTCGGGTTCGCTGGGCGGCATCGCAGGGATGTTCGCGCATGGCCTCGGCAAGGGCATCACCACGGTCCTGATGAAGACATTCGGCAGCAAGGTCTTCACGAAGTTCGGTGGCAGCGCGCTCGCCGCGCAGTTGAAGGGCCTCGGTGACAACCTCTTCGACAAGGTCGCGAAGATCTTCCCGTCTTCCGTTGTGGGCAAGCAGTTCGGCGACGACATCGCCAAGGTCTCCAAGGGCTTCACGACGTACCTCAACTCCGGCTTCGGCAGCGCCAAGATGAGCAACTTCGCCGGCATCAAGGGGCTGGGAGCGGGACTGACCGCCGGGCCGGGCTTCAAGTTCGCCCAGCAGTTCTCCGACGTCTTCGCCAAGCACCTCGGCAAGGAGATGGGCGAGGCCGAGGCCCGCGCCCTCGGCAAGGACGTCGCCGACTCCATCACCCGGAACGCCGGGAAGACGACGCCCGAGGCCATGCAGAAGGCCATCGGCGGAGCGTTCGGCAAGCACGTGCTGGGCGCGGAGGGCGAGCAGATCGCCCAGTCGATGACCCAGGGTTACACGAAGGCCATCGGGGAAGCGGCGTCCGAGTTCGGCCAGCACCACAACGCCTACAAGTTCGCCACGACCGTGGGTGGTGCCCCGGTGTGGGGCTTCCACGGGTGGTTGAGCGAGGGGCTCGGCAAGTACGACGCGGAAGGCTACTTCGAGGCGGACTGGACCAGCTTCACCGGCAGCATGGTGTCGGGCACCGCCGAGGAGCTGAACGAGAACTTCATCGGTGAGCCGCTGGGCGAGAAGTTCTCGCACTGGTTCTGGCAGGAGAAGTTCCCGGAATGGTTCGGGACGGCCGACACGCAGCAGGTGTCGATGCCGGAAAACACGCCGCTGATGGACGACGCGGGATCGATCTACGGTCATTCCAGCGATGCGGCTTCCGCCTACTCCTGGAGCGACGCGGATTCCGTCGATTCCTGGATGGAATCGGACTTCTCCAACAAGGGCGACCAGGGCGGGTTCGGCGCCTGGCCGAGTTCGACCGACAGTTCCACCACTGTGGACACTTCGAACCTCGATTCGTCCAATGCGGATTCGCTGGACTTCGACGGCGATCTGATCGACTTCGACTCTGGTCACGACTCCACCAAGCCCGCCAACCTCGACCTGGGCGGCGACCAGCAGGCCGCTGCCATGCAGCAGAGCACCGCGCCGCCCACGCCGGTGCAGACGAGTTCCGGCCCGTCGTCGGTCACCGCCCCGTCGACGCAGACGACCTCGACCTCCCCGAACCCCGGTGCGCAGGGCGGTTCTTCGAACACCGGCTCCCAGAACACGAGCACGCGTCCGACCCAGTCGAGCCCGAGCGCCCCCACCCCGCAGCAGACCGAGTCGGCCCCGAACACCACGGCCTCCACCGAGTCCTCGACGAACCAGTCCGGCCACACCGCCAACCCGAACCTCGGTCAGGACGCGGAAACGCCGACCGTGCAGCAGGTGGAGTCGCCGAGTACCAATCCGTTCTTGCAGACGCAGACGTCGAGCACAAACCCGTTCATGCAGCAGTCGGAGTCGCCGAGCACTCACCCGTTCCGGCACGCGGTCTCTTCGAGCAGCAATCCCTTCTTGCCGACGGAGACGTCGAGCCGAAACCCCTTCTTGCAGCGGTCCGAGGCGCCCAGCACCAACCCGTTCTTGCAACCGCCCGAGCCGTCGATCACCAACCCCTTCTTGCGGGAGAAGGGGCCGATCGAGACGAATCCGTTCGTCCAGCAGCCCGAGTCGCCGAGCACCAACCCGTTCTTGCAGCAGGGGGGCGACGATGGTGCCGGGGGTCAACACTCGGCGCAGTCCAGCACGCCCACGCCGACCGACACCGAGAAGGACGACGGCGGAGCGCCCCCGCTGGAATCCCAGCACTCCGATTCCGGTCTACTTTCTCGCGTCCAGAGCAACGTCGCCAACATCATGGGCGACTCGCCGACGACGAGGTCCGGTTTCCGGGTGCGGCACCTGTTCCAGATCGGCCTGCTGGCCGAGCAGCTCGGTGTCAACCACGCGCTGAGCGACCCCAGGACGCCCGACGGGCACGTCCTCACGTCGGAGGTCGAGGGCGTCGGCCACAGCTACGCCACCGAGGCGTTGGCGCACCTGCTGATCTCCGAGCTTCGATCGAGCACAGTGGACGATCGAGCGGCGTCGAACCCGTTCGGAAGCCGGCAATTTGACGCCACCCCCGAGGCGTCGACGATCGGGCACGAGAACTGGGAAGCGTCGGTCGAACTCACCAAGCAGGTCGTCGAGTCGCTGGTCAGCGGCCTCCGCGACCGGGGCGGCGACCTGAACCTGGCCGGGGTGCGCGAACTGGTCGCCAAGCACCGGCAGCCCGACGCCATCTGGACGGCCGCGCTGGGCTACCTCCACTCGCGGCCCGAGCTGAGCGGGCTGGTGCGGCAGGTCACCGACGTCACCACGACGACCCCGCCGGGCAAGGAGTTCCGGAAGCCGGACGCCCGGCCGAACCCCGAGCACCCGGTCGGCCTGCCCGAGCAGGCGCTGCGCTACCTGAACATCGACCAGAACGCGGCGCCGACGTGGTCGCACGGCGAGATCTCCAGGCCGGCGAGGATGCTCGCGCCGACCCCGCTGCCATCCTGGGGGCAGGCCGCTACCGACCTGGAATCGGCCGCGCCGCCCCGCCGAGTCGCGGAGGACGACGAGTCGACGCCCGAGATCGACCCGACCGCCGAATCGCCGCTCGACCGCTTGATGGGCATCAAGCCGGGCGATGACCTGTACAAGGCCATCAGGAAGATCGAGGAGCAGCCCGGCCTGCCGACCATCCGCGAGGAAGAGGCGCACGAGCTGGAGGCCCTCCAGCACGAATCGGAATCCGATGTCCCGGACTCCGCATCCACGACCACCGACGAGGAGCCGCCGAAGACCGACGAGCTGCCGAAGCACCCCCAGGGCAATGTGCCCCTCAAGCTGTACCTGGACGGGAAGTTCCCGGACACCTACCGGCTGCAGCAGATCAACGGAGTGGTCCCCGGTCCCCGGGAACAGCGCTCGGACGCGGACCCCAGGCCGGTGTCCCGCGAGCAGGCCGCGGAAGATTTCGCCGACCACGTCATCGGTTTGATCCCGCAGCTGCAAGGCGATTCCATGGCGGCGCCGCGGGGCAGGCTGAAGGAAGACCTGGCAGCCCTCACCCTCCACGCCGGCGAATTCGGGGCACTGAAGCTGCTCGCGCAGGGCATGACCTTCGTGCTCCCCACGGGCCGGACGACCCCCGACGGCAAGCCCGGCCACCGCCTGCTGGACCTGAACCTCGACGTGCGGCCCGAGTCCATCCTGGAGACCGCTGGTAAGGGCAAGACCGAGCAGAAGAACGTCTTCGAGCAGTCGGAGCGGACGGAGTCGAGCAGGGAGACCGGCGTCAAGACGCAGGTCTCGGTCAGCATCGGTGCGGTCCCCGCCATGGTCTCGGGCTTCCTGAGCGTGGCGCCCCAGGTCACGTGGATCAACGAGACCTTCAAGAGGATCGGTGAACGGCTGAACCAGTCGTTCGTGAAGACCGTGAAGCTGCCCTCGGCGAACAAGGCGTTCGAGGCCGGGTTCGATCTGACCTGGGCGTTCGACGGCCGCAGCCCGGCTCCGGGCGACAAGGCGGACTTCGGGAAGGTCGACTTCCTCGCCCCTGCCAACGATCTCCGCGACGGCGAGGCAGCGGCGAAGATCAAGGCGGAGATCGAGGCGGCGCGGGGCGACGTCGACCCCGACGGTTCGGCGACCGAGCGGCCGGAGGGCCGGAAACCGGCCTACCTCACCCAGAAGGCGGCGAACCTCATCGCGGCGGTGGGGGACTCCCACCTCGGCCGCGGCTTCCAGCACAAGCTGATGGCCGCGCTGCCGGAGTTCGTCAAGCAGAACAGCGCGCTGCTCAAGCTGATCAACACCACCGCCAATTCGTCGCTGATGAAGGACGCGTCGGTCGAGGCGCTCCTGTACGGCCTGGAGGTCAAGCATGCGAGCGTCAGGGCAGATCAGCTGCCGCCGCGGTTCGCGATCAAGCCCGACCTCCGGCCCGACTCCGTGGCGTGGCACGCGCGGAGCGAGTTGGTCGATTTCACCATCACCGGCAAGACCAGGGCCCAGATCGGGGTCGACCGCCGGCTGTCGCTCGAGCGCATGGCCGAGTACGTCTTCGGCGACGCCGCCGAGGCCGGGCTCAGGTTCCGGTGGCTGCGCGATCTCGCCTCGCTCTTCGGTGGCAGCAGGGGCCCGGCGCAGCTGGGCCTCGACGGGCAGATCACCTTCGGCAAGTCCGGCAAGTTCACCTCCACCGACAAGAAACCGGCGTCGAGCAAGCAGAAGTCTTCGCACGCGGCCGATCTCGTCGAGATCCGGCTCGAACTGAAGAACCACACCAGCCTCGCGACGCACGAGCACGGCGACAAGTCCGACGCGAAGAAGCTCCTCGGAGCCGAGCTGAAGTCCGTCGGCGAGGAGCGGGGCGCGTCCTACGTCTACGTCACCGAGGAGAACTTCCCGGCCCTGGTGGCCGAGCTCGACAAGATCCTCGGCCGCGGCACCGAACCGGTCCCGGAGCAGGCGCCGCCGAAGCCGTCGCGGGAACGCGCGGACCAGCTGCGCACCGTCCTGGACAACGGCGGGCTGGTCTCCGACCTCACCCACATCAAGGGCGTGGAGGACATCCACGACAAGGTCCGGCAGACGATCCTCACCGCGCTGGAGCGGGACTCCAGGAAGCTGACGGCGGTCGAGGTGCAGGCGATCGACCTGCAGCTCAGCGAGCTCTCCCCGAGCCGGCTCGTGGAGGAGTTCGGCGACTACGCCCACGGCACCGACCGTTCGCAGTCGCGCCCCCACCAGGTGACGATCGACGCCGGCGACCGGAAGTTCGTGGTCGACGTCGGCGCCCTGCTCGGCGACGTGGTCTCCGAGCAGAAGGTCGACGAGGCGGTCATCACCGGCACCCGCTCGGCCGGGGCCAGCCAGCGCGTCCGCATGAAGCACGGCTTCGGCTGGGCCGCCGCCCTGAACCTGCTCGGCCGGGTGCGGATGGGCCAGGACGGATTCGCGAAGAACATCTACCTGGGCGCCGCGATCGGCGGGAAGTACCGGCAGGAGACCAGCGCGCACAGCGGCAACCTGCGGGCCGCCGGTCACGAGGACAAGGTCAACCAGACCGGCAAGGCCCTCCGCATCGAGCGGGCGGTCAAGTTCACCGCCGACATCCGCGAGGAGAAGCACCGGGACTGGGGCGAGCGCTGGTCCAGGTACCACGCGAAGCGACCGAGCAGCCTGGCCGAGCTGTTCCGGCCGGTGAAGCCCGGCGACCTCGGCAAGGTGACCGCCGACGGCGCCGCCGGCTACCTGGTGCCCGAGAACCTGGTCGAGCTTTCCGGGAAGCTCGACCCCGGTGCGCGCGAGCCGCTGCTGCAGGAAGCACTGCGCGACCTGCAGAGCCGTGAAGGTCTGCTCGACGAGCAGAACCCCGAGCACCGGCTGGGCAAGCAGATCCCGCCGGGTGCCGGGCTCGTCTACTACATGCGCGACACCCTGGCGATCTTCAACGGCGAGTACGTCAAGCTGCACGAGGAGTCCAACGACAAGAAGACGTCGAACCCGTTCGACGTCCTTTCGAAGGACGTGACCCAGCTCTCGCGCAAGGAGTACGAAACCCTGGTCCAGGGGATGTTCCTGGGACCGCAGCGGATCAGCGACGGGCCGCAGGGCACGCCGATCAAGCGCGAGGGCATCCTCAGCTCGGACCTGCAGGCCCACATCGTCGAGCACGTCGGGACCATCCCGAAGGGATCCTGGAAGCCGGCGACCACCGGCCAGATCGCCGTGCACCACGGCAAGAGCAGCGGCATCTCCTTCGGCGGCACCTTGATGGCCCAGCTCGGCATCGCCGAGCTCAGCTTCGAGCACGGCTACCAGGCCGAGGGCACCGAGCGCGACACCTCGGCCGCCGTCAACAAGCTGACCGCGGCGGCGCTGACGGGCGACGTCCACCTCTACGTGGTGGACGTGCTGATGAACAACCGCCTCGACGACTCGCTGCACATGTTCGGCAAGCCCAACACCGAGCTGGCCGACCTGCGCCGGGGCGTGCGGCAAGGACTGCTGCCCCGCTGGGCGATCATCGCGGTTCCGGAGGATTTCCGGCAGGCGCACGGGCTGCCGCTGCCCGAGGACTTCGAGACGACGCCGCTCACCTTCAAGGACCCGGCCCCCGAGCCGGCTTTCGACGACCTCGGTGAGGGGCTGGGCAAGGACGTCAAGGCCATCAGGTTCACCCCCAAGGGCGGCGTGGACCTGCACCCTGATCGGGCGGCGGTCGATCTCTCCGACCTGGACGGGATCGAACTGTCCGGTCAGGAGAAGGCCGGTCTCTCCGAAGCGGAGCAGGATGCCGCCCTCGCGAAGAAGAAGGCCGACGCCCGCTACGAGAAGCAGGCGGACGCCCTCCTGCAGCGCGAGGCCGAAGCGCTGACCGACCCCTCGGGCGGCGAAAAGGTCCACGCCGGTGCCCGGGGCATCGATCCGCTGCTGCAGCGCAAGGGCGATGACCTGGCCGACTGGGCCTACCGGGTGGTCGCGAAGGCGAATCCGGACCTCGTGCTGGGCTGGGACCCGGAGTCGGGCACTCCGCCGCCGGCGACGAGCGCGGTCCAGAAGCTCGATGCGCTGCGCGACCTGGGGACGGTCCGGCAGATCCTCGACGGCGGCTGGTCCGTGACCATCCCGGACGGCAGGACCCACTACGTCCTGAAGCTCAACGCCAAGCCGGTCGGCGATCCCGTCCAGGTGGTCCACGCAACACCGCCGGTGGGCGGGTCTTCGGAGATCTCCGGCAACACCACCACCGGCGAAGAGCAGATGAACCGGTCGTTGAAGACGACCGCGACCGCGTTCGTCGGCCCGCCGGCCCCGTTCGGCACGCAGGGGACCATGCGTCCGGGCGCGACGTTCGGCGTGGACAAGACCGAGGGCACCGAGGTCTCCGTCGCGAAGCAGATCACCGAGCAGCGGCGCTCGCGCCCCGGCGAGGCGGCGCAGTTCCTCCAGGACGTCGAGCTGACCGCCGAGATCTACGAGGTCAAGCTCCCGATGACCTTGGCGGCCGTGGCCGTCAAGGCGACGCCCACTTCGCAGGAGGTCGACTTCGCCGCGGAGCCGAAGTCGTCGCTGGCGAAGGCCAAGGCCCGGGCCGGGGCCATCGCGGAGCAGATCAAGACCATCCTGGACGATGCCGCCGGGTCCGCCGCGCAGAAGGTCAAGGCCGACGTCGTCGTCGAGAAGATCGCGGTCGTCCTGGCCAAGGCGGGCGGCAGCGCGAAGTCCCTGGTGGATCACGCGAGGTCCATCGTGGACACCTTCTCGTCGCCGGCGAAGCAGGCCGACGCGCTCGACGAGGCGGTCAAGGCCGTGCTGGACAAGCTCGTCGTGCCGGTGGAGCAGAGCGAGCCCGCTGCTCCGAAGGCGGGCCGGCCCGCCCCGGAGAAGATCAAGCTCGCCCTCGGCGACGCCCCGCCCACCTTCCGCGGGCAGGCCCTCCTCGAACTGCCGGACGCCCTGGTGGGCAGCCACTCCGCGGGGAAGAACCCGACGAAGCAGGGCCTGCTGGTGGACGTCGTCGACGAGGGCCAGCTGCTGCGGGAACTGCCCCCGGACGTGCTCCGTGCGGCGTCGTTCGAGCTGGCCAAGATCCTGCCCGGCGACGTGGTCGACAAGCTCGTGGACGTCATCGTCGAGACGTCCGTCCACGCCGACGGGCAGGACGTCAACTCCGGGCTGCAGGATTCCGGCACCGCGCTGCGGGATTGGCTCGCCAAGGGCACGCCCGACCACCGGAACCTGGAGGCCTTGCTGTCGCCGGCGATGGTGGCGCGCCCCAAGGAGAGGCCGGGCGGCTCCACGGCCGAGTCCTTCCTGACCGACGACGGCTACCGCTTCGAGTTCACCGTGCCCGGCCCGCTCAACCAGGAAATCTCGGTGCGGACGAAGGTTCGGCTGTTCGCCCCGGAATTCCTGCTGGCCTGGGACGTGCCGGCCTGGCAGCAGAAGCACGTCGAGGAGACCACCGAAGACGTCACGAACAGCTCGGACACCGGGTACCAGACGGCCGCGGCGGCGCCGGTCGCGTCGCAGCCCATCATGGCCACGGTCGGCGGCGGTACGACCTCGCGGAACACCGAGCGGGGCGGCACGCAGCACCTCACCAAGGTCGAGGGCAACGAGCGCAGCAAGGATCTCGCGGACACGCGCCGCAACCGCTACACCTCGCACGTCGAGTTCGACTTCGAGGTCACGATCAAGCAGAACCTCAACGACACCAAGGCGTACCGCGCCGGGGTGCAGTACTACAACGCGGCCCAGTTCGACCTCCACCCGAAGAAGGCCGAGGCGATCGACCCGCAGGCCGGGAGCCGCAAGACCAAGGCCGAGCTGGCGGCGGAGGAGGCTGCGCTCCAGGCCGAGCTGGACCTGCTGGGCTCGATCGACATCTCGTCCACGCCGGAGAAGACGGCCGAGGAGTCCCCGCAGTCGGAAGCCGCGGCGCGCAGCCGGCAGGCGATCGAGCAGTTCGAGAACCTGCTGCGGGAACAGCACGGGCAGACGCACACGCAGGTCGTCGCGGACCTCGCCGAGCTCCTGAACCCGGCCTCCCGGCCGTTGAGCGAATCGCAGCAGCAGCGCTTCACGGACCTCACCGACCAGCTCCGGCAGTCTGCGGCCGAGAACGAATCCCGAGGCTTGAGCCCCGAGTTGGCGGACCTCGCCGACCGCGTCCGGAACCACCTGACCAGCGAGCCGCCGGAAACGCCTGAGCCGCCGCAGCAGCAGTCGGAGCCAGGCTCTGCCGATGTCATCCAGCAGTTCACAGAACTACTGCTGAGCCTGGACTTCGGTGATCGTTCGGTCGAGGTTCAGCACGTCATCAATGCCCTCTCCGCGCCGGGGACCCGGGAGAGCGCGGCGGAACGGCAACGCCGTGCGCAGCGTTTCGAGCGACTCGTCCACCAGCTCTACCTGCCGAGGAATGCGCCCGTGCCGAGGCAGACCGGCGACACACAGGTGCCGCCCGAGCTGAGCCGCTACCAGGAAAAGTTGCGCGGCTACACGCCGATCAAGGTGCCGGGGGACGGCAACTGCCTCTTCGAGGCGATCAGGGTCAGCAGCGACGGCCGCATCAGCATGTCGGTTCCGGAAATGCGCGGGCTCGTCGCCGAGCGCCTTCGCGAGACCTGGTCCCAGGAAATCGCGGACTACACCGAGCTCTCCCTCGATGAGGCGGTCAGCTCGGTCCTCACGGCCGGGTACTACGGCCCCGGGCTCGGCGATCTCATCCCGCAGTTGGTGTCCGAAACCCAGAACCTGAACATCTGGGTGCTCGACCCCGCGCGGAACGCGATTCATTCGGCTCAAGGCGTCACCACTCCCGACTCGGGGTCCATCGTCCTGGTGCGCACCGGGAACGAGGGCTCTGCGCACTACTACGGGACGCTGACCGAGCCGGACACCCGCGCACAGCTGCGCTCGGACGAGGACGACCAACTGCTCGGGCTCCTCGACGAGGTCAAGAACCAGCTGGTGAACGGGCCGACCTCGGAGCCTCCACAGCAGGGCACGTCGCAGCCGAGTTCTTCGCGGCCGGGCGAGGGGACTCGAGGGGAGGAACTCGACGAGTTCGCGAGCCTTCTTCGGGCGGAGCACCAGGAGTCGCACCCGGATGTCGTCGAGAACATCCTCGCGCTGCTGGATTCGGCCGGGCGTCCGGCCAGTGCGGAAGAACTGGGGCGCTTCGGCGAGCTCGTCGAGCAGCTCAACCGGCCACCGCAGACCGGGGCCGCGCGTGGCCCGCAGGACCTGAGCCCGGAGCTGACGCAGCTCGTCGAACAGGTCGGTGATCACCTGCGGGACGAGTCCGCGCAGGAGGACCAGGCGTCCGGGGACGACCTGAGCGAGACGAAGCCGAACGAGCCGAGTCCGGGGGAGTCCAGTTCGGACGATTCCGGCACAAACCAGATCGGCTCGGGCGTTGCGAACACCAACGAGACGGGTTCGGGAGTCGTCGACCTGAACGATGGCGGGGCCTATCCGATCGGGCTGGTGACCGACGACGGGGCCACCCATCCGATGGAGCAGCTGCTCAAGGTCGGCGACCTCGTCGTCGGCAGCCAGCAGCCCCACTCGGCGGACGGCGACGGGCTCTCGGCGCGGGATCTGCTCATCAAGACGGTCCTCGACTCGGTCACCGGGCACGACCTCGGCGTGCACGAGGCGAACAACGAGCTCGGCCAGGCGTTGAGCCGATCCGACCGCACCAACCTGGAGGTGCACCTGCGCCAGCAGGCCGGCGCCTTCGGCGAGAACGGCCTGCTCCGGATGCTCCGCGCCGGCCTCCCGGTGCGGCTCGGCGTGAACCGCCACATCATGCTGCAGCTGACGCGGACCGGCCCGGTGACCCGGCCGAAGGGCGCGGGCGGCGACGCGGCCGGCGGCCCGAAGCAGGGTTCCCAGTTCGAAAGCGGGCCGGGCAGCGGCAGCACCGCAACGGTGTCGCACAAGTCGAAGATCAACCTGCTCGCCGGCTGGATCGGGACGGTCGCGGACAAGTCAGGCCTGGTCTACGTGCTTCCGTTCCTGGAACAGGGCCGGGACTCGTCCATCAAGACCGGCCGGGCCACCTCGTCGAGCACGCTGTACAAGACCGAGTTCGTGCGCACGGTCGCCGACCAGTTCGAGGTCGGCTTCGAAATGCACGCCAGCATCACGGAGAACGGCGTGAAGCTGGCCGAGATGACCCGGCAGCTGCCGGAGAAGTTCACCCTCGGCTACCCGAAGGAGGCACTGGGCACCAAGGTCGCGGGCGGCGAATACCACCGCCTGGCCCCGGGACGCCGACCGGTGCGGATGCCGGCCTCGACGCAGAACGACATCGAGCACGTCATCACCTGGGTCGGGACCGCGAAGACCCAGGAAGCGGTGCTGCAGGAGCTGTCGAAGTACGACGGTCTCGACCTGATGACCGAGAACTTCATGCGGACCCTTTCGCCGGACGGCCGGTCCGACGGCTACGTCCGGGGCGTGACCAAGAAGACCACGGTGACCTGGGACCAGGCGGTTCCGCGGGACAAGTCCGCACCGGTGTCGGAGAAGCTGCCGGACGCGGTCGACAAGGGGGCCCGGTGGATCCGCAACCACACCGCCACGGCCGCCCACAACTACGCGGCGACGTTCACCTCCGACCCGAGGATGACGGGTTTCGGGCCGTTGATGGAGGTCGACGTGACCGGCGGGACCACCCGCCGCCGCGGTGAGATCAGGATCAGCGCGAGCAACTCCACATCCGCCTCCGCGATCGGTCTCGACGTGCGCTACCTGCACACCGTGGCCAACTTCGACGGCTTGGACGTCCAGACCGGTGGCCAGGCGTCCCTGAAGATCGGGGCCGGCCACGGCACGTCGTTGTTCGGCAAGTTCAAGAACTTCCTGAAGCAGAAGGACCACGCCCCGGCGAGGCACGTCCTCTACCGGGTGGATTTCGCGGAGCACTTCGACCTGTCGATCAGCCGGGACGGCAAGGCGCTGGGCGAGAAGGTGGCCGGGGCCGGAGAAACCGCGGCCTTCGTGCTGATTCCGAAGGAGAAGGTCGCGGCGTTCGAGGGGAAGATGCTGGCCGCGCTGGCCGCCCTGCCGCACGAGACGTCGCTGCCTGCTTCCGGTGCCGGGCTGACCGAGCGGCAGAAGGCGGGGCTTCTCGAGCAAGACCAGGCCGAACTGGCCAACGAGGTCCAGGACTACGCCGCGGTCGCCAAGAACAGCACGCTGAGCGACCTCACCCGCTTCGACGGCGCCGAGGGCATCGGCGAGGAAGTCCGGGCCATCGCCGGCAGCCTGATCCTGCAGGACTACCGCGACGGGAAGCTGACCCCGCAGCGGCGCGACGAGCTGCTGGACCAGCTGGACGACGCCGTCACGGACTTCGACCCGGTGAAGCTGGTCGACAACCTGAACAAGATCGGCACCACCTCGGTCGCCACCGAGGTCCGCTTCCGGGGCCGCACCTACGAGGTGTACCTCTCCGATCAGTCGGTCGACTCGGCGGTCGAGACCTTCCTGGAACAGCTCGGCAGGGAGCCCGACCTCGCGTTCGACGAAAACGCGGCGTACGTCGCGGATCCGGCGTCCGACGACGCGGTGGAGGATCTCCGCGAGAGGCTCGACAAGCGGCCGCGCGTCAAGCTCACCGACGAGGAAGCCGCGGACATCCGGCAACAGCTGGCGAAGAACTTCCAGATCCGCGCGGAGAACGGCCGCAACGCCTTCGACGCCGTCGACGTCCTGGTCGAGGTCGGCGGGGAGAAGCTCCGCGCGAACAGCCGGTATTCCGCGGCGGAGGCGTTGAGCGAGCTCGACTACCGCGTTTCCAAGCAGGCCATCGAGCTCTCCGATGCCGACCGCGCCAGGATCCGCCAGGAGCTGGCGGCGGCCCGGGACGGCGCGGCGAAGCCGGAGAACAAGTTCGCGATTCGCCGCTACCGGATCGACACTGAGGTGGAGGCCGGCGGCCGCAAGTTGCCGGTGCGCAGCGACAAGCCGGTGGACGAGGCGCTCCAGGACTTCGAGAAGAAGCTGGCCAAGGGCGTCCGGCTCACCGCGGAGGAGCGGCAGAAGATCCTCTCGCAGCTGCAGGAGGACGAGCAGCGCCGCAAGGCGGGCAAGAAGCACGCCTACACCGTCGAGTTCAGCCTCGGCGACTACCGGTTCGACGTGGCGGTCACCGGCACGCCGAAGGGCGTGCGGACCGCCAAGCACCTCGACCACGCCGAGCTCTCCGGCAACCGGGGCACGGAGATCGCCCTGGGCAACAAGCTCAAGGACACGATCTACGGCAGTCTCGCGCTGAAGATCCGGAACCGGTTCAAGACCTTCACGGAAGGTCCGCTCAAGGCCACGTGGTTCAACGGCAACGTCGCCGCACAGCTCTCCGCCTCGCGGACCACCACCTCCGGTTCGAGCACCACCGCCACCGACGAGGTCAAGGTCAGCTACAAGGGCCCGGCGATCGAGATCCGGCGGGAATTCGACTTCGACGTCGCGGTGCAGGTGACTCGCGGGGGAAAGCCGCACGAGCTGCGCAACCACACCGTCCACGCCCTCGCGGACTACCGGGTGCCGGACTTCATGGCGAAGAACGCGGCGGAGTTCCGTCCCGGTCCCACCGTGCTCGTGCCCGAAGGCACCAGCATCGAGTCCTTCGCCCCGGACCTCGGCTCGGCGGTGCCGGTCGAGAACATGGTGATCCTGACCCACGGCGGGGATGCGAACTTCGAGCGGGTCAGCGACAACTCGCCCGGCATGCAGCAGCGCTCCGCCGAGCAGACCAAGGCGTGGTGGACGCCGTACCTGCTCAAGCTCCCGTGGACCAGCCGGCCGAAGTTCCACGTCGCGCCCGATCCGGACCTGGTCGGCAACGCGTCGATGGCGAGCCACCTCCGCCCCCAGGTGATCGCCATGGGCACCCGGCGAGGCCACCTGCAGGACCGCGTGCACCAGGAGAACCTGCGCACCACGTTCCACCGGCCGAGGATCGTCGACTACGTCGATCCCCAGAACCTCTCGATCTCCGCCATCTCGAAGCTGGGCCGGAGCGTGTCCTACGGCGAGTCGACGGACCTCGACCGAGGCGGCAGCCTGCAGATCGGCGCGCTGGGGCTCGACGTGGAGGGGGCGCTGAGCTGGCAGTCCAGCGGCGGTTCGAGCGAGGCCACCGCGGGGAGCAGCAAGGTCACCTTCCAGACCGGCAGGGACGTCAAGTACGTGCTGGTCAAGCTCGACAAGCTGGACCAGCACCAGGCTGAGGCCCAGCAGTACCGCTGGGGCAGGCCGTCGCACTGGAAGGCCTTCAACCCCTACAAGATCGGCGGCGGTGCGGAGACCCGGCGCTACCTGGAGCGCGACGGGGCCCTCGCGGTGATGACCGAGGAGGCGGCCAACGCGCTGATCGAGAAGGCCGAGGCGGCGGTCACGACGAAACGTCCGGTGCCAGCGCTGGACGACGTCGGCAACTCCGTGGACGCCAGCGTCGGCCTGTTCGAGATGTCGGCCGGTGATGTGCCGCTTTCCCAGTGGGCGCTGGACATCTTCGCCGAGCACCGCAAGAAGCTGGTGCCGGATGCGTGGCAGGAGGGCGAGCACTGGGTCGCGCTGAACTCGAACACGGTGCAGGAGCTGTCGGCCCTCGACATGCGCGCGACGCAGCTCGAGATCCTCAAGGGCGGGGTGTCGATCTTCCAGGAGTACAAGGACTGGAAGGGCCACACGCACTACGTCGAGCTGCGCTTCGAGGCGAAGCCCCCCGACGGCTGGGACAAGAACGCCACGGTCACGGAGCTGAAGGACGGACGCAGCTTCTTCGAGCACCAGGCCGTCTACGGCAACGAGTCCCAGTACGCATCGGGCAAGGGCCTCGGCGCCGGGGTCCTCTTCAACCCGCTGATCACCACGAACCACACCGCGGCCAGTCCGACAGGCCCCGCGGCCTCGCTGTCGATCGGCTTCCCGAACCAGTCGGTCGAGGTGGCGACCGGCGACTCCTACCAGCACGGCGACCGGAGCGAGAACCGGGGACAGAACGTCCGCGTCGGCGTCGACCTGGTCTTCGAGGCGAAGCTGTTCTCCTACACCGAACACGCGGCGCTGCTCAACACCGTGACCAACGCCGGCATTTCGAGCACCTACCGCAACCCCGAGCACCGGTCCATCCCGCTGGGCGAGAACGCCACCAAGACGGGCTTCGCCACGCTCCAGATGCCCAAGCCCCTGCTGGACATCGAGTCGAGCACCACCGAGCCGCTGCTGACCGGTCGCAGGCTCGACGGCGAGCGGGACGTCACCGGCCAGCTGCACAAGGCGAAGACGGCGCTGGTGACCAACCAGCGGCTCAACGACGTGCTCGAGTTCGTGGAGAAGGTGATCTCGCGCGCGCCGAAGTCCGGCCTGGGCTACGACAGCCAGGCGAAGCGGGCCTTCGGGCCCGCCAGCCCGCGCCGGATGCAGCTGCGGAACTGGCTGTCCTACCAGCTGATGAGCACGAACGCGAAGGCGTTGCTCAACGATGGCCGCGACCTGAAGGGAGCCCTCGACGGCATCCGCAAGGCGGGGAAGGCGCTCGGCGACATCGGGAATGTCGAGACGGCCCTGCGGGACATCCGGTCGGCCGACACGACCAAGCAAGCCGTCCAGGACGTCGAGGCGGCCGTGCAGGGCGTCCGCGACGGAATGCTGGGGCTGGGAGACGGCCGCAGCCTCGCGCAGGTCATCGAGCACGTGCTCACGGCCGAGCAGAGCATCAAGGACGCCGAGAACGCGCTGCGGAACTACCGGGGAGCAAAGAGCCTGACGACGGGCATCCGGGGCGCCGTGCAGGCACTGCGGGGCATGCGTGATGCCGAGACTCCGCTGCAGAACATCCAGAATGTCGCGGCCGTCGTGCAGAGCATCCACAACGCGGCGGAGGGGCTGCGGAACGTCCAGGACGTCGCGGGGCGGGACGAATTCGCGCAGGTCGTCCAGGGCGTCGAGGCGGCCGTGCAGAACATCCGCGAGGCAGCGGCGCGGCTGGGACGCGATGGGGGCGCCGAGGCTTTCGGGCAGTCCGTCCAGGACGCTGGAACGGCCCTGCAGCACGCCTTGAACACCGGGTGGAGCATCCAGGACATCCAGGACGCCGAATCTCACGCGCAGGTCGAGAAGGCGCTGCAGGACATCCAGAACGCCGAGGCGACCCTGCGCGACATCCAGAACACCGTTGACAGGGCACGACAGGCCATCCGGGACGCCGAGCGAGCGTTGAAGGACATCAAGAGCGCCGAGAACGCGCTGCGCACCAGCCGGGAGGTCAAGGGCCTGACGAGGGGCATCCGGAACGCCGGGGACGCCTTGGCGGGCATCGCGAACCTCGAAGAGACCGTGGGGGGCCACCCGCGGGCCACGGAGATCGTCGGCAAGGTCCGCGGCGTCCAAGCGGTCGTTCGAGGATTGCTGGACGGCGAGCGGACGAACGTCCGGGACGTGACGACGCTCGAGCTCGAGATCGACGAGGCCAAGGCCCAGCTGAAGCTCGCCGGCGGTTTGGCGGCGGCCATGGGGCGTGGTCACCGGCACCGGATGCGGCTCGGGGAGAAGACCTTCGCCACCGACGTCGACACCCAGGTGAACCAGCGGGTCTTCAACCCCAGGTACAAGGGCGTCGAGATCCGGACGGCCCGCAACGAGCGGTTCCACGGTCAGATCACGTCGCAGGCCGAGTCCGACGTGAAGTCCCGGCTCGCCTGGCAGACCCCGGGCGCGGGCGCGGCGACCGCGCCGGATCCCGCCTTCTTCTACGCCGATGCGTCGCTGGCCGGGAAGGAGGGGGCCAGCACGGACGAGACGAACGCGAACGAGCTGCAGGGCCGCACCGAGTTCGGTCCGCAGGACCGCCTGGTGTTCGACCTGGACGTCGAGTACACCGTCACCGCCAAGTCGAAGCTGCGCGCCCACGACCCGCGGGCGTTCCAGGACTCCGCCTACCGGCGGGGCGGCATGACGGTGACGATCACCAGGCAGGAAGCCGAAGACCTGGGCTGGTGGAAGCCCGGGGACGTGCCGGTGCACGACGACGACGTGCACGACCTCGACCTGCTGCGCCCGCTGTCGGTGCCCGATCGCCGCATCGCGCTCGCCGAGTTCGGGCTGGTGCTGGCGGACCTCGAAATCTTCCGCGAGCAGGGCCTCCAGCAGCTGCGCCACAAGGAACTGGTCGCGTTCCAGGGCTACCTGACCGAGCACCACCTCTCCGCGCGCGGCGCGCGGCGGTTCGGCGGCCTCGGGCAGCTGGGGCAGGACGGGCTGGGCTTCCGGCAGAAGCTCGCCATCCTGAAGGACCCGGAGCGCTACGGGATGCGTGCGCTCGTCGCCAGCTGGCAGCAGGGCCTGACCCCGGGACGCCACTCGGTGCCGGACCTGCTGGCCGGCATCCATGAGCTCACCGGCGAGGCGGAACACCTGCCCCGCAACACGCCACAGGGGACGGAGGGCCAGAACCGCCCGCAGCACACCCCGACAGACACTTTGCGGTTCACGGAGATCTTCGAACCGGAGTCGCCGGCTTTCCAACCGATACGAAACGTCAAGCCTTCCGAAGAAGAGGAGAGCTTGAAGCGCTGGAAGGAGTTCGCGAAATCCAAGAACGGGCTGCTGGGTGGTGCGCCTGGCCGCGTGGACTCGCAGAATTCCAGCCTCCACCTGGACGGTGATCGGGCCGAGACCTCCCTCGATGGTGCCGCCTGGGAGCAGCGCACCGAGTCGCAGCGGGACACCAAGCGGCCGCCGGAGTGGCGTTTCGCCGATGTGCGTGGGCAGGTAGCCCTTCGGCTGGGGCGCACTGAGGCCGAGCTGGAGCCCTACACCCAGGGTTTGGACGTCCAGGCAGCGGTGAACGAGCTGGTGAAGTCCGGCGTCCACCCGGAGACCGCGTGGGCAGACCAGATCCGGGCCCGGATTTCCGCAGAACTCGCCGGCCTCGATACCGCCACGCAGCCCACCGGTGCGGCGCAGCCGGATCTGCACCAGCACGACGAGAAAACCCTCGATGCCGTCCAGGAATTGCTCGAAGAACCTGGGTTGCAGCAGGTTCCGCGATTGAGCCGGTCTGAACTGGAATCGTTCGTGACCTACCTGAAGAGCCACCATCTGACGGTGGACGGGGTGCGGGCCGCGGAGCGCTACGGCCGCTTCGGTCATCTGGCGAACAGCGACCTGAGCTCGTGGCAAGCGGTCAAGTTCCTCGGGCACTCCCGTGGGAACCGGCTGCGGTCGCTGGTCGCGAGCTGGTGGCTCGGCGTCGAGCCTGGCCGGTTCGGATCCACCAGCCTCGATCTCATGGTGCGCTTCGCGATGAACCCCGAGCTGGACCGGGCGGGGCGCGCGCGGCTGGTGAACGAGATGGCCGGTGTGCTCCGCGCCAACCCGAACGCGCATTACGTCCTGCCGCTGGCGACCAAGTGGGGCATGTGGCCGACCGAGCTGCTCGACTTCACGCAGAAGCTCGAGGTGAGCCCGCACACCCTCGACAGCTACCCGAAGCTGCGGCTGTCCTGGCTCAGCAAGGTGACGGGGGTCGCCAAGCCCGGCGAGCTCGCCGCGCGCACCGTCCGGGAATGGCTGGATCTGACCGGCTTCCGGCCGACTGACCTGCGCTTGTTGAGCCACTTGCCGATGGTCGGGCCCGGTGAGTTGGCGAGCTTCCAGGCGTACTACCAGACCAACCCCAGGCCAACGGGTGGGGCGTCTCGGGCCGCGCGCGACTGGTGGCAGCAGCTGGCCGATGGCGGCTCCCGGCAGCGGAATTGGGCGGAGCAGACGTTCCCGCAGCTAGCCGGGGACACGCGACTCCTCCATGACCGCAACGTCGCCCGCCTGCGCCGGCTTGTCGACTCCGGGCTGGATGCCGGATTGCTCGAGCAGTTGACCGGTGCCATCGGCCGGGTGCCCGACGAGCTTCCGTTGGTGGCGAAGCGGGGTGGATGGGATCCCGCGGCGCTGCTGTGGGCAGCCGCGGAACTCCGTGTCGAGCCGCTTCACCTGGCCGCGTACTTGACCGTCGAAGCGCTGGATCCCGGCTTGGGGCTGGAGAACCGGTCTCAATGGCTCGACCAGGTGCGGAACTGGATGGCCGAAGGCGGATTGACCAGCCCGGCGGCATGGGAGGCGTACGCGGACCGGGCCCGCATCACCCGGCCCCGATCGCAGCAGGATGCGGACTTCCAGGCCCCGGTACCGGCGTATGCCGCGAACAACCCGCCGTACGAGGAACCGACCGATGCGCCGCCCGCCTATAGTCCGCCGGACGAGACCCAGGTCGAGGACGAGGAATCGGACCACAGCCAGGCCGACGACACATCTGAGCAGAGTGAAGACGACTACTCGCAGCTGACCGATGAAGACGACGGGAGCGTCTCGCCCGGCCAGCAGGAGAGCGATCAACTTTCGACGTCCGACGAGGACGACCGGAACACCTCGCCCGGCAATGACAACCAGGGGGCGAATACTCCGCAGAACGCTGACGCCTCCGAGCAGGTCGAAGACATCGGAGACTCCGAAGATCACGGCCAGCCCGTGGGGCGGGCTCCGCAGCACGACGTGCCCGAGCCGCCGCGTGGTTTCGTGGAGGTCCAGGAGCAGGTTTCGCAGCGGCTCGGGTTGCCCGTCGGCATACTGGCGAAACTGGCCGCAGATCCGGAAGGAATCTTGTCCGACAAGGTGGCCGGCCTCCTCCGGGTGGCGAAGAACCTAGGGAGGGATATCGACCCCGTCGAGGTGTGGGCCAAGCAACTTCGTTTCGCCCACGAGGAGTTGTCCGGCGAGCCGGTCAAGCAGCCCTTCGGCGGCGAGAAGATGAAGCTGCTGCATGCCGACGACATCGAGAACGGCTTTGTGCTGACCGATCCGGGCCGGGTGGTGTACCGGTGGCTCAACGATGACGACCTGCAGGCGCACTTCGGTCCCGATGCCACGCCTTTGACCCCGAAGGAGCAGGGCTTCCGCGCGGTGGACCGGAACGCCGGCAGCACGCTCAAAGACCACGTCTTCAGCAAGGGCCGTAAGCAGTTCGTGTCGACGACGACCGACCCGGACTTCGCATACCTGGGGCGCAAGTACCGCTACACCATTAGTTCGAGCCAGCCTGGCATCGATGTCGTGAAGACGTTCCGCGCGCACAACATCCAGGCGATGACCTTCCGCCCCGAGCGTGAGGTCGCGTTCGTCGGCGAGATCCCGGCCGGCGACATCATGGAGATCCTCGACAACACCACGGGTGAGGTCCTGTGGCGGCGCACGGAGCAGCCGCAGACCGAAGAGTCCGCAACGCCGGGCAAGACCGGCGGAGACGAGGACACCCAGCCGGCCGAGCACTCGCACGACGACGCCGGGCTTTCCGTCGACAAGGAAGGCTCCGCTGACAAGGCAGGCAAGAACAAGGGCGACCAGCAGGACGACGCGGAGCAGCCGCATCTTCCGGCTGCCGGGCAACAGTCCCAGCCGGAAGCGCGGCTGGAGCACACCATCGGCGAAGACGGCCTTTACTACCTGCGCAACGCTGACACCGGCGATGTGATCGCCTCCGGCGGCGTCGAGGACAGGGTCGAGGACGCGGCTGACGAGCTGTACCGGGCGGTCCTGGGCGAGGCCAAGAAATCCGGGACGAATTTCCGCCCGCTCATGCTGGACTGGATCCGCGGCGACTTCCTGAACGCTTATAAAAAGGCCTACGGAGACGGAAATCGGGACAAGATGGCGCAGGTCGTGAAGGACCTGCTGCCGGAAATCAAGAAGCATTTGCTCCCAAGCAGCGGTGGGCTGCCGGGTGGCGCGCGTTTCGAGCCGGGCTCGCCGAACTCCGGCCTCGACCTGGGCGGCCACCCCGCGGAGTCCTCCAGCGCCGGCGCGGCCCGGGAACAGCGGCTCGCCGACGCGGACCTCGACCTGCTCGTCTCCGTCAACGACGGGGACGAGCAGGCCGGCGCCCGCGCGAAGGTGCTCGCCGACTTCGGACTCCGGCCCGCAGACCTGGAGATCTTCCGCGACCGACTGAGGCTGCTTGGCCGGGAAGAGCGGCTGGGCTTGAGCGACCTCGAATCCTTCCGGTCGTACCTGGGCGAGCACGGCCTGACCGTGGCCGGGGCGCGTGCCGGTGAGCGCTTGGGCCGCTGGGGACACCTGCTGCGCGGCGGGCCGGGCTTGTTCGACGGGCTCGAAATCCTCCTCCGCCCCCGAGGCCACCGCCTGCGGTCGCTGATCGCGAGCTGGCTGCTGAACACGCCCGGGGTACCGGTCGCGCCGGGCCAGTTCCGGTCGGTCCACCTGGAGCAGATGCTGCGGGACGGTTTCGACGTCAGCCAGCTGGTCAACCGGGATGCGCCGCGCAGTCTCAGCCTCGGCGGGGGCAACTGGATCACACCCACGCCGTCCGGACAGCAGGACTCGCCGGTCCAGAACGCTCCGAAGAACGCGGTTGCGAACCAGAACACCACCGGGGAGGAGCAGGGCACCGGCAACGCGAACCATGGCCTGGTCGGCGCCATGGAGGCGGCCCTCAACCCCGGCGCAGAACCGTCCATAGTGGATCATAGTGCCGTTTCGGCGGCCGACGGTGGCGACCAGCAGGAGCCGACGCCCGCGCCGGAGGAGAACGCGACCGGCACGTACCGGCCAGAGCTGGCCGAGGTCGAGACCGGCGACGTCGACTTCTCGGCGCTGCCCGACTACGGCACCGACGGACCCAAGATCCGGTTGCTGCGGGAGCACGGTCTAGACGCCGAGCACCAGTCCTGGTTCACCGGCCTCGCGCCCCTGGACGGCGCCGCGCTGGCGCGGTTCACCGAGTACCTCGCCGACGCCGGCCGCACACCGCAGGACCTCGCCTCCGCCGGGACGGACTCGGCGCGCGAGCTCGTCGCACGCTGGCTACTGGGCCTCGGCCCCGATGCCGAGATCTCCTCGCAGCAGGCGATCGGTTTCGCGGCGCTGGCCCACTCGCTGGAGCTCGATGCCGAGGACCGGCTGCCCCTGGGCCGCTACGCGACTTCCCACGACCACGCGGACATCGCGCAGGCGGTGTCGGCCGTCGCAGAGCAGCTCGACGCGTCGCAGCAGGCCGTGCTGCAGGTCGCCACCCGCGCCGGCGTCCACCCGAGCCTGCTGGTGACGGCGCGGATCGGCTCGATCCTGTCGCCGGAGACCGGCGCAGGCGACGAGCGGTCGCCGCGACTGCGCCTGGCCGACGCGGTGGACGGGACGCTCATCGCGAAGGGCCTGCACAGCAGCCTGCACGACCAGCTGGCGGCCCCGTGGTTCCGCGCCGAAGACGCGCTGCAGGTGATGCGCGCGGTCGGGGTCGCCCCGGATTCCCGGGGGATGCGCCACCTCCTGCGCTGGTTCAACGATCTCGGCCGCATCCCGACCGGCCTGGCCGAGGCCGCGGCGACCGCGCAGATGGCACCGGCCGCGCTCGCGAGGGCGGCCCAGGACCTGATGATCGGCCCGCACGAGGCCCTGCTCGTCGTGCCTGCGCTGCGGCAGGGGCAGAACATCCAGCAGATCACCCTGGAACTGTTCAACGCCGGGCTGCCGAGGTACGCGATCGAACCGGGCGAGTTCGAAGGGCAGTTCAGGCAGTTCGCCTCGATGCTGGAACGTCACGGCATCGAGTTCCTGGACTACCCGGCCTTCGCGGCCTTCGCCGGGGAGCATGGCGCGCAGGGCACCCTGCTCGCGCTGGCGGACGGCCGGCTGGCCGACCTGGTGCAGCAGTGGCGGCAGGATTCCTCGCCCGACCAGGCACCGGAAACCGAACAGTCCAATGAGGACAACGGAGTCGGCGAGCCGGACCCGGCGGCGACGCCGACCGAGCCGGAGCAGCCCTTGGCGAGCACGTTCCCGGCCTACTCGGAGAACGACCCGCAGCACGGCGCGCTGCCGTCCTACTCGACCGAACACGACACCGGGTCCGACGACCCACCGGCGTACTCGACCGAGTACGGGACGGCCGAGGACGGAACTCCGGAGGCGCTCGCGGCGAGGGACACCGCCGCGCAGGAGCTGGGACTGATCAGCCCCGAACTCCTGCGGCCGTTCTTCCCGGCACTGGACGCGATGGCCGGAGACGCCGACCAGGTCGCGACGTTCGTGGCCCAGCTCCGGGACATCGCGGTGCTGCTGGGCCAGACCTCCAAGGTGGACCGGAACTGGCTGTTCAACATGGTCGACCACATCGCCCAAGGCGAAGCGGACGGCGCACGCCGCGACCCGCTGTCGGTGCTCAACACCATGTGGTTCATCCAGGGCGCGGGCATCAACGGGTTCGCGGACTTCCGGTCCCAGCCGCTCGGCGACGGCCTGCTGGCCTGGGACGAACTCGTCGCCGCCCACGGCTGGCGGCCCTTCGACGGCCAGGCCCACGCGCTCCTGGACCAGATGACCGGCCAGCAGTACGACTCGACGCGCGAGACCCTCGGCAACGACGCGTTCGTGCGGCTGGCGCAGCTCGCGGCAGACCTCGGGCTCCCGGCGGGAGACCCGGTGCTGCGGTCGTACTCGGCGCAGCTGCTCCACCGGGTGCCCACCGAGCTGCGCGACATCGCGGCGCGGAACGGCATCCCGCCGCAGGAGGCCGGATTCCTGCTCGGGGTCGCCCGCGCACTCCGGGTGCAGCCCGCCGTGCTCGACGCGTTCGGCGCCGAACTGCGCGAAATGCACAGCCTGGCGGGCCACCGAAACCCTGCCGCGGCGGCGGACGTCCTGCTGACCCGCGACGCGGACTGGCTGCGGGGCTTCACCGCCAGACTGCGCGACCAGAGCGTCGAACTGCCCGGCCTGGACGGCGTCGGCCGAGTGGGCACCCCGCGCGGCTGGGGCGCCACCCTGCGGAACGGCCTGGCCGCAGTGATCAACGCCGCCCGCTACGGCGTCCGGCCCCAGGAGTTGGCCGACTTCGGCCGGTACCTGGAGGCGCGCGGTCGTTCCCTCGACGGCGCCGATCCGCGTCACGTCGAGGCGTGGCGGGCCCGCCAGCTGAACGTGACTCCCGACCGGCTCACGCTGGTCCAGCGGACCGTCCCGGGCTTCGACGCCGGAGGCCTGGTCGACCTCGCGGACCGGCACGGGCTCGGGCCGGAATCCCGCCGACTGCTGCTGGAATGCCAGGTGGCGAACCGGATTCCGCTGCCCGAGCTGGCCGCCGGACTCCAGGGACGGGAGGACATCCCCGACACCCTGCGCGACTGGTACGAAAGCGGCCTCGACGAGCTCGGCGAGCTCCGCGCGAAGGCGGTCGAGGCGGACGCGAACCCCTACGAGCTGCTGACCCTGGCCGACCACCTCAGGCTGGGCGGCGACGCGCTGCCCGGGCTGCTGGACCTGCACGTCTTCGCCGGTCCGCTGCTGTCCGAGCTCCACTCGCAGTCCAGGCCGGCGGCGACCGAGCAGCTGGCGCGGCTCCAGCAGTGGATGCAGGAGTGGCACCAGCCGACGGCCGCGAACCGCATCCAGGGCGGCACCGGAGACCTGGACCGGGCGTTCTTCCAGGCGCACGCGCACCCGACGCGGTTCGAGGCGTATGCGCGATCCACGAGGGTGGACCACCCCGATGCGACCGACGGGGAGGTCACCGAGCTGGTCGCGGCCGCGATGTACGCCGACGGCCTGATCGAGGACGTCGTCCCGGACTTCTGGGCGCGGCACCGCGGCGGCGACCCGGCGGCCCTGGTCGTGGCGGCGGTGGTCGACGCCGGTATCCGGCGCTCCCCGCAGTACAACGGCCCGGTTCTCGACATGCGGGTCCCGGTGAGGCTGGACGCGTCGCCGGAGCCGGACGACGTGCTGGTGCTGAGCGAGCCGCTGACGCGGTGGGTCGCTCCCGGCATCGCGGACGAGAACCTGATCGAGGCGACGATCCGGCCGCACTCCGCCGGCTGGCTGCACTTCCACGAGACCGGCCTGATCGGGTACCCGGTGGCGCCGACGGGCAGCGCCTTCCGCGTGACGAGCGTCGAGCCGATCGTGCTGGAGGAAGTCGCGGTCTCCGGCGACGACACGTCCAGCGTCTCCTCGGACAGCACCTACCAGCAGGACAGCACTGAGGAGTCGGGCGACGGCGGCCTCCACTCGGCGACCTCTGGCGAGGAACTCGCGGCGCAGCAGGACGAAACCGGCAACGAGGACCCGGCCGACGAGTCCGCGTCGGCCGGCTCGCTGGTCGACCAGTTCATGGCGGCGCTGAACCGGCCGTCGGACGACGGGGAGGCGACCCAGACCCACGTCGATTCGACGCCCGCCACGCAGTCGGAAGCGCTGCAAGACTCCACAGTGGACGACAACGCCGGGGCGACTGAGGAGACCTCGGGCGGCTGGCAGGGCGGGCTGAGCCGCGCCGACAACGGCGAGCCGCTCGACGTCGGGATCCTGCTGTCCGGCAACGGGCACACCCTGCTGATCGACGTCCTGGGCGCCGCGCACCTGGTGACCGCGCAGACGCCCCGCCCCGGCGGCATCACCAGGCTGTCCTTCGCCGCGGACGAGCACGTGGACATCGACGCCACCGGTCGTGTCCACGCGTTCCAGGTGACCGCGATCCACCTGGAACACATTCCGGCGCCGGAGAACATCTCGCCGAGCCAGGTCTCGGAGCGCTGGGGCGCGCCGAGCGTCGCCGACGACGGCACGGTCACGCAGCTGTCCGCGGACGGGCGCTGGCGCCGCACGGCCGGCGGGGAGCAGGGCCGGATCACGATCGACCTGGTCGAAGAGGGGAATCACGGCGAGCAGATGACCGGGCGGCTGCACCGGCCGTCCCAGTTCCGCACCGAGTTCGGGCAGGTCCAGGACTCGGCCCTGCTGGCGGAGTACAAGTTCTACCGGAACGATCTGACCGACTGGTTCGGCGGCACCGAGACGGCCCTCCTGACGACCCACGTCGGCAGCCACCACCCGGTCGCGCCAGCCGCGAGTCCGCAGCCGCCCGGCGACGCCGCGAACCAGGGACACACCGACCGGATCTTCCCGCCGCCGATGTGGCGGACGGACGGCCAAGTCCTGTACCGGGTGGACGGGCGCAGCCCGGAGCAGTACTTCCCGGGCGGCTTCCGCTCGCAGAACCCGGAGAACTGGTTGCCCGCCGACGGTCTCGACAGCGGACCCGACAACCTGGTGGAGGGGCGGAACCAGGACCTCGCCCAGTACGTGAACAACAACTACAAGTCGATGTACGTCTCGACCTCGCGCGCGGCGGACTTCTCCCAGTACACCACGCACTGGCAGACCGAGATCGTGACGCCGCACGGCGGGATCGACGTCAACGCCACGCTGGGCCTGGCGACGAACAAGGCGCACGAGCTGGAGATCGCGTTCTTGGAGGTCGGCGGCGAACACCTGCGTTCCGCCCGGTTCCAGGGCCTGCCGGACCTGCACGTGGTGAACCCCAACTACCGGGGCGCGGCTGGCGACTCGATGCCGGACCAAAGCCTGACCAGCATGATCACGCTGACCAACCTCCTGGGGCGGCGCGGCGCCTGGTCGGGGGAGATGCTGGCGGAGGGCACCACGCCGGACCCGGCCACCGAGGACGCGTTGGTCGAGGCCATCCGCGACGCCGTTCAGGACCTGGACGAGCAGGTCGCGTTCGAGCTCGGCATCTCGCCGGAGCGCCTCCGGGAACTGCGCGCCGGTGGCGGTTTCGACGAGGGGCTGTTGCTCGACCTGGTCCGGGCGTTCGCGGCGGACGACTCGATCAACGCCGCCGACCTCATCGCGCTGAACCAGCTCGCCGGCGCCCTGCACCAGTACCTGGAGATCGGTGGCTTCAACGACCGCGTCGCCCTCTACACCCGGCTGAGCGGTGACCTGGCCGCGCTGCGGGAGCAGCTGGTGGAGGACATCGCCTGGGCGAACGAGTGGCACGACACCGCGCTTGCCGAAGCGCGCGTCACGGACGCCTTCGAGCCGCAGAATCTGGATGCCGCCAACTACCAGCGGATGTGGACGGGCTCCGAAGAGCTCGAAGACGCCTTCTACAACGCTTATGACGCGGTTGCCGACTTCGGCAGCGGCGGCCCGCTGGACGCCGCGCTGGTCGCGGCGAACCACGCCGCCTCGGGCCAGATCCACGAGGCATACCCGGCTTTCACCGGCGATCTCCAGCGGCAGCGGACGCGGGCGATGCTCGTCGAGGCGTTGGTGAACCAGGGCGTGCGCGAGTTCCCGCCGTTCCACGGCAATGAGGTGCACGGTGAAATCCGCTGGGAGGGCTGGCTGGGCGACCTGCGGCCCGGCGGCGAGCTCCGGCTGCCGACCGCCGCCTTCGGCTCGGCCACCCCCGGCGAGGGCACCGCGAAGGTCGTGTTCCGGTCCCCGGACGGGACGAACCTGCAGTCGGCTCATTCGTTGCTGGACGGACGAGTCGGGATCCCGGCGGGCACCACCTTCCAGGTGGTGTCGGTCAGCGACGAGCAGGTGGTCCTGCAGGGAGTCGGCGTGGAACCGACGACCCCGGACGACGCCGCGAACACGTCGGCGGAAGAGGGAGCCGCGCGGCAGGCGGAGCAGTCCCAGGCTGATGCTTCCCAGCAATGGCTGGAGCAGCAGGGCCTGCAGATCCTGGCAGATCAGGAGTGGTTCGACGCTTCCCGCGATGTGCGGCCGCTGCAGGACCTGCTCGAGTTGGGGCTCCACCCGGGCATGCTCGTCGATTTCGCCCTGCGATTCGGCTGGATCCCCACCGAGGTTCCGCAGGTCGCGAATGATTTCCACCTCGATCCGGGTGCTCTGCTCCATGCCTCCCTGGTCCTCAACGCGCGGCCGGGCGACCTGGCGATGCTGTTCTCGGCGGAGCTGCGCCGCCGCATGGACGACGACTGGGTGAATCGGATGCTCGGCGGGCTCGACAGGCTCGGCCTGCGCGAGCCGAGGGCGTTCGAGGGTGCGGTGAACTACACCCGGGGCCTGGGGCTGCGGCTGGACAGCATGGGCCAGCACCTCCTGCTCAGCGACCTCTCGCGCGGCCTGGGCAATGCCTTCGGCGGCCTCACCGGCGAGTTGACCCGGATCTTCTTCCACGAGTTCCAGGCGGTCCAGGCCGGCCAGGGAGCCGTCGAAAGCGCGCTGCGGAATTTCGCGGCGTTCGCGACCACCGGCCACTTCGAGGGCCACGTGACCGGCGAACTGCAAGAACTGGTCGATGGGCTCGGAACCCGGAGCGAACAGGACGGCTGGCAGCCGATTCCGCCGGAGGACCTGCTGCGCGCAGCACGGTTGTGGCCTGGGAACTTTTCCTCCGCATCGCCCGAGAACACCACGTCGCAGGATGCCGCGACCGCCACGCAAACCGGGGAGCAAGGCGGACCGCCGCAGGGATCCACAGTGGATTCTGTTGCCGTTCTCGACGAATCGTCCCCGATGAGCGATGACGCGTCGTCGGCCGGCACGCGGCAGCCGGAACCCACCGGTACCCAGGAGGTGGCCGAGTCCTCGGCCGCCGCAGCGGCGCGCGCCGGGGAGGACCTGGCGTCCGCGGTGGCGCACACCCCCGTGTGGGGGGAGCGCACCGAGTTCCGGCACGAGAACTCGACGGACCCGGTCGGCCACTTCCGGCTCGACCCCACCGGCGACCGCGTGCTGCTGGTCGACCGCCTCGGCGCGGCCCACCTCGGGACGTGGAGCCGAGATGAGGGCGGCCGCCTACAGCTCGAATTCCGCCACCAGCGCGATGCCGGTTCCGGGTACGGCAAGATCATCCGTTTCGACGAGGCCACCGGGAACGTCGTGCAGGAAGACGTCCTCGCGGAACCGGACGACCTCCCCGGCGAGGACGCCATCCAGCTGACGCAGAAGAAGGCCCGCTACGTCAAGCTGACCCAGATCCCCGAGCACGCCGAGGTCGAGCGGTGGGGAGCCCCGGAGACACGCGGTGACCAGGTCGTCCAGGTCAGTTCGGACGGGCTGTGGCGGCGAACCGCCGACCTCGGCGGTCATGTCGAACTCACCCCGATCGGCGGCGAAGACCGGCTGGCGGTCCATGCGAAGCTGCTCGACGGGAGTTACCACTGGTACCTGTCGAAGGAGCCCGGGGCGAACGCCTTCGCCACGACCCGGATCGGTGAATGGCACGCGGTCGTGCCGAACCGGCTCAGCCGGTACGCCCCAGCCGGTGACCCCCTCGCGGCCGCCCTCGACCGGTCGGTGCCGTTGCGGGACGCGGTTCCCGCGCAGCTGGTCTACCTGCAGGGGCCGCTCTACGTGTACCGCGCGGACATGCGGCCGCCGAGCGAGATCCGGTCGGCCGGCGGATTCTGGCCGAAGAGCGGGGAGAACGCGAACCTCCTGTCCTACGTCGCCGACAACAAGGCGTCGATCTACGTCAGCACGTCGTTGCGGTCCAACATCAGCATGTCCGGCAAGGGCTGGCGGTACCGCATCTTCGTGCCCGGCGGGATCTGGGTGAACGGCACGCTCGGGCCGAGCGCGGCGAAGCCGCACGAACTCGAGGTCGCGCTCCCCGGTGGGGTCGGCTACGAGAACGTCCACGGCTTCGAGTACCTGGGCAAGAACGCGGCGGAGTTCGAGGCGGGCGTTCGGGACGTCGTGCCGGCACCGCTGCCGGCATTCGTCGAGGGCGCCAAGCAGCAGGCGTTCCTGCACAGCCCGGGGTTCGCGCCGCTGAGCGCCGCGGCTTTGTGGGAGCGGCGGTTCCAGGAGCAGCTGGCGTGGCTGGCTAAGGGCAAGTGGAACCCCTATGCGGTTCCGTCCGGTGAGGTGCTGGCGATCGCCCTGGCGACGGGCGTTCAGCCTGCGCTGAACATCAGCACCGAGGGCGAGGCGGGCCGGCGGCACCGGCAGGAGGAGCAGCGGTTCCGCGAACACCTGGCGATGATCCAGCACGTGCTGCAGCAGGAAGGCGAGCATGGCGCGAAGGCGTTCGCCCGCGGCTTGGCGGAGTTCTCCGGTTTCTATTCGCGGCGCGGCCGCCTGTTCGGCGGGCTCCCGAACCGGGCGCAGGATTCGCAGCGATTGGACAACGCCGGGACGTCGAACCAGACGGGCAGATCGCTGGGCGCTTCGATCCTCGACGGGATGCGGTACTGGCGACGCTTCCGGGGCTTGTCCCCGGAGGGCCGGCAAAGCGTGCTGGACAACCCCGATGAGCGGGCAGATCTGGCTCGCCGACTTCACCGGCGGAAGGTGAAGGGGAAGGACACCTACCAGGAGATCGTGACGTCGACCGGTCTTTCCGAGGACCAGATCAGGACGTTGATCAAAGAGGCTTCGAGTCCGCAGGAAAGGGCCAAGCGAGACAGCCATGGGAACCTGGTCGGCGGTGCGTCGTGGTACTGGGGGTTGATGCGGGATCTGTCGCCGGTGCAGCGGCGGGAATTGCTGGCCGACCCGGATCGGAGGGCCGAGCTGGTCCGGCGATGCCAGAGACGGCACATCTCGTACGCGGAGATCTCGAGGCTCAGCGGGTTCTCCGAGGCCGACATCAGACAGGTGGTGGCCGAGGAGCGGACACGCGATGCGCAGCGTGCCGGAGGGCAGTCGCCGACGAGCCAGAACACCGGTCAGCAAGGACAGGCCAGCGCTGGTGCCGCCAAGCGGAGCGCCACCGATCACGAATCCGGCGAGTCCGCGAAGCGGTTCCGGGAGCTCGGTGCCGGGGCGTTCTCGCCGCTGACGGATCGCGTGGACGATCTCGGCGGGGACGGCTCCGGCGACTGGATCGCGCAGCTGGACCTGGTGGACGTCGATCTGCCCGGTGCCGAGTCGTCGGCCGCCGCGGCGAGCGGCGATGCGTCCGAGGATCGACCTGCCGATGACCACCAGATCGAGGAGATCGATCCCGAAGAGTTCTTCGCCGCCTGGGCGGATCAGGCCGATGCTGGTGGGTTGGACGGCGACGGCATCGGTGACCTGGTCGCCGGGCCGGTGCAGCAGCACGTCGTCGCGTCGGAGAACGTTCCGGCCAACGACAACGCGATCTACATCCCGGCGGATCCCGACGACAACGCCCGCCTGCTCGGCGGGGCCAGGCCGGAGTCGAACGTGCACGGCCCGGGCGAGTCCTCGTCGGCGCAGGACTCCGGGAAGAAGCGGCCGACGCCCTCCGGCCGGGATGCCGATCCGGAATCGCGCCAGGACGGCGGGCCTTCGGTGGAGAAGCGGCCGTCGCAGCGGGAGAAGGATGCTGCGGCCGTGGTGAAGTCGCTGGTGCGACTGGAGGTCCGGGCGTTGATCGCCGAAGTCAAGGCCGATGGTGGGAGTCCTTCCGTGGACGAGTCCCGGCTGCAGGCGTTCCGCGAGCGCCTCGCGGGCGCTCTGGTCGACTCCGACACCAAGGGATTCGCGCGAATCATCAAGGAGCTGCGCCTGGATCTGCGCGGGCTCGACACGAGGGCCGCGGTCGACCAGCGGTCCGGCTGGGAAGCGCGGTTCGACGCGCTGGAGGAATGGGCGACCAACGGCAAGTGGAATCCCGATGCGCTGCCGTCCGACGAGGTGCGGGGGATCGCCGGCCGGGCAGGCGTGCACCGGCTCAGCCTCGACGTGACCGAGGCGGACCGGCTCCTGGAACGGCGGCACCTGGCGATGATCGCCAAGGTGCTGCGCGAGGACGGCCCGACGGCGGCCCTGGCGTTCGCCCGCGGCTTGGCGGAGCACTTCGCCGACTTCTACCCGCCGCGCGGCCGCCTGCTCGGCCGGGGACGGGACTCGTCCGACGTGCCGCAGCCGTCCCAGGCAGACCAGGCATCGACCAGCGCCAGGCCCTTCGGCGAGGGCGGAACCAAGCGACCGGCGTCCGACGAGCAGGACGCCCCGCCCGCGAAGCAGGCGCGGACGACTCACGATGCGGCGTTCTCGCCGTTGAACGAGTCGGCGAGCGAGATCGATGGCAGTCCTGTCGATCTGCTGGCGGATCTGGACTTCGTGGACGTTGACCTGTCCGGTTCCCACCAGGAGACGGCCGGAACTCCGGCAGGCCGGAAACCCCTGCCGGGGCGGGGCACGCCGGAGCGCCTCGCGGAGCTGCAGCGGTGGCGGCAGTTGTTCCAGCAGGGTCATACCTATGTGGCCATCGCAAGGGCATCCGCGTACGAAGTCTCGAAAGACACGGTGGCCCGAGACGTTCAGTTCTACATGGATTCCGGATCCGGGACGATGGCCAGGCCGGACGGCTCGTCGGGCACCGAGCAGCCTGGCCCGCCGCCGCGCGAGAACGGCGGCACCGCGTCGGTGGCTCGGATGATCGCGGTCCAGGCCGGGCTCCACATCTTGACCGGCGGGGCGTTCGAGGACTACGTCCAGATGGTCGGCCGGGTCTACGAGAGCGACGGCGATCAGGCCGCCCGGGACTTCGCCGCCGGCCTGCGGGAATTCGCCGACGGTTCCGGATTCCCGGTGGACCTCATCTTCGAAGGTGTCGAACCGGGGACCCGTCAGCTCGCGGACAACCCGGACGCCCGTGGTGGAGGCGGGGACCGTTCGTCGTCGGCGGTGGACAAGCAGGCCCGGGGCGAGCGGTTGTCGAAGTGGCGGATGTTCTTCGGCAAGCGGGGCGAGAACGACATCACGGGCACGTACCTGGGCAAGCAGGTGTCGTTCTCCTCGGCCCACGTCGAGTTCACCCCGCTGACGCGGACCGGCGCGGACGGCACGGAGACGATCGGCGTCACCTTCAAGACCAAGCCCGGTGAGGTGGCGGAAAGCCTCGGGTGGGCCGAGAACGGCGGTGTCGGCAAGCTGATCGGCCGCCCCCTGCCGGACGGCGTCAGGCCCTTCGTGGTCGAGATGCGCGGCAAGGGGAAGAAGTTCCAGGTCAAGCTGGCCAACGGCATGACGGTGCAGGTCGACCGCGTGAACTTCGGGAAGCTCGTGGAGCAGTCGGAGCTGTTCCGCAAGGCCCGCGAGGGGAAGGCCCCGGGCTCGATGCTGCTGCTGGGCAGGAGCGCGGAGAAGTCGGGCGAGCGCGGCGGCTCGATGTTCCACAAGACCTGGTTGTTCGGCAAGGAACTCGACGGCGGCTTGCACCCGTTCGACGTGGGCGAGGTCCGGATCAGCAGGCTGACCGGTGCCGACGGGAACACCATCGGCGTCTCGCTCATGACCGACCGCCAGGGCGACGAGTACTTCCCCGACAAGGAGAACACGTTCTACCAGCAGTGGGCCAAGGAGCAGAACCACGGCCTGACCCGGCTGCTGCCGGACCTGACGCCGAAGCCCACACCGTGGGTGCAGGACGGGATGAAGGCCTTCTTCATCGTCACGCACGGCAAGCCGGAAGCGTTCGCGGTCCACCTGCCGTCCCCGGACGGGAAGTGGAACGACCAGAGGCTCCGGGTCGACGGAACGACGCTCGCCGTCGTGCTCGAGAAGTACGGCGTGTTCCAGGATGCCTTGTCCGAAGGGGCGGAAGCGTTCGGGCTCTTCAGCTGTTCGGCCGGGAATCTCGACGGGCCGGACGGTGCCGCGTGGCAGCTCCAGCGGGCCGGCGCGAGCTTCACCGGCCGCGACGTCCCGATGTACGCCCCGACCGAGAAGATCGTTACCAGCGCGCAGAGCAGCGGCGCTTCCAGCAGCGTCGTCGACGGTGGCAAGTGGCGCCGGTTCGACGGCCACGGTGATGTCGTGCAGCGCGATGGGAATGGCCAGGCCACGGGCCGCGAGCAGGAGGAACAAGACCCGCCGCGCGAGCCGCTGGCCAGCGTGAGCCGGAGCCTGTCCGATGACATCTGGGGCGCCCTGTCCGGCCAGGAACCGCCGCAGTCCAGTGCCACGGTGGAGCGTCAGGCGCAGGACGATTCCGACGACGAGGGCGAAGATCTCGATCAGGCTCCCGCTGGCGCCAGCGGAGCTCAGGCGATGGGTGACGTGGACTCGATCCTGGGTGACCCGAACTCGATCCTGCGTGACGTCGCGGACGCCCAGGCGGACGGCACGTTCTGGCAGGATGCAGGGATACTGCCGGATGGCCGGCTGCACCGCTTCACCTTCGACGGGTCGCTGGCGGAGCTGATCCACCGCGACGGCACGTACCAGACGCTCAACGCGGCCACCGGCGAGATCCTTTCGAGTGGCCGGCACGACGCGCAGCTGACCGACCATTCGTTCTCGCACGCGCACGGCATCTTCACCGCGGACGGCAGGCCATTGGTTCCCGCGCAGGTCCGGGTGACGCGGCTCGTCGGGGCGAACGGCGAGGACATCGGGGTCACGTTCATGAGCGGTGAGCAGGCGATCGCCGGCGACCTGGACTGGGCACGCGCGGGATCGGCCCGGGACATCGCGGTCGTGCTGAACGAGGATCTGCCGCACATCGAAACCGCTGTGCAGACGACCAACTTCGCCCAGTACGAGGCGCCCTGGGTTCACGACGGTCTTCAGCGGGAGTCCTACCAGATCACCGTTCACGCCAACGCGAATGAGTTCGAGGTCAACGTGATGGTGGCTGGTCAGGACGACCGGGGCGAGGACATCGACGGGCGCAATTTCGCGCTGCTCGTCGCGAGCCTCCGCCCGTTCCGGGAAGCGGCGTCGACGGCGACTTCGTTCCAGCTGATGGCGTGCTTGGCCGGCGAGCTCAACGAGCCGGGCGGTAGTGCGTACGACTTCCAGCAGGCGCTGGCAGCCATGTCCCTCCACCAGCCCGTGTTCGCCACCAATGAGAGCGTGCAGCTCGACACCAATCAGGGCGAGCTGATCGGCTACCGCCCGGACGGAACCGAGGTGCGCGGACCGGCCCTCGCGCTCAACATGCTGGATCCCGGGGGCGTGTGGCGGAGGTTCCCGGGCGGCGAAACGGTCGCCGGCGACGCGGACGAGCATGGCCGGGACGGCGACGATGAAATGGACGAGCGGTAGCGTGGCCGCAGGTAGGAGGCTTTGACCATGAGTGATTCGGTCCTGCCGGAGGAGGACCGGTGGGTGTTCCTGATCGACCCGGCTTGGCAGGAGCAGGGCGGCGATCCGCAGCAGCCGCCGCTGGATGCGGTGGTCGGCGGCTGGTACGTGGAGGCCGACGGCACGACCGGGCGGTTCGAGGCAAACCCCGACTACGTGCCGTCCGGCCCCGGCTCGCCGACCGACCCCGTCGACGCCACCCTGCGGCTGGTGAACAAGGGCGAGGCGGACGCGGAAGCGCTGCTGGCGACGCTGCGCGAAGCCGTGCTGGGGGTCGCGATCGACGAGGAGGGCAACCCCGTGATCGCGCCGTCCCCGGACGACGTGGCGTCGGTGTTGGTGACGACCGCCCCGGCTCACCGCCGTAGGGTTCAGGTCGCGGGTTGGCAGGAGGTGACCGCCGCGGAGCTCGCGGAGGTGCTGCCCGACGAAGGCGTCGACGTCTTCGTCAACCCGGGCTCGGACGCCTCGATGCGGCTGCTCGCCGGCGCGTTCAAGCGCGCGGTGGCGTGAGGACCGTCCCGGTATCGGTTACTTGAACCGGTGCCGGTGCCCGGGGAAGCTTGCGGTGCGCAGTGCGGCAACTGGAGTTTGGGGTTCGGAGATGACGCAGGACGAGCAGGACGCGGCGCGGCACGAGCTGCTGTTGCGCTTCGCGCCGATGCTGCCCGACGAGGTGGTGTGGCAGGCGCGGCGCTGGCTGGTGGCCGGCCAGTGGTCCCACGCGGTGCGGCTGATCGCGCAGGTCTTCCGGGAGTGGAACGAACCTCTGCCCGCGGACACCCGAGAGGTCCTGCTCGACGGCGTCGACGCGGCCGTCGCCGAAGCGGTCGGCGCGCTCGACGAAGCCTTCGACGTGTCGGTGGTGGCGTGGGACTTCCACGGCGAGGACGACCCGCTCTCCGAGACCTACGCCGCCGTGGTCCGCGAGTACCTGGAGTCGCAGCCGGGCACGCACACCGCGTGGCAGGCGTGGCGGACCCCCGAGGGCGGCCCGGCGGAAGTGGCCCGCGCAATGCACCTGGTGGAGACCGAGGGCGGGATGAAGCCGCAGGTCATCGCCGCGGAGCTGGCGGAGCGGCTGTGGGAAGCGGGGCTGGCCAGCCCGCAGGTCGAGGTGTTCCGCTCGGACAGCCCGCTGGACCCCTACTACCACGCGCCGGCGCTGGTGGCGGGCCGGGAGATCTTCGGAGTCAGCCCGGAGCCGACCATCGAACTCGCCCGCTTCGACGAGGAGAACGAGGAGCGCGAGCCGGCCGGGCCGGAGCGTGAGTCGCAGGTGGCCTACCTGAACTCGGGCGAGCCGCTGACCGAGGAGGACGACCTGGTCCCCGACCTGCTGACCGACAGCGAGGAGCCGGTGGTCCCGGTGACGCTGCGCACCGACGGCAGTTGGATCTGGTCGGATCTGACCACCTACTACCTGGAGAAGCACGGCATCGCCCTGCCGCCGGGGCTGCGGGCGCACATCGCCGAATCCGGTCCGGAGGCGCGGACCCCGACCCGTCGCGAGTGGGTGGCGATGGTCCGCATGGAGAACGCGGAGCAGCCGACCGACGCCTGAGCTAGCCGGTCGCTTCCGGGGCTGCGCCGGTGCGGTTGTACTCGAGGACCGCGTCGAGGTATTCCCTTACCGCGTCCCGGTTTCTGGTCAGGCACCTGATCCGGTCCGTCATGCGGTCCCGCTCGTGCTCCAGGGTTGCGATCATCTCCGGCGTCGCGTCGGGGAAGTAGATGACCCGGGGTTTGTCCAGGCACGGCAGGATCTGCTTGATGATCCGGGTCGGCAGCCCCGCGTCGAGCAGCCCGCGGATCTGCATCACCCGGTCCACGTTGTACTCCGCGAATTCCCGGTAGCCGTTGGGGGACCGGTCGGCGACGATCAGCCCCTGCTCCTCGTAGTACCGGATCAACCGCCGCGAAGTGCCGGTCCGCTCCGAAAGTTCCCCGATGCGCACGCCCAACTCCCGAACATTGACACGCATGTGACGGCTGGATCCTAATCGCGGCCCTCCCGCTGCGGGGCGGCGTACTGGAAGCCGTTGCGGTATTCGCTCGGCGTGGTCGCCAGTTGGCGGCGGAAGGCGCGGATGAGGGTGTCGACGGTGCCGAACCCGCAGGTGGTGGCGATGCGGTCCAGGGTCGCGTCGGTCGTCTCCAGCTGGTTGCGGGCGAGTTCGACGCGGGCGGATTCGATGTAGGCGGTCGGTGTCATGCCGAGTTCCGCCTTGAAGATGCGGGCGAGCTGGCGTTCGGAGACCCGGGCGTGTTCGGCGAGGTCGGCGAGGCCGATGGGCCGGGTCAGGTGGCCGGCGATGTAGTGCCGCAGGTCCTCGATCCGGCGCGTGGTGGAGACCGGTTCGAGGGGCACGGAGAACTGGCTCTGCCCGCTGGGGCGCTTCAGGTACATCACGAGATGGCGGGCCACGCGAAGCGCGACGGGCTCGCCGAAATCCTCGGCGACCAGCGCCAGGGACAGATCCAGGCAGGAGCTGATGCCCGCGCCGGTCCACACGGCGCCGTCGCGGATGAAGATCGGGTCGGCGTCCACTGTGACGGCGGGGTGGTCGGCGGCCAGCTGGTGGGCGGTCGACCAGTGCGTGGTGGCGCGCTTCCCGTCGAGCAGGCCCGCGGCGGCCAGGATGTGGGCGCCGACGCACACGGAGGCGATGCGGCGCGATGTGCCGGCGAGCTGCGCGACGCGGGCGGTGACATCCGGGTCCGTCAGGGCGGTCACGCGCTGGTCGGCGTCGATGCGCACCGAGCCGGGAACCAGGAGGGTGTCGATGCGCTGGCCGCTGACCTCGTCGAACGTGGCGTCCGGCAGGACGCGCACGCCCGCCGCGGTGGTGACCGGATCCGTGGTTTCGGCGGCCAGGAGCACGCGGTAGCCGGTGTCGGTGTCGACTTCCCGCTGCAGCAGGGAGAACACCTCCGGCGGGCCGGTGATGTCCAGCAGGTCGACGCCGTCGAAGACGACGATGACGATCAGCCGCTTCAGCGCGGGCACGGGCTCTCCCTCCAACGCGATGTCCAGATCTGCAAGTCGGGCGTCATTGCAGACACCACGGAGCGATCGTAGCGTCGATCACGTCGGCGCCGACAGGGCGCCGAGCGATCCCGAAACCCCACCTGAGGAGGGCTTTTGCCCATGGCTGCCACGACGCTGCGCCAGCTCAACGGCTTCGGCGAAACACCGGCGACCCTCTACGACGCCACGCTGATCCTGGTCGACTACCAGAGTGCGAGCTGATAAGCCGCTCGCACCAGCGGGGAGCGTCGTGAGGATGGTGCTCCCTCCAGCCAAGTGACCAACATGGCTGGTCCCCTAGGGCACATGCTCGCCGGGTAACTGGCGGGTGTGAAGCTGCCTGACAAGAAGCCCCAAGGTGTCGACGGGTCGTCGTCGGCGACAGGGTAAGGGGAAGACCTGAAGGGCGAACGCAAGTGAACTCCTGATGAGGCTTCGTCATCGAAAACCG
>NZ_SMKW01000062.1 GCF_004348985.1 Saccharopolyspora elongata | reverse complement strand
GATCAACGACACGGTCGTGCGGACGCTGACACTGGACCGCAGCGTCCGCTACCAACGACTCACAACCAACAAACTGTCCACGACGTCGTGAGACAGATCTGTCCGTGAGGTCCTGAGACAGGACAGGCCGTTCTGGCGACCATAACCACTCACGACTGCTCAGCTGCAGTTTTGGCACCGCTTGCGTCGCGGTTCCCAACCGCTTCGCTGCAGGACCTGCAGTACCTCCGCCGCCACCCCGCACGGGTCGGTGTGCACTTCGTTCCAGCCGTACACGAGGCGGGAGCGACCGGCCAGCTCCGCCGCGTTGTCGCGACGCCGATCCCGGAAGGCGATGCGGCTCGTGGTGTGGAACTGGCGTCCGTCGAGTCGGACCGTCAAACGCGCCCCGACATCGTCGTATGCGACATCTTCCCAGAGAACAACACCATCGACCGAGAACGGGACCTGCCTCGTCCCAGCCGGCAGCCCGTGCTCTTGTTCGACCTTGAGCACGTACTCGGCCTCCAATGCCGAGAGCGCACCGCCACGCAACAGGTCCAACGCCTGCTTCAACACCTTCCGGTACCGGAACGACGGCCGGAGTTCGAGTTGGCTGTGCACGCGCCAGAGCTCGATCCGGGTCGAACCGACGAGCTGGACGAATGTGTTCCGCGCCCGCTCGGCCGATGGTTCAGCCGCCGCGAGATCGATGATGGTGTCTTCCCGGTTCGTTCGCGGCGGTACCGTTGGAGCCACGATATGCCGATACGCCCGGGAGCGGTGCATCTGGACCAATGGCGGCTGCGAGATCGCCGAGTTCGGGTATGGCACGGTGATGTGCACGGGCGAGGCGTCTTCGAAGGGCAGCATTCCCCATTCCTCGGCGGCGGTGCGGTGGCTGAGCACCGCCCACGAACCGCCGTACTGCAGCGCGGCTGAGATCAAGGACGACCTCGGCAGCGGCCCGGTGAATACCGAGTACACCCCCGGCAGCACTCGCTGCCAGCGGTTCGCGGCGAGGTGGGCACGGACCGCGCTCCAGGACACCCCGAAGTCGGACAGCTGCTCGAAACCTACGACGCCGTGCTGAGAATCGACCAGCTTCACCCATCGTTCTTGGTCCTCCCGCACCGGGAATTTCGGTCGAGACCACAGTGGATTTTTTGACATGCGTCCACGATCTGACCCACTTCTGCTCCACACCAGGGGCATTGGCGAATCTGTGGACAGGTCGGCCGCCTGTGGACAACTCCCGTGCACCGGTCGTGAGTGGTTATGGCCGCTGCAGCGGCCATAACCACTCACGAGGTCATTTGCGCAGGAGGCGTTCCCGGAGGGTTGTCAGGGTGTTCCGGGTTTCCACGGCTTGGGTTTCGTGGAGGGTCGCCACCCCGTGGACGAGGAGGTCCGTCAGGGTCAGCGCCGAGGTCGATTCGGCCGCGACCCGGCCCGCTCCGCCCGCCGCGTAGAGCGCCACGTCCAGTTGCGGGGCGAACTGCTTGGCCAGGCGGCGTTCCGAGATCAGGATCCGGCGCGCGCCGACCACCTGGGCGTGGTCGAGCAGCACCTCCAGCTCCGGCAGGGCGCGCCCCGGCAGGTAGATCACCACTACGTCGTCGCGGCCCAGCGGCAGCAGGTCGTCGGCCAGCCGGAAGCCGGTGCTGCCGACGAACCGGGCCCGCCGCCCGAGCCGGTTCAGCCGCAGCGCCAGGTGCCGCGCGCCGAGTTCCGAGCCGCCGACGCCGAACGCCATCACCTCGCGCGCGTGGGACAGCAGGCTCACCGCCGTCCGCACGTCTTCGAGCTCCAGCGCGGCCAGGGTGTTCTCCAGCTCGTCGCGGGCCTCGGTGAACACCGTGACCATCGCCCGCTCCAGATCCGGGCCGATGCTGGCCAGCCGCTGCTCCAGCCGGGTCGCCGGCGCCACCGTGGTCACCAGCGCCCGCCCGGCTTCTCGCTTGAGCTCCGGCAGCCCGCTGTAGCCGAGCTTGCGCGCGGTGCGGACCACCGTCGCGTCGCTGGTGCCGGTGTGCTGGCCCAGTTCTTCGGCGGTGGCGAAGACCAGTTGCTCCTGCGGCATGTTCAGCAGGTAGCGCGCCACCTTCTGCTCCGCGCGGGACAGCCCGTCGAGGCGCTCCTGCACCCTCGCGCGGAGGTCTTCGGCCGCCACCTCTCCTGAAGTGTTCGCTTCAAGTCTTGACTTATCCGTCATCCTCACTACATTTCTTGTAGCAGTCACGCCCGTCACATTTTTCCTGTAGCAGATACTACAGCTCTTGGTGAGAGACCGGATGAACAACTTGACACTTCCCACCGTGGAACTCCGCGGCACCGCACGGGAACGGGGCCGCCAGTACGGCGAGTTCGCCCGGGCCCAGATCGACCGCGCCCTCGCCTACTACTCCGACGCGTTCGGCAAGTCGACCGGCCTGACCTGGCAGCAGGTCACCGCCCGCGTCGACGAGCTCCGCCCCGGCTGCGAACGATTCGCCCCCGACCTGGTCGAGGAGATGACCGGCATCGCCGAAGGCGCCGGGGTCGGCTTCACCGACGTCCTGGCGCTCAACGCGCGCGGCGAGCTCATCCGGGACAGCCTGCCCGCCACCGACGAGGACGCCGACGGCTGCTCGTCGTTCGCGCTGCTGTCCGAGGCCAGCGGCGATGGTCACGTCTATTGTGGACAGAACTGGGACTGGCGGCACGGCATCAAGGACACCATCGTGGTGGCCCGCATCGTGCAGCCGCCGAAGCCGACCGTGGTGATGCACCTGGAGGCCGGTCAGGTCGGCCGCCAGGGCGCCAACTCCACCGGCCTCGCGCTCAACGCCAACGGCCTGGGCGGGAACTTCGGCGCCACCCGCGGCGTCCCGCAGACCCTCATCCGCCGCAAGGTGCTCGACTCGTCGAACATGCACGAGGCGCTGGAGGTACTCAGCAAGGCCGACCAGCAGATCGCCAGCAACGCGCTGCTGACGCACCGCGACGACTTCGCCATCGACGTCGAGACGACGCCCAAGGCGCACGGCTGGATGTACCCCGAGGACGGGGCCCTGGTGCACGGCAACCACTACCAGGCATTCATCCCGCCGCAGCTGGCCGCCGACTACCGGCCCCGGCCGGTGGACTCCCTGTTCCGCGTGCCCCGCATCCGCACCGGGCTGCGCCAGGCGCGCGCCGCGTCCAGCGGCGACGCCGTGCGCAAGGCGATCAAGGACGCCTTCTCCGATCACTTCGGCTACCCGGAATCGGTGTGCACCCACCCCGACGAGCGCACCGACGAGATCCGCCAGTGGTCGACCGTGCTGCACAACTGCATCGACCTCACCGCGGGCGAGTACTACGTGGCGGCGGGCAACCCGTGCACCGAGGAGTACCAGCTGCTGCCGTGGAACCTCTACGACGGACCGGGCGGTGACGGCTGATGCGAAGATGCCTCGCCCTGCTCTCCGTCGGGCTGCTGGCCGGCTGCGGAAGTTCGGCGCAGCTCGGCGCGGTCCAGCTGGTGCCGAACACGCCGCCGGCGGTCGCGCCGGCCGGCGACATCACCTGGTTCCTGGACTCCGAGCCGCTCACGCTCGACACCGATTACCACGGCTCCACCACCGAGGACACCGTGGTGGCCAACCTCTGCGACCGCCTCTACCAGCTGCAACCGGACCTCACCGTCCGCCCGTGGCTGGTCGAGGAACCGGCGATGCCGGACCCGGCGACGTTCGTCTACCGGGTCCGCGACGGGGTCCGGTTCCACGACGGCAGCACGGTCACCGCCGAGGACGTCGCGTTCAGCCTGCGGCGGCACGCCGAGGACGGCAACGACGAGTCCGACGAGTTCGGCAACGTCGAGTCCATCGACGTCACCGGCCCGATGGAAGTGACCGTGCGGCTGGAAGAACCGGACGCGCAGTTCAAGTACCGGATGGCAGGCGACGCCGGGATCGTCCTCAACGCCGACGTGGTGAACCGGCTCGGCCAGGACGTCGGCAGCCCCGGCCGGCCCGACGCGTGCAGCGGCCCGTACTACCTGGACCGCTGGGACGCCGGGTCGAGCCTGACGATCAAGCGGTTCCCGGACTACTGGAACCCCGAGCTCCGGCCGCTGACCGAGAGCATCCGGTTCGTCTGGGGCGACGAGTGGGCGGCGGTCAACAGCCTGCGCACCGGCGCCGCCGACGGCGCCTACCTCGACGACCCGAGCATGGCGCCGGCGCTGAGCACCAGCCCGGAGCTGTCCCTCCACTTCGGACTCACCACGTCGGCGTGGCAGCTCATCCCGACCGGCCGCGGGCCGATGGCCGACGTCCGGCTGCGCACCGCGCTGTCGCTGGCGCTGGACCGCCAGGGCATGGCCGAGGCGGCGTTCCGCGGCGCCGCCGAACCGTGGAAGCTGCCGGTCGGCGTGGGCACGTTCGGCACCGGCAAGGAGCTGTTCGAGCAGGCCTACCAGCAGATCCGCGACGTCCCGATCCGCCCCGGCGAGCAGGACCTGGCGCGCGCCCGCGAGCTCGTGCGGGAGGCCGGGCCGCCGGCGGAGCCGATCGTGGTGGCCAACGACGGCACCGCCGTGGGCAACGTGCTGGCCAACGGCGTCCGCGACGCCGGGCTGAAGCTGGGGCTGCCGGTGGAGATCCGCACCGTGCCGCCCGCCCAGTTCTCGGAGCTGTTCGCCTCGCCGGAGGCTCGGGCCGGCGTCGACCTGATCGTCAACGACTGGTACCTGTCCAAGCCCGACGGGCTGGGCATGTACGACAACGTGCTGCCCGACAGCGTCAACAACTACCTCGACTTCCGCGACGAGCAGTACGAGAGCACCTTCGCCTCGGCCGCCGCCACCTACGACGACCTGCAACGCGCCCGGCAGGTCATCCGGCTGCAGGACGAGTACCTCGGGCACATGCTGTCCATCCCGCTGGTGATGGCCCCGACGACGCTGGCGATGAGCAACCGGCTCACCGGCGCGCCGGTCTCCAGCGCCTACCTGACCTATCCGTGGGCGGCCGATCTCGGGAGGCGGTCTTGATCGCGCTGATGCGTTGGCTCGGCCAGGTGGTGATCACGCTGCTGGTCGCGTCTTTCCTGATCTTCGCCGCGATGTACCTGGCGCCCGGCGACCCGGCGACGGTGCTGGCCGGCGGCGCGGAGAACGCCAGCGAGGAGACGCTGGCCGCGATCCGCGCCGAGTACCACCTGGACCAGCCGTTCCTGGTGCAGTACGTGCTGTGGCTCGGCGGCGTGGTGCGCGGCGACCTCGGCCGGTCGTTCGTCTACGGGCAGGACGTCGGCTTCCTGATCGCCACCCGGCTGGAGACCACGGTGTGGCTGGCGCTGTACGCGGCGGTGCTGACCATCGCGATCGGCGTGCTGCTCGGCTCGCTGTCGGCGGTGCGCCGCGGGCCGCTGGACTCGGTGGTGTCGGCCGCGACGGCCATGCTGGCCGGGATCCCGCCGTTCGTCGCGGCCGTCGGGCTGATCGCCGCGTTCGGCGTCGGGCTGGCCTGGTTCCCGGTGACCGGCGCCGGCGAGGGCGTGCTCGGCAAGCTGCACCACCTGACGCTGCCCGCCGTTTCCCTGGCGGTGGTGTCGCTGGCGACCATCACCCGGGTCACCCGGCAGTCCATGGTGGACATCCTGGTGCAGGACCACGTCCGGGTCGCCCGCACCCGCGGCATCCCGGAGCGGCTGGTGATCGGCAGGCACGTGCTGCGCAACGCGGTCGGCCCGATCGCCACGATGGCGGGCATGATCACCGCGAGCCTGCTGGCGGGCACGGTGGTGGTGGAGTCCGTGTTCGGGCTCAGCGGCGTGGGATCGCTGCTGGTCAACGCCATCAACACGAAGGACTTCCCGGTCACGCAGGCGGTCCTGCTGTGCATGGTGCTGGCGTACGTGGTGACGACCGGGCTGACCGAGCTGGTGCAGCACCTCGCCGACCCGCGGCTGCGCCGGGTCCGCCGCGCGGGTGTCCCACGACAGGCAGGAGCGGCGGCATGACACTGTCCGGATCACTCGTCGCCGACGCCGCGGTCGCGTCCGGGCGGTGGCGCAACGGCCCGCTGTTCTGGGGCGCCGCAAGTGTTCTCGCGGTCCTCGGGCTGGCCGCGCTGGCCGCGCCGCTGATCGCGCCCTACGACCCGACGGCCACCGATTTCGACTCGATCCTCGCCCCGCCGGGCATCGAGCACCTGCTGGGCACCGACCAGCTCGGCCGCGACATCCTGTCCCGCATCCTGCACGGCGCCCGCACCAGCCTGATCGCACCGCTGGGCGTCCTGGCCATCGCGCTGCTCCTCGGCCCGGTGCTGGGCGTAGTCGCGGCGTGGCGCGGTGGCTGGCTGGACGCGGTGGTCTCCCGCGCGACCGACGCGCTGATCGCCTTCCCGGGCCTGCTGTTCGCGGTCCTGACCATCGCGGTGCTCGGCACCGGTGTCGCCGCGTCGGTGCTGGCCCTGGGCCTGGCGTACTTCCCCGCGGTCGCCAAGATCACCCGCAGCGCCGCGCGGGCCGAGCGGCAGCGCCCGTACATCGAGGCGTACCGGGTGCAGGGCATGGGCGGCGCGGCGATCTGCCTGACCCGGCTGCTGCCCCGGGTGATGCCGATCGTGCTCGGCTACGCGGTGGTGCTCTTCGGCGACGTGCTGATGGCGCTGGCGAGCCTGAGCTACCTCGGCTTCGGCTCGCAGCCGCCGTCGTCGGACTGGGGCCTGATGGTCGCCGAGGGCCAGTTCGCGATGCTCGAAGGCGCGATGGCCCCGACGCTGGTGCCCGGCGCGATGATCGCGATCGCGGTGGTGGCGTTCAACATCGTCGGCGTGCGGATCGCCGACCGGCTCGGCAGGGTGGAGCACTCATGAGCCTGGCAGAACTCCGGGACCTGACGGTCGGTTTCCCCGACAGGCCGATCCTGCGCGGCATCGACCTGCGCGTCGAGGCGGGCGAGGTGGTCGGGCTGGTCGGCGAGTCCGGTTCCGGCAAGTCCACCGCCGCGATGAGCATCGCGGGCACGCTGCCGGCCGCGGCCGCGGTGTCCGGACAGATCACAGTGGACGGTCGAGACGTGCTCGGCATGTCCCCGGCGGAGCTGCGGGAGCTGCGGACCCGCAAGGTCGGCGTGGTGCAGCAGGAACCGCGCGCGGCGTTCAACCCGGTGCGCCCGGTCGGGCACTTCCTGACCGAGCAGCTGCGCACGAATCTCGGCTGGTCCGGGCAGGATGCCCGCGACCGGGTGGTGGGCCTGATGCGCGAGTGCGGGCTGCGGGAACCCGGGGCCATGCTCGCGCGGTACCCCCACGAGTTCTCCGGCGGCATGCTGCAGCGGCTGGTCATCGCCGCGGCCCTCGCGCCGGAGCCGGAGCTGCTGGTCGCGGACGAGGCGACCAGCGCCCTGGACGTCACCACGCAGGCCGAGATCATCGGGATCCTGAGCCGGGCACGCGCCGATCGGGGGCTCGGGATCCTCTTCATCACGCACGACCTGCCGCTGGCGGCGGCGTTCTGCGATCGCGTGGTGGTCCTGCGCTCCGGCGAGGTGGTCGAGGAGCAGGGCGCGCGCGAGCTGTTCGCCGCGCCCAAATCCGCCTACGCCGCGGAACTGCTCGCCGCCGTGCCGGTGCTGGACGAGGACGGAGTCGACGCATGACGCTCGAAGTGACCGGCCTGCGCAAGTCGTTCGGCCCGACCCGCGCGGTCGACGACGTGTCGCTGACCGTGCCCGATGGCGGATCGCTGGGCCTGGTGGGCGAATCCGGTTCCGGCAAGAGCACGATCGCCCGCATCCTGGCCGGCCTGGAACGACCCGACGGCGGCGAGATCACCTTGGACGGCGCGCCGGTCGCCACGCGCCCGCGCACCGGCCGGGCGCGGCTGGCCAGGGCGAAGGCCATCCAGCTGGTGTTCCAGGACCCGTACCTCTCGCTCGACCCGGCCGTTCCCGTCGGCCGCTGCCTCGACGCGGTGCTCCGCCTGCACGGCTGGTCGGACCGGGCCTCCCGGCACGCCCGCGTCGGCGAGCTGCTCGACCAGGTCGGCCTGGACGCGTCGAAAAGGCATGCGCTGCCGCGGGAACTCAGCGGCGGCCAGCGGCAACGCGTGGCGATCGCGCGGGCCGTCGCGGTGCGGCCGAAGCTGCTGATCCTCGACGAAGCGGTGTCCGCGCTGGACGTTTCGGTGCAGGCGCAGATCCTGCGGCTGCTGGCCGAACTGCGGCGCGAGACCGGCACGGCCCAGCTGTTCATCAGCCACGACCTGGCCGTCGTCAACGAGGTCACCGACACGATCGCCGTGCTGCTGCGCGGCCGCCTCGTGGAAAGCGGCACCACCCGCGACGTCCTGCGCGCGCCGGAGCATCCGTACGTGCAGCTACTCAAGGACTCGGTGCCCCGGCCGGGCTGGAACCCGGCGGCCATCGCCGCGCGTCGCGCCGAACTCCCGGAGCTGGCGGGCTGATTTCGCGGCGGCTGTCGGTCCCGGCCGGTATAAAGGATGGCCGGTGCTTCGCGAGTCGCCGATTCCGCAGATCAAATGCCGTGAGCGTTTCGGGGTGCCATGACGCCCCGAAACGCTCACGGGCGCGCGCCTGCGGAAGCGGTGCCGCGGGGCATCCGGAACCAATGCCTTTCGCACGGTTGGAGAAGCAGCGCAGCATGAGCCCGGATCCGTCCGAACGCATCAACTCCGAAACCGCCGAGCCCCGGCGGGCCGCCGACAGCCACGACCTGATCGAAGTCCGCGGGGCGCGGGAGAACAACCTCCGCGACGTCTCGCTGGACATCCCCAAGCGGCGGCTCACGGTGTTCACCGGTGTCTCCGGTTCCGGCAAGTCCTCGCTGGTGTTCGGCACCATCGCGGCTGAGTCCCGACGGCTGATCAACGAGACCTACACGGCGTTCATCCAGTCGTTCATGCCCAGCCTCGGCCGGCCGGACGTGGACTCGCTGCGCAACCTGAGCACCGCGATCGTCGTCGACCAGGAGCGGATGGGCGCCAATTCCCGCTCCACGGTCGGCACCGCCACCGACACGCACACGATGCTGCGCCTCCTGTTCAGCCGCCTCGGCACCCCGCACGTCGGCACCGCGACGGCGTTCAGCTTCAACAGCCCCGAAGGCATGTGCCCGGAGTGCGAGGGGCTCGGGCACGTCTCGACGATCGACGTCGACGAGCTCTTGGACAAGGACCGCTCGCTCAACGAAGGCGCGATCACCGTCCCCGGTTTCGCGGTGGACTCCTGGTACTGGCAGGTGATCGCGGGCTCCGGGCTGTTCGACCCCGACGTCAAGCTGCGGGACTTCACGCCCCAGCAGTGGGAGGACTTCCTCCACAAGCCGGCCACCAAGATCAAGCACGCCACCATCAACACCACCTACGAGGGCCTGCTGGTCAAGGTGCAGCGGGTCTACCTCGCCAAGGACCGCGAGGCGATGCAGCCGCACATCCGGGCGTTCGTGGACCGCGCGGTGGTGTTCGCCGACTGCCCGGCCTGCGGCGGTGCCCGGCTGAACCCGGCCGCGCTGGGGGCGAAGATCGACGGCCGCAACATCGCCGACTGCTCGGCGATGCAGATCAACGAGCTGGCCGAGTTCGTCCGCGGCATCAGCGACGAATCGGTGGCTCCGCTGCTGGAGGCGCTGCGCGACACGCTGGATTCGCTGGTCGAGATCGGCCTGGGCTACCTGAGCCTGGACCGCGAGTCCGGGACGCTCTCCGGCGGCGAGGCGCAGCGGGTGAAGATGGTGCGGCACCTCGGTTCGAGCCTGACCGACGTGACCTACGTCTTCGACGAGCCGACGGTGGGCCTGCACCCGCACGACATCCAGCGGATGAACGACCTGCTGATCCGGTTGCGGGACAAGGGGAACACGGTGCTCGTCGTGGAGCACAAGCCGGAGACGATCGAGATCGCCGACCACGTGGTGGATCTCGGGCCGGGCGCGGGCGCCGCCGGCGGGCAGGTGTGCTTCGCCGGCGACGTGGCGGGCCTGCGGCGCTCGGACACCCTGACGGGACGGCACCTGGACCACCGGGCCCGGCTGCGCGAGGAGGTCCGCAAGCCGACCGGCCACCTGTCGATCACCGGCGCCGACGCGCACAACCTGAAGAACGTCGACGTGGACATCCCGCTGGGCGTGCTGACCGTGGTCACCGGCGTCGCCGGATCGGGCAAGAGCTCGCTGATCCACGGTTCGCTGCCCCGCCGCGACGGCGTGGTCGTGGTGGACCAGGCCCCGATCCGCGGTTCCCGGCGCAGCAACCCGGCCACCTACACCGGCCTGCTCGACCCGATCCGCACGGCCTTCGCCAAGGCCAACGGCGTCAAGGCGAGCCTGTTCAGCGCGAACTCCGAGGGCGCCTGCCCGAACTGCAAGGGCATCGGGCTGGTCTACACGGACCTGGCCATGATGGCCGGCGTCGCGACGGTCTGCGAGAAGTGCGAGGGCAAGCGGTTCACCGCCGAGGTGCTGGCCCACAAGCTGCGCGGCAAGGACATCAGCGAGGTCCTGGGCATGTCGGTGGTGCAGGCGCACGAGTTCTTCACCGCGGGCTCGGCGCGCGCGATCCTGGGCCGTCTCGTGGACGTCGGCCTGGGCTACGTCCGCCTCGGCCAGCCGCTGACCACGCTGTCCGGCGGCGAGCGGCAGCGCCTGAAGCTCGCGATCCACATGGCGGAGAAAGCGTCGATCTACGTCCTCGACGAACCGACCACGGGCCTGCACCTGGCCGACGTGGACCAGCTGCTCGCGCTCCTGGACCGGCTGGTGGACGACGGCGGCACGGTGATCGCCATCGAGCACCACCAGGCGGTGATGGCGCACGCGGACCACCTGATCGACCTCGGTCCCGGCGCGGGCCACGACGGCGGCCGGATCGTCTTCACCGGCACCCCGGCCGAGCTGGTCGCGACCGGCGACTCCCTGACTGCCCAGCACCTCCGCAAGTACGTCGGCGCGAACTAGAACCGTGGGAGGGGCACCGCGAACGGCGCGGCGCCCCTCCCCGGTGTGGTCGGCGTCACCGATGAGTTTCTCCGGCGCGCGTAGTCTCCCCCAGCACCAAGAGTTCAGGAGGAACCCGCGTGACCCAGCTGCTGAGAGTGCAGAACTTCAACGTCTCGCTCGACGGATTCGGTGCCGGTGAGGGCCAGAGCCTCGAGCGGCCGTTCGGCCACGCCGACCCCGGCACCATGTTCACCTGGGGCGGCGCCACGGCCAGCTGGCCCACCCGCACCGATCCCGGCGGCAGCCGCGGGCTCGACGACTACTTCACGCGGGACTTCGCCCGCAACATCGGCGCCGAGATCATGGGCCGCGGCAAGTTCGGCCCGCAGCGCGGCCCCTGGGAGGACCACGACTGGCTGGGCTGGTGGGGCGACGAACCCCCGTTCCACACCCCGGTTTTCGTGCTGACCCACCACGTGCGCCCGTCGTTCACCCTGTCCGACACCACGTTCCACTTCGTGGACGGCGATCCGGCGACGGTCCTCGAAAAGGCGCGGGAAGCGGCGCAGGGCAAGGACGTCCGGCTCGGCGGCGGAGCCACCACCATCCGGCAGTTCCTAGACGCCGACCTCGTCGACACCATGCACGTGGCGGTCTCGCAGGTGGAGCTGGGATCCGGGTCGAAGCTCTGGGAGTCGCCCGACGAGCTGCGCGACCGGTTCCACCTGGATATCGTGCCCAGCCCGAGCGGCGTGACCCACCACCTGTTCTGGCGGAAGTGACGCGGGCCGGGCCCGGTGGTGAACCGATCACCACCGGGCCCGGCCCGCTCTGCGCTGATCAGGCCGTGACGGCCTGGCGGGGCTTGGCGAGGTCCCAGCGGTGGCGGGTCAGCACCACCGGCACGCCTTCGCCGCGGGCCTCCGCCGCGAACACCTCCGCCCGCGCCCGGCGCCACCAGACCACCGTCCGGAACGCGCCGAACAGCAGCATCGCCACCAGCGCCAGCATCGCCACCCGGTACTCCGAGCCGCCCGGCATGTCCTGCGCCAGGTCCAGCACCAGGCCCACGAACAGCACGCCGAGCGCCGTCGCGGAGTGGCCGCCCGCATTCGCAACGCCGGTCGCCGTGCCGACCCGGGACACCGGGTTGTAGTCCCGCACCAGGGCGAACGCCACCGCCGAAACCGGGCCGCCCAGGGCGAAGACCAGGAACGACGTCGCGATCACCACCAGCGGCGGGCGGCCTTCCGGCCAGCCCAGCAGCACCACCCAGGACAGGGCGTTGAGCACCAGGTAGCCCAGCACGATCCACATCCGGCACTCCGGGCGGCTGCCGATCAGCGCGCCCACCACGGGCCCGCCGACGACCTGCCCGATGATCAGCAGGCTGAGCATCACGCTCGCCGTCGCCGCCGGCACGCCCAGCCCGTTGACCAAGTACGGGAAGCCCCACAGCAGGGTCAGCGCGCCCGAGACGAACATCGTGCAGAAGTGCGCCCAGAACGCCAGCCGCGTGCCCGGCACCGACCAGGCCTCGCGCACCTGCTGGAACACCGCACCGCCGCTGCGCGCCTGCGCACCGCCGAGCGAAGCGTCCCGCACGACCGTCGAGGTCACCGCCGCGTAAGCCAGCGTCAGCGCGCCCACCAGCAGGAACGTCGCCGTCCAGCCCATGTTCTGCAACGCCAGCGCGAGCGGGAACGTGGCCGCAACGCCACCCAGCGCCCCCAGTGCGCTGGACACCGTTGCGACCAGTGCGTAGCGGCGGGCGGAGAAGTGCGCCGCCACCAGCCGCAGGATGCTGACCCACATCAGCGCGTCGCCGAGGCCCAGCACGGCGCGGGCGAGCAGGCCCATCGAGTAGGAATCGGCGAGGGCGAAGAGCATCTGCCCCGTGCCCAACAACAACACCGCTACGGTGATCACCTTCCGGGAACCGAAGCGGTCCACCAGCAATCCGGTGGGAATCTGCATGCCGGCGTAGATGCCGACCTGCAGGACCGTGAACGCGCTCAGCGCGGCCGGACCGACGTCGAACCGGTCGAGCGCCTGCGTTCCGGCAACCCCCAAGCTGCCCCTGTGAAATACCGCGGCGAGATAGGCGATCACCGCCGCGCTCCAGATCCACCATGCCCGACTCTCCGGTCGGTCGGCAGCCACGAAAGACCTCCTTGTTCAGTTCTGTGCAGCGAAAGTCGAAACCAAGATCATCGATGATCGAACGTTCACCGGGTTTGTCGCCGCAACCCGGCGCGGAGTTACGCGGAACGCACGTGCACTGCACCACACTTCGCGCCCGCGTCCGTTTTCCCCATCACAGCAGAAAATCTGCGCGACTATCCACTATGGACATACGCGAGCGGCGGTTTCGGCCGAAGCCGCCGGATCAGAGCTCTGCGGCGACCTCGTCGAGGAGACCGATCAGCCCCGCCAGCGCGGGGTTCGGATCGTCCGCCCGCCACACCAGCGCCAGGGGGATCGGCGGGGCGTCGTGCACCGGAACCAGCACCACCCCGGGGACCTTCAGGTGCGCGGCCGTCGACGGCACCAGGCTGACGCCCGAACCCGCACCCACCAACGACAGGATCGTGTGGGTGTCCGGCGCTTCCTGGACGAAGTCCGGGCTGTAGCCGTGCCGCAGGCACGCCGCCTGCACCAGCTGGTTCACCACCGACCCCCGGTTGGTCGGGTAGCTGATGAACGACTCGCTCCGCAGGTCGTCCAGCCCCAGCTGCTGGACGCGGGCCAGCCGGTGGTCCTCCGGTAGCGCCGCCGCCAACGGGTGCTGCTCCAGCTCTCGCACGCAGAGGCCCTCGGTCGGCACCGGCAGCCGCAGCAGCCCGGCGTCGACCTCGTGCTGGTTGATCTGGTCCACCAGCTCGCCGCCGTAGAGCGGGCTGAGGATGTCGAAGCGCACGTTCGGGTAGCGCTCGCGGAACTTCCGCACGATCAGCAGCATCACCCGGTACGACGTCTGGCCGCTGAAGCCCAGCCGCACCACGCCGATCTCCCCCGCGGCCGCCTGCCGCGCCAGCCGGGGCGCGGCCTCGGCGGACTGCAGCGTCTTGCGCGCCTCACGCAGGAACGCCTCCCCCGCCGCGGTCAGCGCCACCTGCCGCGTGGTGCGGCGCAGCAGCGCCACCCCGACCTCGTGCTCCAGGCGCTTGATCTGTTGCGATAGCGGCGGCTGGGACATGTGCAGCCGCACCGCGGCCCGCCGGAAGTTCAGCTCCTCCGCCACGGCGACGAATGCCTGCAGGTGGCGTAGCTCCACCGCTCCAACCTCCCGACCGCGAGCACCTTTGCCCAGGTCAGCGCCGATTATGTCGCGCGACCGAATCAAACCTACCCGAATTTGGTGTTAGACGGAACACACCCGCTGACCTAGCGTCGAGGAACCGCGTTCGCGATGCGGCGGGCGCCGGGCCCCGTCCGCCGCATCGGCGAATCTTGCGGTGTCCCAACGGGTTTCGACTCGCCGAGCAGCGCGGCGGGTACCCGCATTCGGTGGAGACGGAGCCAGATTCGATGAGACGGCTTTCAGAGCAGGAAAGAATGGGGCGCAAGGCCGGGATCGCCTCGTTCGTCGGCACCAGCATCGAGTGGTACGACTTCTACATCTACGGCACCGCGTCCGCGCTGGTGTTCGGCAAGCTGTTCTTCCCGGTCGTGACGCCCGCGATCGGCGTCCTGGTCTCGTTCGCGACGTTCTGGGTCGGGTTCCTGGCCCGGCCGCTGGGCGGCATCATCTTCGGCCACCTCGGTGACCGGGTCGGCCGCAAGAAGGCCCTGATCATCACGCTGCTGCTGATGGGTTTCACCACCGTCGGGATCGGCCTGCTGCCCACCTACGCCACCATCGGCATCGCGGCGCCGATCCTGCTGGTGCTGCTGCGCGTCGTGCAGGGCCTGGCGGTCGGCGGCGAGTGGGGCGGCGCGGTGCTGATCGCGACCGAGCACGCGCCCAAGGGTCGCAGCATCATCTCCGGCTCGTGGGCGCAGCAGGGCTCGCCGTCCGGGCAGATCCTCTCCTCGCTGGCCTTCACCCTCGTCTCGCAGCTGCCCGACGAGTCGTTCTACAGCTGGGGCTGGCGGGTCCCGTTCCTGGCCTCGGCGGTGCTGGTGGTGCTGGGGCTGGTGATCCGGCTGAGCATCGAGGAGTCGCCGCAGCTCGCCAAGCTCAAGGAGACCGGGCAGACCGCGAAGTTCCCGCTGCTGGACACCTTCCGGCACCACACCGGGCTGGTGGTCCTCGGCGTCTTCGCCTGCGCGATCGTCTTCTCCGCCTCGTACTTCAAGAACACCTTCGCGGTGTCGTGGGCGACCAACGAGCTCGGCTTCCAGCGCGAGACGTTCATGACCGTGGTGCTCATCGCCAGCATCACCCAGTTCTTCGTGCAGCCCTTCGGCGCGGTGCTGGCCAGCAAGTACGGCGTCCGCAAGATCGTCACCATCCTGCTCGTCGCCGAGTTGCCGGTGATGCCGCTGATGTTCCTGCTGATCAGCACCGGCAGCTTCGCGTGGTCGGTGGTCGGCATGGTGCTGGCGACCCTCCCGCACGTGATGTTCTACTCGATCCTCGCCGGCGTGCTGGCCGACGCGTTCCCGGCCCGCGTGCGCTACACCGCCATCTCGCTGTCCTACGGCCTGGCCGGGACGCTGCTGGGCGGCACCACCCCGATGATCGGCCAGCTGCTGCTGACCGCCTCCGGCTCGATCCTGCCGGTGATCGGCTGGGCGCTGGTGACCGTGCTGATGTCGCTGATCGGCGTCCGAATCCTGTTGACCCGGTCCGCGCAGCGCGCGGACCAAGAAGCCGCCGAGCCCGCCGTGGCCGGGTGAACGAATGGCTCGAAAGCGGCTACCGCCGCTCGCAAGGCAAGACCTGGCGAAGGAGTGAGGAGAACGATGGACCCGAACGTGTTCGACGACGTGCTGCGCACGGTGCGCGACTTCGTCCGCAACGAGGTGGTGCCCGCCGAGGACGAGATCGACGAGACGAACGCGATCCCGCAGCGGGTGCGCGAGACCGCCGCCGAGATGGGGCTCTTCGGCTTCGCGCTGCCCGAGGAGTACGGCGGGCTGGGCCTGTCGATGAGCGAGGACGTCCGGCTGGCGATGGAGCTGGGCTACACGGTTCCGGCGTTCCGCTCGATGTTCGGCACCAACAACGGCATCGCCGGGCAGGTGATCGTCAAGTACGGCACGGAGAAGCAGAAGCAGGCGTGGCTGCCGCGGCTGGCCGCCGGGGAGGCGATCGCGTCGTTCGCGCTGACCGAGGACGGCGCGGGTTCGGACCCGAGCTCGGTGCGCACCAAGGCGGTTCGTGACGGCGACGAGTACGTGATCTCGGGTGCCAAGCGGTTCATCACCAACGCGCCGCAGGCCGACCTGCTCGTCGTGTTCGCCCGCACCGACCAGGAAGCCGAGGCGCACCAGGGCATTTCGGTGTTCCTCGTCGAGACCGGCCTGGACGGGGTCCGGATCGGGCCGCCGAACGCGAAGATGGGCCAGGCCGGGGCGCACACCGCCGAGGTGTTCTTCGACGACGTGCGCGTGCCGGCCGAGGCGATCGTCGGCGGCCAGGAGGGCACCGGGTTCGCCGCGGCGATGTCGTCGCTGACCCGCGGCCGCCTGCACATCGCGGCGATCTGCGTGGGGCTGGCGGGCCGGATCGTCGAGGAGTCGGTGCGCTACGCCGCCGAAGCCGAGCAGGGCGGCAAGCCGATCAGCCGGTTCCAGCTGGTGCAGGCGCTGCTGGCCGAGTCGCAGGCCGAGCTGTACGCGGGCCGGTCGATGGTCCTGGAGGCCGCCCGGGAGTACGACTCGGGTGCGGACACCCGGCTGGCGCCGTCGTGCGCGAAGTTGTTCTGCAGCGAGATGGTCTCCCGCGTCGCCGACCGCGCGGTGCAGGTGCATGGCGGCTCCGGCTACATGCGCGGCGTCCCGGTGGAGCGCTTCTACCGCGACTCGCGGGTGTTCCGGATCTACGAGGGCACCAGCGAGATCCAGAAGCTGATCATCGCGAAGCAACTGCTCCGCCAGATCTCCTGACCCGGTTACCCGCAATTTCAATGGAAATCGAAGGTCCGATTTCCATTGAAATTGCGGCACCACCGGTCACCCGGGCACGGATCCAGGCCGAACGCGAACGATATTCGCTTCCCCATCGCTAGGAGGACTCTGTGGGCGCCGTCGACAACACGGCCATCCAGCGACTGCTGCATCCCCGATCGATCGCCATCCTGGGCGCCTCGGACAACCCGATCAAGTTGTCCGGCCGGCCCATCGAACTGATGAAGCGGTTCGGCTACACCGGCCGGTTGCTGCCGATCAACGCGCGGCGCTCCGAGGTGCAGGGCCTGCCCGCCTTCCGCAGCCTCGACGACATCGACGGCGACATCGACCTGGCGATGGTGATGCTGCCCGCCGACAAGGTCGTCGACGGGGTGCGGGACTGTGCCAAGCGAGGCATCCCGGCGGCGATCGTCGGCGCCTCCGGCTTCGCGGAGGTCGGCGGGCGCGGCGAGGCGCTGCAGCAGCAGTTGCAGGACGTCATCGCCGAGACCGGCATCCGCGTGCTGGGCCCGAACTGCCTGGGCATGTTCAGCCTGCGGGACCGCGCACTGCCCACGTTCACCTCGGCGATGGACAACGGCGGCGAGCTGCGCGAGGGCCCGGTGTCGTTCGTCAGCCAGAGCGGCGCGTTCGGCACCTTCATCTTCAGCGCGGCGCAGGCCGCCGGGCTGGGCATCTCGCACTTCCTGAACACCGGCAACGAGGCCGACCTGTCGGTGGCCGAGGTGCTCGGCGGGCTGGTGGAGACCGACGAGACCAAGGTGCTGATGGCCTATCTCGAAGGCGTGCACCACGGCCGCGAGCTGCTGCAGGTGGCCCGCCGGGCGCACGAGCTGGACAAGCCGATCCTGGCGGTGAAGGTCGGCCGCTCGGAGGCCGGTGCGCGCGCCGCGCAGTCGCACACCGCGTCGCTGGCCGGCGAGGACGCCGTGTTCGACGGCGCGACCCGCCAGCACGGCATCGTCCGGCTGGATGGGATGGAGCAGCTGCTGGACGCCGGTCTGGTGTTCGCCGACGGCAGGCGCGCCCGCGGCAGGCGGCTGAGCACGCTGTCGCTCTCCGGCGGCGCCGGGGTGCTGATGGCAGACCAGGCCAGCAGCAACGGACTCCAGGTGCAGCCGTGGGACGAGGCGTGGCAGCGGCGGATGGCCGAGGTCATCCCGCCGTTCGGTTCGCCGCGCAACCCGGTCGACCTGACCGCCACGCTGATCAGCGACCCGGGCATGCTGCGCCGCGCCCTGGAGATCACCGTCGAACACCCCGGCACCGACATGATCGCGGTGCTGCTGGGCAACTCCGACAACGCGTCCGGGCCGCTGATCGACGCGATCGAGCAGGCCTACCGCTCCACCGACCGGCCGCTGGTGGTGGTGTGGACCGGCGGCAGCGGGCGGCCGCGCCGGCGGCTGCAGGACCTGGGCATCCCGTGCTTCACCGACCCCGGCCGGGCCGCGGCGGCGCTGGGGAAGCTGGCCGACTTCAGCCTGCGCCCGCCGCTGCCGGCGGCCGAGCGCCCGGACGACATCGACGACCAGGTGGTCCGCGGAATTCTGCGGGACGCCCGGCAGCAGGGCCGCGTGCAGCTCAACGAGTACGAGTCGAGCCGGTTGATCGCCGCCTACGGCGTGCCGTGCTCGGGGGCGTTCCCGGCCGACGACCCGGACTCTGCGGTGGCCGCCGCGCGGGACCTGGGCGGTCCGGTGGCGGTCAAGCTGCTGTCCGACCACATCGGGCACAAGTCCGACATCGGCGGGGTGCGGCTGGGCCTGACCGGTGACGCGACGATCCGCACCGCCGCCGCGGAACTGCTGGACATCGCGCGGGAGGCCGGCGATCCGGCGGCGCGGCTGCTGGTGCAGCGGATGGCCGGCGGCGACACCGAGCTCATCGTGGGCATCAAGCGCGACCCGGCCTTCGGGCCGGTGGTGGTCGTCGGGTTCGGCGGCGTGCTGGTGGAGGTCCTCGCCGACAGCCAGGTCGGCGTGGCGCCCCTGGACGCCGCCGCGTCGAAGCGCCTGCTGACCTCCCTGCGTGGCAGCCGCCTCTTCGGCGAGGTCCGCGGCAAACCCGCGCGGGACCTCGACGCCGCGGCGGACGTGGTCGCCCGGCTGTCCTGGCTGGCCCACGACCTGGCGGACGACATCGCGGAGCTCGACGTGAACCCACTGCTGCTGGACCAGGTGGGCAAGGGCGTCGTCGCGGTGGACTGCCTGGCGGTGCTGACGAAGCCCGAGAAGTGAGTGCGGTGCCGCAATTTCAATGGAAATCGAACCTCTGATTTCAATGGAAATTGCGGCCCGGCACGGCGCCGAGAACCAAGGAAGGTACGGAGATGACTGAAGTGACGCCCCCTGCCGGGGCGGCGCCCGAGGCGGTGTTCCGCGACGGCCTGACGGCCGGTGAGCTGCGGTTCCAGCGCTGCGACAAGTGCGCGGCGGCGGTGTTCCAGCCGCGCGTGCTGTGCCCGGCGTGCGGTAGCGACGAGTTGGGCTGGGAGCGCAGCAGCGGTCGCGGGACCGTCTACTCGACGACCGCGGTGCGCGGGCGCGAGGGGATGCACAACGTCTCGCTGATCGACCTCGACGAGGGTTTCCGGATGATGTCGCGCGTCGACGACGTCGACGCCGATCAGGTCGTCATCGGCACCCGCGTCGGATTCACCACGGTCGAGCAGGACGGGGCGCCGGTCGCGGTGTTCCGGACCGGAGGACGACACGTGCAACAATCCGCCGCCGCGCGTGACGGCCGACCGGGTGCGGGTGTCCCGCAGGACAAGGAGTTGTCATGACGTTGCGCGGCACCACGGCGGTCGTCGGCGTTGCCGAGTCGGACCTCGGCCAGGTCGCGCCGGGCCTGACCCCGCTGGACCTGGTCGGGCAGGCGACGGTGCGGGCGCTGGCCGACGCGGGCATCCAGAAGTCCGAAGTGGACGGACTGTTCACCGCGTCGTCCTACTACCCGATGTCGGGCATGGACACCGCCGAATACCTCGGCATCCGGCCGAAGTACGTCGACGGGTCGACGATCGGCGGCAGCTCGTTCGTCTCGCACCTGCTGCACGCCGCGGCGGCGATCAACGCCGGGGTGATCTCGACGGCGCTGATCGTCTACGGCAGCACCCAGCGTTCCGATGGCGGCCGGCTGGTGTCGCCGTCGAAGGCGAACCCGTTCGAGGCGCCGTACCGCGCGCGGCACCCGATCAGCATGTACGCGATGGCGACGGCGCGGCACATGCACCAGTACGGCACCACCCGCGAGCAGCTGGCGGACGTGGCGGTCGCGGCGCGGCAGTGGGCGCAGCTGAACCCGGTGGCGTTCGCCCGCGACCCGCTGACCCGCGAGGACGTGCTGACCGCGCGGGTGATCAGCGATCCGCTGACCAAGCTGGACTGCTGCCTCGTCACCGACGGCGGCGGCGCGGTGGTGCTCACCAGCGCCGAACGCGCCCGGCAGCTGCCCGGCAAGCCGGTCTTCCTGCTCGGCGCGGGCGAGGCGACCTCGCACCGCAGCATCTCGGCGATGCCCGACCTGACGGTCACCGCGGCCGCCGAATCGGGCGGCCGCGCCTTCGCGATGGCCGGGCTGTCCCCGCAGGACGTCGACGTGGTCGAGCTCTACGACGCGTTCACCATCAACCCGGTCCTGTTCCTGGAAGACCTCGGGTTCTGCGAGAAGGGCGAAGGCGGCGCGTTCGTCGCCGAGGGCCGGATCGCACCGGGCGGGAAGCTGCCGGTGAACACCAACGGCGGCGGGCTGTCGTACTGCCACCCCGGCATGTACGGGATCTTCACCATCATCGAGGCGGTGCGGCAGCTGCGCGGCGGATGCGGAGCCCGGCAGATCGAGGGCGCCGACGTCGCGCTGGCCCACGGCAACGGCGGTGTGCTCTCCAGCCAGGTCACCGCGATCTTCGGCACCGAACGCACCCTGTGAACAACCGGCCACAGTAGACGGTCCGGAACTTCCCGCAGTTTCAATTGAAACTGTGCGCGCGCACGGCACGTCCGGGCGTATCGGGGGGACGCCCGGACGTGCCCACCGGTATGGGACAGCATTAGGAGGATTTGCAGATGTTGCAGGACAAGGTGGCCGTCATCACCGGCGGCGCCAAGGGCATCGGGTTCGCCATCGCGGAGAACTTCGTCGCCCAGGGCGCGAAGGTCGTGCTCGCCGACATCAACGCCGACCACGCCCAGGAATCCGCGAGCAAGCTCGGTGGCAAGGGCACCGCGCTCGGCGTGGCCTGCGACGTCACCGACCCCGACGCCGTGCAGGCGGCGATCGAGGCGGCCACCGGCGAGTTCGGCTCGCTGGACGTCATGGTGAACAACGCCGGCATCACCCGCGACGCCACCATGCGCAAGATGACCCTGGACGACTTCGAGGCGGTCCTCGACGTGCACGTCAAGGGCGCCTGGCTGGGCACCCGCGCGGCGGCCGCGGTCATGCGCGAGCAGGGCAGCGGCTCGATCGTGAACATCTCCTCGATCTCCGGCAAGGTCGGCATGATCGGCCAGACCAACTACAGCGCCGCCAAGGCGGGCATCGTCGGACTGACCAAGGCCGCCGCCAAGGAGGTCGCGCACCTGGGCGTGCGGGTCAACGCGGTCCAGCCGGGCCTGATCCGCACCGACATGACGGCGGCGCTGCGCGAGGACGTGTGGAACGCCAAGCTCAAGGAGATCCCGATGCAGCGCGCGGGCGAGCCGGAAGAGGTCGCCAACGTGGTGCTGTTCCTGGCCTCCGACATGTCGTCGTACATGACCGGCTGCGTCCTGGAAATCACCGGCGGCCGCCACATCTGACGCCGATGAGGGCGCCGCCTTGAACTGGTCCCCGTAGATTGGACTGCTTAAAGGGGGAGCCTAGACGGTGAGGGTCTGAGCCCGGTATTGCACCGGGCTCAGACCCTCGCATCGTGTGTGGCCTCGTGCCGTGTTGAACCAGACGATGTAGTCGTCCAGCGCGGTCGTGAACGCCTCGACGCTGAGGTAGCGGGTGTGGTGGAAGAGTTCTTCCTTGAGATGCCCGAAGAAGCTCTCGGCTCGACCAGCTGTGCGCCACGATGAGCGAACCGCCGGACGCGGTGGAGTAGCCGCGGGTCAGTCGCGGGGCGCTTCGTCGACGTCGGCGAGTTCGGCGAGGATCGCGCTCGTGTGCTGGCCGACCTCGGGGATCGGATCCATGCGCGGCTCCCGGCCCGCGACGGTCACCGGCGGCAGCAAGGTGCGCAGCGGCCCGGCGGGCGAGTCGACCTCGCGCCACCGGTCGCGGGCGGCCAGCTGCGGGTGGTCGGCGAACTCCGCCATCGTGCGCATCCGCGCGTTGGCGATGCCGACCTCCTCCAGGCGGGCCTCGATGTCCGCACTGCTCAGCTTCGCGAACACGGCCTCGATGACCGCCTTCAGCTCGGCGACGTTCTCGACGCGCTTGGGGTTGGCGTCGAACCGGGGATCGGCGGCCAGTTCCGGCCGGTCGAGCACCTGCTCGCAGAACTTCACCCACTCCCGCTCGTTCTGCACGCCGAGGAACACCTGTGCCCCATCACCGGCCGCGAACGGGCCGTAGGGCGCGATGGCCGCGTGCCGCGCGCCGGCGCGCTTCGGCGCGGTGCCGCCGTATGCCGCGTAGTAGTACGGAAAGCCCATCCACTCGCCCAGCGCGTCGAACAGCGAGACCTCGAACGCCGTTCCCTTCCCGGTGCGCTCGCGCTCGTACAACGCCGTGAGCACGCCGCTGTAGGCGTACATGCCGCCGGCGATGTCCGCCGTGGAGATCCCCGTCTTGGCCGGTTCGGCCTCGGAGCCGGTGATGGAAACGAGCCCCGTCTCGCACTGGATCAGCAGGTCGTAGGCCTTCTTGTCGCGGTAGGGGCCGGAGCTGCCGTAGCCGGAGAGGTCGCAGACGATCAGCCGCGGGTGCTTCGCCGTCAGCTCGGCCGCCCCGAGCCCGAGCCGCGCCGCCGCGCCGGGCGCGAGGTTCTGCACGAACACGTCCGCGGTCGCCAGGAGCTTGTCCATGATCAGCCGGTCGGCCAGTTCCTTCAGGTCGAGCGCGATGCTCTCCTTGTTCCGGTTGAGCCAGACGAAGTGGCTGGCCAGGCCCTTCACCGAGGTGTCGTAGCCGCGGGCGAAGTCGCCCGTCGGGCGCTCGACCTTGATCACCCGGGCGCCCAGGTCGGCCAGTTGCCGGGTCGCGAACGGGGCGGCGACGGCCTGCTCCAGCGACACCACGGTCACGCCTTCCAGCGGAAGCATCGACCCTCCAGGCGAGTATTTGTACGGCCAATTGCTCGCCAACATTGCCCCGCCCGACCAAATGTTGTCAATGGCCACGATCACGCCACGCGAGAGCAATGGCCGTACATATGCCGGACCGGCCCGACGACGTACCGGTTTCGGCGACAATCCCGGATGCCTGCGTCCGAGCGGCGACAATGGGAACATGCCGGACGAGATCGCGCGCAACGAGGCCGCCGGGGAATTCACCCATCTCCTGCAAGCGGGAACGGTCAACGGCGAGGTGCACTTCCACGCACCGCACACCGCGCGACCCGGCCGGCCGCCGAGACCGGTCACCGAGTGGGACCCGTTCGACCTGGACGTCCACCGAGCCATCGAAGCGCCGCCCGCCGAGGAAGCGTTGCCAGAACTTCCGCCCTACCTGCGCCGTGCCCATGACGACGAACTCGACGCCGAGCTCCGCGAACCCGACCGCAGCCGGATGGTGGTGCTGACCGGCGGATCCTCCACCGGGAAGACCCGCGCGCTCTACGAAGCGATCATCGACCACGAGGTGCTCCGGAGCTGGGAACTGCACCACCCGCGCACCGCCGACGAACTGGTCGGCCGGTTGAGCAGTGGGCAGGTCGAACCCCGATCCGTGTTGTGGCTCAACGAAACTCAGAACTTCCTGACCGGCCCCGGCGGTGCAGAAGCCACTGCGTGGCTGCTAACCCTGCTGGACGGGTCGATCCCCGGCCCCGTCGTCGTCCTGGGGACGCTGTGGCCGCAGTACTGGTCCGACCTGGTGGACACCACGAACGAAAACCCGCACGCCCGGTCACTGCTGCTGCACTCGGTGCGGCGGATTCGGGTGGCGGAGAGGTTCAGCGACGAAGACCTGGAAGCCCTGCGCAGCACCGGCTCGGTCGATCCCAGGCTCTCCCTGGCGATCAGTTCGGCGGGCAGGGCACGCCAGGTGATCCAAACCCTCGCGGGCGGCCCCGCCTTGGTCGACCGCCACGAGCACCCGGACACGGCAGAAGACCGCTACGCGGCGGCCATCGTCACCGCCGTGATCGATGCCCACCACCTCGGCCACCACGACCTGCTGCCCCGCACCCTCCTCGCCGACGCCGCTCCCGGCTACCTCGACGAGCAAGATCGCATCGATGCGCCCGCGGATTGGTTCGAACGCGGAATCCGGTGCGCCGCCGAAGAAAGCCTGCACGGCATCACGGCACTCATCCCCAGGCGTCGCCAAGCGGGCACCGGCGCGGCGGACGGCTACGAGCTCCACGACTACATCAAGCAGCACGGCCAGGCCGTACGCCGAGCGGCGCTGGCCCCGGACTCGCTCTGGCAAGCGCTGCTGGCCCACACCGCGGAGCCGGAGGACCTGGAACGCCTCACGACGAGCGCGTACGAGCGCCTGCTGTACCGCTACGGCCAACCGCTCTACCGCCGGTACTGGAGCAGCGCGCCTCCCTCGGCGCGGGAGCAGATCGTCGATCTCCTGGCGGAGCACGGCCGTGTCGACGAAGCCGTCGCACTCATGCCCGAGGTCGGTCGAGATCTCCAGCAGGACGACAGGCTGTTCCGACCGAACCGGCACCACGGGACGGTCGAAACGATGCTCGGGCAAGGACGTGACGAAGACACCGCATCCTTCCTCCGGGGGCTCATCGCTGCGCGGTTGGCTTCCGGCTGGGCTACCCGGTGGCTGGCCCGCGTGCTCATCGATCTCGGCCGGACCGGCGACGCGATCGAGGTCCTCGAACAGCAGCTCGCTCACGGGGGCCGCGAGAATGACGCAGGCACGGCCCTGTCCGGCGGAAATGTCACGCCGAGCGGAGTCTTGTCCACCGGCCGTCGCCCCGCGAACGGCCATCCCCTGGCCGAGCAGCTGGCGGATCTGCTCGCGTCCGACGGCCGCTGGGAGCAGGCCCTGCAGCTGGCTCGCGATCACGCCGACGAAGGCTGGACGAGGGGCTGGCTCGCCAGGCAGTTCGCGAAAGCCGGCAAGGCGGACCAGTTGCGCCGGCTCGTCGCGGCAGGCTCGTTCGAAGCTGAGTGGCTGCTGGCGGAGCTGGAACTCGCGCGGGGCCGGACGGCAGAAGCCCTTGAACTGATGGAAGATCCGGTCCTGTTCCACGTTCCGCCGCACGGGGCGAGCCGACTCGTGCGCCTCCTGGTCGAGCGAGATCTCCTCGACCAGGCCATCGAGCTGAGCACCACGCCCCACATATTCCTGGACGACGAGGTGCTCCGGAAACTCGTTGCCGCTATCGCCGAGAGGCGCGGTGCCGAATCGGCGATCGCCCACGTGCAGCGCCTGCTCCCCGCCGACTCCCGCCCCGCGGGTTTCGACGCAGCCACGGCCAAAGCTCTGCTCGCGGACCAGCTGGCGGGTCTGGGGCGGTGGCAGGAAATTCGGGAACTGCTGCGCGAAGGTGAAGCGTGGGCGCGGAACTGGCTGCCCGAACACTTCGCCCGCAACGGCAACCTCGACCTGCTGCGTCGGCTCGCCGATACGGGCAACGGCGCCGCCCGCTATGAGCTGATCCGCCTGCTGCTCGACCGCGGCAACGATCGCGAAGCGATGAAGATCCTCCGCAGCACCACCATTTCAGGGGACACGACCGCGCAGAAGCTCGCCCGGCTGCTCGCCGACCGCGGCAAGCTCGCCGAACTCCGGGACCGCGCCGCACGAGGCGACCGCCATTGCTCCCAGCAACTGGTGAGGTTGGCGCAGCAAGCCGCCTTCCCCGATGCCCGGCGGCTGCTGCGGCACGGCCTGAACACCGATGGCTCGACCGCTGATGGCTCGTGAGCCCGTCAGGTGAGGTGGCGGCGGAGGAAGTCGAGGGTTCTCGGCCAGGCCGTTCGGGCCGAATCTTCGTGGTAGGTCGCCGGGTTCTGGTCGTTGAAGAACGCGTGTCCCGCCGGGTAGACGTGGATCTGGGGGCGGACTTCGGACTGCTGCTGGATCTTGTCGCGCAGTTCCGCTACCGCGTCCATGCTGATGGATCGGTCGTATTCACCGAAGTGGCACAGCATCGGCGCCGTCAGGCCGGCGAAGTCCGTGTCCGCCACCGACGGCAGGCCGTAGAACGGCACCACCGCGCCGACCCGGTCGCCCTGCTGGGCGGCGAGCACGATCGCGAACTTGCCGCCCATGCAGAACCCGACCGCCCCGACCGCCGAACCCGTCACCGAGTCGTGCGCCAGCAGGTAGTCGACCGCGCCGGAGAGGTCCCGCGCCGCCTGGTCGACGGGCAGCTCCTGCATCAGCCGCGCCGCCTCCTGCGCGTCATGCGTGGTGTGCCCGCCGTAGAGATCCGGCGCCAGCGCGACGAATCCCTCCGCCGCCAGCCGGTTCGCGATGTCGGCGACGTGGTCTGTGAGCCCCCACCACTCCTGGATCACCACCACGCCGGGGCCCGAACCGGACGGCGTCGCCAGGTAACCGTGCGCCGTGCGCCCGTTGCTGGCGAAACTGACGTTCTGGTGCGGATTCGTCACGCTGGTACTCCTTCATCCGGCCGCCCTCGACCGGCTCATCGTCGCGCTCGGCCGGGCTGATCGCACACGGTCGCACCGCGGGCGAACCGCCCGGCGAAGATCGACAACGTACCGAGGACCGGCGGCACCTGCCAAGGCCCGGCCCGGTAGCCGGCCATCACGGGTGGTAGAGCACCTCGGTCAGCGCCGAGATGAAGATGATGATCGGCAGCACCTGGAAGGCGACGACGGCGCGGTTGGAGGTGCCGGGGCGCGGCTACGACGCTCGGTGAGCCACGAACGGGATCGTCCGGCGGCGTCCCCAGGCGATCACCAGGAACAGCAGCACCAGGGCGAACGGCATGAGCGCGGCGACCGGCCCGTCGAGCACGAACACCTGGGTGATCGTCGCGCCGACCATGACGGCGGCGAGGCCGAGGGCCGCCAGCCCGGCCAGCCGGGGCACGAGCAGGCCGATGGCGCCCAGCAGTTCGAGACCGCCGGTCAGGTACCGGAACCACTGTCCGAGCCCGATCAGGTCGAACATCTGCACCGCCGTCGGCTCGCCGAGGAGCTTCGGGGCCGAGGCGAACACGAAGAACGCCGCCAGGAGGATCTGGAGCACCCAGAGCGCCACGTGCGCGCCCCGCCGCTGGGAAACCGCCGCATTCGGACCGATCGTCATGACTGGCACACCCTCTCCACACCGGATGGAAGTGTTCGCTACTCCCGTAGACCGGGGGTGCAACGAGAACTCATCGGTGCCGGGCGGCAAGCCTCGACCTGATCCAGATCCCGATGCCGGACCCGACTCAGGAACGCGCCGGTTGTTCGTTCGGGATGAGCCGCGTGAAGAAGAGCGAGACCCCAGCGATGAGCGCGAGCACCGCGTCGGCTGCACGCAGAGCCTGCAGCCGCGCGGCGGCGTTATCCTGCACGATCGCGGAAGTGGTACCCGACGGCAATCCGGTCGCGGCGAGGGCCTGTTCCAGGGCGGCGTCGGAAAGGAAGGGCGCACCGCTGACGAGCTCGACCTCGGCTTGGGAAGTCACCTGGGGTGGCACGCTCGGGTTCTGGCTGATGCCCTGCAGGAACGATGTGGTCAGGGCAGCGATGAGCACCGAACCGGCCAGCGCGGTGCCGACCGACACGCCGAGGTTCGTGGCGGTGTTCTGGAGACCACCGACCTCGCCGGTTCGTTCGTCCGGGACCGCGGAGACGGTCACGCTGCCCAATTGCGAGGCCAGCGAGCCGATGCCGAGCCCGGCCAACAGCATGGGCACGGTCGTGACTTCGGGACCTGCGCCGAGCTCGAGTGCCGCCAGCAATGCCACCAGCCCGCCGAAGAGGGCGACCAGACCCCACTGCACCACGCGACGCGGTGATGCATCCGGCCACACCTTCGGGATGCCGACTGCGGCGAGGAGCAGGGTGATGGACAGCGGCAGCAGGCGCACGCCGGTCTGCAGGGCTGTGAGTCCGAGAGAAACGGACAGGAACAGGGGCACGATGAAGAACAATCCGGCCTGCAGGAGGAACTGGAAGAAGAAGATCGTCAGCCCCCCGCGAAGCTGCCGATTGCGCAGCATCGCGGGGTCGACTAGCGGCTCGAGGCCGTGTGCCACGCGCCTGCGCTCCCAGGCGAGGAACACCCGGAGCACGAGCCCGCCGGCCAAGATCAGCCAGATCGTGGCGGAGACGCCCAGCAGAGCCGGTGTGCCCGCCTTGGGCGCCACCCATCCCCAACTGCCCGAACGCAGCACCGCGTAGACGACCAGCCCGAGCCCCGCGGCGGACAGCACGGTGCCGCCGAGATCGAATTCCGGGCGGCGGTCCGGCAGTGCGTCCGCCACGCGGCGCGCGAGGAAGACGATCGCGATCACGATCACGACCTCACCGGCGAAGACCCACCGCCACGAGAAGTACGTGGTCACGAGGCCACCGATGAGCGGCCCCACGGCGACCGCTATCGCGCCGGCGGACGCCACGAGCCCGTACGCCCGCGGCCGCTGGGCCTGCGGGAAGTTCGCGGCCACGAGCGCGACGATCGCCGGCATGATGAGCGCGGCGCCCAGCCCTTCCAGCAACGACCAACCGAGGATCAGCACTCCCAGGCCGGGGGCGAGCGAGGTGGTCAGGGAGCCGCAGCCGTAGATCACGCAGCCGGCTGTGAACGCGCGGCGTCGGCCGATCAGCGTACCGATCTTGCCACCGGTGATCATGAACATCGCCATTACCAGGGCGTAGAGCGTGATGGCGGTCTGGATGCCGCTCACCGTCGTACCGACGTCCTCGGCGACCGTCGCGATGGACACGTTCATCACCGAGGTGTCCAGCGTCATCAGGAACTGCCCGACTGCCAGGGTTCCCAGCACCGTCCCGCCGCCGGCGCCCTTCCTCGCCTGCATATGGCCATCATCTGCGGGGGACGACGCCTCGGCAGCGCGGCCCGTTCGAACGATCAGGGCGACATGGGAGTTCGGGCCGGATCAGTCCACGACGACCTGCTCCAGCACGGTGGTGAACGCCTCGCGGTCCACGCTCGCCGGGTCCTGCGCGAGCCATCGCCCGATCTCCCGCACGAACTGCGCCGGGGTCATCGGCGACACCGGATCGCCGTCCTGCTCGACGGTCGTGACGTCACCGGCGCGGCTGGGGTAGATCAGGACCACGCCGCGCACCTCGACGTCGGGCAGCAGTTCGGCGAAGATCTCGACGCCTTCCGGCAGCCGGGTCGCGCCACCGCGGAACAGGTGGCCGTTGCGCCACAACGCGCCGTCCTCGTCGGCGGTGTAATGGCCGGGCAGCCAGCTCTTGGACTCCACGAGCACCAGCCGACGCCCGCACAGCACCGCGTGGTGCACATCCTCGAACACCGAGTCGGGCCAGGCCAGGCCGTGGAACACGCGCACGCCCGGCAGCCGGGTCAGGTACTTCGCGCACAGCTCCGCGGTCAGCTGCTGCGCGCGCTCGTGCTGCGCGTCGGGCAGGCCGAAGATCCGGCGGCCGCCGAACTCGGAGACGAACGACCGGTCGATCCGGTGGGCCCGGATGTGCCGCCGCAGCAGCAGCACGATCACCACGCCGGAGGCCACCAGCAGGGACAGCCAGGCGGCCAGCAGCATCGCGGTCAGCTCGACGGCGAGCCCGGCCAGCAGCAGCATCGACCAGCCGCCGACCAGCGCCAGCGTCGGCGCCCGCTCCGGGCCGGTGACCGGCAGGTAGCGGACCCGGGTGCCCGGGTCGACGGTGTCCCACCACGGGATGTCGTCCAGGCGCAGCCGCGGGACCTTGGGCACGTAGTCCGGGTCTTCGCCGAAATCCCGCCGCCGGCGCCGTTGCCGCCGGGGCGCGGGCTCGTCGACGCGGTCGTAGTCGGCGCGGCGCACCGGGTCGTTGAGCGTCTCGTAGGCCTCCTGCAGCAACCGGAAGGTTCCCGCGGTGCCGCCGACATCGGGGTGCATGCTGCGTGCCAGCGACCGGTAGGCGGACTTGATCTCGGCTGCCGTCGCGTCGCGGTTCACGCCCAGCAGCTCGTAATAGTCGACCCCGCGCACGGCCCTCCCGCCTCCCACCACTGCGCGGCCATGATAGGGCTTGCGCGGAATTCAAGATCACCCGCGTCAGGTGTTTTCGTCGGCGAGTTCGGCGATTTCCTGCCCCTGAGCGACTTCGGTGCCGTCGGCGAGCAGGAACCGGGTCACGGTCCCGGCGGCGGCCGACTTGACGGGGTTGAAGGTCTTCACCGCTTCGATCACCGCGATGGTCTGGCCGGGGTCGACGTGGCCGCCCTCGCGCACGTACGGGTCGGCTTCCGGGGCCGGACGCCGGAAGAACACGCCTGACTGCTGTGCCTTGACAGTGGACATACCCGGTACCGTGCGCCTTCCCCGGCCGGGTCGCCAGTCGCGCGGCCCGGGAAGCGAAAAAACCCGCTGACCTCCCGGTCAGCGGGCTCTTCCACGCGGGTGGCCGAGACGGCTGGCGCCGTCCCTCCCTTTTGACCACCCGGGACAGCCGCGCGGTCTGAGGTGGCGCCTTGGACCGGCACGGCTAGCTCTGCGGTCGTACGCCGGGGCGACGGGTCGTGGAGCGGGGATGCTCCGGCGACCCACCCGGCACCGCCAGGTCGTTCGCCGGTGGGCGCTGGGGCCCACCGATGCCGCTGCCACCTTAGCCGATGTTCCCTGCTCCGCGGGGCGAAACGTGACCCAGCGCTCCTCACGCGCCACATTCCGCACACCCGACGCGTGCGGCACGCGCGAGCGGGCTTCAGCTGGTGCCGCCGAAGCGGGGCAGGCCGCCATCGGCGATCCAGGCGTGCACGATGCGCTGGTCCGTATAGAAGTCGATGCTCCGGGTGCCTCCCTCGTGACCCACTCCGCTGGCCTTGATGCCGCCGAACGGTGTCCGCAGGTCCCGGATGTTGTGCGAGTTCAGCCAGAGCATGCCCGCCTCGACCTGGTTGGCCACCCGCAGGCCGCGCTTGAGGTCGTTGGTCCACACGTAGGCCGCCAGGCCGTACTTCGTGTCGTTGGCCAGCCGCACCGCCTCGGCCTCGTCGTCGAAGGGTGTCACCGCCACCACCGGGCCGAACACCTCCTCCCGGAACAGCGTGTGCTCCGGGGTGACGTCGGCGAACACCGTCGGCTCCAGGAAGTTGCCGTCCGGCAGGTGATCCGGCCGCTTGCCGCCGGTGACCAGCCGCGCGCCCTCCGCCTCGGCCTTCGCCACGTGGCCGATCACCTTGTCGAAGTGCTCCGGGTGGATCAGGGCACCCAGCTCGGTGGACCGGTCGCCGGGCGGACCGACCTTGAACCGCGCGGCGCGCTTCCCCAGCTGCCGCACGAAGTCGGCGTAGATGCTGCGGTGCACCAGCACCCGCGAACCCGCCGTGCAGCGCTCGCCGTTGAGCGAGAACACCCCGAAGATCGCGCTGTCCAGCGCCGCGTCCAGGTCGGCGTCCGCGAAGATGATGTTCGGTGACTTGCCGCCGAGCTCCATCGACAGGCCCTTGAGCCCGTCGGCGGCGTTGCGCATGATCACCTGGCCGGTGGCGGTCTCGCCGGTGAACGACAGCACCGGCACGTCCGGATGCCGGACCAGCGCGTCGCCGGCCTGCTCGCCGATGCCGTGCACGATGTTGAACACCCCGGCGGGCACTCCCGCCTCGGCGAAGATCTCCGGCAGCAGGCTCACCGACAGCGGCGACCACTCGGCCGGCTTGAGCACCACCGTGCAACCGGACGCCAGCGCGGGCGCCAGCTTCCAGCTCTCCAGCATGAACGGCGTGTTCCACGGCGTGATCAGCCCGGCCACGCCCTTCGGCTTGCGCACCACGTAGTTGAGCTGGACGTCGGCGACCCGGTAGGCCTCCTCGGTCTGCACCACGATCAGGTCGGCGAAGAACCGGAAGTTCTCCGCCGCGCGCTTGGCCTGCTGCTCGACCTGGGAGATCGGCAGGCCGGTGTCGAAGGATTCCCACCGCGCGATCTGCTCGCCGCGGGCCTCGATGCCATCGGCGATCCGGTTGAGCACTCCCGCGCGGGCGCGGTTGCGCATGTCGGCCCACCCGCTCTCGCGGAACGCCTCGGCCGCGGCCGCGACCGCGCGGTCGACGTCGGCGGCCTGGCCCGCGGCGGCGCGGGTGTACTCGGTGTTGGTCGCGGGATCCAGCACTCCGAAGGTCTGCCCGCCGGCGCTGGGCACGTGCTCGCCGCCGATGTAGTGGGTGATCAGCTCGGGAACCTGCTCCGGTGCGTTGCTCATCTGCATCCTCACGTCGTCGGCATCGGCCATCGGGATCCGGAGTCCGGAGGTCCGCAATTTCAATGGAAATCGAACCTTCGATTTCAATGGAAATTGCGGCGGCACTCAGCTCGGGATCAGGTCGCCGCCCTCGGCCAGCAGGGACTCGATCTTGGTTCGGCCCCCGTCGGTGAGCGGGATCAGCGGCGGCCGGACGTGATCGCTGGCGATCAGGCCCCGCTCCGCGAGCACCGCCTTCACCGCGGACGGGTTCGTCTCGGTGAACACCAGCTCCACCAGCGGGTGCAGCCGGTAGTGCAGGTCGATCGCCTCGTCCACCCGACCGTCCACATAGGCCTGGTACATGTCCGCGACCGCCTTCGGCGCCAGGTTGGCCACCGCGCTGACGAACCCGACGCCGCCGATGGCCAGCAGCGGTAGGCACAGCAGCTCGATGCCGGACCACATCAGGAAATCCCGGCCGCAGGCCTTGAGCACGTGCGAGAAGTGCTCGAAGTCCTTGGTGGTCTCCTTGATCCCGACGATGTTGTCGTGCGCCCTGCGCAGCCGGGCCACGGTGGCGGGGTCGACGCTGACCGCGGTGCGGCTGGGCACGTTGTAGACCACGATCGGCAGGTCCGGGTACTCCGCGGCGACGGTCGAGTACCAAGTGAACAGCGCCTCCTGGGTGGGCCGGGCGTAGTAGGGCGTGATCACCAGGGCGATGTCGGCGCCGAGGTCGCGGGCGTGCCCGGTCAGCTCCAGCGTCTCGTCCAGCTTCGCCGATCCGGTGCCCGGCAGGAAGGGCACCCGGTCGGCGGTCTCCTCAGCCACGATCTCCAGCGACCGCTTGCGCTCCGCGAGCGTCTGGGCGCTGGGCTCGCCGGTGGAACCGCCGCTGGAGATGCCGTGCGAGCCATTGGCCAGCTGCCAGCGGACCAGGTTGCGCAGGCCGGCCTCGTCGAGTTCGCCGTCCGCGGTGAACGGCGTGACCACCGGCGCGATCGAGCCCCTGACCTGCGTCGGGTCGGCGCGGAACCTCATCATTGCTCCTCTTCTTCGGCGGTCGCCTGCAGCGAGGCCACGGCCGCGCGAGCGGTCCGCAGCGTGTGCTCCCGCGCGAACTGCTCCACAGTGGACTCCGCCGCGCCGCAGGCGACGAGCCGCAGCAGCGCCTCGTGCTCGGCGAAGGATTCGGCGTAGCGCTCGGGTACCAACGCGAAGCTGGACCGGCGGATCAGGTCCAGCCGCGACCACTCCCGCTCCAGCAGGCCGAGCAAGTGCGCGTTCGCGCTCGCCCCGCACAGCGCGCGGTGGAACTCCCGGTTGAGCTCGGTGTAGGCGCGGGCGTCGCCCTGCTCGGCCTTGCGCTTGAGCTCCTGGTTGATCGCCCGCGCCCGGTCGAGCTCGGCAGCGCTGATCAGCCGCGCGCCCGAGGCGGTGGCGAAGCCCTCCAGCAGCGCCAGCGCTTCCATGCTGTTCAGGTACTGGTCCGGGTCGATCGAGGCGACCTGCGCGCCCACGTTGCGCTGGTAGCTGACGTAGCCTTCGGCCTCCAGCCGGCGGATCGCCTCCCGCACCGGGACCACGCTCATGTCCAGCTCGCGGGCGATCTGCTCGAGCACCAGCCGCGCGCCCGGTGCCAGGGTCCGCTCGACGATCTGCTGCCGGAGGTGCCGGTAGGCGATCTCGGACTTCGACGCGCCGTCCTGCGCCGCAGTCACGCTGCACCGTCCCGCCACTGCTGGTACCGCTCCCGCCATTCCCCGCCGAGCGGGTACAGGCCTTCGATGCGATGGCCCGCGTCGACCTGCTGGTAGATGAACCGCTCCTGGCGTTCCTGCTCGGCGGCGTCGGTGGCGATCTCGTCGGCCAGGGCGGGCGGGATGACGACCACTCCGTCGTCGTCGCCGACGAGGACGTCGCCGGGTTCGACCAGCGCTCCCCCGCAGGCGATCGCGACGTTGTCCTCCCACGGCACGTGCCGGTTGCCGAGCACTGCGGCGTGCTGGAAGGCCGCGAAGGTCGGGATGTCGAGGTCGGCGAACGAGCCGCTGTCGCGCACCGCGCCGTCGGTCACGATCCCCGCGCCGCCGGCGCGCTGCACCCGCAGTGCGAGGATGTCGCCGATCGTCCCGGCGTGGGAGTCGCCGCGCGCGTCGATGACCAGCACCTCGCCGGGGCCTATGGAGTCGACCGCGGACTTCTGCGCGTTGTAGCCGCCGCCGTGCTTCTCGAAGAGGTCTTCCCGCAGCGGCAGGTAGCGCAGCGTGTGGGCGCGACCGAGCAGCCGGGCGCCGGGCTTGGCCGGGCGGACCGATTCTATGAACGCGTGGCGGATGCCGCGCTTGCGCAGCTGGGCGGAGATCGTCGCGGTGGCGACGCCGCGCAGGTTCCGCTCGGTCTCCTCGGAGAGCCCGAGCCCGGCCGGTTCGCCGAAGGCGTCCTTCCGGTCCTTTTCGGACAGTGCCGGGAGCGCGCCCGGCCCGCTCATCGGTTCGTCGCTCTCGGCGATCACCGTCCGGAGCCTGCCGCCATCGCCGACCTCGACCTCGACGACGTCGCCGGGCCGGACGATCGGCGGCGCGGCCGGGGTGCCGGTGAGGATGATGTCGCCGGGTTCCAGGGTGAGCGACCGGGACAGGTCGGCGATCAGGTAGTCGAAGCCGAACAGCAGGCCGCCGGAGTTGTCCTCCTGGACGAGCTCGCCGTTGACCCACAGGCGGATGGCCAGATCGCGCAGGTCCACGTCGGCGGGATCGATGATCGCCGGGCCGACCGGCGTGTAGCCGTCGGAGCCCTTGCTGCGCACGTTGGAGCCGCGGTCGGCGTAGCGCAGGTCGTAGCAGCCGATGTCGTTGGCCGCCGCGATGCCGCCGATGTGGTCCGCGGCGGATTCCAGCGGAACGTTGCGCGCCCGCTCGCCGATGATGACCGCGATCTCGCCCTCGACGCCGAGCGCCTCCGCGCCGCGCGGGCGCACGGCCGCCTGGCCGTCGGCGGCCAGCGACGACGGCGGCTTGAGGAAGTACGACGGCTCCCGGGGCGTCCGGCCGCGCTCCCGCGCGCGGCTGCGGTAGTTCAGGTGCACCGCGATGATCTTGCTGGGCGACAGCCCCAAGGGGTGCGACACCGGATTCCTCCCGTCGGGCGCACGATCCGTTCGCCGAGATGATGAAGCCAAATCAGATACGATGTCAACCAAGATCGATACGTCCACCCGAATGACCTGATCGAGTTTTCTTTCAACAATAGGGACTATTGACGCCCCCGAGGCCGCTGCGTAATCTTCAACGCCATCCAATCATATATGATTCTGGTAGGTGCGCGAATGCCTGTCCCCGCTCCCGACGTGGTCCGCGCCGCGGACGCCGAGCTGGCCGTCACCGATCTGCCACGTGCTCGCCGGTTCTGGGTGGACGCCCTCGGTTTCGTTGCCATCGAAGAGGACGACGAGGTCATCTACCTGCGCGGTTACGAGGAGTTCCTGCACCACAGCCTCGTGCTGCGCAAGGCCCCGGAGCCGGGCCTGCGGCGGCTGGCGTACCGGGTGCGCACGCCCGAGGACGTCCAGCGCGCCAAGGAGTTCTTCGCCGCCAAGGGCCTGCCCACGCAGGAGGTGCCCGCCGGCACCACGCGCGGCATCGGCGAGGCGGTGCGCGTCGAGGACCCGCTGGGCTTCCCGGTCGAGTTCTTCCACCACGCCGAGCACGGCCCGCGGCACGTGCAGCGCTACGACCTGCGGCGCGGCGCGGAACCCGCGCGCATCGACCACTTCAACGTGCTGACCCCGGATGTGCAGGCCGCGCACGACTTCTACGCCGAGCTCGGCTTCCGCACCTCCGAGACCATCGAGGACGACGACCAGCTCTACGCGGCGTGGATGTTCCGCAAGCCGACGGTGCACGACATCGCCTTCACCGGCGGCGCCGGGCCGCGGCTGCACCACATCGCGTTCTTCGTCCCGGAGTCGCACCACATCCTGCGGGCCTGCGACATCCTCGGCGCCACCGCCGACCACGCCCACATCGAGCGCGGCCCGGGCCGCCACGGCGTGTCCAACGCCTTCTACCTCTACCTGCGCGACCCCGACGGCCACCGGCTGGAGCTCTACACCAGCGACTACTACACCGGCGACCCCGACCACCCGACCTCGCGGTGGAGCGTGCAGGACCCGCGCCGCCGCGACTTCTGGGGCCACGACGTGGTTCCCTCCTGGTACCGCGAAGGGTCGACCGCCTTCGGCTTGGACGGCAAGCCGAAGCCGCTGGTGCACCCGCCGGTGTCGGAGGAGACGGTGCACGTCGGCGCAGACGGGATCGGCGTGGCCACCGAGGCACAGCTACAGCAGCCCTGACCGACCCCGTGCGTACTTTTTGTCGCTATAGCAACGAAGTACGCACGGGCGATGTCCACAACGGTCGGTTCCACTCAACGCAGAGGCGGATCCATGAGCAACGCGGAACAGGCGCGCCGCGCCAGGCTCGCCAGCATGGTTGGCACCACCATCGAGTGGTACGACTACTTCCTCTACGGCACCGCGTCGGCGCTGATCTTCGCCCCGCAGTTCTTCCCCGACCTCTCCCCCACCGCCGGGAAGCTGGCCGCGTTCTCCACGCTCGCGATCGGGTTCGTGGCCCGGCCGCTGGGCGGGGTGCTGATGGGGCACTTCGGCGACCGCATCGGCCGCAAGTCGATGCTGGTGTTCTCGCTGCTGGTGATGGGCTGCTCGACGATGGCCATCGGCCTGCTGCCGAACTACCACGCGTGGGGCGCGTGGGCGCCGCTGGCGCTGGTGCTCTGCCGGGTGCTCCAAGGAATCAGCGCGGGCGGCGAGTGGGGCGGGGCCGCGCTGATGGCCGTCGAGCACGCGCCGCGCAACCGGCGCGGGCTGTTCGGCTCCTACGCCCAGATCGGCACCCCGCTGGGCATGGTGCTGTCCACATTGGTCTTCCTGGCGGTGCGCGGCACCACCTCCGGCGAGCAGTTCGCCTCCTGGGGCTGGCGGATCCCGTTCCTGCTCAGCATCGTGCTGGTGCTGCTCGGCCTCTACATCCGGCTGCGGGTGGTGGAGAGCCCGGTGTTCGCCGAGGTCCGGCAGCGGCGGGCGAGGCTGCCGGTGGCGCAGGTGCTCCGGCACCAGCCGGCGGCGCTGCTGGTGGCCACCGGCACCTTCGTCGGCAACAACACCCTCGGCTACATCTTCATGGTGTACCTGGTCAGCTACAGCGTCGACGAGACCGGGCTGGGCCAGCAGACTGCGCTGGTGAACCTGCTGCTCGGCTCGGTGGCCTGGCTCGCGCTGACGCCGCTGTTCGGCGGTCTGTCCGACCGCATCGGCCGGCGCAACGTCTACCTGCTCGGCAGCGCGCTGAACCTGCTGTGGGCGTTCCCGCTGTTCTGGCTGATCGACACGAGGGCGGCGCTGATGGTCCTGCTGGCCCAGGTCGTGTACGTGGTCGGCGTGGCGGCGACCTACGCGCCGCAGGCGGCGCTGTTCACCGAGCTGTTCCGGCCGGAGTGGCGATACTCGGGCGCGTCGCTGTCGTACTCGCTCGGCGCGGTGCTCGGCGGCGGTTTCGCGCCGATCATCTGCACCGCCCTGTTCGGCCACTTCGGCACCACGGCCGCGATTTCCGGCTACGTGGTGCTGGTCAACCTGATCAGCCTGGCGGCGATCGCGGCCATCCCCCGCCACCTCGGCAAACCGGCGCAGCACAACGCCGTGCATTCAACTCGTGCCAGGACGTGATCGCGGAAAGGAAATGCAATCGCAATTCGCGAATTGTTTCGCAATTTTCCTTTTTATGATATGATGCATTTTCGGTGAGCTAGCTTGGTCTCGTGAATCGAGAATCCAGTCGAACCGCTCTCATGGCGGCTGCCGCTCGCGCCGCACACATCTTGGTGGATGCCGAACCGCACATCTTCGCGGACTCGCTCGCGGTGCCGCTGCTCGGCGACCGAGCCGAAGAACTCCTCGGCTACCACCGGGCCAGCGGCGAACACCCCATTCTGCGCGGCGCCAGAGCGCAGGCGGTCGTCCGCAGTCGGTACACCGAGCAGCGCCTGGCCGCGGCCGTGCGGAACGGGATTGCGCAATACGTGATCCTCGGCGCCGGGCTCGACACGTTCGCCCACCGAAACGAATTGGGCGTCCGTGTTTTCGAGGTCGACCACCCGGCGACCCAGCACTGGAAGCGCGCCCTGCTGGAGGATGCCGGGATCAACATTCCGGACACCGCTACCCACGTCGCGGTCGACTTCGAATCGGACTCGCTCGGAGACGCCCTGGTCTCCGCCGGATTCGATCCGGCGCGGCCCGCATTCGTCGGCTGGCTCGGCGTGACCATGTACGTCACCCGCGGCTCGCTGCGCGAAACCCTTGCCACACTTGGAAAATTCGCCCCCGGGACGCAGCTGGTCACCGACTACGTCGTGTCCGAGGAACTCCGCGACGCGACCGGCCGGGAGTACGCCGAAGCGGTGGCACAGGTCGCCTCCGAGGGCGGGGAACCGTGGCTGAGCTGCTTCACACCGGCCGAAATGGGCACCCAGCTGCGAGATCACGGTTTCACCTCCGTCGACGACACCGACCAGCGCAACGCGATCGATCCCGAGCTGTGGCAACGCCGAGACGGCCTGTCGCCCGGCACCCTCTCGCGGTTGGTCCACGCGCGGGTCAGGTAGACAGGGGGTTCACCGCGCACCCGGCGGGTGCGGTGGGGCGGCGCGATGATTGGCGCATGGACGTCACCGAAGTTCTGCTCCCCGGGGTCGGGCTGCGGTACGAGTTCACCACCACCGACGGCCAGCGCATCGGCGTGGTGGCTCGGCGGCGCGGCGACTTCGAGTTCGTCGCCTACCCCGGCGACGATCCCGACGAGGTCCGGTTGCTGTTCCGGCTCAGCGAGGAGGAGGCCGACGCGGTCACCGAGATCCTCGGCGCCCCGCGCATCGCCGAGCGGTTCGCCGACCTGACGCGCGAGGTGCCGGGGCTCAACGCCGGTCAGGTCGAGGTGACCGCCGGCTCGCCGTTCGACGGGCGCACCCTCGGCGAGACCCGCGCCCGCACCCGCACCGGCGCGTCGATCGTGGCGATCGTGCGCGGCGAGGACGTCATCGCCTCGCCCGCGCCCGGCCAGGGCCTGCAGGCCAGGGACATCCTCGTGGTGATCGGCACCCAGCAGGGCATCACCGGGGTGGAACGCATCCTGGCGGGGTGAGCTGCCGTGCACACCTCGATCGCGCTGCTGCTGGAACTGGGGATCGTCCTGATCGTGCTCGGCGCGGTCGGCACGGTCACCCGGCGCTTCGGGGTGTCCCCGATCCCGCTGTACCTGCTGGTGGGACTCGCGGTGGGCGAGGGCGGCATCGCGCCGCTGCCCGCCGCCCGCGACTTCGTGGAGATCGGCGCGTCGATCGGCGTGGTGCTCCTGCTGCTCACGCTCGGCCTGGAGTTCTCCATCGAGGAGTTCACCGTCACGCTGCGGCGGCACGTCCCATCCGGGCTGCTGGACATGGTGGTCAACGCCGCGCCGGGCGCGCTGGCCGGCTGGCTGCTCGGGCTGGACGCGACCGGGATCGTGGCGCTCGCCGGGATCACCTGGGTGTCGTCGTCGACGATCGTCTCCCGGCTGCTGGACGACCTGCACCGGCTGGGCAACCGGGAGACGCCGGCGGTGCTGTCGATCCTGCTGCTGGAGGACTTCGCGATGGCCGTGTACCTGCCGATCCTGGCGGTGCTGGCCACCGGCGGCACGGTGCTGCACGGCCTGGCGAGCGTGTCGGTGGCGGTGGGCGTGCTGCTGCTGGCGCTGGTCACGTCGCGGCGCTGGGGGCATCGCGTCGGGCACCTGGTCGAGGACGGCGACACCGAGCAGCTGCTGCTGCGGATCGTCGGGTTGTCGCTGGTGGTGGCCGCGATCGCGGAGCTGGCCGGGGCATCGGCGGCGGTCGGGGCGTTCCTGGTGGGGCTGGCGCTGACCGGCCCGCTGGCCGAAAGGGTGCGGTCGCTGGTCGCGCCGCTGCGGGACCTGTTCGCCGCGGCGTTCTTCCTGGCGATCGGCATTTCCGTCTCCCCGGCGGCGCTGGTTCCGCTGCTGCCGGTGGCGCTCGCGCTGGCCGCGGTGACGGCGCTGACCAAGATCGGCACCGGCTGGTTCGCGGCGGCCCGCGCAGGGGCGGGGCGGAAGGGCCGGCTGCGCGCGGGCAGCGTGCTGATCGTGCGCGGCGAGTTCTCGATCATCATCGCCAGCCTGGTGGCGATCCAGGGCGACAGCATCGGCGCCCTGGCCACGGGCTACGTGCTGGTGCTGGCGATCGCGGGCCCGCTGCTCACCTGGTGGTTCAGCCCACCCCTCCGCCAGGTATGACCTGCTGCGTGAGGTTCACTGTGTTGCCATCGGGGTCGAAGACGTGGTGAACGCGGTCTCCGCAGGGGTAGACAGCCCGCGAGCCGCGAATTCATCGGTGCCGATCACGCGCGGTGCAGCGCCGTGGTCACCTGGGTCCGGGCGACGAGGCGGCCGCGGTGGAAGACCGCGCGGTCCTCGGTCGCGCCCGCCACCGCCTCGTCCAGGTCCGCCGCGCGGATCGCGAGGAGCTCCGCCGGGTCGCCCGGGCGCAGTCCCACCGGCGGCAGGTTCAGCACCGTCCTGGCCTGGTCGGACACCGCCGCGTAGGCGGCCGCGGTGTCGAGGTGGCCCGCGGCGACCAGCAGCGAGGCGATCTCGAACGGATCCGCCCGGCCCACGGCGTTGAAAGGATCCCGCCAGTTGTCGCCCCCACCGGCCAGCACGGCGCCCGCGCGGCGCAGCGCGTCGATGGCCGTCAGCCCGCGCGGCACGAGGACACCTCCCTCGCGCCCCTGCAGGTACAGGTTGGTCTGCGGCAGCGTGATCACCGCGACGCCCGCGGCCGCCGCGTCCTTCGCGACCAAGGCCGCGTTCTCCGGGTCCTGCTGACCGAGGCTCACGCAGTGCGAGGCGGCGACCTTGCCGCCCATGCCCGCGCGGGCGGTCTCGGCGATCAGCTCCCGCAGCGAGAGCACGCTCGCATCGGTGGTCTCGTCGGTGTGCAGGTCTACCAGCCGCCCGTATTCCTTTGCGGCGGCGAGGTATTCGCGCACCGCCTGGGCCGGGTCGGGGTCGGCGTAGGGCAGGCCGCCCACCACGTCCGCACCCAGCCGAAGGCCCTCGTCCAGCAATGCTCGGGCCCCGGCACCGGCCGCGCCGGAGACCGGGCCGACGAACGCCACCACCTGGAGGTCGACGATGTCGGCGTACTGCTGCCGCAGGTCCAGCAGCACCTTCAGCGGGCGCGTGCCGTTTCTCGCGTTGACGTCCACGTGCGTGCGGATCGCGGTGTAGCCGTGCCGCACGGCCAGTTCGATGCCCCGGCTCGCCCGCTCCCGCACGTCTTCGTCGGTCATCGTGGGCGCGATCGCCGACATGACCTCGATCGCCCCGGCCAGGTCGCCGGCCGGGTTCGGCACCCGCCGCCCCAGGAACGCCTTGTCCAGGTGCGCGTGCGTTTCCACCCCGGACGGCAGCAGCAGGTAACCGGCGAGGTCGAGCCCGTCCGCTCCCCCTGCGTCCCCGCCGATCGCGGCGATCTTGCCCTGGTCCAGCAGCACGTCGGCGCGGCGGCCATCGGGCAATGTGGTGCCGCGCAACAACAAGCGCCCACCCGCCGAACCCGTGGCGGACCCGCCGGTGCATGCGGCGGAACCGGTGGCGACCAGGGCGCCGACCATCACGGCGCGCCGGGATACCTGCGTGTTCTGAGCAGCGAAGCCTGCCAATTCGACCCCAACCGTCGGCGGGCGCCAAGCGCCCTCGGGAGCTTTCGCGGGGGCTCCCTCGACACCGGCCGGGATGATCACCATAGCGGCTCGACCACGCGCTGACATGCCGCCGTTCGGAGGCTCGCCGCTTGCGACGCGCGTCTGCGTCCGTCCACAGGAGCCGATGCTGCGTGCTGTGCAGCACATCAGTCGATACCGGAAAAGCAAACGCAGAACTACGGACTAGCCGAATAATTTACTGCGCTACGCAGAGTTGACGCTCCTTCTTCTCATCTCTAGATTCGGCCTTCACGCAACCGATACGTCGGCCGGACCCGGTTCGCACGGGCCGGAGCCGGTGCTCCACCCTTTATTCCCGCCGCGAAAGACAACCATCGGAAATTCGCAGGAGAGCACCATGTCCGGTTCGGCGCCCGCTGCTGGGCCCACCAGTGGTTCCCAGATCGGCTGGCGCAGGGTGCTCCGGCGCAAGCCGGTCAGCATGCTCAACGCCGAAAGCGGCGCCGACACCGGCGGCGGCGAACTGCGGCGTTCCATCGGGGTCGGCCGGCTGACGATGATCGGCGTGGGTTCCACGATCGGCACCGGGATCTTCATCGTGCTCAACGAGGCCGTGCCCAAGGCGGGGCCTGCGGTGGTGGTGTCGTTCGTGCTCGCAGCGATCACCGCGGCACTCACCGCGCTGTGCTACGCCGAACTCGCCTCCACGATCCCGGTCGCCGGCGCCTCCTACACCTACGCTTACGCCACGCTCGGCGAGATCGTCGCCTATGTCGTCGGCGCCTGCCTCTTGCTGGAGTACGGGGTGGCGGCCTCAGCGGTCGCGGTCGGTTGGGGTGAATACCTCAACGCGCTGCTCGGCGACGTCTTCGGCTGGCAGCTACCCGCCGAGTTCAGCGCTCCACCAGGCGAGGGCGGCGTCCTGAACGTGCCCGCCGCAGTGCTCGTCACCGCCTGCTGCCTGCTGCTGGTCCGCGGCGCGAAGGAATCCGCGACGATCAACGCGATCACGGTGTGCATCAAGCTGGCAGTGCTGCTGCTGTTCGTCGCGGTCGCCCTGACGGCGTTCAACGCCGAACACACCCAGCCCTTCGCGCCGTTCGGCGTCACGGGCATCGGTACCGCCGCGTCCATGGTGTTCTTCTCCTACATCGGGATGGACACGGTCTCCACCGCCGGCGAGGAGGTCCGCGATCCGCGCCGCACGTTGCCACTGGCGATCTTCTGGTGCATCGCGATCGTCACGACGGTCTACATCCTGGTCGCGGTCGCCGGGATCGGCGCGCAGCCGTGGCAGGCGTTCGAGGGCCAGGACGCGGGCCTGGCGACGATCCTGGGCAACCTCACCGGCTCGGGTTGGCCGGCGATCGTGCTGGCCGCCGGGGGCGTCGTATCGATCTTCGGGGTCACGTTGACGACGATCTACGGCCAGACCCGGATCCTGTTCTCCATGGGCCGCGACGGAATGGTGCCGAAGGTCTTCCACAACGTGCATCCGAAGCGGCGAACTCCGGTGCGCAACACCCTGATCGTCTCGGCGTTCGTCGGCCTGCTCGCCGCGGTGGTCCCGCTCAGCACGCTGGCGAACCTGACCAGCATGGGCACGCTCGTGGCGTTCACGGTGGTCTCGATCGGCGTGGTGGTACTCCGTCGCACCCGCCCGGACCTGCAGCGGGGCTTCCGCGTCCCGGGCTACCCGGTGGTCCCGGCGCTGAGCATCGCGGCCTGCATCTACCTGATCACCCAGCTGCCGTGGGAGACCTACCTGATGTTCGCGGTCTGGCTGGCCCTCGCAATGATCCTCTACTTCACCTACGGCATCAGGCACAGCCGGTTGGCCGGGGACGACACCGCAGCTTTCGGCACCTCGCAACAGTGATTCGAGCCGGGATCGCGCTGTTCCCGGCAAGCGTTTCCCGCTGCCAGTAGTTGCCTGCGCACAGTTCTGTAACGAAGGACCCGCCCGTACCTATCTCGTTGTGCTGCAGAAACACACCGAGGGAGAAAAAATTGAAGAGCTTGGCAGTCCTGGCATCCGCCGTCGCCGCGGCCGGAATCCTCGTCGGGTGCGGAACCCCATCGGCCAACCAGGGCACGGTGTCCGATGCGTCCGCGCAGGCAGGCCAACCTGCCGCCGAGCCCCCGCAACCGCAGACGCCGACTTGGGGACAGCGCTACACCTGGGATGACGGGATCGCCGTCGAAGTCGCCGCACCGGTCGAGTGCACCCCGAGCGACGTGGCATCACCGCAGAATGCCGAACGTGCGGTCAAGTTCACCATCACCGTGGTCAACGACACCGACAAGCCGTTCGATGCCGGCGTCCTGTCGTACGCCGCCGATGCACAGTTCAACAGCACCAAGGCCGACATGATCTTCGATTTCGGGGGCGGTTGCGGTGAAGGCGCCCCGCCGTCGGCGACCGTGCTGCCGGGCAGGACCTACACCTACGAGCAGGCATTCGTGGTCGGCGAGCAGCAGGGCGAGTTCCAGCTCGCATTCCAGCCGACGTTCATGGCTGACAAAGCCGTGTTCCTCGGTCGAGCCTGACGACGTTCGGCCGCCGTTCGGAGGCAGGGGACAATGGGGCGGTGACGCCTGAGGCGACCGTGCTGGTGCGCATCGATCCGGAACTGCGGTTCTTCGCCGCTCCGCGGCACCGGGTCGAGCAGTTCGAGCTGCCCTACGACGGCACCGCCACGCTGGGGCACCTCGCCGAATCCGTCGGGGTGCCGCTCACCGAGGTGGGGCGGCTGCTGGTCGACGGCGTTCCCGCAGGTCCGGGGCACCAGCCACGGCCCGGCGCGACGATCGACATCGGTCCGGTCGAGCGCCCGCAGCCGGTTGCGGCGCGGTTCGTGCTGGACGTGCACCTGGGCAAGCTGGCGCGGCGGCTGCGGCTGCTCGGCGTGGACACCGCCTACCGCAACGATTCCGCCGACGACGAACTGATCGCGCAGGCCGAACGGGAGCGGCGGGTGCTGCTGACCCAAGATCGGGGAATCCTTCGTCGCCGGGCCTTGTGGGCTGGCGCTTACGTGCGGGGCGCCGATCCGGCGCAGCAGCTGGCGGACGTCATCGGCCGGTTCGCGCCGCCGCTCGCGCCGTGGACCCGCTGCACGTCGTGCAACGGCCCACTGATCGAGGTGTCCAAAAAGGACGTTATCGCGGAGATCGAATCGGGAACCCGCCGCCACTACGACGAATACGCACGCTGCGGCGACTGCGGCCAGGTGTACTGGCGAGGCGCGCACGCCCGGCGGATCAACGCGATCATCCGGGCAGCACGCCTCTCCCATCCCGGGATCGGCCCCGGAGCATGAAATGGGTGGCGATTTCGCGCGAAATCGCCACCCACGCAGGAGCCTGGATCAGCCGGTGACGGCGTTGAGCACCGGGAGGTACGCCTTGGCGTGGCCGTCGATGTCCGGGTGGAAGGACTCCACTAGCGGGTTGCTCGGGCCGTTGATCCACTCGTCGGAGGAGCACACGCCGTGTCCGGCGAATGCGTCGCGGGTATCGGCGAAGGTGAACCCGGCCGCGCCGGCCCGGTCGGAGATCACCTCGGCCAGCACGTCGGCGCCGTCGTTGATCCGCTGCCGCTTGGCATCGGAGAAGAACGGGATGCCGCAGGAGCCGAGCTCGGTGAGGCGCGGGTAGCCGAGCACCACGACCTTGGCGTTCGGCGCGGCCTCGCGGATGTTCGCGTATGTCGTGTCGAGCTTGGCGGGCAGTTCGTTGCGGGCCCGCTCCTCGCCCTTGCTGACCGCCGAGTCGCAGGCGTTGTCGTCGCCCAGCAGGCAGTCCTGGATGACGCTGCTGAAGCCGATGTCGTTGCCACCGATGGAGATGGTGACCAGCGTGGTGTCGGCGTTGAGCTGGTCGAGCTGGTTGGCGTTGACGTCATCGGTGACCGCGCCCGAGCAGGCCTCGAACGCGAAGTTCGAGACGCCGTTCGAGTCGGCCCACAGCTGCGCGTAGGCCTTGGGGCTGCGCAGGCAGTCCCCGCTGTCGTCGGTGTACTCGCGGGTGCCGACCCCGGAGGCGTAGGAGTCGCCCAGCGCCGCGTAGTTCTCGGCGGCGGGCGCGGCGAACGCCGGGGTGGCCAGCACGGTGCTCGCCGCCGCCACGGCGGCAGCAGCGCCGATGATGTGCCGTAAGTGACGCATTCTTCCTCCGATCGGAGTTCGAAATCGCCACCATTCAAGGAGAAGTCCGCAGCACATCGAAGAAATTGGCGAGTACCCGCCAGTAACAGCAGAAACGGCACAGAACGACCGCCCGCAACAGCCGCTGTACGGGTGATTCCCGCGCCCACCGGACACCACAGTGGACCCGTTCCCACTACGCCGAGCAGTGTCGGCAGCGTTCGTCCGAACAGTGCAGGTACACGCGGGGGCACCAAGCTGTTCGCCTGCATGCCGGCCGACCAGACGACGACGGAAAAGCCGCCGCGGCTCATTAAGGAGCCCCGAACGGGGTCGTGAGTGCTAGAACTGTCTCGCCGCCGTTGCCGGATTCACTGCCGGACGCGATCGAAAAATTCAAGCCTACCGTAGCCACTGGACTTTCCCTACCGTGGAGCGCGCCACCGTGCCCCGGACCGCCGAGCCCGTGCGTGGCCGGATTTCGCGGAAACCCGTTCCCCACAAGAAAACGAAGGAGACGCGTGCCATGCGGCGGAATATCAGCGAGACGGCGACCCAGTGCCTACGACGTATGGCAGCGGGTGATTTCGACGGTGTGCGGAAGATGTGCACCGACGCGGCCACCGTGTGGCATAACGACGGTACAGGAGAACAGGCCATCGACGAGAAACTGGACCAACTCGCGTTGCTTATCCCCACAGTTCAGGCGCTGGAGTACGACGTGATCCGCCAGTTCCAGAACTACGACGAGGTACTTCAACAGCAGGTACTCCGCCTGGAACTGGCCGACGGGTCCCATCGCGAGGTCCACGCCGCGATGTATCTCCGTTTCGAGGGGGATCTCATCGACCGGATAGAGGAGTACACCTATGTCGTGCCGGGCGACCGGGAGAATCCGTCCTCCGGCGGGCGCCAACTGTGACTTCGGCCGCAACTACGGAAGGCAGGATTTCGGTTCCAGGGGGCAGGGTCTGGTATCGCAGGATGGGCAGCGGTGGTGTACCACTGCTCCTGGTCCACGGCGGGCCCGGTTATCCGAGTGACGTGTTGTTCGAGGCGTTCGAGCCGCTCGCCCGGGAACGCGAGATCGTCTGGTACGACCAGCTGGGGGTGGGACGCTCGGACCGCATTGAGGACACCGCGCTGCTGACGGTAGACCGTTTCCTGGACGAACTCGGCGCCGTGACCGACGGTCTCGGCCTGGCGCGGCCACATGTCTACGGCCACTCCTGGGGTGCCATGCTCGGACTGCAGTTCGCGGCGGAGCGCGCACCGGAGTGGACGAGCCTGGTCTGCGCCAACGGCCTGGCCAGCGTGCCACGGTTCGAGGCGGAGGTCCGGGACCTGCTGGCGAAACTGCCCGGCAATGTGCTCGACCGCACCTACGGTCGCGAGCTGCGGGGCGAGACGGACGACCCTGACTACCAGGTTGCCCAGACGGAGTACCTGCGCGCGTGCGTGGTGCGCACCGCGACGCCGCGGCTCGTCCCGGAGCTGATGAGCCTGACGACATTCCGGACGATGATCGGGCAGGCCGACTACCACGTGACGGGAACGCTGAAGGAGTGGGACATCTTCCACGAACTCGAACGGATCAGGATCCCGACGCTCGTCCTCGGCGGGGAGTTCGACGAATGCGTTCCCGCGCACCTGGCCGACATCGCCGCCCGAATTCCGGACTCGGAGCACGTCACGCAGGCCGGTGCGGCGCACATGGGCTACCTGGAGGCCGAACCGCTCCGTGGTGAGTATGTCGGCATCATCCGGGACTACCTGGCACGCGTCGAGACTCGCGGAAGGTGAGAAGGTGACCACGGCCGGCTCCACTGATGGATAACCCGGCTTCGCACTCACGAGGACTGGAGCCGCTACCAGGCGTCTCCGTCGCGCCAGTCGCAGGTGAGGTCGCCGGTGAGGTCCAGCGGGGCTTCCGCGGGGAAGACGAAGATGAAGCCGTCCTCGTCCGCCGTGCGCTGGATTCCCGTTGGCGCCAGGGCGAAAGTCGGCCCCTGCCAGCGCTGCCAACCGCGCGCCTCGTACAGCGCCGCTCCTTCGTCGCTGGCTCCCAGCGCTCCGAGGTCGTAGGCGCGGCGGATCACGCCCTCCAGCTCCGCCATCATCGCTGCCGCGATGCCCCGGCGTCGCCGGTCCGCTCGCACCGCGACGCCCTCGACGTAGCCCGTGCGCAGGGCCCGGCCGCCGTGCAGGAGGCGCCGCTGGATCACCGCCGCGTGGCCGATCAGCTCGTCGCCTTCCCAGACCAGGGCGTGGATGCCGCCCAGGCAGTGTTCCCAGTCGTGCTCCGTCATGTCGTCTTCGAACACGTCCCAGAGCAGCGCCCGGGCGGCCTTGAGCGTCGCTTCGTCGAGGTCTGCGGTATGCGCGGTACGCACTTCGGTCATACCGCCCATCCTGGCAGCGATCAGCGCATTCCCGCGACCGATTTGTCCGCCAGCGCCGACCGCCGGTAGCCGTAGAACGCGTAGACCAGCAGGCCGACGGCCATCCAGCCGACGAAGCGCGCCCAGGTGACCCAGTCGAGCTGGCTGATCAGCCACAGCGAGAACACCACGCCGATCCCCGGCACCACCGGCACCCACGCGCAGCGGAAGCCCCGCTCCAGTTCGGGGCGTTGGCGGCGCAGCACCACCACCGACACCGCGACCACGATGAACGCCACCAGGATGCCGATGTTGGTCAGCTCAGCCGCCTCCCGGATCGGCAGCAGGCCCGCGATCAGCGCCGACACCACGCCGACCACCCAGGTGACCCGGTGCGGCACCTTGCGCACCTCGTGGGTCTTGGCGAACCAGGCGGGCAGCAGCCCGTCGCGGCTCATCGCGAACCACACCCGCGTCACCGCGAGCATGTTGGCGAACATCGAGGTGACGATGCCGAACACCGCGCCGATCGCGACGATCAATGCGAGCCCCGGCAGGCCGACCGCCGCCAGCGCGCCGGAGAACGGGCTGCGGACGTCGATCTCGCTGTAGTGCTGCATTCCGAGCAGCACCACGCACACCAGCACGTAGATCACCGTCGCGATGCCCAGGGAGTAGATGATCGCGCGCGGCATCGCCCGGCGGGCGTCGGCCGATTCCTCCGCCGCCGCGCTCATCGCGTCGTAGCCGTAGACGGCGAAGAAGGCCGTGGCCGCACCGGTGATCGCGCCGCCGAGCCCGTAGGGCAGGAACGGCGTGTAGTTGCCCGCGTTGATGTGGAACGCCCCGGCCACCACGACGACCAGGACCAGCACGATCTTCATCACCACCAGTGCGGTCTCGACCCGCGCCGAGGACTTCGCACCGCGGTTGAGCAGCCACGCCAGCAGCAGGCACAGCACCATCGCAAACAGGTCGACCACGTGGCCGTCGCCGGTGCCGGGCGCGCCCAGCATCCAGGCGGGCAGGTCCAGCCCGAGCTGACCGACCAGGTAGGACAGGTAGCCGGAGACCCCGATGGCGACGACAGCGACGATCGCGGTGTACTCCAGCAGCAGGTCCCAGCCGATCAGCCAGCCGGCCAGCTCGCCGAGCACCGCGTAGGCGTAGGTGTAGGCCGAGCCCGCTTTCGGGATCATGCTGGTGAATTCGGCGTAGCACAGCGCTGCGGCCGCGCTGGCGAGGACCGCGATCAGGAACGACAGCAGCACCCCGGGCCCGGCGAGCTCGTTGGCGACCACGCCGCTGAGGGAGAACACCCCGGCGCCGACCAGACCGCCGAGGCTCAGCGCGGTCAGCTGCCAGGTGCCCATCACCCGTTTCAGGCCGGCGCCCTGCGGCGGATCGTCGATGTCGTCCACCGGTTTGCGCCGCAGCACGCCGCGGCCGTTCGCATCGATCATTGAGCCACCTCCGGGAACGAGGGCACGCCGGGGTGGCCCCAATTTTGCCTAAAATTGGGAACACTCCACCCCGGCACGCCCGCCTGCGAGCTCACGCGGGAACTATCCGAATTTGCCTAAAATTGGGAATTTTCCGCACCGGCGCGCCCACCTGCGGCATCGCGCGAGAATCGTGGTATTCCAATTTTGCCTAAAATTGGGATCCTCCGGCGCACCGGTCCGGTCTGCGCTACAACGTGAAGCCGGTAGGGAACGGGTCGGTCGGGTCCAGCAGGTACTGGGCCATGCCGGTGATCCAGGCCCGGCCGGTGATCGTCGGCACCACGGCCGGCCGGTCGCCGACCTGTGCGGTGTCCACGAGCCGCCCGACGAACCGGGTGCCGATCAGGGATTCGTTGACGAAGTCGGTGTCCAGCGCGAGCTGCCCGCGCGCGTGGAGTTGCGCCATGCGCGCGGAAGTGCCGGTGCCGCAAGGAGATCTGTCGAACCAGCCGGGATGGATCGCCATCGCGTGCCGGGAGTGCGCGGCGTCGCTGCCCGGCGCTTCGAGGTAGACGTGCTTGCAGCCTGCGATGTTCGCGTCGAGCGGGTGCTGCGGGCGGCGTTGCTCGTTGATGGCCGCCATGATCGCCAGTCCGGCGCCCAGCATCCGGTCCTTCTCGGCCTTGTCGAAGGGAATTCCGAGGTCGGCCAGCGGCGTGATCGCGTAGAAGTTGCCGCCGAAGGCCAGGTCGTATCGCACCTCGCCGAGCCCCGGCACCTGCACCGACGCGTCCAGCTCCACGGCGAACGACGGCACGTTGCGGATGGTCACCGACTCCGCCTGGCCGTCGCGGACCGCCACCTCGGCCACCACCAGCCCGGCCGGGGTGTCCAGCCGGACCGTGGTGACCGGCTCGACCACCTCGACCATGCCGGTCTCCACCAGCACGGTCGCGACGCCGATGGTGCCGTGCCCGCACATCGGCAGGCAGCCGGAGACCTCGATGTAGATGACGCCCCAGTCGGCGTCCGCGCGGGTCGGCGGCTGCAGAATCGCGCCGCTCATCGCCGAGTGCCCGCGCGGCTCGTGCACCAGCAGCTGCCGGATGTGGTCGAGGTTGTCGACGAAGTACCGGCGCTTGTCGGCCATCGTCTCGCCCGGCACGACGCCGACGCCGCCGGTGATCACCCGCGTCGGCATGCCCTCGGTGTGCGAGTCGACGGCGCTGAAGTAACGGCGCGACCGCATCATTTCTCCTTGCTCTGCAAGTACTTCACGGCGCGCTCCATGTCGGCGTCGACCTGCGCGAGCATGGCCTCGGGCAGCGGGCCGCGCGGCGGGCGGCAGGGCCCGCCGAAGCGGCCGACGATCTCCATGCCGCGCTTGATGGCCTGCACGAACTCGGTGCGCGAGTCCCACCGGAACGCGGCCACCAGCGGCTCGTACAGCGCCCGCGCCTCCTCGACCTTGCCCGCCCGGGCCAGCTCGTAGAGGCGCACCGATTCGGCCGGGAACACGTTCGGGAACCCGGCGAACCAGCCGCCCGCGCCCATCAGCAGCGATTCCAGCACCACGTCGTCGGCGCCGGAGACCGCGTTCAGCCCGGGCGCCTGCTCGCGGATCTCCAGCACCCGGCGGACGTCGCCGGAGAACTCCTTGATCGCCGCGATGTTGTCGATCCCGGCGATCTCGCGAACCACGTCGGGGGTGAGGTCGACCTTGGTGTCGATCGGGTTGTTGTAGACCATCACGGGCAGGCCCACGGCCGCGACCTGCTCGAAGTGGTGCAGGAGTTCGCCCTTGTTGGCGCGGTAGATCGTCGGCGGCAGGCACAGCAGCCCGTCCGCGCCGTCCTCGGCGGCGAGCTCCGCCCAGTGCCGCGCCTCGTGCGCGCTCGGCGCGTGCACGCCGACGATGACCGTCGCCCGGTCGCCGACGGTCTCGATCGCGGTCTGGGCGACCTTGCGCCGCTCCTCGTGGGTCAGCGAAGAGTACTCGCCGAGGGAGCCGTTGGGGCCGACGCCGTGGCAGCCGTTGTCGACCACCCAGCTGCAGTGCTCTGCGTAGCGGTCGTAGTCGACCCGCAGGCCGGCCGGGGCCGACTCGTCTTCGGCGTAGGGCAGGGCGGTCGCGACGACGACACCACCGAGATCGTTGCTGGAAGTCACTTCTCCTCCTCGTCAGGGGTTGGGATGCCGGCCAGGTCTGCGAGCCGGATCGGCGCTGCGATCGGCCGCCGAGCGGGGGTTTCCGGGTCCGGGAGCGGTTCGCCGAGCAGCCGCGCGGCGAGGTCGGTCGCGTTCTGCCCGCAGATCCGGCCCTGGCAGGGGCCGAGGCCGACCCGGCAGAGCAGCTTCAGTGAGCGGACGCTGTGCGCGGCGCGCTGCTGCACGGCCGCCTCCAGTTCGCGGTACGGGACTTCCTCGCACCGGCACACGAGCGTGTCGGGCTCCAGCCACTCGGGCCACGCCGATCCGATCGGATGGGCCTCGGCGAGCGCCCGCGCGAACCTTCGTCCATTTCGGACTTTCATGAGTGCTTGGCGTGCTTGGGTTTCCACCTGGACCCAGCTGGCGGCGCCGACGTGCACGGCCGCGGCGAGACCGGCGACGACGCCTTCGGCGGCGGCGAGGTCGGCACCGCCGATGCCGGTCGCTTCACCGGCCGCGAACACCCCCCGCGCGGACGTCCGCTGCGCCGCGTCGACCTCGACGAACCCGCCGGCGATCCGGCAGCGCGCGGCCAACGCCAGCTCCAGCTGCGGCACGAAGCCATGCCCGACGCACACGGCATCGACCTCGAACCGGCGCTGAGTACCGGGAATGGGCCGCCAGTCTGCATCCACTTTGGACGTTACGACCTCCTGCACGCGGTCGTCGCCGTGCGCCGCGATGACAGCAGTGCGGGTCCGGTACGGCACGCGCCCGGCGAAGCGGGCCGCGTAGGCCGCGAGCTCTCGGAGCTTGCCGAGCTGCCCGGCGGCCGCCGCCGACTGCCGCAGCCACGCGGCCGGATTCCCGGCCTCCAGCACGCCGACGACCTCGGCTCCCACATCGAGCAGCGACTCCGCCACCGGCAGCAGGAACGGTCCCGTCCCGGCGACCAGCACGCGGTGCCCGACCGCGATCCGCTGCCCCTTCGCCATCGCCTGCGCGGCCCCCGCGCTGAACACTCCGGGCAGGTCCCAGCCCGGGAACGGGAGGACCCGGTCGTGCGCCCCGGTGGCCAGCACCAGCGCATCGGCGCGCAGTGCCGTCAGCCGTCGGCCCGGAGCATCGGCGGGGCCGCTTTGGATGTTGATCCGCCGGTCCGGTTCGAGCGACCACACGGTGCTGCGCGGCAGATACCGGATCCGCGGGTTCGCGAGGAGCTCGTCCTGGAGCGCCCGGAACGACCGCCCGCCGTGCTGGATGCGTTCCGGTCGCCGCGCCGCGAACTGCTCCGGCAGCTGGCGGTGGAACTGCCCGCCGAGCCGCTCGGCGGAGTCGACCAGCACCACCTCGGCACCGGCCCGTGCGGCTTGCACCGCGGCGTTCATCCCTGCGGGCCCGCCGCCGACGACCACGACGCTCATGCCTCGCCTCCCGGCAGTTCGGCCCCGTGCTGGGTGCGGATGACGTCGCCGGGCTCGACAACGCGTTGGCACGCTCGCACATCCGGCACGTCGTTCACGACCAGCAGGCAGTCGAAGCACGCGCCGATGCCGCAGAACAGCCCGCGCGGCCGCCCGTTCTCCCTGGTACTGCGCCAGGATGTGCGGCCGGTCGCCATCAGCACAGCGGCGACCGTCTGCCCGGCACGCGCGGCGACGCGCGCCCCGTCCACCTCGACGGCGAATTCGCCGGAGTACCTCGGCTGCGCCGGATCCCGCCGGCCCGGGGTCAGGAACGGGCCCGTCACGCGCCCACCCCCTCGATCAGCCCGGGCCGGTCCACGCGGAACGGCTCCGGGTCGACGTGCGGCGGCCGCCCGCCGAACAACTCCGCGAGCAGCTGCCCGGTCGCGGCGGCGAGCCCGACGCCGGCGCCCTCGTGCCCTGTCGCGTGCCACAGGCCCGGGACCCGGGGATCGGCGCCGATCACCGGCAGGTGGTCCGGCGCGTACGGCCGGAAGCCGCCGTAGGCGCGCATCACCGGAACCCGCCCGAGCACCGGGAACAGCGCGGCGGCCTTGCCCGCGATCTCGCGCAGCACGCGGGTCCGGACGGTGTCGTCGAAACCGATGCGCTCCCGGCTCGACCCGATCAGCACGGTTCCGGCCCGGGTGCTCTCCACCACCGTCGAAGTCTGCAGCTCGGCGTCGCCGCTTTCCACCGCGCCGACGTAGTCGGCGTCGTAGACCTTGTGCCGCACGGTGCCCGGCGGCACCGGCGCGGTGACCAGGACCATGCCCCTGCGGGGCAGCACCGTGATCGGCGCGCCCGCCAGCCGCGCGAACTCACCGGACCACGGGCCGCACGCGTTCACCACTGCCCCGCAAGGCAGAACGGTGCCGCCCGCGCGAACACCGGTCACCCGGCCGTCGCGGCCGCGCACCACCCCAGTGGCGGGGGTCCCGGGCCTCAGAGTGCCGCCGCGCCGGCGCACGGCCGCGAGGAGCGCCGAGGCCGCGAGGACGGGCTGCACCTGGGCGTCCTCGGGGTAGTGCACCGCGAGCACCGTGTCCCGCGTGAGGTGCGGTTCGAGATCGAAAACCGCGCCGGGCGCCAGAACCCGCGCATCCACGCCTGCGTCGCGCTGCTGCGCGGCGAACGCCGTCAGCGCCTCCGCTCCGTCCACAGTGGTCGCGGCGACCACGCCGCCCTTGGACTCCCACTCGAAGTCGGCGCCGAGCTCCTCGCGCAGGCTGCGCTCCAGCTCCGGCCACCGCCTCCGGCTGGCCTGGGCGAGCCGGAGCTCCGCGCCCGGCGGCTTGTCGGAGACCAGCACGTTGCCCTCGCCGGACGCCGTCGTGCCCGCCCCGGGCGCGCCGCGGTCCAGCACGTCGACGACGTGCCCGGCCGCGCTCAGCGCCTCGGCGCAGGCCGCGCCGACGATCCCGGCGCCGACCACCACGATGTCGGGAAACTGCCCCATAGCCACCACCAACGTTCACTAAAATGAACGTTGCCGACGCTAAACCCCGATGTGACCCAGGTCAACCCCCGACCCCACCACTCACAC
>NZ_SMKW01000061.1 GCF_004348985.1 Saccharopolyspora elongata | reverse complement strand
GGGACGGGGTGTGGGGTCAGGTGAGGCGGGTGACGTCGAGGCCGCCGTCGGCGTGCTGCTTGCGGAGGCGTTTCTTGTCGAACTTGCCGACGCTGGTCTTCGGCGCTTCCGGGATGAACGTCCAGTACTCCGGCACCTGCCACTTCGCCACCTCGCCCGCGAGGAAGTCGCGCAGCTCGGCCGCCTCCACCTGCTGACCCTCGCGGAGCACCACCGCGACCAGCGGACGCTCGGACCACTTCTCGTCCGGCACGCCGATGACCATCGCCTCGGCCACCGCCGGGTGCCCCATCACCTTGTTCTCCAGGTCGACCGACGAGATCCACTCGCCGCCCGACTTGATCACGTCCTTGGCCCGGTCCGTCAGCTGCACGAACCCGTCCGGCGTGATGAACCCCACGTCCCCGGTGCGCAGCCAGCCGTCGTGGAACTTCTCCGGATCGTCGTCGCCGTAGTACGCCCCGGCGATCCACGGCCCGCGGACCTCCAGCTCGCCGACGCTCTCGCCGTCCCACGGCAGCACCGCGCCGTCGTCGCCGACCAGCCGGCCCTGCACGCCGGCGGGCAGGCGCCCCTGGCTGGCGCGGTAGGTCCAGCGCTGCTCGTCGGTGACGCCTTCCGGCGGCCGGGCCACGCTGCCCAGCGGCGACGTCTCGGTCATGCCCCACGCGTGCAGCACCGAGATGTCGTACTTCTCGTCGAACGCCTTCATCAGCGACGGCGGGCACGCCGCGCCGCCGACCACGACCTCGCGCAGCGAGGACACGTCGTGCGGGTCGGCCTCGAGGTGCTGCAGCACGCCCTGCCAGATCGTCGGCACCGCCGCGGCCATCGTCGGGCGCTCCGCCTCGATCATCTTCAGCAGCGGTTCGGGCTGCAGGAACCGGTCCGGCATGATCATCGACGCGCCGACCATGAACGCCGCGTACGGCAGGCCCCACGACATCGCGTGGAACATCGGCACCACGGCCAGCGACCGGTCCGCCTGCGACAGGGCCATCCCGTCGGTCATGCACACCTGCATCGAATGCAGGTAGATCGACCGGTGCGAGTAGACGACGCCCTTCGGGTTGGCGGTGGTGCCGGAGGTGTAGCACATGGCGGCGGCCGAGCGTTCGTCGATCTCCGGCCAGTCGAACTCCTCCGGCTGTCCGGCCAGCAGTTCCTCGTAGTCGTGCACCGCCACCCCGGCCGGCGCCTCCAGCGCGGCCTTGGCGCCGCCGGTGACGATCACGTGCCGCACCGTCTTCAGCTCCGGCAACAGCTTCTGGAACAGCGGCAGCAGCGTCGCGTCGACCAGCACGACCTGGTCCTCGGCGTGGTTGGCGACGTAGACGAGCTGCTCGGGGAACAACCGGATGTTCAGGGTGTGCAGCACGGCGCCCATCGACGGAACCGCGAAGTACGCCTCCAGGTGCTCGGCGTTGTTCCACATGAACGTGCCGACCCGCTCGTCGCCGGTCACGCCGAGGCCGCGCAGCGCGTGCGCCAGCTGCGCGGTCCGGCGGCCCACCTCCGCGAAGCTGCGCCGCCGCGCCCCCTCGCCGGTCCACGTCACGACTTCCGCGGACGCGCCGTGCGGCCCGCTGCCCTGCTGGAGGATCCGAGCGATCGAAAGCGGGCCGTCCTGCATCGTGCTGAACATGATCAGAGCTCCTTTGGGCTGGTCATTCAGGCGCGAAAGATCGCTCGGCCGTGGCGGGCGTTGTGGTGGCAGACACAGTAGCGGCTGGAATCGACGTTCGGGAGGGTCGGCCACGCAGCGTGGTCTGGCACCCTGAGCGGCATGACGACGATCGCCGTACTCGGAGCCGGAAAGATCGGGGAATCCCTGCTGTCGGGGCTGCTGAAGGCGGGGCGCGCCCCGTCGGACTTGCTGTTCACCGAGCGGTTCCCGACGCGCGCGGAGGAGCTGACCAAGACCTACGGCATCACGCACGTCGACGTGCCCGGTGCCGTGCAGCGCGCGGACGTCATCATCGTCGCCGTCAAGCCGCAGGACATCGAGCCGCTGCTGGACGAGATGGCGCCGAACCTGCCCAGCGGCAAGCTCGTGGTGTCGCTGTGCGCGGGCCTGCCGACGAAGCTGTTCGAGCGCCGGTTGCCCGAGAGCACCGCGGTCGTCCGGGTCATGCCGAACACCCCGATGCTGGTCGGCGAGGCGATGAGCGCGATCTCCGGCGGCGCGCACGCCTCGGACGCAGACCTGGCGCTCGTCGAGGATCTGCTCGGCAGCGTCGGCAAGGTCGCGCGAGTGCCCGAGAGCCAGCAGGACGCGGTGACGGCGCTGTCCGGCTCGGGGCCGGCGTACTTCTTCTACCTGGTCGAAGCCATGATCGACGCCGGCATCCTGCTGGGCATCCCGCGGGCCACCGCCGCGGACCTGATCGTCCAGTCCGCGGTCGGCGCGGCGGCGATGCTCCGCGAGGGCGGCGGCCATCCGGTGATGCTGCGCGAGGCGGTCACCTCCCCGGCGGGCACGACCATCGCGGGCATCCGCGAACTGGAGAAGCACGGCGTGCGCGCGGCGCTCATCGACGCCATCGAGGCGGCCCGCGACCGGTCCGTCGAGCTCGGCAAGGCCCACGAGACCGACGAACCAGCCTGACGGCCGGCGCTCGTCCGGCGCCGATTTCGCGCGAAATCGGCGTTCCCCACGCCTGGCGGAGGGCGATTTCGCGCGAAATCGCCATCCGGCGCCGCGACCGCATCGCGTCGAGCGCGAGGTGGTGCGAACTACTCAGGGCCAAGGGGGACGTTCGTCCATCGCAGGTGTCCCGTGTGTCCCGCTACTCTCGATAGAGCACGTGCGTGAGGTTTCCGTCGGAGGGGAAGCCGACGGCGCGACACGTGCCGAAGGGCACGGTGAAGCATGTCTGCTAACTCCGAACCCAGCCAACAGGCGCCACCGAGCATGGGTCAGGTGCGGTTCCTCACCGTCGCAGAGGTCGCAAAGCTGATGCGGGTGTCGAAGATGACCGTCTACCGGCTCGTGCACGCGGGCGAGTTGCCCGCAGCACGTGTGGGGCGTTCGTTTCGGGTCGCCGAGAAGGACGTCCACGCGTACCTGGAAAGCGCCTACTACAACGCGGGCTGAGATCGCCCGGCCGACCGTTTGCGCAGGTGACCGGCCGCGAGCCCAACGGGCGGCCGATGGCGGCCCGGACGGCTCGCGCGCCCGGTCGGCGGTGTCCGGCGGCGTTTCGAGGACCACGGCGGAAGGCCCGGAGACCTGCGGGTAAAGTTTTGGGTTGGTCGTGCCAGGTGTGCGTGCTCATGCGGCTGCACCGGTGCGGGAGACGTTCGAACTGCCGTCAAGAGTGAAGGAGTCCGCATGGGCTCGGTCATCAAGAAGCGCCGTAAGCGCATGTCCAAGAAGAAGCACCGCAAGCTGCTCCGCAAGACGCGCGTTCAGCGTCGCAAGTTGGGCAAGTGACCTGCGCACCGCCGCCGGCCGATGGTCGGCGGCGGTTGTTTTTTGCCGGTCGGCCCGGTGCGCGCGGCCGACTCGCTCCGGTAACCCGAACGCCGCGGTAAGCGGCGCGTTCGGCGGTAGCATCGCAGTCGGCGAGCGTGCCGGAGAGCGCAGGGAGATGCAGTGGGCCCGAATGTCGTGCTGGTGACGGGGGTCAGCCGGTTCCTGGGCGGGCATCTCGCCGCGCGACTGGCGGCCGATCCCTCGGTGCAGCGGGTCCTCGGCGTCGACACCGTGCAGCCCGGCCGCGATCTGCTGCGGCGGATGGGGCGCACCGAGTTCGTCCGCGCCGACATCCGGAACCCGCTGATCAGCAAGGTCATCGCGAACGCCCAGGTCGACACCGTGGTGCACGCGGCGGTCAACTCCCACTCCGGGCCCGGCGGACGGGCCACGACGAAGGAGATGAACGTCATCGGCACCATGCAGCTGCTGGCCGCCTGCCAGCAGTCGCCGCTGGTGCGCAAGGTGGTGGTCCGGTCGACCTGCGCGGTCTACGGGTCGAGCTCGCGGGACCCGGCGGTGTTCACCGAGGAGATGGAGCCCAAGGACCTGCCGTCGTCCGGCTACGCCAAGGACGCGGTGGAGATCGAGGGCTACGTGCGCGGCTTCGGCCGGCGGCGGCCCGACGTCGACATCACCACGCTGCGCTTCAGCAACCTGATCGGCCCGCGCATCGACGCCGTGCTGGCCCGCTACTTCGCGCTGCCGGTGGTGCCGACCGTGCTCGGGTTCGATGCGCGGCTGCAGATGCTGCACTCCGAGGACGCGCTGGCGGTGCTGGAGCGGGCGACGATGATGGACCGGCCGGGCGTGTTCAACGTGGCCGGTGACGGCGTGCTGATGCTCTCGCAAGCGATCCGGCGCGCCGGGCGCGTCGCGATGCCGCTGCCGAGCACGGCGGTGCTGCCGCTGGCCCAGTTCTTCCGCAGCGCCCGGCTGGTCGACTTCTCGCCGGAGCAGCTGCGATACCTCAACTTCGGCCGGGTGCTGGACACCACGAGGCTCCGTGAGGAGTTCGGGTTCACCCCGCGCTGGACCACCCAGCAGGCGTTCGACGACTTCGTGCGCGGCCGGGGCCTGCGGCCGGTGGTCGACAAGGAGAACATCCTGGCGCTGGAGCGCGGCGCCGGGGACCTGCTGGCGAAGCTGCGGTGACGGAGGCGGCATGAGCGACGGTCGCGTCCGACCGGGTGCGGGGGCGTGATGGCGGATGCGCAGGTGATCCCGCTGCGCGCGGCGGACCGGGAGCAGCTGGAGGCCGCGAAACCAGCGGAACCCGGCTGGGAGGACGCCGTCATCGACGCGCTGGCGTTCGCTCGTCGGCGGTTGCTCGGCGACTACCAGGTCGACGAGTTCGGCTTCGACCAGGAGCTGACCGACGAGGTGTTACTCCGGCTCCTGCGGCCGGTCTACGAGAAGTGGTTCCGGGTCGAGGTGATCGGCGGCCACCACGTGCCCGTCGACCGCGGCGCGCTGGTGGTGGCCAACCACTCCGGCACGCTGCCGTGGGACGCGCTGATGACCACGGTCGCGCTGCACGACCACGTCCAGGCGCCCCGCCACCTGCGGATGCTCGGCGCCGACCTGGTGTTCTCGATGCCGGTGCTCGGCCCGCTGGCCCGCAAGGCCGGGCACACGCTTGCCTGCAACCCGGACGCGGAGCGGTTGCTGACCAACGGCGAGCTGGTCGGGGTGTGGCCGGAGGGCTTCAAGGGCATCGGGAAGTCGTTCAAGGACCGGTACAAGCTGCAGCGCTTCGGACGCGGCGGGTTCGTCTCGGCCGCGCTGCGCACCGGCGCGCCGATCGTGCCCTGCTCGATCGTGGGCGCCGAGGAGATCTACCCGAAGCTGGCGGACATCAAGCCGCTGGCGCGGTTGCTCGGCGTGCCGTACTTCCCGGTCACGCCGTTCTTCCCGCACTTCGGGCTGCTGGGGGCGGTGCCGCTGCCGTCGAAGTGGTACATCGAGTTCGGCGAGCCGATCGAGACCTCGTCGTTCCCGGAGGGCGCGGCGGACGACCCGATGCTGGTGTTCAGCCTCAGCGACCAGGTCCGCGAGATCATCCAGCAGACCCTCTACCGCCTGCTCTCCCAACGCACCAACGTCTTCCTCGGCTGACCGCGGTTTCAATTGAAACTGGGCTCAACCTGGTGAGTGCGTCGGTGGTTGCCAGTTTCAATTGAAACTGGCGTTGCAGGGCGCCGGGGCCAGGGATTGTAAGGCGGTCGTCGGGTCGGTGCCGCGTTGCGGACCGGGTCGTCCGTTGTTCTATTTGTGCTGGTGAACGTGCTTTTTCCGTGAGCTCGAACGCGGAAATCCGGACAGCTACCAGACGAAGCGGACGGTGCGTGATGAGCTACCCCTCGGCCTTCGGATCCCAGGATCCCTTCGCGGATCTGCTCAACAGGTTCTTCGGCATGTCGCCGATGACGTCGCCGCCCGCCGTGCAGCGAGTGCCGATCGGCCGGCTGCTCAGCGAATCCGCCACCGAGCTGATCGGCAAGGCGTCCGGGCGCGCGAAGCAGGACGGCAGCGACGACCTGGACACCGAACACCTGCTGTGGGCGGCGACGCAGGTGGAGCCGTCCCGCAGCCTGCTGGTCCAGGCCGGGGCCGAACCGGACCACCTCGCTTCGCGGATCGCCGAGGTGCTGCCCGGCGCCAGCGCCGAGCCCTCGGCGAGCCCGGGGCTGACGCCCGCCGCGAAGCGCGCGCTGATCGGCGCGCACGCGCGATCCCAGGCGGCGGAGAAGTCCTACATCGGGCCCGAGCACATCCTGGCCGCCCTGCTCGACGATCCGGACTCGGCGGCGGTCAAGCTGCTGGACTCCTACGAGATCAACACCCGCAAGCTCCGCGACCGGGTCGACCGCGCCGCGACCACCGACAACATCCCGACGACCGCGGGCAGCGACACCCCGACGCTGGACGAGTACAGCCGGGACCTCACCGAAGAGGCCCGCGCGGGCAAGCTGGACCTGGTCGTCGGGCGCGCCGACGAGATCGAGCAGACCGTGGAGATCCTTTCCCGGCGCAGCAAGAACAATCCCGTGCTCATCGGCGAACCCGGCGTCGGCAAGACCGCGATCGTCGAGGGGCTGGCGCAGCGCGTCATCGCCGGCGACGTCCCGGAAACCCTGCAGGACAAGCGGGTTCTCGCGCTCGACATGACCGGCCTGGTGGCCGGCGCGCAGTACCGCGGCGAGTTCGAGCAGCGGCTGAAGAAGGTGATCGACGAGGTCCGCGCCGCCGAGGGCTCGGTGATCCTGTTCATCGACGAGATGCACACCATCGTCGGCGCCGGGGCCGGCGGCGAGAGCAGCATGGACGCGGGCAACATCCTCAAACCCGCGCTGTCCCGGGGAGAACTGCACGTCATCGGGGCCACCACGATCGACGAGTACCGCAAGCACGTGGAGAAGGACGCCGCGCTGGAACGCCGGTTCCAGCCGGTCCTGATCGCGGAGCCCACCGTCGAGGAGACCATCCAGATCCTGCAGGGCTTGCGCGACTCCTACGAGGCGCACCACGGCGTCCGCTTCTCCGACGAGGCGCTCTCCTCGGCCGCCACCCTCTCCGACCGCTACATCAGCGACCGCTACCTGCCGGACAAGGCGATCGACCTGATGGACCAGGCGGGCGCGCGGGTGCGGCTGCGGTCGGTCAGCCGCAGCGGCGACGTCCGGGAGCGCGAGGACCGGATGGCCAGGCTGCGCCGCGAGAAGGATCAGGCCGTCGACGCCGAGGACTACGACCGGGCCCGCGAGCTCAAGGAGCAGATCGAGGACCTGGAAGGGGAGATCGCCGGGATCAGGGAGCGGCGCGAAGGCGTCGCGGACGTGACGACCCAGGACATCGCGGAGGTGCTGTCGAAGCGCACCGGCATCCCCGTCGCGCAGCTGACCGAGGACGAGAAGCACCGCCTGCTGCGGCTGGAGGAGGCCCTGCACGAGCGGGTCGTCGGCCAGGACGAGGCGGTTCTGGCAGTGGCGGAGGCGGTCCGCCGCAACCGGGCCGGGATGGCGCACCCGGACCGTCCCATCGGGTCGTTCCTGTTCCTGGGGCCGACCGGCGTCGGCAAGACCGAGCTGGCGAAGGCGCTCGCGGAGCTGATGTTCGGCGACGAGCACAAGCTGATCCGCTTCGACATGAGCGAGTTCCAGGAGAAGCACACCGTGTCCCGGCTGGTCGGGGCCCCGCCCGGCTACGTCGGCTACGAGGAAGCCGGGCAACTGACCGAGAAGGTCCGCAGGCAGCCCTACAGCGTGCTGCTGTTCGACGAGATCGAGAAGGCGCACCGGGACGTGTTCAACACGCTGCTGCAGGTGCTCGACGACGGCCGGCTGACCGACGCCCAGGGCCGCACCGTGGACTTCCGCAACACCGTGGTGATCATGACGAGCAACGTGGGCGCCCAGCGGATCCTGGCCCACGAGGGCGACGTGGACGGCATCCGCGACGAGCTGATGGACGACCTGCACGCGAAGTTCGCGCCGGAGTTCCTCAACCGCATCGACGAGACGATCGTCTTCCACCGGCTGACCGAGGACGACCTGTCGCAGATCGTCGACCTGATGCTGGACCGCAGCCGCCGCCTGCTGCGCGCCCAGGAGATCGACCTGGAGGTCACCGAGGCGGCCAAGAAGTGGCTGACCCGGCGCGGGTTCAAGCCGGAGTTCGGGGCGCGGCCGCTGCTGCGCACCATCCAGACGCAACTGGACAACCGGATCTCCAAGCTGCTGCTGCGCGGCGAGGTCCAGCCGGGCGACACGATCCTCGCCTCGATCGAGGACGACGAGCTGACCTGCACCCTGGCCCGGCCGCACGAAGCGGACGTCCCGCAGCAGGCCGGGGACAAGGCGCCCGAATCGAGCAAGGTCTGAGCCTTGCAGAGGCTCTTGCGGAGCTTGTCCAACGCGGCGCTTTCGCGCGAAAGCGGCGTTCTCCACGCCTGCGGGCGACGGTTTCGCGCGAAAACGCCGCTTCGCCCACAACACCGGGAATCGCCCCCACCACGGCCGAGCGCGGCGAAGCCACCCGGAGCGGTGGTCTGGGCGGTTCGGAAGTGCGCCGGTTCGAATCCCGTGGGAAGGATGGATCATGAGTAGCCTTTCGGATGATCCCACCCCGGCGGTGGCCGACCGGCTGGCGAAGCTGGCCTGGGAGTCCGTGCTCGTCGTCGGCCTCTGCTCATTGGTCGTCGGCGTGCTGGCGCTGGTCTGGCCGCGGGCGACGCTGATCGTCATCGGCGTGCTGTTCGGCGTCTACCTGCTGGTCAGCGGCGTGCTGCAGATCGTCGCGGCGTTCGGCACGCACGTGACGGCGGCGATCAGGGTGCTGGCGTTCATCAGCGGCGCGCTGTCGATCCTGCTGGGCTTGCTGTGCTTCCGGGGCGAGATGCAGTCGATCCTGTTCCTGGGCCTGTGGATCGGCATCGGCTGGCTGTTCCGCGGCGTCACCCAGACGACCGCGTCGATCGCCGACCGGGCGATGCCCGCGCGCGGCTGGCAGATCTTCATGGGCATCGTCACGGCCCTGGCGGGGATCGTGCTGATGGTGTCGCCGCTGGCGTCGGTGGCGCTGCTGGTCCTGTTCGGCGGGTTCTGGCTGGTCGTCCTCGGCATCGTGGAGATCATCACCGCGTTCCGGATCCGCTCCGCCGCGAAGCGGCTCGCCGCGTCCGGATGACGCCGATGACCGGACGCGCGAGCGGGAGGGGCGCGCCCGGCCTTCGGATGGGCCGGTGCGGTGGGCGGGGATGCCATCGCACCGGTCCGGTTTTCGCGTGGCCGCCGTCGGTGCGTGCGGTCATGCTTTCGCCGAGTCCAATCCGCTACCGGTGGGGAGAATCCGATGAGTTCCCGGCTCAACCCGTACATCAGCTTCGACGGCGACGCCCGGCAGGCGATGGAGTTCTACAAGAGCGTGTTCGGCGGCAACCTCACGTTGAGCACCTTCGGTGAGTTCGGCGCCCCGGACCCGAGCAGCGCGGACAAGGTCATGCACGCGATGCTCGAGACCGACAGCGGCTTCACGCTCATGGCCTCCGACACGCCGCCGGGCATGGAGCACAAGCCGGGCACCAACATCTCGGTGAGCATCAGCGGCGACTCGGAGGACGAGCTGCGCGGCTACTGGGCGAAGCTGGCGGAGGCGGGCACGGTGGCGGTGCCGCTGGAGAAGCAGATGTGGGGCGACACGTTCGGCATGTGCGTGGACCGGTTCGGCATCGGCTGGATGGTGAACATCGCCGGCTCGTGACGGCGCAGGCCTCGTGAGCGGTCGTTCCGGTAAGAACCGGAAGGATCGCTCACGACCGGTCGCGGCGGCGGTAGGCGAGGCCGGCCGCTACCGCTCCCGCGATGGCGCTGGCCCCCATGATCGAGTTCAGGCCGATCCGCGCCGCCTTGCGGCCCGTCCGGAAGTCCCGGACCTCCCAGCCGCGGGCCCGGGCGATGTCGCGCAGGCGCTGGTCCGGGTTGACGGCCACCGCCGTGCCCACCGCCGACAGCATCGGGATGTCGTTGGCCGAGTCCGAGTAAGCCGTGCAGCGCCGCAGGTCCAGGCCTTCGCTGGCGGCCATCGCCCGCACCGCGTGCGCCTTCGCGCGCCCGTGCAGCATCTCGCCGACCAGTCGGCCCGTGTACACGCCGTCGGAGCTCTCCGCGACCGTGCCCAGCGCGCCGGTCAGCCCGAGCCGCCGCGCGATGATCTGCGCCAGCTCCACCGGGGTCGCCGTCACCAGCCACACCCGCTGGCCCGCGTCGAGGTGCATCTGGGCCAGCGCCCGGGTGCCCGCCCAGATCCGGTCCGCCATCAGCTCGTCGTAGATCTCCTCGCTGAGCTCCACCAGTTCGGAGACCTTGCGGCCGGCCACGAACGACAGCGCCTGCTCCCGGCTGGCCTGCATGTCCTGCGGGTTCTCCCGGCCGCCGACCCGGAACTTCAGCTGCTGCCAGGCGAACCCGGCCAGGTCGGTGGCGGTGAGGAACTTGCGGGCGGCGAGTCCGCGGGCGAAGTGGAACAGCGAGGCGCCCATCATCATCGTGTTGTCGACGTCGAAGAACGCCGCGGCGGTGAGGTCGGGCGGGGTGGCCAGCGAGCCGTCCGGGACCGGCGCGGCGGCGACGGCGGCCTCGGCAGACGCGCGACCGGCCACCTTCGCGCTATCGATCGGATCGGAATCGGGCGCGCGCGAGCTCTGGTCCGCGCCATCGGCTGAGCCTTGACGTGTCGGCACCGCCGCGCCTCCCGGGGGTCCTCCGGTGTTGTCGTGCGAAGTTCCAGGTCTTGCCGACCCGGGCCGAACCGGCTCAGCAGGCCTCTAGCTTAAGACCTGGCCGCAACCGAACTTGCGCACCTCCGCCGTGGCGTGGTGGTCCGCGATTCCGGCGGAAACCGGGCCTCAGGTTTCCGCCGGAATCGCGGCGGGAGGTCAGCGGAGGTCGTCGGGCAGCAGTTGCGCCAGCCGGCGGATCGCGCGGTGCTGGAGGGCTTTGACCGCCCCCTCGTTGCGCTGCATCGCGACCGCCGTCTCGGTCACCGACAGGCCCTGCAGGAACCGCAGCCGGATGCATTCGCGCTGGTCGGGATTGAGCTGCCGAACGCAGCTGAGCAGCTCTCGGTGGGTCGCCTCGGTGAGCACGTGCTGTTCCGGGCCGAAGTGCGTCCGGCCGACCGGCAGGTTGTCGGTGACGTCGGAGGTGGGGATCTCCAGCCGGTTCCGGCTGGACTTGATGTGGTCGAGGATGAGGTTCTTGGCGATGGTGATGAACCAGGCCGCCACGTCGCGGCCCTGGTAGCTGATGGAGGCGATCCGGCGCAGCGCGCGCAGGAACGTCTCGCTGGTGATGTCCTCGGCCAGGCAGTGGTCGCTGACCCGGAACAGCACGTACCGGTAGACGATCTGGGCGTACTCGTCGTAGAGGTGGCCGAAGGCGTCGTTGTCGCCCTCCTGCGCGGCGCTGACGTACGCCCAGCTCTCGGTGCCCGGCCGGGGCACCGGTCGGGTGACCGGGGCGTCGACGCTGCGGAAGGGTGCGGCCGGGGCGGGGGGTGCGAGCGTCTTCGGGCTGCTCATCTCTTGCGACCTCCTGCCGTCGTTGGCGGACCGGCGTGGTGCAGGTGGGACGCACCGGTGCCGGTGTCATGTCGCGGTGTCCGGCGGACACCCGCCTCCGGTCGGCCGACGGGGCTCCGACGGCCTGGTGACGCCGGGGGCGTGGGCGTTGGAGGAGCAGCATACGTGTTGTTACTCGGAAGTAGGTAGTGCTACTCGGTGACGGTGTGGTTACGTAACGTGTTCAACTGCGGCGCGACGCTTAACTCCGACAGGTGATTTTGGACACTTGACCAGCGCGGTCGGTGTCGTGTCGCCCGCCGGTCCGCTCGGTACCTTGGAGGCCGCGAAGTCGGCCCGAATTTCTCCCTGGAGCGAAGGCATGCACGAGGTGACGGTGATGACCCGCGAGGGTTGCCACTCCTGCGCGGACGCGATCTCCGACGTGCGGCGGATCTGCGCAGAGCTCGACGTGCAGTGGTCTGCGCAGGACGTGGACGCCGACCCGGAACTGCGCGCGGAGTACGGAGACCGGGTCCCGGTGATCTTGATCGATGGAGTCGAGCACGGCTACTGGAAGGTCGAGGAGGACCGCTTCCGCCGGGCCCTGGCCCGCTGACCCGTGATCTTGCCCGGCGTCGGCGCGGGTTGCCGCCATCACGTGCTCCAGACCACGCGTTTTGGCACGTCGGGGGGCTATCGGCAATGATGGCGGGGAAGGCCTGCGCCTCCGGCGGAGTCCGGCCCTGCGACTTTGTGCATGCGTTCACAAATTAGTTACGGTGTACGGGTCGGGTCGCCGGATTCTCGGTGTGGATCAGCGGATCAGGTGTCGAGCCGTCGGATGCCGGCGGCGTTCGCGGATGACGCCGGGGTAGCCGGTCGGCAGCCCGGCCGGTGTCGGAGCCCCCAACCTGAGCAGCGATGCCGGGAAGTGGGCGACGACCGCCGCGCCCCCGGGTGCGGACGGGCGGGCAGGCCAAAGCAGCAGGTAGGGCGAGGGAGATCCAGCGTGACGGCCCACGGAGCGGACGTGCAGGACGGTGACGGGCAGGCCGAGGCCGATTCCCGGACCGACTCCAAGCAGTCGCCGGCGATCGAGGTCCCCGCGGCTCGGGAGCGCGCCAGGGCGATCCCGGAAGCCGCCGTCGCCCGGCTCGCGGTCTACCTGCGGGCCCTTTCCGCTCTCGCCGAGCAGAACGTGGGCACGGTCTCCAGCGACGAGCTGGCCGTCGCCGCCGGGGTCAACTCCGCGAAGCTGCGCAAGGACCTCTCCTACATCGGTTCCTACGGCACCCGCGGCGTCGGCTACGAGGTCGCGGTGCTCATCGGCCAGATCGAGCGCACCCTGGGCCTGACCCGCAAGCACAGCGTCGCGGTGGTCGGGATCGGTAACCTCGGCCACGCGCTGGCCAACTACGGCGGCTTCCCCGGCCGCGGCTTCCCGGTCTCCGCGCTGTTCGACCTCGACCCGGACCTGGTCGGCGTGCCGGTCGGCGGCATCCCGGTCAGCCACATCGACGAGATCGTCGAGGTGTGCGCCGACCGCGAGGTCACCATCGGCGTCATCGCCACGCCCGTGCAGGGCGCGCAGGAGGTCTGCGATCGTTTGGTCGCCGGCGGCGTTACGTGCATCCTGAACTTCGCGCCCGTCGTGCTGCAGGTCCCCGAAGACGTCGAGGTGCGCAAGGTCGACCTGGCGGTGGAGATGCAGATCCTGTCGTTTCACGTGGCCCGACGTCAGCAGGAAGCGGCGGCGGAAGCCGGCCGATCCGATGTGGACGGTGCGGACATCGGTCCGCCGGGCGGCGGCGATCGGGTGTCGGGTGAGGTCGAATCGGCGGACAGGATGGTGGAACGGCTGTGAACCTGCTCACCGTCGGGATTTCCCACCACAGCGCCCCGGTGCGGGTGCTGGAGCGCGTCGCGATCGGCGGCGATGACGTCCCCAAGCTCCTCGGCGAACTGCTGCAGCGCGAGCACATCTGCGAGGCGTTCATCATCTCGACCTGCAACCGGGTCGAGGTCTACGCGGTCGCGGAGACCTTCCACGGCGGCCTGGACGACGTGACGTCCGTGCTCGCCCGGCACGCGGGGGCGGAGGTCGGCGAGCTCGCCGACCACCTCTACGTCTACTACGCGGGCGCCGCGGTGGAGCACCTGTTCTCGGTGTCCGCGGGCCTGGACTCGATGGTCGTCGGCGAGGCGCAAATCCTCGGCCAGCTGCGGCAGGCCTACGGCACCGCCGACGAGAACGGCACCGTCGGCAAGACGCTGCACGAGCTCGCGCAGCAGGCGCTGCGCGTCGGCAAGCGGGTGCACGCCGAGACCGGCATCGACGCCGAAGGCGCGTCGGTGGTCTCCGAGGCGCTCGCCGACGCCGAGGTCGCGCTCGACGGCCTGGCCGGGCGCAGCGCGCTGGTGGTCGGCGCGGGCTCGATGGGCGGCCTGGCCTCCGCGCAGCTCAAGCGCGCCGGCATCGGCGAGGTCGTGATCGCCAACCGCACCGCGGCCAACGGCGAACGGCTGGCCTCGTCGCTGCGCGCCGACGGCGTCGCCGCCCGCACCGCCGACCTCACGGACCTCAGCAGCGCGATCGCCGCGGCCGACCTGGTAGTGGCCTGCACCGGCGCGATCGGCGCGGTGGTGACCGAAGACGTGGTCGCGGCGGCGCTGACCGTCCGCGACGACCGCCCGCTGCTGTGCTGCGACCTCGGCCTGCCCCGGGACATCGCGCCCGAGGTGGCCGGGCTGCCCGGCGTGACCGTCGTCGACCTGGAGAGCCTGCAGCAGCGGCTGTCGGACAAGCAGGGCGGCAACGAATCCGAGCGGGCCGCGCAGATCGTCGCCGAGGAACTGCGCAACTACCTCGCCGCGCAACGCTCGGCCGAGGTGACTCCGACCGTGACCGCGCTGCGCAAGCGCGCCGCCGAGGTCGTGGACGGCGAATTGCTGCGACTCGACTCGCGGCTGCCTGAACTGGACGGCGACGTGCGCGACGAACTGGCGCGCACCGTCCGTCGCGTGGTGGACAAGCTCCTGCACACGCCGACGGTCCGGGTCAAGCAACTCGCGTCGGTGCCCGGCGGTGCCGGGTACGCCGACGCGCTCCGAGAGCTCTTCGAACTCGATCCGCAGACGACTGCCGTGCTCGGCACCCCGCAGGCCGACGAGAGCCTGCCCGGCGGGGTCACCGTCGCCCAGGCGCGGCTGCGCGGTCGAGCAGAACAGGACGGTGAGGACCGTTGAACAAGACCCTCCGCATCGGCACCCGCGGCAGCGCCCTGGCGATGGCGCAGTCGTCGAATGTCGCCGAGGAGCTGGAGAAGGCGGGCTATCCGACCCAGCTGGTCACCGTGAAGACCCCCGGCGACCTCTCGATGGCGCCGATCGCCGAGATCGGTGTCGGCGTGTTCACCTCGGCGCTGCGCGAAGCGCTGGCCGCCGGCGAGGTGGACGTCGCGGTGCACTCCTTCAAAGACCTGCCGACCGAACCGGACCCCCGGTTGTCGCTGGCGGCTGTCCCGGTCCGGGAGGACCCGCGGGACGCGCTGGTGGCACGGGACGGTCTGACGCTCGGCGAATTGCCCCCGGGGTCCGTTGTGGGCACCGGTTCGCCGCGCCGCGCCAGCCAGCTCCGGGCCCTCGGCCTGGGGCTGGAGGTGCGCGGCATCCGCGGCAATGTGGACACCCGCCTGCGGAAGGTGACCGACGGTGAGCTGGACGCCGTCGTGCTCGCCCGAGCCGGGCTGGCCCGTGTGGGCCGGCTTGCGGTGATCACGGAAACGCTCGATCCACTGCAGATGCTGCCCGCGCCCGCCCAGGGTGCGCTCGCAGTGGAATGCCGCGTCGATGACGTGGACACCGAGCACCTGCTGCAGTCCGTTTTGGACGATCAGGCCAGCCGCGCCGCGGTGGCCGCCGAGCGCGCCATGTTGTCCGCGCTCGAAGCGGGCTGTAGCGCGCCGGTCGGCGCGCTGGCCGAAGTGGTGGATGACCTCGACGAGGACGGGCGCGTGGCGCTGCGGCTGTCCGTGCGAGGGGTGGTGGCGACCGACGACGATCAGTTGGTGCGCGCCTCCGCCACTGGTGAGACGACCGCCGCCGAGCAACTGGGCCGGGAGTTGGCCGCCCAGTTGCTGGAAGCCAGGGCCGCTTTGCTCAGCGGACCTGGCAGTAGTTGATGGGGAGTGCCCTGATGACCCGAGCACGTAAGACCCCCGGACGGATTGCTTTCGTGGGCTCCGGTCCCGGTGACGCGGGACTGCTCACCGTTCGGGGCCGGGACGTGATCACCCGCGCTTCGCTGCTGGTGACCGACCCGGACGTACCCGCCGACATCGTCGGCCAAGCAGCCGACGGCGCCGAGGTCCGCCCCGCCGTGGGCGACCCGGCGGACGTGGCCAAGGACCTGGCGAACGAGGCCGCGATCGGTCGCACCGTGGTGCGGTTGGTCGCGGGCGACCCGCTGACCGCCGACGCGGTGGTCCGCGAGGTCCAGGAGGTCGCCAAGACCGGCGCCGCCTTCGACATCATCCCCGGCGTCGCCGGCGGCAGCGCGGTTCCGGCCTACGCCGGCGTCGCGCTCGGCGCGGTGCACACCGAGGTCGATGTCCGCGGCGACGTGGACTGGGCATCGCTGGCCGCGGTGCCCGGAGCGTTGGTGCTGCACACCACCGGCAGCCACTTGGCCGAGGCCGCCTCGCGCCTGGTCGAGCACGGCAGGCCGGCGACGACTGCCGTGGCGGTGACCGCCTCCGGCACCACCGTGCAGCAGCGCACGATCGACACGACGCTGGCCTCGCTGGCGGCCGACGCGGGTGAGCTGCAGGGCCACCTGGTGGTGACCATCGGCGACATCGTGTCCGAGCGCGGCAAGCTGTCCTGGTGGGAGTCGCGCGCCCTGTACGGCTGGAAGGTCCTGGTCCCGCGCACCAAGGAGCAGGCCGGCGTGATGAGCGACCGGCTGTGGTCGCACGGCGCCGTCTCGCACGAGGTGCCGACGATCTCCGTCGAGCCGCCGCGCAGCCCCGCGCAGATGGAGCGCGCGGTCAAGGGCCTGGTCGACGGCCGCTACCAGTGGGTGGTGTTCACCTCGGCGAACGCTGTCCGCGCGGTGTGGGAGAAGTTCGGCGAGTTCGGGCTGGACGCCCGGGCTTTCTCCGGCGTGAAGATCGCCTGCGTCGGCGAGGCCACCGCGGAGAAGGTCCGCTCCTTCGGGATCATCCCGGAGCTGCTGCCTTCCGGCGACCAGTCCAGTGAGGGCCTGCTGCAGGAGTTCCCGCCGCACGACGACATCCTCGACCCGGTCGACCGGGTGCTGCTGCCGCGGGCGGACATCGCCACCGAGACGCTGTCGGCCGGGCTGCGCGAGCGTGGCTGGGAGGTCGACGACGTGACGGCCTACCGCACCGTCCGCGCCGCGCCGCCGCCGGCCGAGACTCGCGAGATGATCAAGACCGGCGGGTTCGACGCGGTGTGCTTCACCTCGTCGTCCACCGTCCGGAACCTGGTCGGCATCGCGGGCAAGCCGCACGCCCGGACGCTGGTGGCGTGCATCGGCCCGAACACCGCGGAGACCGCGAAGGAGTTCGGCCTGCGGGTCGACGTCCAGCCGGAGATCCCGCGGGTGGAGGACTTGGTGGACGCGCTGGCAGAGCACGCGGCCCGGCTCCGCGCGGAGGGCGCGCTGCCGCCGCCGCGCAAGGCCAAGCGGGCTCGCCGCAGCTGATTTTCCGAGTGGAGGGCGCCTCCGACCGATCCGGTCGGAGGCGCCCTTTGCTTTGCCCGGGCACCTGGAGCGGTGTCCGGGGGCGTGAGTGTTTTGGGCTGCTACAGCGCTCCAAGCACTCACGACTCGTCGCCGGCGGAAACGCCGACCGCAGACGTCCGTGGCAGCGGTTCGGGGCCGAGATCATCCGGCGGGGTGACGTTGAGCGAGCCCACCCTGGAAAGCGCGCTCACCCTCGGCCTCAAGCCGGTCGGCGTCGCCTCCGTGCCGCCAGCAGGGCGTCGCACCCCACCCGGTCGAGAAGAGCGCGGACGCGAAGGTCGCGTCCAAGTCGTGCTGGACGAGGTCGTGCGCGCCCTGCGCGGCTGAGCTCAGGGCCGGTCGCCGGTGGACGACCTCCGCAATTTCAATGGAAGTTGCGGACCACCGGCGCGTCGCCCACGACACACCGACACCTGTGGACAACTTCCGCAATTTCAATGGAAATCAGACCTCTGATTTCCATTGAAATTGCGGATCGGTGGGGGTTACGAGCGGCCCCCGGCGGCTGGCCCCGGAGCAGCAGCCGCGCCAGGTAGGCGCCGCCGACGGACGCGGTGACACGCCCACCGTCGGGGCCCCAGGTCCGAGACCGACAGCAGCACCGCGCGGTGGGGAAATTGACCAGCACCCGGGTGAACGCACATTTCCCGCGAAATCGTCGCCCTGCGCTCACGCTGTAGCGGGGCTTCGCTGGGCGCGGCGCTAGTCGATCTGCTCCTGGATCCAGTCGGCGATGACGTCCACTCTGGACGTGATCTCCGGCTGGGCGTGCGGGCAGTCCGGCCCGCCGCTCTCGACCGACACCAGCGCGTCCGCACCGGGGCCGCGGTTCTCGAAGTAGGGCGCCCCGGAGTCGGTGGGGCAGGCGCTGGTGTCGGGGCTCGGCCAGCTGCCGGTGACGGTCGTGATGGCGTCCTGCACGTCGTGCACCTGGACCTTGCCGACCTGCAGGTGGGTGGCGGGCTCGGTCGCGTCGGCCGACTCCTGGCCCCAGCCGGCCAGCACCAGGGTTTCCCCGGGCCGGGGCGGCGTCGAGCGCAGGGCCAGGGGCCGCACGTCGTCGATCGGCTCGGCGAGCCGGACGACCGCGACGTCGTTCACCGGCGACTGCCGGACCTCCACCACCTCCACCTCGTGGCCCTCGTCCTCGTCGGCGTCCTCGGTGCGCCCCACGATCGCGGTCGTCGGGTACGGGGTGGGGCCGCTGACCGGCTTGCGGTCGACGTCGTGGAAGCAGTGCCCGGCGGTGATCACCCACTGCGGATCGATCAGCGCGCCCGAGCAGGCGCTGTCGTACTTGCTGCCGTCGGGCTTGGGGATGTCGGTCATCAGGAACTTCACGGCGAACGGGAAGGCGCCGTCCGCGGCGTCCCGGGCGTTGGCCACCGCACCAGCGGGCACGGACATCGCCACGCCCACCCCGACGGCGGCGGCAGCGGCGACGACCCCGGCGATCACCTTGGGCCGCAGTACTCGTAACACGGCAATCCTCCGAATCCTGGAGAGCGCGCAGATCGGCTTGCGTAGCGGGATCTCAGCGGCCGCCTCGACCCCGGGAGGGGTGGGCGCCGCGAACCCGCGGCGGCTCCGATCGCGGGGTGCGCGGAAGCGGCCTCGCCGCTTTCCCGTCGTCGACTCCACCGCAGCGCCCCGCCGCTTCCGATCCGCGCGGGCTCTTGTTCGCATTGGTCCCGTTGCGGAGTCGACATCAACTGCGGCCGGGACGGCTAGCCGATTGGTGAATTTCCGGGAGGTCCCTCACGAACTCGTGAGCGCGTTGTTACCCGCGCCCCGGTTGGTGCGGGGTTTCCCCGCCGGGGCCGGGTCTCCTTTCCGGGACCTGCCGAATGCTCGCGTGCGCCGACGAGCCGCGCGATCTCCGGCTGCACCTCTCGGTCGGTCGCTACGAGCGGAGCATGGTCGACGACACCCGCGAACTGCACGGGCACCGCGTGGCGCTGACCGCGTGGGCGGGCACGAGTTCATCTGCTGGCGCGGGTGCCTCGCGGACGGCCTGCAGGAACTCACTCGCCCCTGAAGACCTCGTCGATGCCGTTGCGCTTGCAGAACTCGGTCAGCTTCCCGGGGTCGGCGAAGAGGTAGGTGGTCGATGGTTCCCGACCTCGACGAACCGGCGCGGGTCGCTCGGGTCGGCCGGGCGCAGGGCCTGGGCCATCCCGGCGGTCACCTCGATGTCGAGGTAGTCGCCGTTGTCGTCGGTCGCCCAAGAGTGCGACGAACCGCGGTGGGTGACCGCAGCAGCCGTGGTCCAGCCGCCGCGATGCGGAGGATGCCGAGCGTGGCTGCGGCGCTTCGGTGCAGCGCCTCGTCGTCGGAACCCAGCATTTCCAGCAGCCACGGGGTGAGCAGATCTTCGTGCTCGGCGAGCGCCGCCGCCCTGGACTCGTCCGCGCCGATCCGGAGGGCGACCGCAGTGTCATCCCAGCAAGCGGGGTCGGCCACCAGGCCGGCGAGCAGATCGCCGGCGGCCTCGTCCCGAAGGCGAGTATCGCGACCAGGCGAGACGGCCGAGCGGTCAAGTCCTGCTCCTGTGCAGCTGGTCGAACAGATGTGTGGAAGCTAGCAATCACCAGGCGCGAGGAACCGGCTTTTGAAGGGGAATGGCCGGTCGGTGCGTGGGGAGGGGAACGCACCGACCGGCCCGCGAGAGCCGGGGGACGTCGGGGTCGTCAACCGTCCGGCCCGAGGCTCGATCAGATGCGGTAGAGGGAGTCCAGGACCCGCTGTTGCAGGTCGAGCGGCGGCATCTCTGGTGCGTCGACAGGTGGCTGAGGCTCGAGCTCGAGTTCCCGGAGCCGGTGCCTGCCGCTGTGCTCGCGCTGTTGTCGCTCCGCCTCGACATGCGCGATCAACTGCCACACCGTCAAAGCCCCATCGCCGCCTCCGGCGTGCTGGCCGTAGACGGCGAAGGCTCGCCATGCCCATCCGGAGATGGTCAGCGCGGTGCAGAGGCCGGCGGTGAGGACGAACAGCGAGGTCATCAGCATTCCCTTTCGGTGATGGGATCAGTTCACGGAGTCGCCGGGAATCCACAGCTCGCTCGGGCGGCAGAGGGCGAGCGCCGGTGCTCCCGGCGAGCCGTGGGGAGGTAGGCCGAGCAGTTCCATCACGACGTCGGCAACCGCGCCCCGGGCGTGCCACAGCGGCGGCGGCGAGGCGTGGAACTCCAGGTCGTCGACCCTGATCCGAGCCGCTAAGGCGTCGAAGGCCGACCGCGCCAGGTACATGTCCATCGCGCCGTCCAGCACCCGAAACCCCTGCACGGCAAGGACTCCGTCGAGCGTCGGCAGGTACGAGAACCGGAACCCGGCCCGAACGCTCGCTTCGACGGCCCCCAAATGCGGCCGCAACCACGCCTCCGCCTGCTCGATAGAGCCCACGTGTCCTCCCCGTTTCCGCTCCCGTGCGTTCCGCGAGAAGTCGGCAGTGACAACCTGTATCGGTGAGTGCCGAAGTGATTACAGATCGTCACTGATCGACAAGATGAAACGGTACAACTGCGACGGCACAGTTTGAAGTCGATCGATGGAGTGATCTAGCTGCGTGCTTTGTTGGCGCAAGAGGTCTTCCGCCGATGTCTGGGAGCCGAGAGGATTGGGCCATGGGAAGTTCGCCGCCGCCGCTTGCGTATCGGTTGGTGCTGGGGCAGTCCTTGCGCACGTATCGCGAGCGCGTCGGGCTGGACGCCAACACCGTTGCCGACAAGCTCGGTTGGTATTCGAGGAAGGTCAACCTCGTGGAGACGGGCCAACGGAAGCTCGTCGCTACCGAGGTGGACCGCCTGCTTGAGCTCTACGAGCTTTCGGAGGCGGAACAGCAGTACGTTCAAGGTCTCGCTCGAGAGGCCCGGAAGCGGGACACGGCAACCCCACCGATCGCCGAGTGGGCGCAAACGTATGTCGCTGTGGAAGTCGCCGCGCAGGAGCTGAAGGTCTTCCACGAAGAGTTGCTTCCAGGCTTCGTGCAGACCAGGGAGTACGCGCGAGCCCTGTTGTCCCAGGGGATCTTGCAGCCGGAACGCGGTGTTGAGGATGCGGTGGAGCGTCGAATGACGCGGCAAGAACACCTCATCGGACTGGATGCGCCGCGCGTCACGCTCATCCTTGGCGAAGCTGCCGTTCGCCGTGAGGTTGGCGGCCGGAGAGTGCTGTTGGAACAGCTCAGGTTCTTGAAAACCTTCGCCGAGTTGCCGCATGTCTCGCTGCGCGTCTTGCCGTTCAGCTCAGGAGCGCACACGGCTCTCGGGAACTCGTTCTCGCTGCTGTACGTGGGCGATCCCGTTGTGACCTTCGCCTACGCCGAGACGTTCATCGATGGGCAGTGGTACGACCGCCAGCAGCACACCGAGAAGTACGCGATCGCGTTCGATCAAGCTCATAGAACATCGATTGCCGAGCGAGAAACGCTGACTTTCCTCGACCGGCTCATCGAAGAAGGAGGAGGAGAGTGACAGTGATGCTCGCGCCGGAACTCCAGGTCGCCGGGCCGTGGCGCAAGTCGTCCCGCAGTAACAACGGTGCCGCCAACTGCGTCGAGATCGCACCATTACTGAGCTCGGGAACTGGAGTGCGCGACTCCAAGGATCCCGCCGGCCCCGCTCTGGCGGTCAACCGGCCGCAGTGGTCGGTGTTCGTCAACGCGCTCAAGGCTGGTTACTTCGATCTCTGAAGTTCGATGAGGAGGGACGATGATCCGTGCGTCTGAACTCACCGTCACGTGGCAGAGGAGTACTCGTAGCCAGAACGGCGCCGACAACTGTGTCGAAATCGCACACTTGACTCCCATCTGGCGCAGGAGCAGCCGTAGCCAGAACGGGGCGAACAACTGCGTCGAGGTCGCGTGCTTATCCAGCGCCACCGCTGCCCGGGACTCGAAGGACCCTGACGGCCCGGCGTTGGTTTTCGGCGCCGCGGCTTTCGGTGGTTTCCTCGACGCCCTCAAGGCCGGGCGGCTCCGAGGCTGACCTCGTGAGCGTTGGTTCCGGTCCTTACCGGCTGAACGCTCACGAGGTTTGCGGGCCAGGCCGAGCCCTCGGCTCGTCCGTTCTGTCGGATCGCTACGCTTAAGGTGTCACCCCGCCGAGCCTGTTTGGGGAGCCGCTGTCATGTACCCCTCGCACCGTCCGCGCCGACTGCGTCGCAACCCCGCGCTGCGCCGACTGGTTTCCGAGACCTCCGTGGAGCCCCGCCACCTGGTGCTTCCGATGTTCGTTCGCGAGGGCGCGACCGAACCGGTGCCGATCGCGTCGATGCCCGGCGTCGTGCAGCACAGCCGTGACTCGCTGCGCAAGGCCGCGGTCGACGCCGTCAACGCCGGCGTCGGCGGGCTGATGCTCTTCGGCGTGCCGACCACGCACGACGCCGAGGGCTCCGGTGCGGTCGACCCGGACGGCATCCTCAACGTCGCGCTGCGCGACCTGCACTCCGAGCTCGGCGACGACACCGTGCTGATGGCCGACCTGTGCCTGGACGAGTTCACCGACCACGGGCACTGCGGCGTCCTGGACGAGGACGGCAACGTCGACAACGACCGCACGCTGCAGATCTACGGCGAGATGGCCGTGGTGCAGGCCCAGTCCGGGGCGCACGTGGTGGGCCCGAGCGGAATGATGGACGGCCAGGTCGGCGTGATCCGCGACTCGCTCGACGCGACCGGCTTCGGCGACACCTCGATCCTGGCCTACTCGGCGAAGTACGCCTCCGCCTTCTTCGGCCCGTTCCGCGAAGCGGTGGACTCGCAGCTCCAGGGCGACCGCAAGACCTACCAGCAGGACCCGGCCAACGGCCGCGAGGCGCTGCGCGAGGCCGACCTGGACCTCGCCGAGGGCGCCGACATGGTGATGGTCAAGCCCGCGATGTCCTACCTGGACGTGCTGCGCGACATCGCCGGCGTGGCCGACGTGCCGGTGGCCGCCTACCAGGTGTCCGGCGAGTACTCGATGATCGAGGCCGCGGTCGCCAACGGCTGGCTGGACCGGCAGCGCACCGTGCTGGAAACCCTGACCTCGATCCGGCGGGCCGGCGCCGACATCGTCCTGACCTACTGGGCGGTCGAAGCCGCGCGCTGGCTGCAGGACGCGCGGGCATGACGGACCTGGGGCAGCGTGTGGACGCGTTCGGCCGACCGGTGCCCGAGCCGGAGCCGCCGTCGGCGCCGCAGGCGCTGCAGACGGCGAAGTGGCTGTGGATCGGATCGGTGCTGCTCGGCGTCGTGCAGGCGTTCGTCCAGCTCCTCGACCGGCCCAAGCTGATCGCCGAGCTGCGGCACATCCAGCCGACCATGACCACGCAGGACCTGGAGGCCGCGGCCAACAGCGGGATCATGTTCACGTTCCTGCTCAAGGCGCTGATCCTGCTGGTGTACCTGATGTTGTCCCGGCGGATGCTGGAAGGCCGAAACTGGGCGCGCGTCGTGCTCACCGTCTTCGGTGGCTTCGGGGTCTTCAACGCGCTGATGACGGTGCTCACCGTCTCGCTGGTCGGCGGGGAGCTGATCCGCGAGCTCACCGGCGTGGGGATCACCGGTGCGGACGTCGCGTTCTCGCTGGTCGTGATGCTCGTCCAGATCGCCGCGATCGTGTTCATGTACCGCCCGGAAGCGAACCGGTTCTTCTACGCGGTGCGCAGCCGCCGCCTCGGTAACGCAACGGGGCGGCCGGGTAACGGTTGGTCATAATGCCTGGACGCCGGGCTCCGCGGTTCCTAACCTGGAGCAGGTGACACCGCCGCAGGAACCAGAGCGCGACCCGCAGGTGCCCGGCCACGAGCTGTCCGGGCCGTGGCGGCCGACCACGATCGACTATGCCTTCTGGTCGGGGATCGCCAGCGTGGTGGTGGGCTTCGCGATGCTGGCGGCGTCGTTCCTGCTGGTGTCCGACTCCGAACTGCAGGCGGTGCTGGAGGAGACCGCCGCGCAAGGCCAGCCGATCACGATGGACCAGGCGCGCAGCATCTACAACGCGGTGCTGGTGATGGTGGTCGTGATCGTGGTCGCCATCGCGGCGTTGTGGATCATGTTCCTGTTCTTCATGCGCCGTGGGCGGAACTGGGCCCGGATCGTCATCACGGTGATCGGCGCGGTGTGGATCCTGCTCACGATCCCGTCGGTGGCCGGCGGCGGCATCGCGGCCTCGCTGCTGTCCCTGCTGCAGCTGCTGGCCGTGGCGGCGACCATCGTCTTCGCGTACCTCGCGCCGTCGAACCAGTACTTCCAGCACGGCCGGCACCGCTGAGCGCGTTTTCGATACGTCGGGATGGTCCGCTGTATTAGTGTTTTCGGGTGACGTCGCCCCAGAACCCCTGGCAGCAGAACCCGAACCCGCAGCCCGCGGGCTATCCGCAGGCACCGATGGGTCATCCGCAGCAGGTGCCCGGCGGCAAGCCGCGCCTGCCCGGGACTGTGAACTTCGCGAGCATCCTCGGCCTGGTGGTGCCGCCGCTGTCCGCGGTGCTGAGCGTCATCAGCTTCGTGGTCCTGCTCGTCATGCTCAGCGACTACCTGGAGAGCGCCTGGTCGGTCCTGGCGGTCAACGCCTTCTTCACCGTCGCCGCGGTGGTGTGCGCCATCCTCTGGATCGTCTTCTCGCTGGTGATGCGCCGCGGGCGTGGTTGGGCGCGGATCGCGCTGGTGGTCCTGGCCGTGCTCTGGCTGCTCTACGACCTCTACTCGATCGTCTCGTTCTTCCTGGCGGTCGGCGGCGACTTCGGGGAGGCCATCAGCCAGCCAACCGTGATCATCGGCATGGTCCAGATGTTCCTCGTGATCGTGACGACGGTGCTGTTCCTCGTGCTGGTCTTCCTGAAGCCGTCGAACGACTACTTCAAGGCCGTGCAGGGCAGGTGAGTCCGGTGGGCGACGTGGACGGCCCCGCCCTGCTCGTGGGCGTGGTCGTCCGGCTCCCGGATGTCCCCGAAGTCGGCCCGCCCGGCTGATCGCCTGTATTACGGTCGGCGAGTGACGTCGCCGCAGAACCCTTGGCCGCCGCAGGGGCCCAATCCGCAGCAGTTCCAGCCGCAGCCGGGCTATCCGCAGCAGGCTCAATTCGGGTACCCCCAGCAGGCCCAGTTCGGGCACCCGCAGCAGCCGCCGCGCGGAGCGAAGCCGCCCGCGCCCGGCACCTTGAAGCTCGCGAGCATCCTCGGCCTCGTGGTGCCGCCGCTGTCCGCGATGCTGAGCGTCTTGACCTTGGTGGTCTTGCTCGTCGAGTTCGGCAAGTACGTGTGGAGCTCCTGGTCCTTCATGCTCTTCGAGGGCGGCTTCACCCTCGCCGCAGTGATGTGCGCCGCTCTCTGGATCGTGTTCTCGCTGCAGCTGCGCCGCGGGCGCGGCTGGGCGCGAATCGCGCTGGTGGTGCTCGCCGCGCTCTGGCTGCTCTACGACCTCTACTCGATCATCACTTTCACGTACAGCCTCACCGATTACGGGTTGCCGATGATCTCGGCCGTCGCGATCATCGGCATGTTCCAGATGTTCCTGGCGTTCGTCACGCCGGTGCTGTTCACGCTCCTGGTGTTCCTGAAGCCGTCGACCGACTACATCAAGCTGGTGGCGGGCAGGTGAGTTTGACCAACCAAGTGGACAGCGGGTCTGCCCTGTTCATACTGTTTGCCGCGTGACTCCACCGCAAAATCCTTGGCAACAAGGTGGGTACCCGCAGGGCGGTACTCCCTCCGGCGGTTTTCCGCAGCAATACCCGCAGGGCGGGTTTTCGCAGTACCCGCAGTCGAATCCGTTCGCGGCGCCGCCGGTGCCGGCCCAGGAGCTGGCGGCGTTCCAGCGGCCGATCACCGTCGAGATCGCGTTCTGGATCGCGGTCGTCGTGCCGCTGGTCGCCACGGTCCTCTCCGTGCTGAGCTACCTGATGCTGCAGGGCTTCGTGAACGACTCCATCGCCGGCACCACCGGTGACTCGGACATCGACCGGCAGCTCGCGTCCATCGCCAACGGCTTCCTGCTGTTCTTCTTCGTGGTCCTCACGATCATCTACCTGATCCTGACCGGGCTGTGGATCCTCTTCGGCTTCAAGATGCGGGCTGGGAAGAACTGGGCGCGGATCACGCTCACGGTCCTCGCCGGCATCTGGATGCTGGTCGGCGTCATCAGCCTGATCCAGGGCGGCAGCATGACGATGACCGGCGACCTGGACCAGCGTCAGCTGCCCGGCTCGTTCTTCGCGTTGTCCTACAGCCAGACCGGGCTCGGCCTGGTGGGGATGCTCGTGTTCACCGCGCTGGTCTACCTGAAGCCGTCGAACTGGTACTTCAAGGCGGCGGGCCGGTTCTGATGGATTCGCCGCGACCACTGCGCCTCGCCATCGTCCTGTGGTGGGTGGTGGCGCTCGTCCTGGCGTTGCAGTCGGCGCTGATGTGGATCGGACGCGGCGACCTGGCGGGGCGGTTGATCACGCAGGACCAGGCCACGCCTGCGGACGCGGCAGACCGCGCGCAGCAGCTGCTCTTGGTGAACACCGGAATCGCGGCGGTGCTGGTGGCGGCCTACCTGGTGCTGGGGGCGTTGATGTTCCGGCGGCGCGCGTGGGCTCGCGGCGTGCTGTCGGGATTCGCGGTCGTGCACCTGCTGATGCTGTTGGGCACCGGGGCGGTGTTCAGCGTGAACGTGATCGTGCTAATCCTCGGCGCGGCCGCCGCGGTGCTCATGTGGCGGCGCCCGAGCACGGACTGGCTGACGGGTGAGCATGACTGAACCGGTGCTGTACTCGGAGCGCGGCAGCAGCTGGTGGCCGGTGCTGTGGGGGCCGGCATTCGCGCTGCTCGGACTCGGTGTCGAAGCGTTGACGCCGGGCCCGGTGAACGCGCCGCTCTGGGGGCTGGCCGGCGGCGGGCTCGCGGTGGCCGCCGCGATCTGGGTGTACGGCCGTCGCCGGCTCGTCTCGGTGCGGCTGACGCCCGCGCAGCTGGTGCTGGGACGGGAAGAACTCGAGGTCGGCCGCATCGCGGCGGTCACCGACGTGGGCGCGCCGGTGGGGGCGCGGGTGCTCGGCGGGAGCTGGACGGTCCCGAAGGGAACCGGCGAGGTCCCGCTCCGGCTCCAACCCGACGAGGTGGTCCTGGCCTGGGCGAAGAACCCCGAAGCGCTGTCGTCGGCGCTCGCCCGGCTCGTGGAGGAGTGACCACGCGCGTCGCCGGTCCGGCCGGTTGGCCGCTGGTTTGCGGTGTGCACGATCGGTCATGAGACGCTTCTTCGCGTGACGACTCCGGAACCGTGGCCCGCCACTGGGCCGCGACTCAGCGACGACGACGTCGAGCACGCCGATGCGCCGACCGGCTCGGCCGGGCTGAACCAGCCATGGCGGGCCGCCGTGGCCGGGATCGAGCTGGTCGTGGCGGTGGGGCTGGCGCTCGCAGCCTGGTGGTCGTGGCGGCAGGGGACGGTGACGATCTACCTGCCGGGGCCGGAGGGCGCCGTCGACGTCGTCACCAGGTCGATCGGGAGCTGGCTGGCCGCCGCGGTCGGCGCCGCGACCCTGGCCGGGCTGCTGCTGCTCGACGCGATCCGCCAGCTGGCGCTGGCGTTGCGGGCCCGCCGCCGGGAGTCGAACGGGGTGTGACCGGTCACTTCGCCGCGCCTGTCAGACTGGTGACGTGACAGCTTCTGCGAACCCCGCATCGAACTCGAACGACGATCCGGCTCCGCGGTCGCGGCAGCTGTTCGAGCGCGCCCTCGCGGTGACCCCGGGAGGCGTCAACTCGCCGGTCCGGGCGTTCCACTCGGTCGGCGGCACGCCCCGCTTCATGGTCCGCGGCGAAGGCGCCTACCTGTGGGACGCCGACGGCAACCGGTACGTGGACCTGGTGTCCTCCTGGGGCCCGATGATCAACGGCCATGCGCATCCCGACGTGGTCCGGGCGGTGCAGGAAGCCGCTTCGCACGGCCTTTCCTTCGGCACCCCGGGCGCCGGTGAGATCGACCTCGCGCAGGAGATCATCGACCGCGTCGAGCCGGTCGAGCAGGTCCGGCTGGTCAACTCGGGCACCGAGGCGACGATGAGCGCCGTGCGGCTGGCCCGCGGGTTCACCGGCCGCCAGAAGATCGTCAAGTTCGCCGGCTGCTACCACGGCCACGTCGACGCGCTGCTGGCCAGCGCCGGCTCCGGGGTCGCCACGCTGGGGCTGCCGACCTCGCCGGGCGTCACCGGTGCGCAGGCGGCGGACACCATCGTGCTGCCCTACAACGACCTCGACGCCGTGCGGCAGGTCTTCGCCGAGCAGGGCGACGAGATCGCTTGCGTGATCACCGAGGCCGCGGCGGGCAACATGGGCGCGGTCGCGCCGCTGCCCGGTTTCAACGCCGGGCTGCGGGAGATCACCAACGCCGCCGGGGCGCTGCTGATCATGGACGAGGTCATGACCGGTTTCCGGGTCTCCGCGGCCGGCTGGTTCGGCGTCGACGGTGTCGCCGGTGATCTCTACACGTTCGGCAAGGTGATGTCCGGCGGGCTGCCCGCGGCCGCCTTCGGCGGTCGCGCCGAGATCATGGCCCGCCTCGCCCCGTCCGGGCCGGTCTACCAGGCGGGCACGCTGTCCGGGAACCCCGTCGCCGTCGCCGCGGGGCTGGCCAACCTGCGCGCCGCCAACGCCGAGGTCTACGCGGCGCTGGACCGCAACAGCAAGCGGCTCGGCGACCTGTTCGGCGCGGCGCTGACCGCCGAGGGTGTGCCGCACCAGGTCGCCTTCGCGGCGAACATGGTCAGCGTTTTCTTCAGCGAGACGCCGGTGCACAACTACGAACAGGCGCAGGCCCAGCAGGTCTGGCGGTTCCCGCCGTTCTTCCACGAACTGCTCAGGCGCGGCGTCTACGCGCCGCCGAGCGCGTTCGAATCCTGGTTCGTCAACGCGGCGATGGACGAAGCGGCATTCGAAGCGATCGCCGAAGCGCTGCCGCACGCGGCCCGCGCCGCAGCCGCGGCCACCGCCCCGGGGGCGGAGGCATGACCGGCGAGAAGACGGTGGTGCACTTCCTGCGCCACGGCGAGGTGCACAACCCCGAGGGCGTCCTCTACGGGCGGCTGCCGGGGTACCGGCTGTCGGACCGGGGAGAGCAGCAGGCGAAGGTCGTCGCGGAGTTCCTGGCCGGGCGCGACGTTGCCCACGTCGTCGCTTCGCCGTTGCAGCGCGCGCAGCAGACGGCCGTGCCGATCGGCGCGACGTTCCAGCTCGACGTGGCGACCGACGCCCGGCTCATCGAAGCCGACAACCGCTTCGAAGGCCTGAAGGTCTCGGTCGGCGACGGTGCGCTGCGGTCGCCGAAGCACTGGCCGAAGCTCTGGAACCCGCTGCGGCCGTCGTGGGGGGAGCCGTACCTCGAGATCGCGCACCGCATGCTGGGCGCAGCGCACCGGGCCAGGTCGGCGGCGGTCGGCCACGAGGCGGTGTGCGTTTCGCACCAGCTGCCGATCTGGACGCTGCGCCGGTTCCTCGAGGGCAAGCCGATGTGGCACGACCCGCGGCGGCGGCAGTGCTCGCTGGCGTCGCTGACCAGCCTGGTGTTCCGCGGCGAGGAACTGGTGCGGATCGCCTACGTCGAACCGGCCGGGGAGACCGATCCGAAGGTGACAGGGGCATGAAACGACTGGTGGTGCGGTTCGGGCTGGTCGCGGCGGCGTTAGCGCTGGTCGCAGGCTGCGCGACGCAGGGCGACGACGCGGTGTCGCAGGGCGGCGGCGGGGAGTTCACCTTCGTCTCGCCCGGCGGGCAGACCCGCATCTTCTACCCGCCGGAGCAGCGCGGCCGGGTCAGCGGGATGTCCGGTGACAGCCTCCTGGAACCGGGCAAGCAGCTCGGGCTGGACGACTTCAAGGACCAGGTCGTGGTCCTGAACATCTGGGGCTCGTGGTGCGGGCCGTGCCGGTCGGAGGCCGACGACCTGCAGGCGGTGCAGGACAAGACCGCCGCCCAGGGCGTCCAGGTGCTCGGCATCAACGTGCGGGACAGCCAGTCGGCCGCCGCGGACTTCCACCGCGACCGGGGCCTGACCTACCCGTCGATCTTCGATCCGGCGGGACGCACGCTGCTGGCGCTGCGGCAGTTCCCGCGCAGCACCGTGCCGGCCACGATCGTGCTCGACCGGCAGCACCGGGTCGCGGCGGTCTTCCTGACCGAGATGCTGGAGAGCGAACTGCTCCCCGAGGTGCAGAAGGTCGCCGCCGAACCGCGCTGAGCCGCGTCCCGCGCAGCGGTGCCGGTGGTGTGGGCGCCGTTTTCGCGCGAAAACGGCGGGCCGAGCCTGAAGCACGTGCCGGGGCCTGATGGTGATGCTCGCCTCACGGCGGTTCGGAAGGGGCTGGTGGTGGTCCTGAAAATGCGGGACTTTAGGCCCTGGCGAGCCCGTGTCGTGCCTGCGCAACGCGTTCACCAGGAAAGATGTGGGCCGGTTCACCGAGCCCGGTGGTAGATCGCCCTCTTGACTTTCCTACCCTCGAGGTGTGAACCCCACCGAGCTCGCCGCGACCGGACCGCTGCTGTTCGCGGCGGCGATCGCAGCGCTCGCCGGGGCGATCAGCTTCGCCTCGCCCTGCGTGGTGCCGCTGGTGCCCGGATACCTGGCCTACCTGGCCGGTGTCGTCGGTGCCGACGCCCCGCCGGTGAACGTCGCGGAAGCCGGGCAGAGCCGCCGCGGGCGTTGGCGGGTCGCCGGAGCGGCCCTGCTCTTCGTGGCCGGGTTTACCGTGGTGTTCGCGTCCGGGACGTTGTTGCTGCTCGGGCTGTCCGACGCGCTGCTGGCGAACGAATTGCTGCTGCAGCGGATCGGTGGCGTGGTCACGATCGCGATGGGCCTGGTGTTCGTCGGGTTGGTGCCCGTGCTCCAGCGCGACCTGCGCATCCACCGGGTGCCCAGGGCCGGGATCTGGGGTGCGCCGCTGCTGGGCGCCGTGTTCGGCCTGGGCTGGACCCCGTGCCTCGGGCCGACGCTGGCGGGCGTGACGTCCATCGCCATCGCCACCGACGCGACCACCGGCACCGCGGTCCGCGGGATCCTGCTGGTCGCCGCGTACTGCTTGGGGCTGGGGATGCCGTTCGTGCTGCTCGCGCTGGGTGCCCGGTGGGCCATCCGGAGCACCGGGTGGTTGCGCCGCCGGGCCCGGGCCATCCAGATCGCGGGCGGCGTGTTGCTGATCGTGGTGGGCCTCCTGCTCGTCACCGGTTTGTGGGGAGAGCTGATCGCAGTGCTGCGTGAGCCGATCGCCGGTTTCGAAACGCTGATCTGATGCCCGGATTCCTCAAGAGCACCCTGGCGTTCCTGCGCAACACGTGGCGCGGGCTGACCTCGATGCGCACCGCGCTGGTGCTGCTGTTCCTGCTCGCGCTCGCCTCGCTGCCCGGCGCGCTGATCCCGCAGCGCTCGCTCAACCAGTCCGAAGTGGACCGCTACTTCGGCGATTACCCGACGCTGGCGCCGATCCTGGACAAGCTCGGCGCGTTCGAGGTGTTCAGCTCCGTCTGGTTCGCCTCCATTTACGTGCTGCTGTTCATCTCGCTGATCGGCTGCCTGCTGCCGCGCTGCTGGGAGTACTACAAGCAGTGGCGCAGCAAGCCGGTCCGGACGCCACGCAACCTCGCCCGGATGCCGCACTACGAGAAGGCCACCCTCGACGCCTCGGTCGACGAGGTCATGACCTCCGCCCGCAAGCGGCTGCGCCGCTGGCGCATGGTCGAGCGCGAGGAGGCCGACGGCGGGCGGTCCATCAGCGCCGAGCGCGGCTTCCTGCGCGAGATCGGCAACCTCGTCTTCCACTTCGCCCTGGTGGGCATGCTCATCAGCGTCGCGGGCGGCAAGCTGTACGGCTACGAAGGCCAGGTCATCGTGGTGGCCAACGGCTCCGAGTTCTGCAACGCCGGCACCTACAACTACGACTCCTTCCGCGCCGGGCTCACCGTCGACGGCACCCAGCTCAACCCGTTCTGCGTGCGCGTCAACGACTTCGACGTGCAGTACCTCCCGACCGGGCAGGTCGAGAGCTTCCGCGTGGACATGCAGTACCAGGTCGATGACGACCTCGACACCAACACCTGGCAGCCGTACCTGCTGCAGGTCAACCACCCGCTGCGCATCGCGGGCGACCGCGTCTACCTGACCGGCAACGGATACGCCCCGCAGTTCACGGTGACGTTCCCCGACGGCCAGCAGCGCACCGGGATCATCCAGTGGCAGCCGGTTTCCGTGCAGACGATGCTGTCGCAGGGCGCCACCAAGTTCGACCCGCCGGGCGTGCAGGACGACGTGCAGCGACGCCAGAAGCAGCTCGCGATCACCGGGCTGTTCGCGCCCACCGCCGCCTTCGACGGCAAGGTGCTGAGCTCCGGCTTCCCGGACCTGCTGGACCCGACCGTCGCCGTGGACGTGCTGCGCGGCGACCTCGGCCTCGACTCCGGTCGCGGCCAGTCGATCTTCGGCGTCGACCAGTCCATGGTGGATCAGGGCAGGCTCGAGCGGGTCGCCCGCGAGAACCTGCGCCTCGGCGAGGACATCACCCTCGACGACGGCACCAAGGTCCGCTTCGACGCGGTCAAGCGCTGGGCCAACCTGCAGGTCTCGCACGACCCGTTCCAGCCGTGGGTGCTCGGCTTCGCCATCGCGATCATCTTCGGCATCGGCACCTCGCTGACCATCAAGCGCCGCCGCGTGTGGGTCCGCGTCGTGCCGAACCCGGAACCGGACGAACCCGGTTCCGCGCGTACCGTTGTCGAAGTCGGCGGACTCGCCCGCACCGACCAGGCCGGTTATGGCGAGGAGTTCACCAGGCTGGCCGCCGATCTCCTCGGCACGGGCGTCGACCACTCGCCGGAGTCACGCGCGGTCGCTGGGCCCGCGCGCGAAAGGAAGAGCTGATGCCGGTCAATCAGACGCTGTCGACCTACAGCGACATGGCGTACGCCACATCCGTGGTCGTCTACATCGCCGCGATGCTGCTGTACTTCGCGGAGTTCGCCTACGGCAGGACCGGGGCGGGCGCCCGCAAGAAGGAGCCGGCCCTGGTCAACGCCGGTGGCGGGGCCGCCGCGACGCCGACGATCGGGCACGTGGAGACCCCGGCGAAGCGCCCGTTGAGCGAGCGGCTCGGCGGCATGGCCGTCGCCATGACCGTGCTCGGCGCGTTGGTCCACGCGGCCTCCCTCCTGCTTCGCGGTTTCGCCACCGGCCGGGTGCCGTGGGGCAACATGTACGAGTTCGGCTCGGCGATCTGCCTGGCGGCGGTGGTCGCCTGGGTCATCGTGCTGTTCCGGCAGATGCGCGCGGAGCGGCGCGAAGCGACCCCGACGCAGCTGCGCGGGCTCGGCGGTTTCCTGATGCTGCCGGTCATCCTGCTGCTGTTCCTGTCCGGCACCGTGCTCTACGCCCAGGCCGCGCCGCTGCAGCCGTCGCTGCAGTCGTACTGGATCGTGATCCACGTCGCGGCGGCGATCGTCTCCAGCGGCGTGCTGCTCTTCGCCGGCGTGGCCAGCGTCCTCTACCTGCTGCGGTCCCGGTACGAGAACAACCCGCTGAAGCTGGCCAAGTTCGGCCCCCGGCTGCCGACCAGCCAGGCGCTGGACCGGATGGCCTACCGCGCCACGGTGATCATCTTCCCGGTCTGGACGTTCGCGATCGTCGCGGGCGCGATCTGGGCCGAGGCCGCCTGGGGTCGGTTCTGGGGCTGGGACCCGAAGGAGACCTGCTCGTTCATCGCGTGGGTCGTCTACGCCGCGTACCTGCACGCCCGGGCCACGGCCGGTTGGCGGGGCGTCCGGTCGGCGTGGATCAACATCCTGGGTCTGGCCGTCATGATCTTCAACCTGTTCTTCATCAACATCGTCGTCGCGGGGCTTCACTCGTACGCTGGACTGTGAGCCGGTGATCCGCCCCGACCGGGGCGAGGACGAAAACCGGCCGCTGCGACCGCAATTCCCGGAACACCGCCCGCCACCTGCACAAGCCAGGTTCGGCGGGCGGTGATCGTTTGCGGAGCCGACCGGCCACCCCCGGTGACTTGTGGGTATATCTGGGACTACCGTGCCTTGCGGAGACGGGGAGATCTCGATTCGGTCCGGCAGGGCGCGACTCGATTGTTGGAGGGACGGCAACGGTGACCGGACAGTACGAAGAGCCCGAAGCGCGGCGCGAGACGGGCACCGCCGCGACGCAGGCCGACGGTGCGATCGCCGAGCCGCAATCCACGGGCAGCGGGAACGGAGCGGCGCCGGAGGGGCAGTACGCCGACCCGGAGACCTCGCCGGGACAACCGCATCCCGCCGAACACCCGACGCCGTCGTACGTCGATCCGTCGCAGGCCGAGCAACCCCGCCAGTACTCGGTCGGGGACGCCCCGCAGCCGTACTACCCGGGCGGTGCGCCGGGCGGCGCCGCAGCGCAGCCGCAGTACGCCGACCCGAGCCAGTCCGGCCCGCAGCAGTTCCCGGCGGGCCCGCAGTACGGCGACCCGACGGTTTCCGGTCCGCACCACCAGCCGAACGCCTCGGGCCCGCACCAGGTGCCAGGAGGGCAGTCGGGTCCCTACCCGGTTTCCGGCGGACCTTCCGGACCCTTCCCGCCGGTTTCGGGTGGAGCGTCCGGCCCGTATCCGCCAGTGTCCGGTGGAGCATCCGGCCCGTATCCGCCAGTGTCCGGTGGACCGTCCGGGCCGTACCAGCAGGTGTCCGGTGGACCGTCCGGACCTTACCCGCAGCAGAACCAGCAAGGCGGGCCGCAACCGGGCCCGCAGCAGTCGTATTCGTCATACCCCCAGGCTGCCCAGCCCGCGGGCGGCGGGGATCAGCCGTTCGGCCAGGACCTCTCGTCCGCTCAGCTGCTCCGGCCGACCAAACGGTCACCCCAGTCGGGTTGGCGCAAGGCCGTCTACCTGGCCAGCGGCAAGACCGTGAACTTCGGCGAGGGCCCGGCCGACCGGCGGCGGCGCGAGCTGATCGCCCGGATCAACCAGCCGCTGCAGGGCTGCTACAAGATCGCGATGCTGAGCCTCAAGGGCGGCGTGGGCAAGACCACCACCACCGCCACGCTCGGCTCCACCTTCTCCTCGCTGCGTGGCGACCGGGTGATCGCCGTCGACGCGAACCCGGACCGCGGCACGCTGAGCCAGAAGATCCCGCTGGAGACCACCGCGACCGTGCGGCACCTGCTCCGGGACGCGCACCGGATCCGCAAGTACAGCGACGTCCGCTCGTACACCTCGCAGGGGCCGAGCCGGCTGGAAATCCTCGCCAGCGAACAGGATCCAGCCGTTTCCGAGGCGTTCAGCGAGGACGACTACCGGCGCACCGTCACGCTGCTGGAGCACTTCTACAACGTGGTGCTGACCGACTGCGGCACCGGCCTGATGCACTCCGCGATGAAGGGCGTGCTGGACATGGCCGACTCGCTGGTCATCGTGTCGTCCAGCTCGATCGACGGGGCGCGCAGCGCCTCGGCCACATTGGATTGGCTGGACGCGCACGGGTACGGCGATCTGGTTGCCCGGTCCGTCGCCGTGATCAACTCGGTTCGCCCGGGGTCCGGCAAGGTCGACGTGGACAAGCTGGCCGCACACTTCGGGTCGCGCTGCCGCGCGGTTTCGAAGATCCCGTTCGATCCGCACCTGGAAGAGGGTGCGGAGGTGGAGCTGGACCAGCTCGAGATGCCCACCCGGATGGCGCTGCTGGAGCTGGCCGCGATCGTGGCCGACGACTTCCCGCAGGCTTCCGGCCGCAACCGGGGCTGACGGCCGGTCGGGGTGGGCGCCGCCGCCCGCCCCGACGCCGTGCTCAGTCCTCTTCGCTGCGGCGCTGCTTGCGCTGCTGCTCGCTGATCCGGCGCAGGAAGTCGGGATCGTCGTCCGGTGCGATCGGCGCCTGCCGGGGGCGCCGTCGGGCCTCCCCGGTCGCCTGGGGGCCGAAGGCCTTCCACATCAGCACGGCGATGGTGAGCGCACCGATCGCTGCCAGAACGTAGATCATCGTGGCCACCTCCAACTGTTCCGCCTCGAGATTAGCCAATCCCGGGCGTGGTTGTCGTCGTCGCAGGTGGTGTCATCGCAGACGGATCCAGGTGGCGCCTCGCTGAGGGGCGAGGCGCCACCTGGATCGGCGGTCGCTGGGACCGCCGGCGATCTTCAGGTCCTCGGTGGCGGGGCGCTGGCCGACGGCCGAGGCGTCGGCTCGGCGCACCGATCGCCGCTCAGACCGACCGGTTGACGTCGTTGGTCAGCTCGGCCAGCAGGGTGCGGACCTCGGACTCCCGGAAGCGGCGGTGGCCGCCGGGGGTGCGGATGGAACCGATCCGGCCGGCGGTCGCCCACCGGGTCACGGTCTTGGGATCGACCCGGAAGAGCGCAGCGACCTCACCGGGGGTGAGGAGCTGCTCCTGACCGTTCTGGCGAGGCTGCTGGGTCGACGCGGTCACAGGTGACCTCCACGTTGCGAGTAGTGGGTTTTCGGGCATTCCGGTCGCATCCTGGCACCTCGATGGCCAGGTACTCGAACATTTGGGTTTAGGTAAAGGGAAGGTAAGGGACGAAAACGGCGCTTCGGGCGTCCGTGGCGGCTCGGCCGGAAGGTGCCCGGCCGGGCACGGCTCGTCTTGCTCTACCCTGGATGACGTGCAGGAACAGCAGAAAGCCCCAACCTCGGACCAGGGCGCGCAGCCGAACCTCACGCGCGACATCACGCTCTACACCCTTGCCAGGCTGGGACTGGTGGCCGCAGTCACTGCGCTGCTGGTCCTGGTGCACGTTCCGATGCTGGTCGCGCTCGCGGTGGCCGTCGTGGTGGCGATGCCGTTGTCGCTGCTCGTCTTCGGTGGCCTGCGTCGCAAGGTCGCCGCCGGGATGGCCGAACGCGGGGCGCGCCGCGCCGAACTGCGTGCCCAGCTGCGCGGCGAGCGAACCGCGGACGTGCAGTGATCGACAACTACGACATCGACCGCTCCTGCGCCCGAACCCGCGGCTGGACCAGCGAAGCCGTGCGGATCATCGAGGCCGACGCGAACCGCAGCGCGGACACCCACCTGCTGCGCTATCCGCTGCCCGCGGAGTGGGGCATCGATCTTTACCTCAAGGACGAGTCAACACATCCGACTGGTTCGCTCAAGCACCGGCTGGCCCGATCGCTGTTCCTGTACGCGATCTGCAACGGCTGGGTGACCGAGAACACACCGGTGATCGAGGCTTCGTCGGGATCCACGGCGGTGTCCGAGGCCTACTTCGCGCGCCTGCTCGGGCTGCCGTTCATCGCGGTGATGCCCAGGTCCACCAGCCGCGAGAAGGTGTCGCTCATCGAGTGGCACGGCGGCCGCTGCCACTTCGTGGACGAGCCAGGCGCGATCTACGACGAGTCCCGCCGGCTGGCCGCCGAGCTCGACGGCCACTTCATGGACCAGTTCACGCACGCCGAGCGGGCCACCGACTGGCGCGGCAACAACAACATCGCCGAATCGATCTTCGAGCAGCTCGCGCTCGAACCGCACGCCGAGCCGGCGTGGGTGGTGGTCGGTGCGGGCACCGGCGGCACCAGCGCGACGATCGGGCGCTACCTGCGCTTCCGCCGGCACAACACGAGGCTGGCCGTCGTGGATCCGGGGAACTCCGTGTTCTTCGACGCCTGGCGGGACGGCGACCCGAACCGCACCAGCGACTCCGGTTCGCTGATCGAAGGCATCGGGCGGCCGCGGGTGGAGCCCTCGTTCGTCGGCCAGGCGATCGACCGGATGATCAAGGTGCCGGACGCGGCGTCGATCGCCACGATCCGCTGGGTCGAGAAGGCGCTGGGGCGGCGCGTGGGCGGCTCCACCGGAACCAACCTGTGGGGCGTCTTCGTCCTGGTTTCGGAGCTGCTCCAGCAGGGTCGCAGCGGCAGCATCGTGACGCTGCTCTGCGACGGCGGCGAGCGCTACACGCACACCTACTACGACGACGCCTGGGTCGCCGAGCGCGGCCTGGACCTGGCCGCGCCGACCGCGGCGCTGGACCGCTTCCACGCCACCGGCGAGTTCCGGGCAGACTGAACGCGGGAGCCCGCGCAGGAAGGTTGGTGTGTCGGTGAGGCGTTGGGGTTGGCTGTCCGCGGTCGCGTTGCTCGGCGTGGTGGCCGGTTGCACGTCGGGAGAGCAGGCATCGCTGGCCTCCGCACCGCCGACGCCGACCACTTCGGCCGAGGAGTCCGCGACGGAATCCGCGAGCCCGTCGATCACCCGGAAAGTGCCGCCGGAACAGCAGAAACGGCTCGCCGATCTGCCTGCCGACCAACTCTGCGGCCTGGTCGAGCGGGAGGAGTTGAGCGCCCTGGCGTTTCCGGTGGAACGCGGGGAGTTCCGGGAGATCGGATTCGATCCGCCCGTGCGCGGCTGCACCTTCCAGGCCAGTTCGGGCGGCCGTTCCGTGCTGATCGGAGCCCAACCGGAGGGCTTCGCGACGCTCGGCCGCGAAGAGGTCCAGCTGGGTTCCGTTCGCGGTACCCGGACGATGCGCGCGAGCGACTGCACCGTGTTCGCCGGTGTGGCGGGCGCGACGCTGCAGGTCTCGGTGACGGCCGGCGAAGCGAGCACCGCTCAGTGCGAGAAGGCCGAACTCGTCGCGGAGTACGTGCTCACGGCCGTCGTGGTGTGACCGGCTCCCTGAGCCTCTAGCCGGTGCGGTTGAAGCAAACGGCCTGTCCACCTCGTCTATCGAGGCGAACAGGCCGTTCGTGCCACATCAGCCGGTGCGGGAACGAGTTCCCGAGCGACCATCCGCGTCAACCGATCGCGACGGCGACGCCTGTGAGGATCGCCCACGCCAGCATGGCGAAGCCCGTGTCGCGCAGCGCTGGGATCAGGGCGCGGCCCTGGGACCCGCCTGCCACGGCGCGCAACGGCACGATGAGCAGCGGCAAGGCGAGGAAACCGAGCAACGCCCAGGAGTTCCGCAGCCCGATCAGGACCGTGATCAGGAACGGGACGAGCGTCAGCGCGACGTAGAGCGTGCGGGTGTCGCGATCGCCGAGCAGCACCGCGAGGGTGCGCTTGCCGGTGACGCGGTCGGACGGGATGTCGCGGAGGTTGTTGGCCACCAGGACCGCGCTGGACAGCGATCCGATGCCCACCGCGGCGCCGATGCCGGAGCCCGAGATCGTGTCGGCCTGCACGTACATGGTGCCCAGCACCGCGACCAGGCCGAAGAAGACGAACACGGCGAGCTCGCCGAGACCCGCGTAGCCGTAAGGGCGTTTGCCGCCGGTGTAGTACCAGGCCCCGGCGATGCAGAGCGCGCCGACGGCCAGCAGCCACCAATGTCCACTTAGGATCACAACGCCGAGCCCGGCGACGGCCGCGAGCCCGAAGCAGGTCCAGGCCGCCGCGCGCACCGCGCTCGGCCTCGCCGAACCCGAACCGACCAGGCGGAACGGGCCGACCCGGTCGTCGTCGGTGCCGCGGATGCCGTCGGAGTAGTCGTTGGCGAAGTTGACCCCGATGATCAGCAGCATGGAGACGAGCAGCGCCAGGACCGCGGTCACGGGGTCGAACCCGTCGATCCCCGCCGCCGCGCCGGTGCCGGCGAGCACTGGTGCGATCGCATTCGGGAAGGTGCGGATGCGAGCGCCTTCGATCCATTGAGCGACAGTCGCCATGTGAGTCATCTTCGCGCACCCGCGAGGACCGTCGGCGAGAGCCTCCCCGGATTCAGGAAACGAGCAGTGCCGCCAACGCGCGCCGATCCGGCTTCCCAGGCCCGCGCAGCGGCAGCTCCGGGAGGAAGGCGATGCGCTTCGGCGAGGCTGCCGCGCCGAGCCGCTCGCGCACCGTGGCCCGGAGCGCGTCCTCGGCCGGCGGGGCGGCCGGATCCGCGGGCACGACTGCGGCGACCACCGCCTGCCCCCATTCCTGGTCGGGCACGCCGAGCACGCACGCCTCGCGGACTCCTGGCTGTTCCGTGAGGATCCGTTCGACCGGCAGCGGAGCCACGTTGACCCCGCCGCTGATGATCATGTCGTCGGCGCGGCCCAGGATTTCCAGCCGGTCGTCCTGCCACCGGCCCAGGTCGCCGGTGCGGAACCAGCCGTCGGCGAACGCCGGCGCATCGGGCTGATGCCGATATCCCCTGGCCAGCATCGGTCCGGCCAGCCGGATCGGGCCGGTCGCCTCGTCGACGTGGACGTTCGCGACGTCCAGCGGTCGTCCGTCGTAGACGCAGCCGCCAGAGGTCTCGCTCATCCCGTACGTCGTGGTGACCTGCACACCGGAGTCCTGGGCCCGGCGCAGCAAGGCCGGCGGTGTAGCGGCGCCGCCGAGCAGCACCGCGTCGAATTTGCGCAGCGTGGCAAGGCCATCCCCACCCGCGTCGAGCAGCCGGGACAACTGCGTTGGCACCAGGGCCGTGTAGTGCGGGCCATCTGCGGCGAGCACGTGCCGGGCAGCCGCCGCGAACCCGTCAGGGCGGAACCCGGCAGAGGTGTCGACGGCGTGCGGGCTGGTGCCCGCCAGCAGCGCCCGCACCAGGACCTGGATGCCGGCGACGTGGTGAGCGGGCATCGCCAGCAGCCAGTTGCCGGGGCCGCCGAGGCGGCGGTGGGTGGCTTCGGCGGAAGCGCGCAGCGCCGACGCCGGGAGCAGCACGCCCTTCGGGGTGCCGGTGGAGCCGGAGGTGGCTATGACCAGCGCCGTCGGATCGTCGGGGTGGTCCTCGGCGGCGGTCAGCGGCGTGCCGTCGGCGAGGGCGGCGACGAGTCGGCGGGACTCCGCCGCGTCTCCCGCGGCGACCGGGAGCAGCGCCGGTCCGGCACCGTGCAGTGCCCGCGTCAGCGCAGGTAGCACGGCCAACGCCCCGGATCCGGGTGGCACGGGAAGCGGCTGCAGGTCGCGGGCGTTCGGCATCTGCCCATTGTCGGGGAGCACCGGCCTCGGGGACCTTGCGGCTGCGGCGAGAACTTCGACACTCGATCACCTGTTCTAGCGATCAAGTGTTCGAATTCTCCGCCGATGAAATTGGTACGCGCTTGGGAGGAGTCGAAGAAATGATGGTTCTGATCGTGCTGGTGTGCCCGGCCGACCTGCTGGCGGACCTCTTCGGCCGGTGGCCTGCGGGAGATGGTGGACGAGACCGGTTCCGCGCCGGAGCAAGCGGTGCGGGTCCGCCCGGAACCGGTCCCGACGGCTCAGAAGTACCAGGGGAAGGCGGACCAGTCAGGGGTCCGCTTCTGCAGGAACGAGTCGCGCCCCTCGACGGCCTCGTCGGTCATGTAGGCGAGGCGGGTGGTCTCGCCGGCGAACAGCTGCTGGCCGACCAGTCCGTCGTCGATGGCGTTGAACGCGTACTTGAGCATGCGCTGCGCGGTCGGGGACTTGCCGTTGATCTCGCGGGACCACTGCAGCGCGGTGGCCTCCAGCTCGTCGTGCGGGACGACCGCGTTGACCATGCCCATCTGGTGCGCCTGCTCGGCTGTGTAGGGCCGCCCCAGGAAGAAGATCTCGCGGGCGAACTTCTGGCCGACCTGGCGGGCGAGGTAGGCGGAGCCGAAGCCGCCGTCGAAGCTGCCGACGTCGGCGTCGGTCTGCTTGAAGCGGGCGTGCTCGGCGCTGGCGAGCGTGAGATCGCACACGACGTGCAGGCTGTGCCCGCCGCCGGCGGCCCAGCCCGGCACGACCGCGATGACGATCTTCGGCATGAACCGGATCAGCCGCTGCACCTCGAGGATGTGCAGCCGCCCGGCGCGGGCCGGGTCGACTGTGTCGGAGGTCTCGCCGTCGGCGTACTGGTACCCGGAACGGCCGCGGATCCGCTGATCACCGCCGGAGCAGAAGGCCCAGCCGCCGTCCTTGGTGGACGGGCCGTTGCCGGTGATCAGCACGCAGCCGACGTCGCTGGTCATGCGCGCGTGGTCCAGGGCGCGGTACAGCTCGTCGACGGTGTGCGGGCGGAAGGCGTTCCGGACGTCCGGGCGGTCGAACGCGATGCGCACGGTGCCTTTCCCGGGGCCGTCCTCGACGCAGCGGTGATACGTGATGTCGGTGAAGTCGAAGCCCGCGACGGGCTCCCACAAAGCCGGATCGAACAGCTCAGAGACACGGGGATTCTGCACACCTGGGACAATAGGCGCAGCAGGCGTTCAGCGCGGGGGCCTCCCCGCAGCTGCCCGGCGCTTGCGCGAACGAGGGCGAGGGGGACCATGGCCCCCTCGGCCGGAGTTCGCAAGCGATGTTCAGAGGTGATCGGTTGAATCCGTCCACGGCCCAGGCTGAGGTCATCGTCGACGAGCTCGTCCGCAACGGGGTGCGGCAGGTGGTGCTCTCCCCGGGGTCCCGCAACGCACCTCTGTCTTACGCACTGTACCGAGCCGCGCACGCAGAGCGGTTACGACTGCACGTTCGCATCGACGAGCGCAGCGCGGGTTTTCTCGCGTTAGGACTGGCGTCGCGGACGCAGTCGCCGGTCGTGGTGGTCTGCACTTCCGGTACCGCGGCGACGAATCTGCATCCCGCGGTCAGTGAGGCATACCACTCGGGCGTCCCGCTGATCGTGCTGACCGCGGACCGCCCGCCGGAGCTGCGCGCGGCCGGTGCCAACCAGACCATCGATCAGCACCGGCTGTTCGGCGCCGAGGTCCGGATGTTCGACGAGCTCGCGGTCGCCGAGAGCCGACCGGGGCAGAACGCGTACTGGCGAAGCCAGATGTGCCGGGCCTGGCACGCCGCGGCCGGCAGCGGGCGAGGCGGCCCGGTGCACCTGAACATCCCGTTCCGGGAACCACTGGTGCCGGACGGGGACGAGCAGTGGTGCGAGTCGCTGGCCGGCCGCCCGGACGATGCACGGTGGACGGAGGTCTCCGAGCGAGGTCAGGCGCCGAGCGAACTGTCCCGGGTGCATGCTCGGCGCGGACTCGTGCTCGTCGCCGACTGGGGTGCGGAGAAAGCCGGCGAGTGGGGCGATCGGTACGGCTGGCCGGTGTTGGCGGAATCCGGTGGCGTGGGTGTCGGCGGCTCGGCGGCGATCAGCACCGGAATGTGGCTGCTGAACCTGCCCGAGTTCATGCAGGAGCACCGTCCCGAGCAGGTGCTGTGCGTCGGTCGCCCGACTGTTTTCCGGCAGGTCCAGCAATTGCTGGCGGATACCGGCGTGGAGGTGCTGCTCGCGCACGGTGGGGTGGACTGGGCTGCTCCGGCGCACAACTTGCGGGAGGTCGCGGAGACTTTCGGTGCCGCGCCGGGAGATACTGATCCCGACTGGCTTACCGCGTGGCAGCACGCCGACCAGAAGGCGTCCGAGGCACTGCACGCCGCACTCGATCTGGAGCGCTGGCCGAGCGGAGCCGCGGTGGCGCGCGAGGTCGTCGATGCGTTGCCGGAACAGGCCCTGTTGGTCCTGGGGTCGTCGAACCCGAGCCGCGATGTCGCGTTGGCCGCGCGGCAGCGGTCCGATGTGGTCGTGCACCGGAACCGGGGCGTGGCCGGCATCGACGGCACGGTGTCGACCGCGATCGGCGCCGCGGTCGCGCACGGTCAACCCGCCTACGCACTCCTGGGGGACCTGACTTTCCTGCACGACAGCAACGGATTGATGCTGGGGCCGTACGAACAGCGGCCGGACTTGACGATCGTCGTGCTCAACGACGACGGCGGCGGCATCTTCGCCTTGCTGGAACAGGGAAGCCCCGAGCACCGGGAGGCCTTCGAGCGGGTCTTCGCCACGCCGCACGGAACCGACATCGGCAACCTCTGCGCGGCGCACGGTGTCGACCACGTGCTGGTGCGCGAGCGATCCGAGCTCACCGCTGCCCTGCAGTGGCGGCCGGGCCTGCGCGTCGTTGAGGTGCGGGCGGATCGCACCGCGCTGCGTTCGGTGCACCAGCGCTTGCTGGCCGCAGTTCGCACGGCACTGCTCGGCTGACGGCTGGGCTGGCCGGCCAGCCTGCTCGATATCGTGCTCGGGTGGCTGGTGGCGATCTCCTGGAGCTTTGGCAACGACGCTGGCCGCAGTGCCCTCCGCTGGCCCACGAGTTGAAGCACGCCTATCGGGATCGGTGGGTCCGGTTCCACAGCTTGCCGGGGTCGAAGCGGTATCCCGACACCGCCGACGAGTACCGGACCTTGCTCGACCGGTACAACACGATCCTGGACGAGTTGTTCATCGGCCAAGAGGTCTACCTCATCACCTGTGACTGGTCGGATAGTCCTGAGCCGGGTGCACGGCCCGACGAGCAGGCGCGGTTGCAGCCCGATGCCCGCCGTTGGACCTCGGTGTGCAACAACCCGGACGAGACCGATCCCGACTTCGTCTCCTACACCCACCTGTTCGTCAGCCGGACCGTGTGGCGGCGCGGCGCGGGCGATGACCTGCTTCGTTCCGTTGCCGACGACGTCAGCGGAGGGGTCATGATCGCCGATTCGTCCCTGGAGCGGATTCACCACCCCTACGACGGCGGCTCGGACGTCCTGCTTCCCACCGTCGCCGAACGCGACGCGCTCCGGCATCGCTATGCGCGCTGGCTTTCCAGCCATCCGGAGGGTTTCTGAGCTCGTCGCCGCCCCAAGACGGAAGATTCCCGGGCACCTGGCACGGCCGTTCCGGCTGCGCACCGGTGTTCTCACCGCTCGGGATTCGATTTGCCCTGCAGTCGGGGCGATCGGCGTCACACGTTCGTCGGGCGAGGCAGGGGCGACCGGTGTCGCTCGAAAGGTGGGTATTTATCCGCAGATCGGAGCGGTCGGTCGGCCGTCGCCGGTGCTCCCGCCGCGTTCGTTCGCGGATTTTCGCTGCACTGTGGGAAAAACCTGTGATCCGAAAACATGCCTGGTCGATGGGAGCCTCCTTACTCTCCTAGCGACCATGATGTTCGAGGAGGTGGCAGGTGTTTCGACGACACGGCCTGCGAGCCACGGCGGCGGCGTGCTGCGCAACGGCTCTGCTCGCCACACCGGCGTTGGCCGGCAGTGACGGACCGGGGGCTCCCGGTGCGGGAGACGACTACTTCCCCGGTTACGGCAACGGTGGATACGACGTCTCGCACTACGACATCCAGCTGCGCTACCAGCCCGCGGACGACCATCTGCAGGGCACCACGACGATCGTTGCGAAGCCGACGCAGAACCTGACGGCGTTCAACCTGGACTTCGCGCTGCCCACCAAGTCGGTGCGGGTCAACGGCGCGCCCGCGCAGTTCTCGCAGGACGGCTCGGAGCTGACGGTGACGCCGTCGGACGCGCTGCCCGAGGGGAGCCTCGCGACCTTCGTCGTCGAGTACGAGGGCGTGCCGTCGACGGTCGAGGTGGGTGGCCTGAAGCCGTGGATCCGCACCTCCGACGGTGCGCTCGCGGTCGGGGAGCCGGAGATCGCCGCCTGGTGGTTCCCGAGCAACGACCACCCCAGGGACAAGGCGACCTTCGACGTCTCCGTCGCGGTGCCGGACGGCACCGAGGTGGTGTCCAACGGTGTGAACACCAAGACCGCCAGCCTTGCGGGCTGGACCACCTGGCAGTGGCGCACGACCAAGCCGACCGCCACCTATCTGGCGTTCATCGGCGTCGGGCAGTACGAGATCAGCACCAAGACCGGCGCGTTCGGGCAGCCGCTCGTCACCGCGTACTCCGACAACCTCGGCGAGTTCGCGGGCCCGGCGAAGGCCAGCGTCGAGCGCACCCCGGAGGTCGTGGAGTTCCTCACCGGCCTGCTCGGTGACTACCCGTTCGAGGCGCAGGGTGGACTGGTCTCTTCGGAGGGGCTGAATTTCGCGCTGGAGAACCAGACCCGGCCGACCTACAGCCACCTGTTCTTCCGGAACGGGGCGAACACCTCGGTGGTCGTGCACGAGAACGCGCACCAGTGGTTCGGCGACTCGGTGTCGGTGGACACCTGGCGCAACATCTGGCTGAACGAGGGCTTCGCGTCCTACGCGGAGTGGTTCTGGTCGGAGGCGCAGGGCACCGGTACCGCGCAGGAGCTGTTCGACCACTACTACGCGTCGCACCCGGCCGACGACCCGTTCTGGCAGGTCCTGCCGGGCGATCCCGGCGCGGGGGACGTGTTCAGCGACGCTGTCTACGACCGGGGCGCGATGACCGTGCACGCTCTGCGGAACGTGGTCGGTGACGAGGCCCTGCTCGACATCATCCGGACCTGGGTGGCGGAGAAGCGCTACTCCACCGGCACGATCGAGGAGTTCATCGCGCTCGCCGAGCAGCGCTCCGGCAAGCAGCTCGACGAGCTGTTCAACACCTGGTTGTTCACCAAGGGCAGGCCGCCGGTCGGCGAGGCGACGGGCGTGCCGGCGAGCGCGACCCGCGTTTCGGTGGCTCCGCCGAAGGCCGTGGCGGAGATCGACCGCACCCACGCCCTGCTGCACGACCACTGATTCGCTAGCGGACGCCTTCGAGGGCTTCGCGGACCGGGAGCAGCTTCGCTTCCGCCTCCGCGACCTCTTGGTCGGGGTCGGATTCGGGGACGATTCCGCACCCGGCGAACAGGCGGATCCTGCCGCCGCCGCGCTCGGCCTCGGTGCCGGGTGCGGCGGCGGTTTCCACTTGGGCGCAGCGAAGCGCCACGGCGAACTCGCCGTTGCCGCTGCCGTCCAGCCAGCCGACCGGCCCCGCGTAGCGCCCCCGGTCCATCCCTTCCAGCTCGCTGATCGCCTGCACGGCGTCATCGGTCGGGGTTCCGCCGACCGCAGCCGTGGGATGCACCGCGGCGACCATGCGCAGCAGCGTTGCGCCATTGCGGGTGCCGCTTTCGCTGAGCTTGCCTTCGACGTTCGTCGCGAGGTGCAGGACATTGCGCAGGCGGAGGACCTCCGGCTCGTTCTGCACCGTGAGGTCGCTGCAGAAGGGGCGGAGGCGAACCGCCAGCGACTCCGCCGCGTAGGCGTGTTCGCTGCGGTTCTTCGCGGAGGCCATCAACTCGGCGGCGAGTTGCTCGGTGGTGTGCCCCTCGCGCGGCCAAACCGTGCCGGCCAGCACCTGGGACCGCACCTCGTATCCCTCGCGTTCGAGCAGCAGTTCGGGAGTGGCGCCGACGAGGCCGTCCACGGCGAACGTCCAGCAGGTCGGGTACCGGGCGGCGAGGTTGTTCAGCAGGAACCGGGCGTCGAGCGGCTCGGAGGTGCTGGCCAGCAGGTCGTGGGCGAGCACGATCTTGTCCAGGTCGCCGGTTTGCCGCATGCGGTGCACGGCCTCGGCCACGGCCTGGCGGTAGCCGGTCGCGGACAGCTGCCCGTCGCTGTAGGACACCGTGCCGGGCGGGTGCACGGGCTCGACCGGCTGCTGTTCGGTGGAGCCGTCGCCGATCGTGGTGATCCAGCGCACACCGTCCCGTTGCCCGATGACGACCTCGGGAACGATCAGCACCGAGTGCCCGGGGTCGTCGGCGAACGCCAGGCTGGCGAACGCCACCGGGCCGCAGCCGGGCAGCCCGACCGAGTCGTCGACCTCGAACTGGTGACAGAGCTCTCGCCACCAGTCGTCGGCCCGGTTGAAGCGGTCGGGACCGGCAACGTCCAGGCGCGCCGCGCAGCCCCAGCCGACGAGCCCGGAGCCGTCGCGGACCCAGCTGAGCACGGCGTCGGTCGGCAGCAGTTCCAGCAGGGGACTGTCGTATCGGGGGTCGCCCGCTTCGAGCCTTCGGGTTCGCGCCGTCAGCAGCCTGGGTGTAGTCGCCACTCCTGGAGGGTATGCGTCGCTCTCCAACAGGTGGGCGGCACCGAAGGCATGCGCGTGGCCGTCGACGGGGTGCCTACAATCGGTCACCGTGGCGAGCGATGCGGTGGCGCAGAACGCGGCCGACTCGGTGACCGAGACCAGCACGGACGGTGACCAGTCGGTTGCGGTGCCGCCCCGTCGTCGGGGCCGAGCGCGTGCGGCGCGAGGCGTGCTGGTGTTCGGCCTGCTCATGACCGTGATGGGGCTGTCCATCGTCGGTGCGTGCTTCATCAACGACCGGACCATCGAGGAGTCCAAGGGCGAAGCGGTGGCCGAGGTGGTGGACGCCTCGCTGACCCGGACCGTGGTGCGCTTCAACACCGATGAGGGCCGCGTCTACATCCCGCCGAACGGCGTGCTCTACCCGGCCGACTTGCAGGCCGGGCAGCTGGTGCGGGTCGAGTACGACTCGCGGAACCCGGATCTGGTGCGCGTGGCCGGCCGCAACATGACCCTTTCGCTGCTGCCGGTGTCCAGCTCGCTCGCCGTGCTGTGGGCGGTGCTGCTGCCGGTGTACTGGCTGCTCCGGCGGCCGACCGCGCGGTGAGTCCTTGGTCCCTTGTGCCGCTGATCAGGCTTCCCTAATCCGGTCGGGTGGTGTGACACTGGTTTCCCCGCCGTAAGGGGGCTAGCGGCGGATTCGCACGACCGATGTGGACTGCTCATGGGGAAGCGGTTCGCACGTGCCGCCCGGCCGCCGGCCCGCGTCTGCGAGGTCGCCATGAACACGTCTGAAGTGCAGTCCAGTGCGTCGGATGTGCAGCAGTGGGTGCTCGGCGCACCTGCCATGTCCACTGTGGATCGTTCAGTTCCGGATGGTGTGTCCGCTCCGGATCTCGCGCAGTACTGCCTGATGCTCGGCGACGATGCACTGGTCCTGTCGCACCGGTTGTCCGAGTGGGGAGTCCGCGCCCCGGAGCTGGAAGAGGCCGCGGCGCTCGGCGCGATTGCGCTCGATCTCTTGGGAGAAGCCAGGATCCTGCTGCACCGCGCGGGCGAGGTCGAGGGCGTGGGGCGGGGCGAGGACAGCCTCGCGTACTTCCGGACCGCCGCGGAGTTCCGCAACGTGCGGTTGGTCGAGATCGACTGCGGGCCGGGGCAGGACGGCGGCTTCTCGGCCACCGTCGCGCGGCTGCTGCTGTACACCGCGTGGCGGGTGGCGGTGTTCGAACGGCTGATGCGGAGCCGGGACGCCGTACTGGCCACCTTCGCCGCACGGTCCCTCGCGGGCCTGACGAGGCACCGCGACCACGCCGCGCAGTGGGTCATCCGCCTCGGCGATGCGAACGCCGCGTCGGCCCGGCGCATGACGGGCGGGTTCCAGCGGGTGTGGCCGATGACCGGCGAGCTGTTCACGCCGCACCCGGTCGAGGCCCGGCTGGCGGATGCCGGCTGCGGGGTCGATCCGGCGGTGGTGCGCGGCGAGGTGAGCGAGGTGCTGGACGAGGTGTTCTCGGTGGCCCGCCTGGAGCGGCCGGACCCGACGGAGTTCGGCGGGTTCGTCCGCCCCGGCGGCCGCGACGGGGAGCACACCGGCGGCATGGAATTCCTGCTCGCCGACATGCAGTACCTGGCCAGATCCGCGGCGCAGCTCTGATCAGGTCCGAGAGCTGCGGCACAGGCGATCAGATTGAGTACTTTCCCCCAAGAACTCCGGGGCCCGGCAGGCGCAAAGTGATCTGGGGGGCGCTCGGGAACTTCGGTCCGGTCGACAACGTCGGACCGGTGACCGCGGGCGGGACACCGGTTCGGATGCCTCTTCGGCGAAGCGGAAGGACACAACTCGACATGGACGGAATCTGGGTGCAGGTGCTCGTCGCCTTGATCGCGGGAGCGTGCGGGGCTGGGGTGATGTCGGCCGTCTTCTGCGCCCGGAGGCGGAGAGCCAAGGCGACTGCCGGATCCGCTGTTGTGCCGCCCGCCACGCAGTCGGTCGCGTCCCCGTCGCCTCTGCCGGACAAGTGGCTGAACGAGGTCCAGCGGTGCGAGCAGGCGGTGTACCGAGCCGCTCGGGCCGTCGACGCGGTGTCCTCGACGCAGGCCCGGCACCAGTTGCAGACGGTGGTCCGGCGGATGGATGCGGAATTGCCGAACGTTCGGGCGCTTTCCGAGCTGGGGCGTGGCCTGGAGGGCAGCGAGTCGCGGGACGACGCCGTGGTGGGCCGGGTGCAGAGCCAGCTCGACGACGCCGCTGCCAGGTTCGGGATGGTCACGGACCACGTGCTGGAGGCGGTCGTGGAACTGGTCGCCGCACCCGATCTCAGCCGGGTCCACGAGCAGGTGTTGGTGCTGCGCGATCAGTTCCCGCTGCTGCGGCCGATGTCGGCGGTGTTCGGTCCGCCCCCGGGTTCGGCTCCCGCCCGCGCGCTGATGACGGCCGCCTGACGATCAGCTCCGTTCGGTGGCCTGCCGCCACCAGTCGTGCACATCGGCGGCGACGCCGGGCGCGGCCACCAGCAGCCCGTCCAGCGGGAGCGCGGCCGTGCCGCCGCGGCGGTCCAGCACGGTGGCGCCGGATTCGGTGGCCAGCGCGAGCGCACCAGCGACGTCCCACTCCTCGTACGAGTCGAGGACCGCGGCGATCGCGTGGCCGAGCGCGACCTGGGTGATGGCCAGCGCCGGGGAGCCCAGCAGCCGGACCCCGACCTGGGCGCTCGCGGCGTTCGTGATGAACCGGTCCATGCCGCGCCACGGCCCGTTCTTGGTCAGCTCCGTGCACACGATGCCGCCGCGCGCTTCGCCTTGCACGGGCAGCCGAACCGGGGTCCCGTTGGCGCGCATGCCGCGGCCGCGCGCCGCGGCGTAGATCTGCGTGCGGTACGGATCGGCGACCACCCCGACGACCGGCCCGTGCTCGTCGAGCATGGCCAGGCTGTAGGCGCACCAGGGCAGGCCCGCCACGTAGTTGGCGGTGCCGTCGACCGGGTCGACCGACCAGCGGAACCGCGCGGAACCGGCGCGAGCGGCCCAGTGCTCTGCGACGGTGGTGGGCGCGGCGTCGAATTCCTCGCCGAACACCGGGATTCCGGGGAACTCGTCGGCGAGGATCCGGCGGGTGTGCCGTTCGAGGGTGCGGCCGGTGTCGGTGACCCAGTCGAACGGCGATTCGGTGGGCTCGGGGCGCGCTCCCCGGCCCGCGGTCGCGATGATCACGTCAGCGGCATCGTTCGCGAGTCGGCCGGCGACTTCGAACGCCCGCGAAACCAGGGCGGGGTCGATCTGCGCGGGCGGGGAGGGCAGGACCGTCATGCCGTCCCAGGCTCCGTGCGGTGGGTGACCGGAGCGCAACGCTCAGGTGACCGGTTGTGGAGCTACAGGTCACGATTGCGAGTTGCCGCACGCGGCGAGTGGTCGGGTCGGCGAGTTGGCGTGCTCTTCGGTTGGCGTTGGCGGTGCCGTCACGTTGCGGTCGACTGTTCGCCGGTCCGGGCCGTCACGGTGTGCCGCGTGCGCATAGCGATCGTGACCGAGAGCTTCCTGCCGCAAATCAACGGGGTGACGAATTCCGTGCTGCGAGTGCTGGAGCACTTGCGGCGACGGGGTGATGCGGCGCTGGTGATCGCGCCGGGAGCGGGCCCGGAGGAGTACGCGGGTTTCCCGGTGATCCGGCTGCCCGCGATGGACCTGCCGCTGGTTTCATCGTTGCCGATCGGCTTCCCGACGCGCCGGTTGCTGCGCGGGTTGCAGGAATTCCGCCCGGATGTCGTGCATCTGGCGTCGCCGTTCATCGTCGGGGCGCGCGGCCTGGCCGCTGCCAGGCGGATCGGCGTCCCGACCGTTGCCGTTTACCAGACCGACGTCGCGGGGTTCGCCGAGTCGTACGGCCTGGGCCTGACCGCCCGCGCCGCGTGGCGCTGGATACGCCGCCTCCACGGTGCCGCCGACCGGACGTTGGCCCCGTCGACGTGGGCCGTGGAAACGTTGCGGGAGCACGGAGTTCCGCGCGTTCACCGGTGGGGGCGGGGCGTGGACACCGCCCGGTTCTCGCCGCACCGCCGGGATCCGGATCTGCACCACGAGCTGGCGCCGAACGGCGAGCTGCTCGTCGGGTACGTCGGGCGGTTGGCGCCGGAGAAGCGCATCGAGCGGTTGGCGGCGCTGGGCGGGATGCCGGGCGTGCGGCTCGTCGTCGTGGGTGACGGTCCGGAACGCCAGAACCTCGGTGCGGCGCTGCCCGGTGCGGCTTTCCTCGGGCAGCGGACCGGCGACGAGCTGGCACGGATCTACGCGAGCCTGGACGTTTTCGTGCACACCGGGCCGCACGAGACGTTCTGCCAGGCGGTGCAGGAGGCGATGGCTTCGGGCGTGCCGGTTGTCGCCCCGGATGCCGGCGGGCCCCGGGATCTCGTCGACCACGGCCGGACGGGTTATCTGCTGCCGACCGAAGATCCTGCTGTGCACGCGGATGCGCTGCGCGCCGCCGTCGCGGAGTTGCGCGACTCGGAGCTGCGGGCGAGGTTCGGCGAGGCGGCGCGTGACGCCGTCGCTGGGCGGACTTGGCCCGCGCTGTGCCAGCAGCTGATCGGGCACTACTCCGAGGTTGCGACACGTGTGGAGCCCTTGGCCGCCTGACAGGCCGGATCGCCGGCGACCCCATCGCCCAGGTGCAACAAATCCGTTGCGTCACATGAATGGCGTGATCTCCGTGCGTCGGGTGGTCGACGGCGAGCTGGCCGCCTTGCGGGAGGTGCGGCTGCGTGCGCTCGCGGCGGACCCCGCCGCCTTTGGCTCCACTTTGGACGGTGAGCGGACGCGACCGATGGCGTTCTGGCGGGAGCGGCTCGCCCGTGGTTCGTGGCTTGGGCTGAGCGGGAAGCCGTGGGTGTCGTCACGGCAGTGCCGGCGTCGACCCAGGCGGAGTAACGGCTCGAGGCGATGTGGGTCGACCGGGCGTGGCGGGGCGAGGGCGTCGCGGAAGCCCTGGTCGATGCGGTCCTGTCGTGGTCGCTGAGCAGGGGTGCGACCTCCGTGGCGTTGTGGGTCTTCGACGGGAACTCGGCTGCCCGGCGTTTCTACGAGCGCGTCGGATTCCGTCCGGTGGGGCGGCGGGAGCCGCACCCCCAGAAGACGGAGCGGTTCAGGGAGTGCCTGCGAATCGAGTTGCGGTCCGGTTCCTGAGCGTGGCCGGGCATCGCGGGAAGGAGGACGGAATAGGAATTCCGCGATGCGGACTTGATGGGCGTGCTGGTGATCTCGCGGATCCCGCCACGTACTCTTCGGGTGTGTCTCGGGCCGGTTTGGACAAGAAGCCTCACGAGGTCGCCGCGATGTTCGACGGCGTCGCGCGCAGGTACGACCTGACCAACACGGTGCTGTCCTTCGGGCAGGACCGGCGCTGGCGGGAAGTGACCCGGCGGGCTCTGGCTCCGAAGCCGGGCGAGCGGGTGCTCGACCTGGCGGCGGGCAGCGGCGTGTCGACGGTGGAGTTCGCCCGTTCCGGCGCGTGGTGCGTGGCCGCGGACTTCTCGCTGGGCATGCTGTCGGTCGGCCGGGATCGAGGCGTGCCGATGGTCGCGGCCGACGCGCTCCGGCTGCCGTTCGCCGACGAGTCCTTCGACGCCGCGACGATCTCGTTCGGGCTGCGCAACCTGGTCGACACGGCCGCCGGCCTGCGGGAGATGCTGCGGGTGGTGCGTCCCGGCGGTCGGCTGGTGGTGTGCGAGTTCTCGACGCCCACCTGGCAGCCGTTCCGGACGATCTACATGAACTACCTGATGCGGGCCCTGCCTCCGATCGCCCGAGCGGTGTCCTCCAATCCGGACGCCTACGTCTACCTCGCGGAGTCCATCCGCGAGTGGCCGGACCAGCGCGCGCTGGCGGAGCTGATCGCCGAGAGCGGCTGGAGCGGCGTGCAGTGGCGCAACCTCACCAGCGGCGTCGTCGCAGTCCACCGCGCGGTCAAGCCTTCCTGATCCCTCGCGGCTTCAGAGCCAGATCGTCTCCGGCGGCGAGGCCTCGGCCGAGTGCTGGGCCTGGCCGATCACGGTCATGAACGCTTCCGATGCCGCGGCGAGCGGGCGGTGCGGGTCGCGGACCACGGCGATGCGGCGGCGGACCTCGGGGCCGCCGAGCGCCCGGTGTTCGAGCCCGGCGAACTGGACCAGCGGCAGCACCAGCCCGGGCATCACCGCCACGCCGAGCCCGGCCGCGACCAGCCCCGCGACGGTGGTGATGTTCCGCGATTCCAGCACGACGTCCGGGCGCACCCGTGCGGCGGCGAAGGCGCGTTCGGCGTGCTGCCGGATGCTGCTGGTCGGGTCGAAGGCGATGTGCGGCTGGTCGGCGAGGTCCGCCCAGTCGAGCCGCCGGCGCTCGGAAAACCGGTGCGACGGCGGGAAAACGCAGCAGAACCGGTCGGTCGCGATCGGCCGGACCTGCAGGTCCGGCAGCGGTTCGGGCACCACCGTGACGGCCAGGTCGACCGCGCCGCTGCGGACCCGCTGCAGCACCTCGTCCGACATGCCGTCCTCAATGGACAGTTCGACCTCGGGGTGCGCCGCCCGGTAGGCGGAGGCCACGGGCGGCAGCAGGATCGCCGCCAGCGACGGCAGCGCCGCGATCCGCACCCGGCCGCGACTGCCGGCCAGGAACCCCTCGAAGTGGTTGATCCCGGCGTCGAAGGCATCGACCACGCGCCGCGCCACCCGGCAGAACTCGCTGCCCTCCGGCGTGATGACCAGGTTCCGCGTGGTGCGCTCGAACAGCGTGATGCCGAGCTTGCGCTCCACCTCGCGGACGGTGCGGCTCATCGACGACTGCGCCAGGTGGAGCTGATCGCCGGCGAGCGTGAAGCTGCCTGCGTCGTGCACGGCGAGCACCAGTCGGAGCTGCTGAAGCGTCAGATCCATGCCCACAGTGCATTAATCTATCAGTAACTTTTGCTTGACGCGCATGAGCGACGCGGATCACAGTACGTCCGTCCGGCAACGGAGGTGCTGCATGCTCGCCGCGAGTGGGTTCCTGACCATCGGGGTCTTCCTGGCCCTGGTGCTGTCCCGACGCGTTTCGGTGCTCTTCGCACTGACCCTGGTGCCCATCGCCGCCGCGGTGGCGAGCGGCTTCGGCGGTCGGCTCGGCTCGCTGATCGCCGACGGCCTGATCACCGTCGCGCCGGTGGCCATCATGATCACGTTCGCGGTGCTCTACTTCAGCCTGATGGTCGACGCCGGGCTGTTCGACCCGGCGGTGACCCGCATCCTGCGCTGGGCCAAGGGCGATCCGCTGAAGATCACGCTGGGCACCGCACTGCTCACGCTGCTCGTCGCGCTCGACGGCGACGGCGCGTCGACGTTCCTCATCTCGGTGTCCGCGCTGCTGCCGATCTACCAGCGGTTGGGCATGCGGCGCATCGTGCTGGCGGGCGTGATCTGCCTGGCCGCGGGCGTGATGAACATGGTGCCGTGGGGCGGTCCCACGGCCCGGGCGATGGCCGCGCTGAAGCTGGACAGCAGCCAGCTGTTCCTCCCGGTGCTCCCCGCGATGCTGGCCGGGGTCCTCTGGGTGCTGCTGGCGGCCTACCTGATCGGCCGCGCAGAGCGGAAGCGGCTCGGCGTCATCGAGGTGGCGGTCGCGGACCGCGCCCGTCCGACCGGGGCCGACCGGGTGCGGTACTGGACCAACGCGGCCCTGACGCTGGTGCTCGTCGTATGCCTGCTCGCCCAGCTCGCGGACCTGGAAGTGCTCTTCCTGCTGGCCTTCCTGGCGGCGCTGCTGATCAACCGGCCGTCCTGGCAGGGCCAGCAAGAACTGCTGACCAAGCACGCGTACAACGTGGTGCTGGTCGTCGCGGTGATCTTCGCGGCCGGAGTGTTCACCGGGATCATGACCGGCACCGGGATGATCAAGGCGATGGCCGAGAGCCTGGTGTCGGTCATCCCGGACTCCGCCGCCGGGCTGCTGCCGGTGGCGACCGCGATCACCAGCATGCCGTTCAGCCTGGTGTTCACCCCGGACGCGTACTACTACGGCGTGGTCCCGGTGCTCGCCGAGACCACCGCGGCGCTCGGCGGCGATCCGGCCGCCATCGGGCGGGCCGCGATCCTCGGCCAGATGACCACAGGTTTCCCGCTCAGCCCGCTGACCGCCTCGACGTTCATCCTGCTCGGGATGAGCAAGGTCGACCTCGGCGACCACCAGCGGTTCATCTTCAAGTGGGCGTTCGGCACGACGCTGGTGATGACGGCAGTCGCGCTGGTCACGGGGGTGCTGTGATGCGCATTGGCAGCGGAGCCGGGTTCGCCGGCGACCGGATCGGACCGGCGGTGGACCTCGCGGCGCGGGCCGGCCTGGACGACTTGGTCCTGGAATGCCTGGCAGAACGCACCATCGCGCTCGGCCAGCAGCGGAAGCTGCGCGACCCGGCGGTCGGCTACGACCCGCGGTTGCGTGCGCGCTTCGAGCGGCTGCTGCCGGTCGCCGCAGCGCACGGCGTGCGGGTGGTGACGAACATGGGCGCGGCGAATCCCTTGGTGGCAGGTGAGGTCACCCGTGACCTGTTGGTGGACCTGGGCGTGCGCGGCAAGATCGCAGTGGTCACCGGGGACGACGTGCTGGACCGGCTCGACCTGAGGCTTCCGGCGCTGGAGGACAGGGTCCCGCTCGCCGACCACGGCGCGGTCGTCTCCGCGAACGCCTACCTGGGCGCGGACGCGCTGCTTCCGGCACTGGACACCGGGGCGAACGTCGTGCTGACCGGTCGGGTCGCGGATCCGTCGCTGTTCGTCGCGCCGCTGGCGCACCGGCTGGGCTGGGAGCTCGACGACTGGCCGCGGATCGCGGCCGGGACGCTCGTCGGGCACGTCCTGGAGTGCGCGGGGCAGGTGACCGGCGGTTACTTCGCCGACCCCGGGGTGAAGGACGTGCCGGACCTGGCGGAGCTGGGGTTCCCGTTCGCGGAAGTGGCATCGGACGGCACTGCGACCATCGGCAAGCTCGCGGGCACCGGAGGCGTCGTCTCCAAGGCGACGGTGCGCGAGCAGCTGCTCTACGAGGTGACCGACCCGACCGGCTACCGCACTCCCGACGTGGTGCTGGACTTCCGCCCGGTGCGCGCGGAGCAGACCGGTGACGACCGGGTCCGGATCAGCGGCGCCGCCGGTCAGGCCCGCCCTGCTGAGTTGAAGGTGAGCGTCGGCTACCGCGCCGGGTACCGGGCGGAGTGCGGCATCAGCTATGCCGGGCCGAACGCCGCCGGCCGGGCGCGGTTGGCAGCGGATGTGGTCACGACCAGGCTGCGCGGCACCGGGCTGCGCATCAGAGCGGAAGTTCTCGGCGCGGTCAGGGACTCGGGCGAGCCGACGGATGAGTGCCGCCTGCGGGTGGCGGCGATGGCGCCAGACCCGACGGCGGCCGACGTCGTGTGCCACGAGGTCGAAGCGCTCTACACGAACGGGCCGGCGGGCGGCGGCGGTGTTCGCGCCGATGTCCGCGAGGTGATCGGCATCGTGTCGGCGCTCATTCCCCGATCGGACGTCGAGACGAGGGTGACGGTGCTGGAGGTCGACGATGCTGCTGCATGAAATCGCCCATTGCCGGGCCGGCGACAAGGGGGACACCTCGACGCTGTCGCTGTTCCCCTATCGCGACGACGACTTCCCCTTCTTGGCCCGGGAGGTCACGGCGGAACGGGTCCGAGAGCACCTCGCCGGTCACATCCGGGGCGAGGTGCTGCGCTACGAACTCCCGAACCTGTGCGGGCTGCAGTTCACCTGCCGCCAAGCGCTCGACGGCGGGGTGACTACATCGCTGGCCCTCGACACCCACGGAAAGTCCCTGAGTTCCCGTCTCCTGTCGCTGGTCCTCTGAGAAGGCACATCGGGAGTGGCGACAAGCCTGTTTTCGCAGACGAACGGCCTGTCGATGAGCCTCCAAGGCGTTTAAAGGGGGGTGGTTGCAAGGGGTGTTTCGGGGGTGTGTAAATTTATCCAAGTCAGCGCGACACGGGCCGGGAAAACCGGGCCGAGCCTGACGCGGGGTCGCGAACCAAGCTCCCACGACTGAGTGGTAGAGTGGGCGAGCCCGAAAGGCAAGACTTGATAAAGCGAAACGCTTACGCGTGTTGATAACTGAAGAGCCAAGTGGTCCCGAAAGATAACGAATTGGGTCGGTTGAGAAAGCGAACCCCCCGGTTTGACACGGGAAAACACGATGCTCTACAGTGGTAAACACGAAAGCGAAAACGAGGAAATGCTCCCCGGAGCTTCGATCCCTGGTTTAGGGGTTGGGTGATGGTGTGGGTGTGTTCTTTGAGAACTCAACAGCGGACTGTTTTGGTTAGTGTTCTTTTATGCCCCCGACCATTTCGGTGGTTGGTGGTTTCTTTGAGTATGACGCTCGCCCTGTGGGGTTTGAGTGTCTGCTGGGATTGTTCAACAGCATTGTTGGAGAGTTTGATCCTGGCTCAGGACGAACGCTGGCGGCGTGCTTAACA